>CAJTMY010000032.1:0-9856 GCA_910577355.1 uncultured Muribaculaceae bacterium
TAAGGGTACAACGGTTTTCGAGACCGTCCCGATCGACCGCTCCGGCATCTTTCCTCGGGTTTGCGAGTGCAAAGTTAGCTGTTTTGTTTGGCGTGTGCAAGTTTTTTGCGTGTTTTTTTATCGGTGTCGTTGTTTTTATATTAAATACGAATCAAGGCGTTCTGTTTTATCCGCAGAACGCCTTGCTGAAATTGTATATCGGTAGTATTATCTTATGAATATTTTGTCTGAGCGACTGCCCTGCCGGCGTATATACATATGGCCGGCCTCCGGATTCTCAATGCGCATGCCTTGCAGATTGTAGTATTCGACAGGGGCTGATGCATCACAGGTGACTGATCGTACACCCGCGCCAGGCATGTATATATATGTGGGGTGTGTGGCAGTCCATTGTTTGTATGAACTGTTGAGCTCGAATGCAAACAATGGAGTAGGAATGGTTATGATGCCGTTTGAGTAGGTGGCGTTGTGATTCTGCTCTTTTATCTCGTATGGTGTACGGCCGTTAGCGAGAAGATAGTGGCCTGCCTCTGTGATGAAATATTGGCGTATGTCGTTTTCTTCGCGGGCTACGAATGCGGCTGTCTGCGGTTTTACGGTAACGAAGTCTGGATCTGTCATGTCAATAATGATGCGTGTGCGCGATTGTGTGAGATTCTGGTGTACCATGGCAAAATCTGTTTCGTGGAATGGATCGACAAGACAGTAGATGTCGGGATTCTCAATATTCTGCATTATCTCTACGGCGATAGGGTGATCGTCGGGATTGATAAGTTTGCCTGATTCGTCTTTCCATCCGGGCGTGATCCATCCATCTATCATTGTCGCCACTCCGAATGATTCCCATTGTTCGCTCTCTTCGTCGAAATTATCGGGCAGTGTGATTGTAGATATCATGGTTGCGTCTCCGTCCCATGCCTGTGAGGCGTTGTCGACTGTGATACCGAAAGTGGGCTGCGGCACATATATGGTGTTGCCCCTCATGGTCGAGGCGCATTTAAGCATGTTGATCACCTCTCGCTGCTGACCGAGGTTGTACATGTATGTGCCCATATCGGATATATAGTATGGGTATTGGCCGAGTTCGTTTCCCGATTCCGGATCTTCATCGGTGAAGCCGCAGTATTGTGGCTGGAAGATAACGAATGTACGGTCGCGGGCATCAATTACTATGTTGAAGTCATTGCCGGATTTGTCGAGATTGAACTCACTGAGGTGAAATTTGTCTGTGCAGAACGGATTGATGAGTCTGTATATTCCAGGCGATTCCATGCTTTCCTCTATGGCTACTTCAAATGGATAGTCGGCCGGATTGAGCTGATGGCCCTCGTCATCGACATATCCGGGCGTGATCCATCCATCGGTGACTATGGCGTTGCCGAGTGGCTGCCAGTTGTCGGCCGATGCGGATGTGGCTATGGAAATGAGTGTAAAAAGGATGTATAGCTTTTTCATACGCTTAAGGGTTTTCTTTTGCAAAATTAGACAAATTATACGATTTTACAAGTGTTTTTAAAACTTTTTTTGCAAATAATGTTTTATTGAATGGAAAAATGTTGTTAACTTTGCATGAAATACCGTAAGATACATGGAAATTCAATCACATAAGCAGGATATATTGGACAAACGCTACCTGCGTATGGCACGTATATGGGCCGAGAACTCTTATTGCGAGCGTCGCAAGGTCGGTGCTATAATAGTGAAGGACAAGATGATAATCTCCGATGGATATAACGGCACTCCGGCGGGATTTGAAAATGTATGCGAGGATGTCGACGGTGTTACAAAGCCTTATGTACTGCATGCCGAGGCCAATGCTATAACAAAGGTGGCACGCAGCAACAATTCTAGCGATGGCAGTACGCTGTATATAACGGCGTCGCCTTGTGTCGAATGTGCGAAACTTATTATTCAGGCCGGTATAACCCGTGTAGTGTTCAATGAAATGTATCGTATTACCGATGGAATAGATCTGTTGAGACGCGCAGGTGTGGAATGTACGCATATGAGCAATCTTGAGGATTGACAAGAATGGATAAGAAATCAAAATTAACATATTGGCTGCCTCTTGCAGGCGCATGCCTGCTTGTAGCCGGCATGTGGCTCGGCTATCTTCTTGCGGACGGTGATCAGATCTCTCCGGCCCAACAGAAACTGAGCAACATATTCGAGATGGTGGAAGAAGAGTATGTGGATGAGATAGATCCGGATTCTCTTGTTGAACTTGCCATACCCGAGATTGTGCGGAATCTTGATCCGCATTCGGTCTACATACCTCTGACAGACCTTGACAGAATGAATCGCGATCTTGAAAGTTCATTCTATGGTGTGGGGGTTCAGTTCCAGATCATGTCCGATTCGATTTGTGTGGTGGAAGTCGTGTCGGGGGGGCCGGCCCAACGTATGGGTATATTGCCGGGCGATCGTATTGTGGCTGTTGACGGCCAACCACTTACCGGTAAGAATATCACCAACGAGGATGTATTCAGATATCTGCGTGGCGAGAAGGGTTCCGTAGTGAAGGTCACAGTGATACGTAGCAGTTCCAAGCAACCGCTCGATTTTGAGATCATACGTGGCGAGATCCCGTCGGTCTCTGTGGATGCCTCTTATATTATCGAAGATAGTGTGGGTTATGTCCGTATCAGCAAATTTGCCGCCAACACTTATGCTGAGTTTCTGCAGGCGATTTCTTCGCTCAAAGCCAAGGGCGCTACAAATTATATTGTAGATCTCCGTGGTAATTCGGGCGGTTTGCTTGACCAGGCTATCCTGATTGCTAATGAATTCCTTGATCCGATGCAGAATATTGTGGAGGTGCGGGGCCGCAATATGCGTGATAACGCCAACTGGATGGCCGACGGCTCAGGAAGTTTTATCGATGCTCCGGTTATAGTCCTTGTAGATGAGTTCACAGCATCGTCATCAGAGATTGTCGCCGGTGCTATCCAAGATAATGACCGCGGTCTTATTCTCGGACGCCGTACATTTGGTAAAGGCCTGGTTCAGCGTCCGTTCATGCTTCCAGATTCGTCTCAGATACGTCTTACAGTGCAGCGTTACTACACTCCGTCGGGCCGCTGCATACAGAAGACATACGAACGTGGCAAGAATATGAATTATGAAAAAGAGATTGTCGATCGTTATTCTACCGGTGAGGTATTCAGTGCTGATTCCATAAAATTTGATAAAGAGAATATCTTCACTACCATGAATGGCCGTGTTGTATACGGTGGCGGCGGTATAATGCCGGATGTATTTGTGCCGTCAGATACCACAGGTCTTACGTCTTATTATTTTCAGGTGGCTAACGGTGGGTTGCTCAATAAGTTTGCCTATGAATATGCAGACCTTAACCGTGAAGATCTGTCGAAAGCCAGAACAGTAGGCGAACTGCTTAAAAAGTTACCGGCAAGAGATGTGCTGTTATGGGCTTTTGTACGATATGCTGCTGACAACGGCGTGCCACGTCGCTGGTATTATATCAACAATTCGGCATCACTTATTGTTAACCAATTAAGGGCGCTGATAGCTCGCGACATACTTGGCATGAATGCCTATTTTGAGATTGTCAATAAGGAAGACATTGTTGTGAAGGAGGCCTTGGCGCAATTCAAGGAAGGTATCGCAGATAAACTCAGTGCACCGGTTAACGTTTTAAAAGAAGATGAATAAAGAGTTGATACGCGCACGAGTTAAAGCACGCAAGAGTTTGATGAACCCGCTTGAGTGCGGTGATGCTGCCCGCAGAGTATTTGAGCTGGTGGAGCAGACGGCAGCTTTTATGCTCGCCGACAATATACTGATGTATCATTCGCTGCCCGATGAGTTGTCTACACGCGAGTTCATCGACCGTTGGCACGAACGCAAGCATTTCTTTCTGCCACGTGTCAATGGCGTGAATCTTGATATATTGCCTTACGACCGTAGCCGCATGCATCTCGGCGCTTTCAATATCGAGGAACCCGACGGGGATGAAGTGACTGATGTAGCCGCCATCGAGCTGATAATTGTACCCGGTGTAGCTTATGACCGGCATGGAAACCGCATCGGTCGCGGTAAAGGTTTTTACGACCGTCTGTTGCGAGATACGGATGCAGTGACTATCGGTGTGGCTTATGCGTGCCAGCTATGCGATGATATAGAGCCTGATGACTTTGATGTGCCGGTACATTACGTTATCACCGAACAAGGAATAATCAAAGTGAAGTGATCTTTTCAGCCCGGGATATCAAGACCGAGGAGCTGCGACAGCGATACATGGAGCTGTTGCAGCGAGTTGATGTCTACCCCACAAAATCCAACTGGCAATATATATCGGAAAGCGGAATGCGAGGATTATGCCGACTGCTCTACGGTAAATATCTTACAGCACTCACCATAGATGATTCCGACCGGGATACGCTGCACGATGTCGCCGTAGAGGAGTTCCCGAGATATCTTGCCTCAGTGGAATTTCAGGAGGCGATAGATACCATATATGATGATGTGGATACCGATACCGGCGCTGCTGTGAAGCTGATACGTGAGTGTGGCCTTTTCGATGCGAGGCGTCTTCTTATGTTATTGTCGCAAAATCATATGCGTCTGGTGCTAAATGTCATAGATGTCTACCGCCGTGAATATGATGAAACGGAGCTTGTCGCTATGAAACGTCTTGCATCAGCATTGGACGAGTTGCCGGAACTCGGGCGCATTGAATCGCGGCAAGGTATTTTCGGCAGACAGGCGCGTTATATCTGTCCCGCCGGACACACCAATCCCGCCGACAGCATATATTGCAGTCATTGCGGTCTTGATATCTGTGGTGTAAGCGAGGAAGACCGCACCAATATAGAACTATTCAAAAAACGAATGCAGGCTCTTGAATATCTTGTTGAGGAGACGTCTGAGTCCTGACAATGAAAACAGTGCTTATTTCAGCGATTTAAGCTTTCTCATGGCTTCCGCATTACCTTGAAGAGCTGCCGCCGAATACCATATACGGGCATTTCTGATGCTTTGTGCCACGCCGAGTCCGCATTCATAGCATCTGGCCAATCCGACCTGTGCATCCCGATTGCCTTTATCGGCGGCAAGTCTGAAAAATCTTACCGCCTCGCCATAATCTCCGGCCACATAATAACCATCATACAGCAGCTCTCCAAGTCTTGCCTGGGCTTCAGGATGTCCGCTCTCGGCCGCCTTGCGGTAATTGCGGGCCGCCATCATCATATTGCGCGGAGCTCCATGTCCCTTTTCATAACATACTCCGAGCAGGTATTGTGATTGCGTGTGTCCTTGTTCGGCTGCTATGGTAAAATTCACAAATGCTTCTTCAAATTTGTTCTCGGAGAACATCTTCATGCCTTGTATGGCAAATTCCGACGGACAAGGTGTAGCGGCGTGACCCTTCTCTTGTGGAGATTGTGACTTGAGAAGCCCACGTACGTTGTTTATCAGTGATGGCTGGATAGGATGCTGGAATATATTGAACTGATTCAACGGAGATATCATCAGTCTGACACCATCAGAGATCGGTTTTTCATCAATGATATAAGGCAATACAAAATCTTCTGAGAGACGCGTCGTCAAGGCATAGTGCAGTTCGCACTTCACCCAAAACGATGATGTGGAGTGTTCGCTTACGAGAAACAGGAACAGACGACTTCCTGAGATGACCTTGGCAAGTTGGTCTGTGAATTCGCTGCCGACTTGCATCTTACGGTCGATATAGTACTTGATGCCGTTGGCATCGAATGCATCGCATATTTGTTCGGCTATTGCCGAATCACTACGTGAATAGCAGATAAAGACGTCGTATTCCATGGCTGATTATCGGTAAAAGAGTCTCCTGATAAGATCTGGGCGGTGCAGGCGGTGCAGCGAGCGCTCGATATCAAGGCGATATGTGCGGTCGTACCAGAAAAAATATTTGCGTTGTGCAAGTTTCTGTTCCGGCCGGATCGCGGTATATATTTTCTCTCCTGTATAAGGGTGGTATCCCGAATAGTATATTTCGGTAGCGACAGTCATGGGGGTAGGCGTGAAATCCTGTACCTGCTCGAGGTGGAAATCAAGATCCTTGGTCTTTACGGCCAATTCAGCCATATCGATTTCCCTGCATCCCGGATGTGATGAAATGAAGTATGGGATAAGCTGCTGCCGCAGGCCATGCCTGAGATTGACCTGCTCAAATATTTTTTTGAAATCGTGAAACAGGGCGAAGGAAGGCTTACGCATTATACCAAGTACGGAGTTCTCAGTATGCTCGGGGGCGACTTTGAGTCTCCCCGATACATGCAAGGCTATCAATTCTTCATTGTATTGCCGGTTTACTGAGTCAATTTTCGGATCGCCTGTCCAGTGCATAGACAGGTCGTAGCGCACACCGCTCCCGATGAATGATTTCTTTACGGCAGGCAAAGCGTCGACTTTACGGTATATGTCGAGCAATGCCGAGTGGTCGGTGTTGAGATTGGGACATACCACAGGATGAAGGCACGAAGGCTTGCGGCATTTGCGACATACCTCAAGATTCCTGCCATGCATGGAATACATGTTGGCAGACGGACCGCCGAGATCGGATATATATCCTTTGAAGTCGGGCATGCGGCATATCTGCCTCACCTCGCGCAATATGGACTCCGGAGACCTTGATGCTATGAATTTACCCTGATGTGCGGAGATGGTACAGAACGCGCATCCACCGAAACATCCGCGGTGAAGGTTGACCGAGTGTCGGATCATTTCATATGCCGGTATGCGTTTGCCTTTGTATCTCGGATGCGGGAGACGTGTGAAGGGTAGATCGAATGCCATGTCGATCTCAGTGTCGGCCATTGCCGGCAGCATGGGATTCACTTTCACAACCATATCGCCGATAGCCTGCCACAGTGTCGCTCCGCCGTCAAGCGCATTGCTCTGCTGCTCGATATGCTTGAAATTTGCCGACTGGGCTTTTTTGTCTTTCATCACAATCTCCCATGGATTGAGAACTATATTATGGCTATCACTTGTATCCGGCATCTCGTCGATAGGTCGGAGCACCACGCTTTGTGGCAGATCGACAATCTCAGAGATAGACTCTCCGCCATCGAGACGACGGGCAAGATCAACGGTATTTCGCTCTCCCATACCGTACAGCAGCATATCTGCGCCGCATTCTGTGAGAATTGATGGCCGCAACCTGTCCTGCCAGTAATCGTAATGCGACAGTCTGCGCAACGATGCCTCGATACCGCCTGCAATAATAGGTACATCAGGGAATAGCCGACGCAGGATGTCGGAATATACAATGGTTGGATAGTCGGGACGCATGCCGTGGCGTGAATCGGGTGTGTATGCGTCATCAGAGCGTCTACGGCGGTTGGCCGTATAATGGTTCACCATCGAATCCATGGCTCCTGCCGACACTCCGAAAAAGAGTCTCGGTCGGCCGAATTTCTTGAAGTCGCGCAGATCATCCTGCCAGTTGGGCTGCGGAACGATAGCCACGCGGTATCCGGCTGCTTCGAGCGCACGGCCTATCACGGCGGCTCCGAACGATGGATGATCGACATATGCGTCTCCGCTCATCAACACGACATCCACATAATTCCATCCTCGTGCCTTCATCTCTTTGACCGATGTGGGCAGCCAGTCGGTAATCCGCAACGAACTATAATCTATTTCTTTGAACTCGCTCATGCCGTATTATTGCTTTTTACGCATTTCTTCAAGTCTGTATTCAAGCTTTATGACTTCGTCGCGCAGGCGTGCGGCCTCGATGAATTCCATTTCTTTGGCGGCAGCGAGCATCTGCCCGCGCAGGCGCGAGACAGAACGTTCGAGTTCATCAGCTGTCATATAAGGAATGACAGGGTCGGCCGCTATATCGACCGATGTGGTATATTCATAGCCATATTGCACGGCCGGAGTTTTCTCCCGCATTTTATGTTTTTCTTTTGCCGGGAGTGGTTTTCCTTTAGATATAGCAGCCTGTGCCACATCATCCGGATCCTCGCGTCCCACGATGGCATTGCGGGCCTTCACGATGGCTTGTGGTGTGATGCCGTGCTGCTCGTTGTACGCCATCTGCAATGTGCGCCGGCGCTCAGTCTCATCGATGGTCTGCTGCATTGAGTCCGTTATATGGTCGGCATACATTACTACCATACCGTTCAGATTACGTGCCGCACGCCCTACGGTCTGTACAAGCGACCGGCGCGAACGCAGGAAGCCCTCTTTGTCTGCGTCAAGAATCGCCACAAGGCTTACTTCCGGCAGGTCGAGCCCTTCGCGCAGCAGGTTCACGCCTATCAGTACATCGAATGTGCCGGCACGCAGGTCGTCAAGTATCTTTATGCGATCCATTGTGTCCACATCCGAATGTATATATGCCGCCTTGAATTTCATTCTGAGCAGATAATCGTTCAGCTCTTCGGCCATGCGTTTTGTGAGGGTGGTGACAAGTGTACGCTCGCCACGTTCTACACGCATGGTTATCTCTTCCATAAGATTGTCGATCTGGTTGAGCGACGGACGCACCTCGATGAGCGGATCAAGCAGCCCGGTAGGACGGATCACCTGTTCTACTACCACACCTTCGCTCTTTTTTAATTCGTAGTCGGCAGGAGTGGCCGATACATATATCACCTGATGCGACATGCTCTCGAATTCGTCGAAAGTAAGGGGCCGGTTGTCGAGCGCCGCCGCAAGACGGAAACCGTAATTTACAAGATTAGTCTTTCGCGACAGGTCTCCTCCCCACATAGCACGTATCTGGGGTACGGTGACGTGGCTTTCGTCAATTATAGTGAGATAATCCTTCGGGAAATAGTCGAGCAGACAGAACGGCCGCATACCGGGCTCGCGACCGTCGAAATAGCGCGAGTAGTTCTCGATCCCAGAACAATAGCCAAGTTCCTTGATCATCTCCACATCGTATGTGACACGTTCTTCAAGGCGCTGGGCTTCAAGAGGTTTGCCTTCGCGGCGGAATGCCTCGACCTGTTCGCCGAGGTCGAGCTGTATCTGAGCCACGGCGCTTTGCTGTCGTGCTGGCGAGGTCACGAATATATTGGCCGGATAGATGCGGAATTCGTCGTGGCGTCCGAGTAGGCGCATATCTTCGGCATGATGTGTGGATATTGATTCTATTTCATCGCCCCACAGCACTATGCGCAGCACAATCTCCTCATACGCGAGCCTTATGTCGATAGTATCGCCTTTCACTCTGAAAGTACCTCGGCGCGACTCCACCTCATTGCGGGCGTAGAGCGAATTCACCAGACTGCGGAGCAGCGCATTGCGTGCTATTTTCTGGCCTACCGCCACCGGTATTATATTGGCGTTGAATTCATCAGGATTACCTATTCCATACAGGCACGATACAGACGAAACGACAATCACATCGCGGCGGCCCGACAGCAGAGCCGATGTTGTGGCGAGACGCAGACGATCGATTTCATCGTTGATCATCAGATCTTTCTCGATATATTTGTCGACCGACGGTATGTAGGCTTCCGGCTGATAATAATCGTAATACGATACAAAATATTCTACTGCATTGTCCGGAAAAAATCCTTTCATCTCGGCATACAGCTGTGCGGCCAACGTCTTGTTGTGGCTTAAGATCAAGGTAGGCCGTTGCACACGCTCTATTACATTTGCCATTGTGAAAGTTTTGCCCGATCCGGTGACGCCGAGCAACACCTGGGCGGGAATATCGTCGAGGATGCCCTCGCTCAACTGCGCGATCGCCTGTGGCTGATCGCCCGTAGGCTTATATTCTGATGAAAGTCTGAATTTCATAATATTTCACAAAGGTACTAATTCCTGATGGAATCACCTATTTTTTTGCTTGTTATTATCACAGTGGCCCGGCAGTCTCAGG
>CAJTMY010000032.1:9866-31045 GCA_910577355.1 uncultured Muribaculaceae bacterium
TGCCGGGCCACTGTGATAATAACACTGCTTACTTGAAGTTATTCTCGTAATAGTCTATAAAGGCTTCGTTCACCTGTCTGTTTCCGCCGGGGGTAGGGTAGTCGCCCGAGAAGTACCAGTCGCCCGGATGGCCGGGAATAGCCATGTGCATGCCTTCGAGGCTTTGATATAGTATATCTACCTTGGCGTTGATAGGTTGGATTGTATTTTCGGTGAGCATACAGCTTATCGCTTCTGAGATCTCGGTGTCGGAGAACGGTGCATATATGGCTTTCACACAGTTGCGGCGCTGTTCAATCGGTAATTCGCGCTGTCTTATGCATTGCCGGTATGTGTCGTGTATGATGCTGTCGCGCCCTGTCTCTTTGAGCAGCCTGATAGCCGCATGGAATGCTATGAACTGTTCAAGAGCAGACATATCGATGCCGTAATAGTCGGGATATCGCACTTGAGGCGATGAACTTACCACAATGATACGGCGTGGTTTCAGCCGGTCGAGCCGACGTAGAATCGATTGTTTTAGCGTAGTACCTCGGACAATCGAATCATCAATCACTACAAGTGTGTCGACTCCGGGCTCCACCGTTCCGTATGTGACATCATAGACATGGGCCACCATATCGTCGCGTGATGAGCCATCGGCTATGAAAGTGCGCATTTTCACATCCTTTATGGCTATTTTTTCCACACGCACGCGCCTTGACAATACTCTGCGCAGATTTTCGTCGGTGGCATCTCCATATGCGATAAGGCGGCTGATATCGGCGAGCTTGCATTCGTCGAGGCGCTTTTCAAGACCTTGCATCATGCCGAAAAACGCTACTTCGGCAGTATTTGGGATGAACGAGAATACTGTGTGGTCGACGTCATAATTCACCATTTTGAGCAAAGTCGGCACCAATGCTTCGCCAAGTGCCTTGCGCTCGCGATAGATGTCGACATCAGACCCGCGCGAGAAGTATATGCGCTCAAACGAACAACGGCGGTTGTCGCCTGCCGGCAATACCTGTCTCGTGGATACATCTCCTGCCTTGTTGACGATCAATGCCTCGCCAAAACCAAGTTCGCGAACCGAGGTTACAGGTACATCGAATACAGTCTGTATCACCGGCCGCTCTGAGGCAAGAACCACAATTTCGTCATCATAATAATAGAACGCGGGACGTATGCCATGAGGGTCGCGCACGGCAAAAATGTCACCCGAGCCGGTGGCGCCACACATCACATAGCCTCCGTCCCAACCGGGTGTCACGTTTTCGAGTACCGATGCCAGGTCGAGCCTGTCCTCTATCGCTTCTGCCAGTTCCGGACCGTTGAGGCTGTCGCGCAGATCTCGATACAGACGGTGATTCTCCTTGTCTAGCGCGTATCCCACCTGTTCAAGAATCATGTTCGTATCACTGTAGATTCGCGGATGCTGACCTGATGATACCACATGTTCAAACATCTCGCGAACATTGGTCATATTGAAGTTGCCGCAAAGCATCAGCGAACGCGAGCGCCAGTTGTTGCGACGAAGTACCGGATGGGTGTAGCTTATCCCTGAACGGCCTGTCGTGGAGTATCGGAGGTGTCCCATGTATACTTCTCCCAGAAAAGGTGTGAAAGCCTCTGCTTCGTCGGCCGGCAGATTGTCTATGTCGGCCGGAATTTCCGAACCGATAAAGGCGAAGATTTTGGGAATCGCGTCTTTGCCAAGTTCGCGTTCGCGGAATATGTTTTCATGCCCGGCAGGGACATGCAGTTTGACTACTCCGATACCTGCCGCTTCCTGACCGCGATTGTGCTGCTTCTCCATCATGAGGTATAGCTTGTCGAGGGCATAGGAGTAGGATCCGTATTTCTCTTTATAATAATGCAGAGGTCGGCGCAGGCGTATCAGGACTACGCCGCACTCGTGCTTCAGTGGTTCCATAGGATGAAATCGTTTAACGGATAAAGAGCAGCTCGCGGTATTTTGGCAGAGGCCACATCTCGTTGTCAACCATCAGTTCGAGCTTATCTATGTGACGGCGTATAACCTCCATGGGCGGCACCACATTGTCGTGATATGCAATGGCTTTTTCGCGCTCGTCATCAATGCGGTTGGCTGCCTTGCGGGCATCGATCATGCGGTCGGTCTCGGTCTTGATGATATCCATATGGCGTGATATCTTCTCTATTGTATCGAGGTCGTGGGCTACTACTTTGGCTCCTTTTACTCCGGGGAACAGTTCTTTGAGTTTTACTACATTGTCGACAAGCAGCGACTGATAACGTGTTGCGACGGGGATGATGTGGTTTATTGCGAGATCGCCGAGCACACGGGCTTCGATCTGCACTTTTTTTGTATACATCTCCCATTTCACTTCATTGCGGGCCTGAAGTTCGACGGGCGAGAATACGCCGGTACGTCCGAACATGTCTTCGGATTCAGGACGGAGATATGCGTCGAATATTCTTGGTGCCGATGTCTCACAGTCAAGTCCGCGGCGTGCAGCCTCTTCCTTCCATTCGTCCGAGTATCCGTTGCCGTCGAATACGATGGCTTTGGATGCTTTGTACAGGCCTCGGATCTCATCGAGCAGGACGTCCTTGAGGTTTTCGCCGGCATCGGTACGCTTTTTCACAATATTGTAGAATGCAGTCAACTGGTCGGCTACTGCCGCGTTGAGTGCTATCATGGCGCTGGCACAGTTGGCCGACGAGCCCACTGCGCGGAATTCAAACCTGTTGCCGGTGAAAGCGAATGGCGAAGTGCGGTTGCGATCAGTATTGTCCAACAGGAGTTCCGGTATCTGTGCGAGACCGAGCGAACGACCCGATTTTGCCGACAGGTCGGAGAGTTGTTCCGGTGTGGCGTTTTCAAGTTTGTTGAACACATTGCTGAGCTGGCTGCCTAGGAATATCGAGATGATGGCAGGCGGTGCCTCGTTGGCGCCGAGGCGATGTGCGTTTGTGGCCGACATTATAGACGCCTTGAGCAAGTCGTTATGTCTGTGTACGGCGGCCATGACATTCACTATGAATGTGAGGAAACGCAGGTTGTCGTCCGGCGTTTTGCCTGGCGCGAACAACATGTCGCCGCAGTCTGTGCCGAGGCTCCAGTTGTTGTGTTTGCCAGAGCCGTTGATGCCCGAGAAGGGCTTCTCGTGGAATAGCACGCGGAAGTTGTGGCGGCGTGCCACTTCCGACATAAGTGTCATGACAAGCAGGTTATGGTCGTTGGCGAGATTGGTTTCCTCAAATATCGGAGCAAGCTCAAACTGGTTAGGGGCTACTTCATTATGGCGTGTCTTTACCGGTATGCCGAGACGGTGCGATTCTATCTCCAGATCGAGCATGAAAGCTTCCACACGCGATGGAATGGCGCCGAAATAATGGTCTTCAAGCTGCTGGTTCTTGGCGCTCTCATGCCCCATAAGTGTACGCCCTGTGAGTACAAGGTCGGGACGTGCCGAGAAAAGTGCCTCATCGACCAGGAAATATTCCTGCTCCCATCCTAGATATGATCTCACATGTTTTACGTTTGAATTGAACAGGCGTGCTACATCTGTAGCCGCACGGTCGACAGCGTTGAGCGCGCGGAGCAGCGGAGTCTTGTAGTCGAGGCTCTCGCCGGTATATGATACAAAGATAGTGGGGATACATAATGTGCCATCGAGAATGAAGGCCGGAGATGAAATGTCCCAGGCCGAATAACCGCGAGCCTCGAATGTGTTGCGGATACCGCCGTTGGGAAATGACGATGCATCGGGTTCCTGTTGTACAAGCAATTTGCCTGAGAACTCCTCTACAACGCCGCCTTTGCCGTCCGGCTCGACGAAAGCGTCGTGCTTTTCAGCAGTGCCGTCGGTGAGAGGATGAAACCAATGGGTGTAATGGCGTGCGCCATTGTCCACAGCCCAGCGCTTCATGCCTTCGGCGACACTGTCGGCCAATGAGCGCGATATGGGCTTTTTGTCCTCTATGGCACTTATGAGTGCGTCGTAGGTATCCTTTGGCAGATATTCGTACATTTTTTTGCGGTTGAATACGGCCTTACCATAGTAGGCATCGGGACGTTCTGCGGGGATCTCCACAGCTACGGCCTTGCGGTCGAATGCTTCTTCAACCACTTTAAATCGCAAAGATGACATCTTTTTTACTTTGTTAGAATTATAATGATATTGTATGAAGGGTCACATAAATAACAAGGTGCCGCTCCGTATGCGCGGCTGTTGTGGCCGTGTGCGCTATGCGGAGCGGTATGGAGTGTGCGGAGGGTCATATCTTATATCGATAAGGATTTAAAAAGAAAACCCGCGGCAGAATACGTGTGCCGACTTCGTTTTGCCGGCTTTGTCGTTCTACGCAGGACGGAATGTGATATGATCATCTCCATTTTGAAAAAATATGGCGCAAAGTTACTGATTTAATTTCTAATGCCCAAATAAAATGTATTAAAATTTGCAGAAATATATTGAGGATATTAGGCATTTTGTTAACTTTGTTTAATTACCTTGGGTAATGGCGTGAAATGATGTAACTTTGTATGTTTTTTAGAATTTATGATGCTCACATATAATAATCATATGAAGCCGCTTGTGCTTCCTGAATATGGCAGAAACATACAGTCGATGCTTGATCATTGTCTTACTATCGAAGACCGTGAGGAGCGCACCCGTTGTGCGCGCTCTATAGTGGATGCCATGTGCGTGCTGTTTCCGTCGCAGACCGACCAAAAGGTTTATCGTCGCAAACTGTGGGACCATCTGGCAATAATGAGCGGGTTCAAGCTTGATGTGGATCTGCCGTTCGAACTTGTCAAGCCCGAGGAATTCGAGCAGACTCCCGAGCCGGTGGCACTCGGCAGTGGCCATGCCAATCGTCGCGTGTACGGGTGTCATCTGGAACTCATGCTTGCCGAGGCGGCCCGAATGGGACCTGGTGAAGAGCGTGACGAATTGGTGTATCTGCTTGCCGATCATATGAAGAAAATGGCGCTTGCCGTAAGTCCGGAAGGTGTGGATGATGAAAAAATTTTCAAAGATATATACGAGATGACTGATGGCGTGATACGTATCGACCCGTCACAAATGCATCTGCATGATTTCCAGATAATCGCTCCGGCCGGTAAAAAGAAAAAGAAAAAATGATAAAGGCAGAGTCGCTTGTTGATATAGGTGATGTCATAAAGCCTCATGGTATTAAGGGCGAGTTTTCAGCAGAGATTGATATAAATCCTTCTGATCTCAGCTGTATGATATTCGATATCGACGGCATATATGTGCCGTTTTATGTCGATACTGTCCGTCAGCGTGGTTCACAGGCATGGCTTGTGAAGATTGATGGCGTGGACGACGAGAGGCAGGCCGCTGCCTTTACCGGTAAGGAGATATATGCGTTGCAGGATGATCTTGAGGAAGATGAAGGGGATACTGCCGATGGTTTCTATCTTTATGACCTGTGCGGATATAATCTATATGACAACGATTCACATATAGGAGAGATAAGAACCATCGACGATTCAACCGCCAATATTCTGATGCATGTGGTCTCTTCTGATGGCAAAACGGTTTTTGTGCCGTTTGCAGAGGATCTTGTCATTGGCATAGACGCAATACGACATACTATCACTATGAATCTGCCTGATGGAATAACCGATTTAAACTGAATGCAAATGATGGAGTTTGACGAAGACGAAGCGATAGCTTTCATCCGCAAGCATACCGACCCTGAGCTGGCGGCTCTTTATGATGATGACGAGCTGCTTAATTTAATTGACCTCGTATACGATTACTACGAGGCCAACGGCCTGCTCGACATAGACCTTGACGGTGATGATGAAGAAGACCCCGATATCGACGAACTGCGCGACTATATATTGCGTATGCTGCGCAAGGACAAGGGCGCCAAACTCGCTCCCGGACATGTGGCGCCATTGCTGTCGGCATACCTCGAATATGAATCATCACTGTCGATATGACATTGTATCATCTCCTCTGAAAAAATGAAAAGATTAACCAAAGCTCTTATTATATCATTGGCGGCCATAATGCCTTCGTCTGTATTCGCACAGACCGATGATGTACTCGAAATGAGCATAGACGATAACATAGCCACTCCCGAGATGCCTCGCAAAGCCAGGCCGTATGTAGTCGCGGCTATGGATCAGTTGCGCCGTCACATGCTTAAAAGCAAATTTGCGGTTGAGAGTTTAAGGGACGGCGAGGTAATTGAGATCACCATACCATGTGCCGATCTTTTTGCGCCCGGATCCGTCGAGCTGAAATCAGATGCGGCCGAATTGCTGCGTCCGTTTGGAGTCGTGGTGCGGGAACCGCAGAAATATAAGATGCTTGTGGCCGTACATACCGACGATACCGGAGATGACCGGTACAGCGACTCAATATCGGCCGCACGTGCCAATGCCATAGATGATTGTCTGTGGCAGATAGCCGGCGAACGTGATACCAATGTGATTCCCTATGGTATCGGAAAGGATGAGCCACGCGAGTCGAATGCTACGCGAGTCGGTCGTGCTCACAACCGTCGTGCCGAGATTTTCATCATACCTGATTACGGTATGCTTGAGATGGCCGGAGTGAAGCGTAGAAAAAACGATTGAACGGCGCATTTATAGATATAAATTAGTAACTTTGCAAAATAACACATTCTGAAACAATGGCAATAGAACTCCAACACCTGACAAAGCGTCAGGAAAATTATTCGCAATGGTACAACGAGCTGGTTGTGAAGGCTGATCTGGCCGAGCAGTCGGCTGTACGCGGCTGTATGGTAATAAAGCCTTACGGATATGCAATATGGGAAAAGATGCAGCAGACTCTCGACAAGATGTTCAAACAGACAGGTGTGCAGAACGCATACTTTCCGTTGCTCATCCCAAAATCGTTCCTTTGCCGTGAGGCCGAGCATGTCGAAGGCTTTGCCAAGGAATGTGCTGTGGTGACTCACTATCGCCTTAAAAATGATCCGGATGGCAAAGGGGTGGTGGTCGATCCTGAGGCCAGACTTGAAGAAGAACTTATTGTGCGTCCCACTTCCGAGACTATTATATGGGGTACGTACAAGAACTGGATCCACTCGTACCGCGACCTCCCGGTTATCTGTAATCAATGGTGCAATGTGATGCGTTGGGAAATGCGTACCCGTATGTTCCTGCGCACCGCCGAATTCCTGTGGCAGGAAGGCCATTGCGCTCATGCCACAGCCGAG
Source organism: uncultured Muribaculaceae bacterium (assembly GCA_910577355.1). Lineage (GTDB taxonomy): Bacteria > Bacteroidota > Bacteroidia > Bacteroidales > Muribaculaceae > CAG-873. Next base: position 17,064 of record CAJTMY010000032.1, read on the forward strand.
GAAAGCGAAGCCCGTACCGTGCAGATGATAAATCTTTATGCCGAGTTTGCCCGCAAATACATGGGCCTTCCTGTGGTGATAGGAGTCAAGACCGAGACCGAGCGTTTTGCCGGTGCCCTCAACACCTACACCATCGAGGCCATGATGCAGGACGGTAAGGCTCTGCAATCCGGCACCTCGCACAATCTGGGGCAGAATTTTGCAAAAGCGTTTGATGTGACATTCGTCAACAAGGAAAATAAGCCCGAATATGTATGGGCCAATTCCTGGGGCGTTTCGACCCGACTCATGGGCGCGCTTATTATGGCTCACTCCGACGACAACGGTCTTGTGCTGCCCCCGCATCTCGCTCCTATACAGGTTGTCATTGTGCCTATTTTCAAGAATGCCGAACAGCTTGCGCAGATCACCTCGGCCGTCACACCGCTTATCGAGCAACTCGCACAGCTCGGCATCAGCGTCAAGTATGACGATGACGACAAGCGCCGTCCCGGCTTCAAATTCGCCGACTACGAACTGAAGGGTGTGCCGGTGCGTCTTGCCGTCGGAGCAAGAGATCTCGAGAAAGGTACGGTCGAGGTGATGCGCCGCGACACTCTCGAGAAGTCGGAGATGCAGATTGCAGGACTCCCCGAAGCTGTACGTGATCTACTTGAGGAAATTCAGGAGAACATCTATCAGAAAGCGTTGAAAATGCGCGACCAACGCATATATAAAGTGGATTCTTATGATGAGTTCAAGCAGCGAATCGAGGACGGCGGCTTCTTCCTGTGCCATTGGGACGGGACTGCCGAAACCGAGGAGCGCATCAAGGCCGAGACAAAGGCTACTATACGCTGCATACCTCTCGACGGCGAGGAGGAAGAAGGCCTATGTATGGTAACCGGCAAGCCGTCAAAGCGTCGTGTGATTATTGCCCGTGCATATTGAACACCTTCTAAAAGCCCTCTAAAATTATAACTTATGTTGCCGCGTCTTGCCATCGTCGTTCCTTGTTATAACGAGCAGGAAGTTTTACCGTCGACTTTACGTACCCTTACAGCACTGCTGTTGCGTATGGATTCCGACGGCCTTATCGCCCCTGATTCGTATGTGCTGTGTGTCGACGATGGCAGCCGCGATGACACATGGTCTATAATATGTGGGGCGCACAAAGATAATCCGCTTGTAAAAGGAATATCTTTTGCCCATAATTCAGGACATCAGAACGCTCTGATAGCCGGTTTGAACACTGTCATGGATCGATGCGATTGCGCCGTGACCATTGATGCCGATCTGCAGGACGATCCTGAAGCCATAATCAAGATGGTGAAGGAATTCAGGCAGGGCAGTGAGATCGTGTTTGGCGTGCGTTCGTCGCGTGATTCCGATACATGGTTCAAACGTACATCGGCACGCTGTTTCTATAAATTGCAAAAGGCTATGGGTGTGGAGACAGTTTACGACCATGCTGATTTCCGACTTATGTCTAACCGTGCTATCCATCTGCTCGGCGAGTATGGCGAGAGCAATATGTATCTGCGTGGTATAGTGGTTCGTATCGGCCTGCCTACTGCGGTCGTAACTTATCCTCGCACAGCCCGTATGGCCGGAGAGACAAAGTATCCGCTGTCCAGGATGCTGTCTTTGTCGATCGACGGAATTACATCGTTTACGGCCAAGCCTATGCGCTATATATTTTACCTCGGATTTATTCTGCTGGTAATTGATGTCATAGTGGCGATATGGGCGTTGTTGTCATATTCACATGGCCATACGGTATCGGGGTGGACGTCTCTGATACTGTCGGTGTGGTTTCTCGGCAGTCTGATACTTATGAGCATAGGTGTTGTGGGCGAATATATAGGCAAGATATTTGTTGAAGTGAAGCATCGTCCGCGTTATGCGATACGCGAAGAGCTTTTCTGATTTAATTTTCACTTTATCCGATCCACTATGTCAAAGTCTGAATCGGCTCTTGAAATATTTCGTCCGGATACGGCAAGCCGCATGTCTCTGCCATTTGCGGAGATGGGTGTGCAGGCGGGGTTTCCGTCGCCTGCTCAGGACTATATGTCTGAGTCGATAGATCTGAATCATGAGCTGATAAGGCATCCGGCATCTACGTTCTATGCGCGCGTCGAGGGGAACTCAATGATAGATGAAGGGATTGAACCGGGCGACATATTGGTGGTCGACCGTTCGATCGAGCCGGCAGACGGAGATCTTGCTGTGTGCTGCCTTGACGGCGATTTCACACTAAAGCGTATAAAACTGCGCCAAGGACAGATCTGGCTTATTCCGTCCAATGAGGCTTTCGACCCGATTCTTGTGACTCCGACGTGTCGGTTTGAAGTATGGGGAGTGGTGACATATACAATAAAAAAGCATCGCCGTAATCCGAATATTCATTGATTCTTTTGCGATATAATAGTCATGCTTGGCCTTATCGACTGCAACAACTTCTTTGTGTCGTGCGAACGGGTGTTCTCTCCTTCGTTGCGTCGGCGCCCGGTTGTGGTTCTTTCGAATAATGACGGTTGTATTGTCGCTATGTCCAATGAGGCCAAGACAATAGGGCTAAAGCGGGGGATGCCTTATTATCAGATAAAAACTTTTTGTGAACGTAACAATGTAGCCGTACTATCGGGCAACCATCGTCTTTACGGCGATATGTCGTCGAGGGTGATGGCGACTTTGGCCTCAATAGTGCCCGAGATTGAGATTTATTCCATAGATGAGGCTTTTATAAGTATGGAAGGCCTGAAATATGATGAACTTGCGCCTCTCGGCCGTGAGATAGTGCGAAGGGTGCTCAGAGATACGGGAATACCGGCTTCATTGGGCTTGGCATCTACAAAGACATTGGCCAAGGTGGCGGCAAGGTTCGCAAAAAAATATTCAGGCTATCGAGGCTGCTGTATTATTCCGGACGATAATGCGCGTCGTAAGGCGTTGGAACTCACTTATATCGGAGATGTATGGGGTATAGGCCGGAAACTTAATAAAAAATTTGTAAATGTCGGTATTGAAACCGCTTTGCAGTTTGCCGACATGCCACGTACGAATGTCGAACGTATGCTTAATGTGACCGGTCTCAGAGCCTGGCGCGAGCTTAACGGAGAGCCGTGTATAACTTTTGATATGACGGAGTCGGGCAAGCGGCAGATGTGTTGTTCGCGTTCGTTTGGCACCATGATTACCGATTTTGATCAACTGAGACAGGCTGTATCGCTTTTTGCCACCATCTTATCGCGTAAACTCCGCGAACAGCATTCTGTTGCTGTATCCATGTCGGTATTCATCCATACAAATGCTTTTCGGGAGGATATGGCCCAGTATTACAATTCGGCTCACCGCTGCTTTCCTGAGGCTACATCAGATACTATGGATATGACTGCCATGGCTGCGGAATGTCTTAAATCGGTGTATCGTAAAGGTTATTCCTATAAAAAAGCCGGAGTCATTATTCCTGAAATAGTCAGTGAAAATGCCGTTAGACGGTCATTGTTCACTGATGCCCAGATCCGTGTGCGGCGCAACCGTCTTATGGATGTGCTGGATCGTATCAACTCGACTTCCATATCTCATGACACAGTGCATGTTGCCGCCTATGCGCCGGTAGACGGACTTGTCCGCGGCGAGCATCGTTCGCATCTATATACTACAAAACTTGATGATATAATAACCGTTAAATGAACTAACGGCCCACAACTTGAAATTTCATAGAAATGGATTCCAAAACACTTGTACAACGTATATCCCGTACGCTTGGCGACGATACCAGACGTACATCGGCGTTGCTCGATGTATTTGCCGGTGTGTTGCGCACTGCTGCCGTATCGCGTTCGTCGGTAGCGATACCATCGTTCGGTACTTTTATCACCATAAAAGCCGACGAAGAAATAGTTACTGATAGGGTGACGGGGCGGCGTATGATGCTTCCGCCGCAGATAACCGTAGAATTCCAACCGGCAGCTATGCTGCGTAAGAAACTTCTTGAAAGCCATGAATGAAACGATTAACTTGCCTCGGCTTATTGCTCTCGTTGCCGAAAAAGCAGATGTGCAGCCTGCCGAGGCACGAAAATTCCTGCATGAATTGTTTGCTGCAATAGAATCTGCTTTGCTTGAAGGAGAAAGTGTCAAGATAAAAGGTGTCGGAGAATTTATACGAGGTGAAGACCCTGAATCACCTGTGCGATTCAAAGCCGATGATGATCTTGCTGCTATTGCCAATGAGCCTTTTGCTGCATTTGAGGCGGTTGAACTTAATGAGGGTGCGGCCGAAGAGATAATGAAAGTTGAAGCCGCTGCCTCGGCCGTACCTGTAACATCATCAGCCGAAGAGACAGCGCATGGCGATCTTTCCGAGCCGGAGGCTGTTGATAAACCTAAGCCTGAGATCGCCGATGAAATAATCGAAGATGCAGATATGTCGACTGAGCCGGATATGGAGAATCCGGATGATGAACCGGCTGATATTGAACCTGACGAGTCGCCGGAAGGGGAATCAACGGATGAACTTGAGCCGGAAAAAGAACACCCCGCGAATCCTGTTGAAGAACCAGAAGTATGTCGCCAATCCGGAGAACCAGACGAAGCACAGGAGAGAGTGGTGTATGTGCAGGCGCAATCAAACCATGGCATGTGGCTTATGCTTGGGATCCTTATAGGGCTTATAGCAGGCCTTGTAGGTGGATACTTCGCCGGTAAATATATGGCTCAGTACGAGTTGCCGGCCGAAGAGGATCTGGTGTTCGACGAGGATACTCTATCTGTAGTATCGATAGTCAATAGTCCGGCAGATACTGTTATGAATGTTGATACCATATCTGCAATACAAGAAGTCGCCACGGTTTCCGAACATACCTCCGAGGCACCGGCGCCCAAGAAGTCGGAACCTGTGTATGATACAGTTTCGAGCAAACGCTATCTGGCGATAATCGCTGGTGAACATTATGGTGTAAAAAACTATTGGATATTCATTTATAACGCCAATCCAAATCTTGGCGACCCTAATAAGATCGCACCCGGCACTAAAGTACTCGTGCCCGAGAAAGATAGCTTTATGGAGGATTCTAAAGCCGAGACAGATGCCAAGGCCCGCCGTTTGCTAAATGAACTCAGTAAAAAATACAAGTTGTAATGCTAATGCTCGGGGTATACAATAGCCCGATTCTTAGGCCAAAAAATGTTAAGTATAGTATCTGTTAAAGGAATAATAGGTAAATTTAACATTAGTTGTTAACAGTTCATCTGTTATATTAGTAATTTTGTATCGGTAATAAGGATAGCCCTTTTACGTCTCGACATTAACAAATATAACAACAATAACTGTTAACACTTATGAGTGAATCAGTCAATATTCGCGATCTGAATGCTCTCGTGGCATCCAAAAGCGATTTTGTCAACATCATCACCCACGGTATGGATCAGACCATCGTGGGGCAGAAGCACCTTGTGGAATCGCTTCTCATAGCATTGCTTTCAAATGGCCACGTGCTTCTTGAAGGTGTCCCCGGTCTTGCCAAGACATTGGCAATCAAAACACTCGCCCAGCTTATCGACGCAAAATACAGTCGAATACAGTTTACTCCCGACATGTTGCCTGCCGATGTTGTCGGCACTATGGTATACAGTGTTAAGAACGAGGCCTTTCAGGTAAAGAAAGGCCCGATATTCGCCAATTTCGTTTTGGCTGATGAAATCAACCGCGCACCTGCCAAGGTGCAGTCATCCCTGCTTCAGGCCATGCAGGAAAGACAGGTTACCATCGGTGAGACGACATTCTCTCTCGACGATCCTTTTCTTGTGATGGCGACACAGAACCCTATCGAGCAGGAAGGCACTTATCCGTTGCCTGAAGCCCAGGTAGACCGATTCCTTATGAAGGTCGTAATAGGCTATCCGTCAAAAGACGAGGAAAAAATCATAATAAGACAGAATATATCCAATGAACGCCGCACCGTGCGTCCTCTTCTCAAGCCCGAGGAGATAATCGAGGCGCAGAAGGTCGTCGAACAGATATATGTGGATGAAAAGATCGAGCGATATATCGTCGATATTGTGTTCGCCACACGTTTTCCGGCAGATTACGGATTGGATGACCTCACCGGCATAATAGCTTTCGGAGCATCGCCCCGTGCGTCCATAAGCCTTGCCCGTGCGGCAAGAGCATATGCCTTCCTTCGCGGCCGCGGATATGTTGTGCCCGAAGATGTAATAGCCGTATGTCATGATGTGCTGCGTCACCGCATCGGTGTCACATACGAGGCTGAGGCAAACAACATCACCACCGACGAGATAATCACTGAAATTCTCGATAAGGTGCAAGTGCCTTGATAGGATATGGACGCAAAAGAACTTCTTAAAAGAGTTCGCAAAATTGAGATCAAAACCCGCGGACTCTCGCAAAACATCTTTGCCGGCGAGTATCACTCGGCCTTCAAGGGTAGGGGAATGATGTTTTCGGAGGTACGCGAATATCAGTACGGCGACGATATCCGTGATATCGACTGGAACGTTACGGCCCGTCATAACAAACCGTTTGTCAAGGTATACGAAGAAGAACGCGAACTCACCGTAATGCTTCTTGTCGATATATCCGGCAGCCGTGAATTCGGAGCAGTAGGAGAGGAAAAGCGCGAGATGATCGCCGAGATCGCAGCCACTCTGGCTTTTTCGGCAAATCAGAATAATGATAAGATCGGCGCGCTGTTTTTCTCCGACAAGGTGGAAAAATTCATTCCTCCTAAGAAAGGCAAGAAACACATATTGCTGATAATTCGAGAGCTACTCGACTTCAAACCCGAGAGTCGCGGTACCGATATCGATATGGCGTTACGATACTTCACAGATGCCATGCGCAAGCGTTCGACAATGTTCGTCATATCCGACTTTATAGACAGTCATGATTATTCGAAGGCATTGTCACTTGCCCGAAACAAGCACGATGTGATGGCCATACAGGTGTATGACAAGCGAGACGCGCAGCTGCCCGATGTAGGACTTATGCGTGTGACCGACCTCGAGACCGGTGCTACACGATGGATTGACACGTCATCGTCAAAAGTACGTAAGATTTATGGAAAGTGGTGGTACGAACGTCAACAGAAGATGTCGGATGTACTCAAAAAATCGCGCGTCAATTTCACGGGGGTAGCCACCGATGAGGATTATGTGAAGGCTTTGATGGCTTTGTTTAAAAATCGTACTCAAAGATGAAGAAACATATAGTGACAGCCTTATTGGCCACTTGCGTGTATATGGCGTCGTCGGCAGCTCAGGTCAAGGTAACCGCATCCATCGACTCGACTGTCGTGGAAATGGGGTCGCGGGCTACGATCACCGTGAATATCGCGGATGACAGCCGCAAGGGCACATTCATTGATTTGCCGGAAGCCGGTACCGAAGCCGAAAATCTCGATTTTATAAGCGTGGAGTGCGACACTTTTCCGGCCGGATATGAATACCGTATCCTGATTCAGGCATTCGAGCCGGGTACGGTGACTTTTGCGCCATTCCGTTATGTTCAGGGATCGGATACCGCCGAATCGGAATTCCTTACGCTGAAAATAATGCCCGTGGGTCTTGATTCTCTGTCGACAATAAATCCGATGGAATCCATAGTCAATCCTCCCCGCCGATGGTATGATTATATCCCCGGATGGCTGCTGTGGGTCGTACTCGGGATTGCGTTGGCTGCGGCTGCGATATGCCTGTATCTTGTATACCGCAAAAACGGCACGTTGATTGTTCACCGTTCAAAACCGGTCGATCCATATGAAGCCGCCATGGCCGAACTGTCGAAACTGCGTGAGCGAAAGCTTGCCGAGTCGGGTCGTGAAAAAGAATATTACACAAGTCTTGTCGATATCCTGCGTACTTATCTCGAACGCCGTTTCGGGATCAATGCAATGGAGATGTCATCTACACAGATACTCGACACACTGCGTAAGAACCCTGAGACCCGCGACAATCAGCCCCGCATAAAGCAGATCCTCGAGATAGCCGACTTTGTGAAATTTGCCAATGTTAGGCCTATGCCCGATGATAACGTGAAGACATTCAACAATGTCGTAGGCTTTGTCGAGGATACCAAACCTGTACCTGAGCCTCAGCCGGATACAGAGAATGATAAACAACCAAAGAAACAGAACTAAGCTATGCAATTAGCACATCCACAGCTATTATGGCTTTTCCTTGTTTTCGTGCCTATGATAATATGGTACGTCATGAGGCAGCGCGACGCACATCCGTCAATGTCGATATCGACAACGAGTCCGTTTGCCGCGATGCCCCGGTCGTGGAAGCAATATCTGAGACATTTTCTGTTTGTCCTTCGTCTCGGTGCGTTGGGCTGCCTTATAATAGTGCTTGCCCGTCCGCAGATGAAGGATAAATGGAGTACATCGTCGACAGAAGGTACCGACATAGTGCTGTCGCTCGATATATCCGGCTCAATGTATGCACGCGACTTCGAGCCAAGCCGAGTGGATGCCGCCAAAGCCGTGGCCGCACGTTTCATCCAAGGCCGCGAAAGCGACAACATCGGTCTGGTGATATTCGCTGGCGAGAGCCTTACCGGCATGCCCATGACTGTAGACCGCGCACAACTGCTGGGCTATCTCGACGGCGTACAGATCGGAATGCTTGAAGACGGCACCGCCATCGGCGACGGCATCGCCACCTCCCTCAACCGGCTCAAGGAAGGCAAAGCAAAGAGCAAAAGTATCATACTGCTTACCGACGGATCAAACAACACCGGTGTCGTGGCGCCTCTTTCGGCCGCCGAAGTGGCAAAAGAGATGGGTGTCAAGATATATACCATAGGTATAGGCACCAACGGAATGGCTCCTTATCCTGTGCAGAATCCTTTCGGTCGCATAGAGTATCAGCCACAGAAAGTCGAAATAGACGAAGCTACATTGAAGTCCATAGCCTCGAATACCGGCGGTAAATATTTCCGTGCGACAGACAACCGGGCTCTTGAGCAGATCTTTTCTGAAATAGACGCACTTGAGAAAACACAGATGGATGTCAAGGTTTTCTCACACACAGAAGACAATTATATGTTGTGGGCGTGGCTCGCATTCGGACTCTTCGCCTTTGAGATGCTGTTGCGTTATTTATTCTTGCGCCCGATACCCTAATGAATTAAGTTATGTTTGATTTCGCTAATCCATATCTTCTATATCTGTTATGGCTTATACCGTTGTTTGCCGCTTTTTATTGGCTGGCCCGGCGGTCGCGCAAACGTAGATTGACCCGTTTCGGCAAACCTGCCGTACTCGCACATCTTATGCCGGACGCGTCAAAGTATAAGCCGGCTATAAAGATCACACTTCGTCTTATAGCCATGGCAGCGTTGATATTTGTGCTTGCCCGTCCGCGTGCAGGAGAAAAAGAGCACGACGAGACAGTCGCCGGTATCGAGGTGATGATAGCATTCGATGTCTCGAATTCTATGTTGGCGTCTTCTACCGACGATGCCGCCGGGACTCCGCGTATCGACCGTGCACGCCTGCTTCTTGAAAAATTGTTAGGTCGCCTTGACAACGATAAAGTCGGCCTCGTGATTTTTGCAGGATCGGCCAAGGTGCAGTTTCCTATGACAACCGATTTCTACACTGCGAAGATGTACCTCAATGAGCTTGATCCGTCGATGATGGCTTTCCAAGGCACATCGATAGCCGAGGCTATAGGGATGGCGGTCAATGGTTTTTCCTCAGACGAGAATGTCCACAAGGCAATAATCCTGATAACTGACTCGGAAGACCACGAAGGAGAAGCCATAGAGGCGGCCAAAGCCGCTGCCGAGAAGGGTATTCAGGTGGATGTGGTGGGACTCGGTTCGGCAAAGGGCGCTCCTATTCCTGTACGGGGTTCGCGGGGAGAGTATCTCACCGACCGCAATGGACAAATGGTACTTACTACTCTTAACGAGAAACTAGCGTCGGAGATAGCAGAGGCCGGTCACGGCATATTTGTCAACGGAGCGTCGTCCGACGCTCTCGATCGTCTTGCCGATCAGCTCGAGACCTTACAAAAAACAGAATTCAAGCATGTGGCATATAGTGCGGGTGCCGAGCAGTTTCCTCTGTTCGCGTGGCTCGCGTTCATATTCTTGATTCTTGATACGTTTGTACTTGACCGCAAGAACTATCTGCTCAGAAAAATCAACTTCTTCACCAAGAAACAAGCATGAAAAGGTTAGCTTTTACATTTTGTGCGCTTGCCATTGGCGCAATCGGCGTTTTTGCAGCCGATGATGGCTCTACAAAGACCATGCGCAATCTCGTGGTGGACGGCAACAAGCTGTTCAAAGAAGAGAATTATCATGCCGCGCTCGAGAAATACGAGCAGGCGCTGGCTCTTGACCCCACATACCAATATGCCATGTATGACAAGGCTGTGGCTTTGGTTCAGCTGGCCACAGACGACAACAAGAATGCCGAGAATGATCCGCGTAAAGTGGCGTCCGGCCTTTTTGCCGATGTGGCGAAAGCCAATACAAATCCCGAACTGGCATCGCGGTCATACTACAATCTGGGCAATCTCGCGTATAACGACGAGCAATACGATCAAGCTATAAGTATGTACAAGGGCTCGCTCAGAATCAATCCTGACAATCGCCAATGCCGACAGAATCTGCTTATGGCTCTGCAAAAAAAACAGGAGCAAGAACAGCAGAATCAAGACAAAGACAAGGACGATAAAGAGCAGCAGCAAGAACAGCAACAGCAGCAACAACAAGAACAACAGGAGCAGCAACAGCAACAGGAACAACAGCCTCAGGAGCAGCCTATGACGCAGAGTTCAGAGCAGATTCTTCAGGCCATGCAGAATAAAGAGAACGCGACACGCCAGAAGACCAATCGTCAACAGCCCCGACAGGGACAACGCTCCACCGATAAGCCGTGGTAATCCATATATCATAAAATCCCATTGCAATGATACGTTTCAACAACAGAATATTTACATTGTTCGCCTTGATGATTATCTCGGTGATGAGTCTGTGCGCCAAGGTAAGTTTTCAGTTGGTGCCAAGACAGAATGTAGTTTCAGGGACAAATTTTCCGATATCGTTGAGGCTTACCGTCGAGAATGAGGATATCGATGAGATATCGATGCCCAAGGCTCCGGAGCTTAAAGGATGCCGCCTGCTCAGCGGACCAAATGCCACTACATCGCAGATGCAGCAGACAATCATAAACGGCAAAAGCAGCACATATGCAGTCATCGACCTAGTATGTTATTATCGCGCCGGTAATCCCGGTAAGGTAAAGATACCCTCGGTCACGCTCCATTTGGGCGGAAAATCTTACAGCTCGGGCGAAGGCTCGTTTGAGATTCTGCCTCCCGATGCCACGTCGTCCGCGCAGGGATCAGCCGGTAGTCAGGCTTCGGGGGTAGGGGGATCCTCTGAAAGTTCTGCCCGGGACTTCTTCGTCCGTGTGATTTTCTCCAAGTCATCCGTTTATGAGCAGGAAGGCGTCATCGCCATCACAAAGCTTTATCGTCCCAACGACCGCAAGTTCGCACTTCAGCTTGAGGCTGTGCCCAAGACTCCCGTATACGAGGGATTCCTGTCGGATGACCTCAATACAAATCCCGAAGGGCAGATAGAAAATTACAATGGCAAGAATTACATCACATATGAACTGGCCCGCGTATTGCTGTTTCCGCAGAAATCCGGCAAACTGAAGGTACAATCCGGTACATATACGCTGCGTATCCAAGAGCAGGTAGGGCTGATCCGCATGCACGGTTTCGCCACACCACGATACGAGGAATACTCATATACGACACCGCTTGTCAACGGTGTGCTTGACGTGAAAGCTCTCCCGGAGCCGCGTCCGGCCGACTTTATCGGTGCCGTGGGTGATTACAGCCTTTCATACAAGCTTGTCCCCGATCAGTTGCGCACCAACGAATCGGCCACATATTCGCTTACGTTCAAGGGAACCGGCAATGTTAAATATCTTACCACCCCTACGGTACAGTTTCCGGCCACTTTCGACAAGTATACGGCAAAGTCCGATATCAAGACCAATGTACGCGGCCAGACTTACACAGGGTCGTATACGGTGGAGTATCCCATCGTCCCGCAGGAAGTGGGCGACTATGAAATTCCGTCGCAGACTTTCAGCTATTTCAATCTTGCAAATCACAGATACGAACAGCTGAATGTACCGGCCATTCCGGTAGATGTGGCACGCGGTGCGGCTGTGGCAAGTTCTGTCGAGCAGAAGACAGTGGATACATCGATGCAGGATATATTACATATACACGCGTTATCGCAGAAGCCCGATGTACTCGGCGCGCCGGTATTCTTCACCGGATGGTATTGGTGCCTTTGGACTGCGGTAGCTCTCGCGCTCATTCTATCAATCGTATTCTACCGACATCACCTTAAACTTGCGGCCGACGTGACCGGTCGTCGTGTAGCCCGTGCGAACAGAGTGGCTTCAAAGAGATTCAAAACTGCATCCCGCTTTATGAAGGCTCATCAGGATGACCGATTCTATGAAGAACTCGCAAGAGCACTCAAGGGTTATCTCGGTGATAAACTCGGAATGGCGCCTTCGCAACTTATCAGCGATACCATAAGCGAGAAGCTGATGGCCAAGGGCGTCCAGACAGAAGCGATAGACTCGGTATTGCGGGTGCTTGACGAATGCGAGATGGCGCGTTTTACACCCACGCAGTCCGACTCGGCCATGCACGAATTATACAATCAGGCCTCGGCTGCAATTAAATCGATCGAAGACTCCAAAAACTGAACGATGAGAACTATATTATCCACAATATTGTGTTTTATCATATCCTACGGTATATGCATGTCGGCAATGTCGACTGAGCAGCTTGCCGATTCGGCATACAACAAGGAAAATTATGCGGAGGCCATACACCTGTATCAGGAATCGCTTGTGAAAAACGGCCGTAGCAGCGATGTGTATTACAACCTCGGCAATGCATACTACCGTTCCGGAAATTTAGCTCAGGCCGTGCTCGCATACGAGCGTGCATTGCGGGTCGATCCATCCAACAAAGATGCACGTATCAATCTCGACTTCGTAAATTCAAAACTCGAGGACAAACCGGAAGACAACAATTCATTCCTTACCCGCGCCCATCATGGAGTGGTGACGTTCATGTCGGCGAATGCCTGGGCATGGATGGCTTTTATTGTTTTCGCGATGCTTTGCGGAGCAATGGCCATGTATATATTCTCATCCAATGTCATGATCCGCAAAGCCGGCTTTTTCAGCGGGATCATACTTTTGGCGCTCGTCATATATTTTGTCATAGTGGCGTCGGATGCATCATCGCGAATCAACAATCATGACGAGGCAGTAGTGACAGCGCCGAGCACATTGCTCAACTCCGTACCGCGCCAGCCCAAGCAGACCGAAAAAGTCGTGCCGCTGCACGAAGGGACAAAAGTAGAGATCATCGACTCCGTATCCACCCCCGACGACCCCGTGTCGCCTCGCTGGTACAACGTCCGCATCAACGGCTCGAACTCAGCATGGCTCCGCGGCACAGACGTAGAGCGGATCTGATGCTCCTGCCCTGTATGACGATATCAGAAGCCTATAACATCTCTCAATCCCGATGTTTCTCCCCGGTGCAGCCGGCGCCGGGGAATGACATATTATCGCAATAGTGCGAATAATATTCCAAACACAAAATCACCCGACAAAACCTTAGACCAATCCATGCACCTGCAACGCCTTTTAGAATCTTTTTTAGATCCGGCCAAACCAAGAAGAATCAGAGTTTTCATTTCTTCGACTTTCTCGGATATGATGGAAGAACGAGATACCCTCCTCCATAAAGTCTTTCCGAGACTTCAAGGTGAGTTTAACCGGGACTTTTATACCATCGAACCGGTCGACCTGCGTTGGGGTATTACTGAGGAGCAGGCTCATAGCGGGAGAGCAGGGCAACCGCATCAGAATCCATAGTTATTAAGAAGAGTTCTTAAATAATCTT
>CAJTMY010000033.1 GCA_910577355.1 uncultured Muribaculaceae bacterium
AAAGGTAAGCATCTTTGACCTTATTTTAACAACATGCTTTTTACATTGACCCGGAGATCTCGTAGTAGTAGATCAAATTGAAGGATGGCCGGTCATTAAAATCGACGGGGATGCATTCGCCAACTCACAGATAACGGGATTGACGATCCCGACTTCCATCACAGCCTTTCCGGCCAACACTTTCTATGGCTGCTCCTCTCTTACCGAGTACACTATTCCGCCACATATCACATCGATAGGCAGCAACTGCTTCGACGGCTCCGGGCTTACAGAAATATATATTCCACCTACAGTGACCGATCTGGCCGAAAACGTTCTGGATGGAATATCACCCGATGCGACAGTGCGCATAGGCTGCAATATCAGTAAACCCCTCTTGTTCACTTCCGGTGCAATTCTAAACGAACTCAACACACTCATATTTGAGGAAGGTGTCACCTCTGTAGGCTGCATCGCCCAAAAAGCTGTGTTCAAGAACGTTGTACTGCCTGCATCTCTTGAAAACTTCAACTGGAATATGGCATTGGACAATAAGGGATTATTCATCGACTGCAAGATTGAGAACCTGACATACGGGCCGCGGTCATTGACCAAATCGCCGGAGTCCGCATTGTTTTTCGACGGTTATGGCATATGCGAGGTGAATAATATCAATATCACCGAGACGGTGGAAAATATCCCCGCCGGGTTGTTCTATAAGGTGAACTACGATCAGATCGACATTGCCGGCAATGTGGCGACGGTGGGTGCCGATGCCTTTAAGGGATATAAAAAAGCACAGCAAGTATCATATACAGGCACACTGTCGCAATGGCTCGGTATAAGATTCAGCAATCGCGAAGCTAATCCGGCCAGAGATGCAATCGACTTCATCGTGGACGGACAGCCGCTGCCTTTCGACCTGAAGATTCCTTCGGATATCACCGGTATAGAGCAATGGACATTGCCGCTCGACAGGACTTTCGGGTCGGTCGACATACCGCACAGCATAACAAGCATCGGTGAGGGAGCCTTCAACGGGGCCAAAATACATTCGCTCAGACTGGGCAACGGTCTGTTACGCATCGGCAAGGATGCGTTCTCCACCCCGAAGAAAACTTTCTTCATGAACAACAGCCTCGCCGATGGTTTTGAAAATGCCATAGGCGAGCGCAATTATGCATCGGTGGAAGACTTCGACAATGCATTCAGCTACCTGAATGCCGATCTCACCGTATATCCGTTCCTGAGTTCGCGCTTCACCGCCGGCGGAGTGGTATACGTGCCTGTAAGTCCCAGCGAGCGTACCTGCGACGCTGTCGACTGCGACTACTCCCCATCCACCACCGCCATATCTCTCGGCTCCACAGTCTCAAACCAGGGTATAAGTCTTAAGCTACAGTCGATAAAAGACTTTGTAGCCTATGGAAACCGATACCTGCTCACAGCCGAAATATCTCATCCTGCCGAGGGATGGGGAATAGATATGGTCGCCGACTGCGAATCGCTCGAGACAGCCACTATAACATCGGCCGGCGACGTTGCGCTCAACCCGTTCAAAAACTGCCCCGCGCTCAAATCCCTCACAGTTGCCAATGACGGCAATATCGGCGACTACACGTTCATGGATATGTCGCCGTCAAATAGTCTCACGGTTACATGCAGCGGCAATATCGGCGAACAGGCATTCCTGAATAACCATACTACCGATATGCATATCGAGATCGGCGGTGCGATCGGCTCTTGCGCTTTCCTTGACACCCACTGCAATAATAATCTATATGTCGATTGCGTCGGAAAAGTCGGTGACGCCGCATTCAAAAGATTGACCGACGGTGACGCCGGCGACTCCATCACTCTCGGTAGCCATATAACAGAACTCGGCGCGGGTTCGTTCGCCCGATCGTTCTACCTCTACGGTGATAAAAAACTTGTGATACCCGAAAATATCACGGCAATCGGCGACGATGCATTCAATGGATGCCGGATTCCTAATCTTGTCATCGAGGATTCCGATGTTCCTCTTGCCATTGGATATAATACAGAGTATAATAAAGGTCTGTTCTATGCATGCGCAACAGGAGGGATATTATATCTCGGACGCAACCTCACATACGATATCCGCGATTTCATTTCTCCACTCAGTGCAGGAGGAGATGTGACGGTTGGCGATAAGGTCACCGCGCTGGGCGATAATATCTTCTATGGTAGCGGTATATCCACACTCCGGCTCTCGGCCAATCTTAATTCGATAGGAGTCCGGGCATTTCAGAACTGCATACTGCCGGAGGAAATAGAATTTCCCGCAACGATGCGCACCGTCGGCGCCCATGCTTTCGACGGTTGTGAATCATTGTCGCGATGCACGCTCAACGAAGGGCTGGCAAGCCTTGGCGAATATGCCTTCGGCGCATCGGGTATAACATCAATGTCATTGCCTGAGTCACTGGAGGCTATCGGCGACGGCTGCTTTATAAATTGCGACAAACTTTCCTCCCTTACACTCGCCGGCACATTCGCCCGATTGCCGAAACTGGCATTTTATAATTGCTCGTCGCTGCCATCGGTTTTCATACCCGACAATGTCATGGAAATCGGAGATGAAGCTTTTGCACACTGCTCGAAACTCGCCTCCGTCGCAGGGTACAGCAATACAACCTTGATAGGCAACGAAGTATTCGCATATTGCAGCGCTCTTGGCGCGTTTGAGATGGGCGATCGCCTTGCTTCATTGGGCAAGGGCGCTTTCAGAGACTGTACATCGCTGTCGCACGTAAAGGTAGGCGAAAAGCTTGAGGAAATAAAATCCGAAGCTTTCCTGAACTGTTCTTCACTCGCGTCTATCACCATACCCAAGGCAACATCGCTGATAGGCGGCACAGCCTTCGACGGATGCTCGGCTCTGTCCGACCTTGTTTTCGATGACCGCGTCACTACCCTGCATCTTGGAGATGCCTTGAGAACACCCTTCACCGAATGCCCCCTGAAAACAGTATATATCGGAGGCCCGATAAAATACAGGCTTGGAAATGACGGCTCGCCTTTCTATCGCAACCGCACTCTCGAAAAAGTGACCATCAGCGATACCGAGGTGGAAATCTACGACAACGAATTCCTTGGCTGCGAGAGTCTGACTACAGTCATGATCGGCGACCGCGTGCGCCGTATCGGCGATTCCGCCTTCTCCGGCTGCCAGAGTCTTGAGACGTTCTCGTTCGGATACGGCATGACCGAAATAGGAGCGGATGCCTTCTCCGACTGCACTGCAATGACTACATTGACAAGCAATGTTGTCGTTCCGCCTACATGCGGTCCGCAGGCTCTTGATGACATCAACAAATGGCAGTGCCGCCTGATAGTGCCGCAGGGATACAAGGATAAATATGAAGCTGCTCCGCAATGGAAAGAGTTCTTCTTCATCGAGGAGGGCGACGCTCCGGACATCCCCGCCGAAAGCAAAATCACCCTCGACCGTACGGAGATCAAAGCCGGTGGCCCGATGATCGTAAAATTGACCCCTGCGGTATCCGATACCGACGGCAAGGAATATCGCATAACATGGAACAGCTCCGACAACAAGGTGGCGACTGTCGACGACGACGGCACCGTGACGGTATGCGGCGAAGGGAAAGCCACAATATACGCCTATCTGTATATCGGTGATGACCTGGTCGGATCCGCAGATTGCGCGGTTGTAGCCGTGAACACCATACCCGAATCGCTTACCCTCGACAACGGCAATGACTATGACAACTGGTATAAACATAAGGGCGAAGAATTTGATGTGCACATCAATGGCGATCCCGACACCGGCTTCAACATAAAATGGTCATACTCGTCGTCCAAACTTGACATGGCTCTCACGGCCGACCCAAACACACGCCGCTTCACCGTTCTCGGCGATGACGGATATACTCTGATTTCCATAACTTCACCCGATAATTCAGCAGCAAAAATCACACTGTACATACACATGTCGCCGATGGGCGTGGATGATGCGACGGCTCAACATCCCTATATAGCCGCCGAAGGCAATATCCTGCGGGCATGCGGCATCAGCGACGATACCCGCGTCGCCATATGCACGGTCGACGGCCTGACGATATATGATGGCTGCGACCAAAAGGAATGGACTCTCTCACCCGGCCGGATATATATAATCCACATGGCCGGAAAGACCTTCAAGGTCGCTATGTGATGACATAAATCAATAAATTCCGATATAAAAAAGGATACCCGCGCGGGTATCCTTTTTTATATCGGGACTATTGATTGCTCTACTTCTTCCTGAACATCACGCCGAATGCTTCTTTGAGAAGATTGCCGGCGGTCTTGGCACGCGACTGTATGGAGTCGTCGGCACAAGGCGTTAAAGTCTCCTCCGCGGCGGCGCGCGACTCTTTCAACTCCTCGGGCACCGGCGGCGGTAATACGTCATTATCCTTGCCGGCCTCATCATCTCCCCGGTCATCTATCGAGAAACCTATGGCTGCCTCGACAGGCACCTGCACGGGCGGTGCAGGCGGTACGGCATCAACGTGCGGTAGGGGGATGCCGCTGTCATCGACATCTCGCAAGGCTCCGGCATCTATCTCCGGGATACGTTCCTCCACGGGTTCCACCTCAATCTTTTTTTCGGGTTCAGGCACTGTCGCTTCTTCTTCGGCAGGTATCGACACTTGTAAAAGCACCACCGTGCAGTTGTCGCGGCCGCCGGCTGCGATAGCAGCATCGACAAGTGCGCGGGCGTTGCCGCCCGATGCGAGAATCGCCTCTATCTCGTCGTCGGAAATCATATCGCTGAGACCGTCGGAGCATATAAGATATGTGTCGCCGTCGATCATCGGCAGCTCGTCGGTGAGGCATGTCACGTCTACAAAAGCGTCGGGAATACCTATCGCGTTGTATATAAGGTTGGACGCAACCGACATATCGCCGAGACGCTCGCGCTCGGAGTGGTCGGTGCTTATCTGCCGCAGCACATCGTAGCGGCGGCGGTACACGCGGCTGTCGCCGGTATTGACCATGAATTCATAAGGGCCGTATGTGAATATGCCGGTGAGGGTGGTACCCATGCGGGCAAGCTCGGGGTCGGAGGCGGCACGGGCCATCACGGCGGCGTTGTTGCGACGGAACCAGTCTTTTACCGCCATCCGCACACCATCGGCATCAAGACCCGCCGGCAGCGAAGTGAGAAAATCGTCGAACGAGCGCAATGTCATCTCCGAGGCTATCTCACCGCCTCCGTAGCCGCCCATTCCATCGGCCACGAGAGCCGAGAAACGCGGGCGCTGCCGCATCGGTACCATCGACCGCTGGGCGTCGTCGCGCAGAAAGGCTCCGAATACCAGAGCCATGTCCTCGTTGTTGGTGCGCACAGAGCCTGTATGGCTCACTGCATCGTATTTTATCTTCATATGAGGGAGAGTTTATTCTACATTGAAATCGTAAACCGTGGCGAAGCGTATCACATCGCCGACACGAAGCTGCACAGGCATAGAGACGGAGCACGGCATGCCGTTGACGGCGGTGCCGTTGCGCGAGCCTATGTCGGTGATTGTCCAGCGCATGCCGTCGAAGTCGAGACGGGCATGTGTGCCCGAAATATATTGGAATGTCGCAAGCTGTGCCTTGTAGGGGCCTGTGCCGCGGCCTATCATGGCGCCGGGCTGCAACATCAGCGTCACGCCCATTGCCGGGCAGGTGATACGCACCGGCTGTTGCTGTGCGGGCGGTATGGTGGTGGGGCGCGGCCCTGCCGGATTTACCGGCTGCGGATCGGGGGGTATCGGACGAGGATCCGGAGGTACTACACCGGACGGAGGAGTGACCGGATTCACGGGATTTACGGGAGTGGCCGGAGCATCGGCCGGGACCGTGGGCACACCGCATTTCAGGCAGAACTTGCCTTTGCGTAGACCGCCGCATTTAGGGCATTTGAGCAGCTTCGCGCCGCATTGGTCGCAGAATATGCTGTCGCTGTCTATGTCTACCCCGCAGTGGGGGCATGGAGTCTGTGTCATGGTCAATCGATTTGCATGTCTGGAGCCTCAATTACAAAGGCTCGGGTGGTATCGAAATCGGGCATGCGCATCTCGGCACGAAGACGGCGCCCCTGGTTGAGAATCACCTTGTCGACATAGTTGCGTGCCTCGCGGGCATTGGCGAAGTTGGCGCTGCGGGCGTTGACAAGGCGCGTGAAGTGGAAGAGCATGGACTGGCGGGCATCGTCGGTGATGCGCAGATTCTTCTTGGTGAAGATTGCCTCGGCTATGCGGGTAAGCTCGGCGGCGTCGTAATCGGCAAAGTTGATGGTGGTGGTGAAACGCGACGAAAGCCCCGAGTTGGAATCGAGCCATTGGCTCATCTCGCGGGGATATCCCGCGGCGATGCAGATAAACTTGTTCTTGTAGTTCTCCATCACCTGCAGCAGCTCGGCCACAGCCTCGGTGCCGTAGCCCACGTTGCCGTCGCCCTGTGTGATACTGTATGCCTCGTCTATGAACACCACACCGCCCATGCCGCGCATCAGAGCCGCATGTGTCTTCGGGGCGGTCTCGCCTACGTGCACGCCCTTGAGATCCTTGGCCGACAGCTCCACCACCTTGTTGGACGGCAGCAACCCCAGCGAGTAGAATATGTCGCCCATGATGCGCGCAACGGTGGTCTTGCCTGTGCCCGGATTGCCGAGAAAGAGATAGTGGTCGAGGTTGATGCCGCCTCGCACGCCGGTGGCCTGCTCGCGCATCTGCATGGCCTGCAGGGTGTCGGCCATGTCGCGCACGGCTTTCTTGACCTCGGCGAGGCCTTCGAGATGGTCGAGACGTCCCATTATCTCGTCGATATCGAGTTTCTTGGGCGGATCATAGGGTATATCCGAGGTTTCGATGGTATACAGGGCGTCCTCGTTGTCGTCGTCGGCCATGTCGCTGAGGCGTTCCGACTGGCGCTCGAGTGTTTTCTCGAAGAGCTTGACCATCTCGCCGGCATTGCCGAATTTCTCGTCCTTGGCGCTTACCATCTCCTCCACCTTGCGCTGAAGCAGGTCGTATGCCTCCTCGGTGAGCGTACAGCCGTAGGTGCGGGCCTGAAGGGCGTAGATGGTGAGCAGATCGTCGACCGAATAGTCGGGAATATGTATGCTGTGGGTGAATCGGCGCTGCAGACCGGGATTGGCGTTGCGGATGAATTCGTCCATCTTGTCCTTGTAGCCTGCTATCACGGTGATGAACTGGCCGGCGCGCTCGCTCATGCATGTCATCAGGGCGTCGACAGCCTCGGCTCCGGTGCTGTCGACGGTGCCGGGCTGTCCAACAGGCATAAGGTTGTATGCCTCGTCGATAAAGAGGATGCCTCCCATTGCGTCGTCGACTGCCTTGAGCATGTTCTTTCCGGCCGAGTTGGCGTATGAGTCAAGAATGTCCTTGCGCTCCTTGATTATCACTTTGTCCGACGGGATGGCTCCTATGGCCTTGAACACTTTGCCGAGGCGTTTTGCCACGGTGGTCTTGCCGGTGCCGGGATTGCCGGTGATGATGATATGTATGTTGTCGACCATCACCTTGCCGCGGCCGGCGGCCATGCGGCGGCGGTTGAGTCGCACACGCTTGGCTATGGCGCTTATCTGGTGCTTGACATCCTCCATGCCCACCAGATCGTCGAACGATGCCAATATGTCGTCGACGGCCTTGGCGGCGTTCTCGCCCTCGATGTCGTGCATGGTCATCACCGGCTCGGATACGGGATTGCCGGCGGCCATGGCACGATCGATGCGCTCCTTCATGCGGGCGCGTGCCTCGTCGAGCACGTTGCGCACACTGCGGGCGTTGCCGAAGCGGGTGGTGCGTGTGGCGTACATCTTGTCGAAGAAGGCTCCTATCTGGGCTTCGGCCTCGGCGTCGAGTTGCACGGGGTCGTCGCCGCCCGAGGCCATGTTGCGGAAAATCTGCGTAAGTTCGGGGCCGGTGTAGTCGCGGAAATTGATTGTCTTGTTGAAACGGCTCTGCAGACCGGGGTTCGCTCCGAGCATACGCTGCATCTCCACGGGATATCCCGCTATGAGGCACACGAATTTGCCCCGCAGATCCTCGCAGTCCTTGAGCAGGGTGGCTATGGCCTGATTGCCATAGGTGTCGTTCTCGTCGTGGCACAGCTCGTATGCCTCGTCGATGAACAGGACGCCTCCCATCGCGTCGTTCACGGCCTTGCGCACCAGTTTTGGGGTTTCGCCCACATACTGCGACACGAGCTTGCCGCGGTCGGCCTCCACGAGGTGACCGCTCGGCAGCGCGCCCATGGCGCTGAGAGCCTCGGCGAATAGACGCGCCATTGTGGTCTTGCCCGTGCCGGGATTGCCTACAAACACAAAGTGGCTCTTCACCGAGCCGGCGGCGGCAGCATCGCCTCCGCGGCGGCGGGCATCCTCCACTCCGAGGGCTATGAGGCGTACCTGTTCCTTTATATCCTCCACGCCCACATATTTGTCGAAGTCGCGCATCACGTCGTCGAGAGTCTTGGGCACGTATTCTTTGCCTATGACCATCGCCGGAGTGATCATGCCGTCGGTGGCACCCGTGTTGCAATAGGCCTCGTAGATACGGTCGGCGAGATTGTGCGCGAAATGTCCGTTGGGAAACGTATCGGGGTTGCTGCGCTTGGCATAGGTGATGACGCGGCCTATCTTGGCCCGCACCCCGGCTTCGAGAGGCCGGCAGTGCCATGTCTGTTCGAGACGTCCGGCGCAGATTTCAACCAGATCCGGTATGTCGGGCGCGTTGAGGTTTATCATTTCCTTGATTTTGGCGCGGGCCGACGGATTGTTCTCAAAGAATTTGAGCAGGTCGTCATCGCCGAGAAATATCACCACGGGCTTATCGGGGTCGGGTCCCCAGTCGTCGCAGTATGCCAGTATCTTCTCGAGCTCGCACAGGCTGTCGGCGCGTGTGGTGGGCGAATGCTTCTGGGCATCGTCGATAATCAGCACGTTGCCGCCTACCGGCTTGATGTTGTCGGCAAGCTTCTCCACAAACTTTGCGTAATCGATTGCCTTGACAACCGTAGGGACGGCCTTCTTGATGATGCCGGCAGCGGCGAGCGCGGCTGTGAGAGCCTCGGCTGTGACGTTCTTGCCCGTACCGGGTGCACCGGTGATGGCAAAGCACAGGTCGCGGCGCATCTCCGTACCGCGGGCGCGTCCCTGGGCCGCGATATTCGACGCGCTGTTGAGCACATCCTTGAGTAGGGCAACAGCGGCATCCTTGCCTACGAGAGCGTCGAACGGCGAGCCGCCCGAGGCTGAGGCGGCGGCTGAGGCGGCAGCGGCCACCGGTGTGCCGCACCACTTGCAATACTTGGCCGACAGTCGGTTGGGCTTGTTACATTTAGGACAGTCCATTATTTCACTTTATGCAGTTCTACGTCAAAAATAAGGTCGGTATCGGGAGCTATGCCGCCAGCAGGCGCGCCTTGTGAGCCATAGGCAAGTTCGGAGGGTATATAGAATATGCCGTGACCGCCGGGTCTTAGCATTTTCAACCCTTCGGCAAAGCCCGGTATTACATTGCTTACCTTGAAGTCGACGGGTGTTGTCGACTGGTCGAACACGGTGCTGTCGGGCAGCAATCCCTTGTACGACACACTTACCGTCGACCAATCCTGTGGCGCGCGACCGCCCGAGCCGCCGTCAATCAGTCTGTATCGGATGCCGCTTGGAGCGATGGCAAAGCTCATATATGCCGGAGGCACTTCGTTTTTCGACATATAAAATTTGTGGCGCGTACCTTTCAGATTATTTACGTATTCGCCGTCGATAAACACCTTGTTGTCGCCTATCCATGCCGTGCCGCCCATAGTGATGTTTGTACTCTCGGTGGAGTGCATGCTGAAATGACCTGTCTCCTTGTCATAGCTGTCGAACACCATTTTGATAGTCATGGGTGTGGAGTAGTTGATCTTAAGAGTCGCCGTCCATGTGCCGCCGAGGGCTTCGGATATATCCAAAGTGGCCTGCCGCTCGTGGAACTCGCCCTTGAATATGCCGGGGAGTTGCCGTTCGGGCGCCGGGGTCACAGAGACTTCTTCTGTTTTCTCGACAGTATTTACCGAGCCGGTGAGCAGGACGGTTATTACCAGTGTTATTACCGTGAGACCGATCATGCACCATGCGGCCATGCCCGAGCTTTTCGACTGCTGCCTGGCCAGTCCGGCCGACTGCCGGAATATGGCGGAGGGGTCGGGGTTTGTAGAGCCGAATACGGCCTGTGTGGTGCCGAAGGCCTCACACATCTTGTAGATGTCGGCCTGTTCCACCAGATTATCATACTTGGCTTTGTTCGGTATATACTTGTCGGCGGTGGTGTGGAAGAATTTCACGGCGCACCATGCCGCGGCGCCGCCGAGCAGTATCACCAACAGGAACGGGGCGAATCCGCTCAGAAGCCCGAATATCCATGTCGGTATCCAATAGCCGGCAAGCGCGCCCAGAATGGCGCCGAATATGCCGCCCGACAGACCCGCGAGGCCTCCCACCACGGCAAGCAGAACGGCCACAAAGGCGCCGATTGCCTCGAAAGCCGCCACTACCGTCTCCGAACCTTCGGTGAGTGTGACGCCCATCATCCATATAAGCAGCACCACCATGGGCACGAGGCACAGTAATGTTATCAGCTTGCGCTTGCGCGATACACCGGTCCATGCCTTGTCGCGCTCCTCTATGGCGTCGTCCACACGGCTTATCGAAGCCATTGCCTTGGATATGCCGGGATAAGCGGGCGCATACTGCGCCAGAAAATCGAAATAGCCGCGCAATTCGGCCACGCTATATGTGGTCTTGATGCCCTCGTGGAAGAAAAGGGTGAGGAATTGCGGCAGCGATGAATTCTGCTTCTTTATAAGCTCGTTGCGCTCTTCCTGGCTCACGCTTTTCACCTGCTCGAGGGTGGTCGCCTTCACTTTGGCATTGGGGAATGTGAAATAAGGTGTGTGGCCGAGATACTGTATCACTTTCCATGCGGCTGTGAAATTGGTGTACGGAGCGGCGGGATGAGCCTTCTTGTTGGCGGCGAGATCAATGAGACGGGCGATACCGTCGGCCTGTGACGACATCTTGCGTGCCTCGAGATACTGGTGCAACTGCGACTTGCGGAACTTATTCACGTCGTAGAGCATATTGTAGATATTGCCTTCGGAGCCTTGCTTGAGATATGTGCGCGACTCGGTGGACATCTCGAGGTTGAGGGCGCGGCCTATGTCGCTCGCCGAGTATATATAATACTCCTTGCCCTTGTCAAAAGTGCAGTTGAGCGAGAGATCGGGCAAGAGTGTGTACAGAAAGTACCATCCGCGGTTCTTGGCATCGCTGCCGGCCTGCTTCACGAGTTTCTCGAGCAGCGGCGCGAGCTTGGCGTCTTCCTTGCTGCGGTTGTTGAGCAGCCACGTGGGGAAGTGCACGCGGCTCAGGCATTCCATGGTGAGCGGTGTCACGCCATGGTCGTATATTTCCTTTGCAAACTCAGCCATAGAGTACACGTAATACCACTTGTTGTCGTCCTTGCGCTGGATTGAGAACGGCTTGGGCTCAGTGCCGAGGCGGTAATATACATCCCACAGATACTGGTTGTTGCTCTTGGCGAGCAGACCGGGGTATGTGCGTGCTATCTCGGCCAGTTTGCCGCCTTTTGCGGCAAGGAAACTCCATAACGGATGGTCGGCATCGGATAGCGACTTAGAATCACTGATCCATGAGTCGAGAAGCTCGGCGGCGATTTCATTTTCCGTACGCAGGGCCTTACCTTTCGCACTGTACAGCGGAAAGGAAGGATCGAGTGCCAGACAGAGCTTGTATAGGCGGTTGATATTGCGGTCGGCCTCGTCGGCACCGTATTTGAATGCCGGCTGATGTTTTTCGGCAAGAGCCTTTGCATTCGGTCCCAATGCCCGCATATATATCCACAGCATATGGTTTTCCATAGCTAACTGCTGGGCATATGTGCGTCGTTCGGCCCACAGCTCCGCAGCTATCTCTTTCTGGTCGCGTAGCTCTTTGCCGCCTATGCCGTAGAACGGCTGCGAAGGATCGAGTTTCTTGACAAGGGCATAGATCCCCGATGTGCCGTCCGACACTATCATGGGGCGGTACTTGTCGGGCATGGCTCGCATGGCCGAGTCTCCGCGTACGGTCATATATACCCACAGAGCGGCACCACGCGATTTGAGATCGCTGAGGTAATGTTGCCGGTTATTCCATATCTCGGCAGCTATATCTTTAGCCGTGACACACTTGCTGCCTTTAGCGCCGAAGAATGGCGACGAGGGGTCGAGCAGTAGTGCCGCAGCATACACGCCGCCACCTTGCTCGTCGGGGCGCGGATACTTTACGTTGACGATATCGTCGATCTCTATGGCCAGTGTAGGACGGATGCCCTGCAGGGCGCTCTTGGCGAGGCCTTTGTACAGAAATTTCTTGGCAAACTCCACATCGGCGAGCATCAGCTTGGCAAGTTCTTCTGGCGAGCGGGCCACCTGATTCTTCATATCATTGAACACTACGCGGAAATCGCTTGTCGCGTGTTCGGCCTCGGCTGCCGAGCCGGTCTTGAGGGTCTCGCCCTTGAACCACCGCTGCACGTCGTCGAATCCGGCTCGCGAGCCGTCGGAAAATTCAAGCAGCCGGTCAAGAAGCGACGCGGCGTGATCGCTGATATTCAGCTTGGGACGCAGCTTGGTGATGACGTTGTTGTTGCGTTTGAGGCGGTCGAGCTCGGCCAGTTCGTTGGCCGGGAACATTTTATAGAAGTTATCCACCCCCATCCACAACGCAAGCAGTGTCATGCCCATCGAGTAGTAGTCGGTGGCGCGGCCTACATAGGTATTGCGGTCGTTGGAACTGATGGCACCCTCCGGCGATACGAAATAGCTCGACTTGGCTGCATCGACCTTGACAGGGCTGTCGCCTTCGATCTGCCGGGCGATACCGAAGTCAATGACAACGAATTCCTTGCGTTCCGGCCCGGTGAAAAGGAAATTCTCGGGCTTGATGTCGCGGTGTATGAAGCCAAGTTCGTGACATTGGCGTATTGCGAAAGCCATGCGCATGGCCACTTCCTTGAAGCGTGTCTCCGAGCCACGCAGGGTCATGTCGGCCAACGAACCATACGGGGCGTAGTCCATTATCTCGTAGTCGAACTGCATGCCGCGCTCGTCGCCCCATTTGCCGTGGTCGCGCAGGCTCACCAGAAATCCCCCCCGGGCATTCTTCACCTTTTCGAGAATGGTGTGACTGGGGCCGTGGTTGGGGATATAAAGCTTGAGCACAAATCTGCGACCACCGTTCTCTACCACAAGTATGCGGGCCTCCCCCGAGCGTGTCTTGAGCGTGCGGCGGCTTTCCTCCTTGTCTACTTTATATCGGATACCGTTTATGACATATTCGTCGAGAACGGGAATATCGCTTATGGAGCCGGGCGCCGACGGCCGGGCACTCCCGGGCACTGCGGTAGGTGCTGCGCCGGGTACTGCGGTGGGGGCTGCACCCGGTACTGATGTTGGCGCCGCACCGGGTACGGCAGTGGGAGGTGCGCCGGGTATCGAGGTTGGCGCCGCTCCGGGCACGGCGGTGGGAGGTGCGCCGGGTATTGATGTGGGCGATGCTCCGGCATCTCCGCCTTTGTTCCAGAATTTATCGTTCGACATGATAGCAGATTTCTTTAACAGTCAATAATCAGGTGAATTATAGGATTATATATTGATTGAATGATCGGATTTCGTTTCGTATGTGCGCACTACCTGCATGAATTCCCATCGTCCTCCGAATTCAGCCACGGCGCACTCCGAGGGATTGCGATGACGTACCTGACAGCGGTTGCATATCCAGCATACTCGCTCTTTCTCTACACGTGTTTCGGTGGAGTAGACGGTAATCATGCGCGCGCAGGCAAAATTGCGCTTTATCTCGGGCGGAGCGGCCTCGTCGGGCACCATATCGTCGAGAGTTTTTTGCAACTCGGCCGTCTTTGCTGCATACTCCTTGCGCAGTTTTTCAAGCCGTGCGGCCGCGGCGCCAAACGTTGAATCAGGCTTGCCTCCCGTGCTGAAGTCGCCGCCCGACGCGCTGTCGGGGCTGCTCAGACTCAATGCAGGAGTCTTCTTCTCGCGGACACGTTCCGGGGCTTTCTCTGCTTTGGGAGCAGGCATAGATTCCTGTCCCGACAGTCGCTCGAATTCCTCGAGCAGGCGACGGGCTGTGTCGGATGTGGTGTCGTCTATCTCGAGCAGTTTTTCGGGTTCAGGAGGTACAGCCTTACGGTCGGCCAAAAGTATCTCGAGGGCTTTTATTTCCTCTTCAAGCCCTCCTATTTCCTCGGCTATTGCCTTGGCTTTGATGAATCGTGGGTCGCGCCGAGCCTCCTCCACGGCATAGAGAGCCATGGGATTGAGCGGATGATTGCACTTGCGGCAGAAACTGCGGAAGTTGAGCGTGTCGCACTGCGGACACATAATGCCGCCCCTCGGATTTCCGCACTCGGGGCAGAAAGCATCGCCGGCACTCATCTGCGAGCCGCAATAGGTGCAGCGCGTCGTGGCAGGACGGCCGCATTCAGGGCATATGGCGGTGCCTTGCGGCACTTCGGCGCCGCAACTCACACAACGGCAGGCCCCGCCCTGTGGCGCGCCGCATTCCTCGCAGAAAGCCGCACCGGCAGGCAGCGGAGCGCCACAGTTATGACAACATGACACTTCGACCGAGGCTGAGGCAACGGATTGTCTGTTTAGTCCGGACTCTTTATGTTGCTGTCTGTGTAATTCTTTTTCCACAATATAATGATTGGTAAAATCTTCGGAAACTAACTGCTAATATTAGCAAAATTAATATATTTTCTATTATAAAATACTTGTCTTGATATATAATTAACCTTTATTAACCATATATTGTACGCCAACATGAGAGTTTGATGTCCGAAATGTAATTAATTTGCGTAATTTTGCAATAAACCAATCATATATAAAATGAAAAGACTCTACACATCCGCCATAATATGCCTTTTATCGGCATTGGCAATCAACGCTGTCAAGTCAGAGCCTTACCTGAAAAGTAAACAGGCGAACATATACACCGCCAAAACCGCAAACGACCCGACAGCCGGCGAGCCCCTGCTATACGAGGATTTCTCGCGATTCGCCGACGGTAGCGAGGACGCACCCGGCGCAGCCGTACCGCTCGAACGTATATATCACATACCTGCGTCGATGACCGCCGAGGACGGATGGATTGGGCTCGGTCTATATCAGGCCGGCGGCACATGCCTCATTGGCCCGTGCACCGGAGGCCTCAATCCCTACGGATATATCGGCACGCCCGGCATGGATCTCGGCGGCAAAGCCACACTTACACTACGGGCCCGGCGGCCGGTCGGCAGCACCGGCGATATCGATGTGATGCTCATAGGCGAATACGGCCCCGGCGAGGACGAGACATCATTCACACTCACCGACGCGTGGCAGACATATACGTTCACGGCGCGACATGCCGAATTTGGCGAAAAAAGCCATTTTCAGATCGATGCTGTGGGAGGCAGCGTGCTTATCGATGACATTCGCATCGATCTCACAGTAGACAGGCTGCCGGCCCCGACAGCTCTCCCGGCCGACAACATAAGCACCACAAGTTTTGCGGCCCGCTGGGAAGGCACAGGCAAATCATATCTGCTTAACGTATGGTACGAGGACAAAGCAGATCTATATGAAAGCGGAACCATCTCCGAGGGTTTCGACGGCATAAACCATATGGCGGGCGATCCCTCGCGCATTGATACGGCAAATCCGTCATATCCCGCCGGCTGGACTATCGACATAGCAAGCCACGGCGAACGTGAGCTGGCCACCGAGCCCGGATTGTATGCCTCAGCCCCACAATCCCTGGTGTTCGATGCCGAAGGCGACGTAGTAATATCACCCGAATCGCCGCAGCCCATCACCCGTGCGACGGTGTGGATGCGTCCCTCGAGTTTCGAACAGGAGTTTGACTTTGATCTAGACGACGAGGATGACCAATTCTACAGCCTTATACAGATCAGCGGCTATGATGCCGGATCCGGAAAATGGATCATGCTGGCCAATGTGCCCAACTTCTACCTTGCCGAGGAGGGTCTGGCGTATGAGCTTGAAGGCTCTGCGGTATTCGGATACAACACTACACGGCTCAAAGTGGAATATATGCAGAAGAACCGCCTCGAATTCTATATCGACGACATCGAGATAGAATACGAATCGGCTCCAAAACGTGTGATGGTGCTTGAGAACAAGAAAGTGAGCGGTAGCCGCTACACAGTACGAAACATCGATCCTGAGTCCGATTATTATTACAATCTTGTCGCCTCGGACGGCATATTGCAGTCCGACCCCAGCGCAACGATATGGGTCGACGGTATAAGCGGACTGCGTGTCTCCACCGAGGAAGCCTCCGATGTATCGCCCGACGGATTCACCGCCCGATGGCAGAGACTGCCGCATGCGCGGGAATACACAATCGACACCTACCGCCTCTACGAGGCAAAGGACGATACTCCGGGCTTCACCGTGAGCAGCGAGGATTTCGACCTCATAAAACAAGGCACGATCAACAATCCGGGCTACACCGCCGCATCGCCATACGACTTCGCGGCCAACGGTATGGCCCATACACATTGGTGCGCCACCAATCCGTGCTGGGCTGCCGGCATGGCCGGCTCGCGCGGCACCGATATGGCCGGCAATGTCGGACTGGTTTATTCGCCAGTACTCAATCTCGGCGGTAACGGAGGCAATGGATTTGATGTCCGCGCCACATTCCTTACCACCGCCACGAAGGTCGATATGGGCGACGGTACCACCGAGCCCGAAGGCATGTTTGTGATGGTGCTCTATTCGCCCGACGACACGCAGGCTCTTGCCGCCGACTATTTCGAGACCTCCGGCACACGCCTGCAGTCGCATCAGTTCAAGATCCGCAACACCGAAAGCATCGACCTCGACGGTGTGATAGTGGCCTTCATGAACAAAAGCGGCATGCCTTTCTTCGTGGACAAAGTGGAGATAATTCAGGATATCAAGGCCGGCGAAAGCGTTACCATGCCGCTCGGCAGCGACATCACGACCGGCACATCGATGCGTTTCGACAATCTCGACGGCACGTTCGACCATGCGTTTGCCGTTACGGCCTCCGTCACCCGCGACTTCGAAACATACACATCGCGCCGCTCCGATATGCGCATAGTACGTACATCAAGCTCATCGGTATGCGATGTAGCCGTCGACCGTGACGCAATGACCGTCACCGCCCTGAACGGCTCTATCGCCGTAAACGGCACCGGCACTGCAACGGTATACACTCCGGCAGGCACAATAGTTGGAATTGTCACACAAGACGCGCCACTTGCGACAATGCCAGGCATCTATATTGTCGCCACCCCGGACGGCGCTGTAAAAGTCGCCATAAGATAAAAGTCACCTGCAATGAATAATAAAGAATCCACTGAATGTGCTTCAGTGGATTCTTTATTATTCATTGCAAGCATGTTTCTGTTTCCATTCGGCATATCTGTCGAAAAGGGCTGCGGGCCACGGGCTGTACCAGCTGTAACCGCTGCGTCGCTCGGAGCCGATGTCTTCGAGCCGCTCGCGGGGCACGCCGTCGCGGTCGCAGACAAAGGGGCGGCAGTCTACGAGGTCGTAGTAACGCGCCCATATCACCGATGTGGAGTCGGGCACGAGACGGGTGTCGAGAGTGCCGTCGGCCTTGGAGCCGGTGCGTTCCACCCGCAGCCCTTCGATCTTGTATCTGTCAAACCAGCACATTGCGCCCTCTATGGCACGGCACACACGCGCATCGGGCTGGGGGATATCCATCAGCAGCCACACCAGCGTCATGCTCTCGGTGGAGCAGAATGCAGGCAGCTCGAATGCCCGGGCTCCTACCGGCTCGAGAGTCTCGCGGTCGTGCTGCTGGCACCATACCGTCGGCTCGCCGTTGTATATGATCTGTGTGGCCAGTATGCACTCTATGCCACGGTCAAACGATTCGCCGAGGCGGCTGCGCAGGCTGTCTCCGATAAGCCCTGGAGCATCGTACGGCGCCACTCCGTCGCGCATGTCGCGTATCAGGGTCATGGTATTGGCCATGGCATTGTCGTTGTAGGTGATATGCCGGCGATAGCCGGGCATTTCAGGCCAGAACTGCGGCCAGCCGCCGTTGGGATACTGCCCCGACAGCAGATATTCCGCGCCGCGCACTACGGCATTGCTCCACAAGGTATCGCCGGTGGCTTTGTAGAGACGGGCCAGATATGCCATCTGCATTGTGGTGGCATCATTGTCGGTGGTAGAGTCGTCGCTGCGCATATAGTCGGCCCGCACTGCGGCAAGTTCGGCGGGTGTAAGCTCGCGGGCCATATCGATATTCTTGGGCCAGCCACCGGTATGGCGCTGGTAGGCGAGCACCTGCCTGCCGATACGGGCGGCCTCGGCGGTGGCGAAGAACGTGGAATCGGTCTCGCGGAGAGGGTTGTAAGGTCGCGCCTGTGCGCATACTGCCGTCACAAGCGCTACTGCCGCAATCGCTATTCTGTTCATGCTCCGGTTATTTAGTCTGCCCCTTGAGCAGGCGATAGTAGCGCTCCGGATCGCTGATAAGGCGGTAGGCTTCGTTGAAATCATTACTGAGCGGATTGGTGGCGCGCACATAGATGCCGTTTTCGTAGAGGTCGCGGGTCATAAGGCCGCGAAGTATGGCGAGTATCATCTCGCGCGATTTCTGCCATTGCTCCTCATTGAAAGGCACGCCGTCCTTTTCGCCTTGGGCTATTAGGCCTTTGACAATCATGTCATCGGGCATGAACCCGGCGGCAAACTTCTCTTCGTCGGGATACCGAGCGAGCAATTCGTCCCGGTTTTTCTCTATGTAGCCCAGTGCATATTTCATTATCGAGCCTTTGGCCACGAGGTCGCGGTAGTAGGGTGAGAACCGCGAGGTATCGGCCGGCACGAACAGGTCGGGCATTATACCTCCGCCCCCGTATACGGTGCGGTTGTTGCGCAGGGTATGGTAAGGCTGCGATTTGTCGAGATGTATCGAATCGGGATGCCACAGTTCGCCCGAATTATATCGGTTGAGCATATCGAGCTGATATTCCTCGCCCTTGCCTTTCTCGTAAGGCTTCTGTATGCAGCGGCCCGACGGGGTGTAGTAGCGCGATGTGGTGAGGCGTATCATGGAACCGTCGGGGAAGGGGAAGGGACGTTGCACAAGCCCCTTGCCGAATGTGCGGCGGCCTACGATAAGACCGCGGTCGTTGTCCTGAATGGCCCCAGAGAGAATTTCGGCCGCCGATGCCGAGTATTGGTCAACCATAATGACGAGTCGGTCGACGGGCAACTGTCCGTCGGTCTCCACCGCATAGCCGGCGGGAGGCGTATTCAGACCTTTTGTATATACCACGGGATCGTTCTTGCGCAGGAATTCGGAGGCGAGCTCTACGGCCGAGCCGAGATATCCGCCGCCGTTGCCCGACAGGTCGAGTATCAGGTTTTTCATGCCCAGACGGCTCAGCGAGTCGGCGGCCTGCCGCACCTCGCGGGCAGTGGCTTCGGCAAACCGGCTTACTGAAATGAAGCCCGTCTCAGGATCGACCATATATGCGGCGTCCATGCTGTATAGAGGTATATCGTCGCGTATCAGTTCGAAGTCAATCAGATCAGGCTCGCCGCCGCGTTTCACCTTGAGATTCACCACCGAGCCTTTGGGGCCGCGCAGCACCTTTATTATGCCGTTGTTGTTGAGTTTCTTGCCGGCAATCACGGTGTCGTTGGCCGATATGATTCGGTCGCCGGGGCGGATGCCTACCTTCTCGGAAGGGCCGCCTTGTGTGGTCTGGATCACGTAGACGGTATCCTCGACCATATTGAACTGTATGCCGATGCCGCTGAATTTTCCTTCGAGCGGTTGGTTGAGCTCCTCGGTCTCGGCGGGCGTGGAATATGCCGAGTGGGGGTCGAGTGTCTTGAGCATGGCTATGATGGCTTCCTGCACAAGGGTGTCGGCATCGACTTCCTCCACATAGTATCGCTCAATTACTGCTGTGGCAAGTTGTAGTTTCTGCTCGGGTGTCATCTCACGGGTGCCTTGGGCGGTTGCATTGCAGGCGACCATTACAGCGGCCGCGCAGACGAGAGATATCAGTTTTTTAATCATTTGGTGTCTTTTACAGGTTGAGGAAGAAATTGACTTACATCACAGCCGTACGACTGCAGTTCGCGCAGGGCGCTCGACGATATAGCGGCATGCTCGGGCAGGGTATATAGCAGCACCGTGTCGATGCCGCCGATGCGGCGGTTGAGGTCGGCGAGATCGCGCTCGTACTCGAAGTCCTTGGCCGAGCGCACGCCTCTCAGCAGCCATTGCGCCCCAAGGCGGCGGGCGAGCTGTACGGTGAGCTCGTTCTCGTATGCGACCACCTCCACCCTACCCTCGGTAAGCGCCGCATAAATGCCGCGTATGGCTTCGACACGTTCGGCAGCAGGCGTGGAACCGATCTTGGCGCTGTTTACGCCTACTGCGACTATCACACGGTCGAACAGGCCGAGCGCACGTTCCACCACCGAGGCATGGCCGGCGGTGAAAGGGTCGAACGATCCGGCGAACAGCGCCGTGCGACATGCAGTGTCAGGAGATTTGAGAGTCATCTTCTATAACGAGATTGTCTATGATGAAGTTCTGTCGTTCCATGGTATTTTTGCCCATGTAGAATTCAAGCAGCTCGTCCACGCCGTCTTCCTTGCGCAGGGTCACGCGGTCGAGGCGCATATCGGGGCCGATGAACTCGCGGAATTCGTCGGGCGATATCTCGCCGAGGCCTTTGAACCGTGTTATCTCAGCGCTGGAGCCCAGACGCGCGATGGCGGCCACACGTTCTTCGTCGGTATAGCAGTATACTGTGTCGTCATCTTTTTTCGACTTGGCGTTGCGGCGCGAGGTGAGGCGGTTGCGAACACGGAAAAGCGGGGTCTGGAGGACATATACATGTCCCTTCTTGATAAGGTCGGGGAAGAAATTGAGGAAGAACGTGATGAGCAGCAGGCGTATGTGCATGCCGTCGACGTCGGCGTCGGTGGCGATTATCACCTTGTTGTAGCGCAGGCCGTCGATTCCGTCCTCGAGATTGAGCGCGGCTTGCAGCAGGTTGAACTCTTCGTTCTCGTAGAGCACTTTCTGTGTCACGCCGTAGGTATTGAGCGGCTTGCCGCGGAGCATGAACACCGCCTGGGTATCCACGTCGCGCACCTTGGTTATCGAGCCGCCGGCCGAGTCGCCCTCGGTAAGGAATATCGACGATGCGAGTTTCTTCTCGTCGCTGCCGCGCGTGTCGCTGAGATGGACATTGCAGTCGATGAGTTTGCGGTTGTGCAGGCTCACTTTCTTGGCTTTCTCGCGGGCAAGCTTTGTTATGCCGGCCATGGCCTTGCGGTCGCGCTCGCTGGCCTGCACCTTTTTCAGTATGGTATCGGCCACGGCGAGGTCGCGGTGCAGATAGTCGTCGAGCTCTTTCTTGATGAAGTCACCAACGAACTTGGCCACCGTGGGCCCGTCGGGGCCCATGTCGCGCGAGCCGAGCTTGGTCTTGGTCTGCGACTCGAACACCGGCTCCTCCACCTTCACGGCCACTGCGGCGACCATGCCGTTGCGTATGTCGCCGTACTCGAAGTTGCGGCCGAAGAAGTCTTTGAGCGTGCGCGACACGGATTCCTTGAATGCCGTGAGGTGTGTGCCGCCCTGGGTGGTATGCTGGCCGTTGACAAAGCTGTAATATTCCTCGCCATACTGGTTGGCATGGGTGATGGCCACCTCGATGTCGTCGCCTTTGAGGTGTATGATGGGATAAAGGGCATCGGAGGTCATGTTCTGCGACAGCAGGTCGAGCAATCCTTTGCGCGACACATAGCCGACTCCGTTATACACAATCTTGAGGCCGGTGTTGAGATATGTGTAGTTTTTCAGCAGCGGCTCTATGAATTCGTCGCGGAACAGATAGTCGCGGAATATCGTCGGGTCGGGCACAAAGCGCACATATGTGCCGTTGGGCTCGTCGGCGGGCAGAATGTCGGTCTCTTCGACAAGCTCGCCCTTGGCGAAGCGTGCCGTCTTGCCCATACCGTCGCGCACCGAGCGGATCTCGAATATCTCCGACAGGGCGTTCACGGCCTTTATGCCCACGCCATTGAGGCCCACACTTTTCTTGAACGCCTTGGAGTCGTATTTGCCGCCGGTATTCATCTTAGAGGCCACATCCACGAGCTTGCCCAGAGGCACACCGCGGCCGAAGTCGCGCACGCTCACCTCGCGTCCGTCCTTTATATCTATTATTATCTGCCTGCCGTAGCCCATCATATACTCGTCGATGGCGTTGTCGAGCACTTCCTTGAGCAGGACGTATATGCCGTCGTCGCTGCCGGTGCCGTCGCCGAGCTTTCCTATGTACATGCCGGGCCGGCGGCGTATATGCTCCTTCCAATCGAGGGTACGTATCTCGTCCTCGGTATATGTGAGACCGGATACGCCGGTACCGGGCGTATCGAAGTCGGCCGTATATTCGTCTTCGGGTATCATAACTTGCAAAGATACAAAAATATCGCGATCTTTACAATAGCCATGTCAAGAAAAAATCCCCCACAGGCTCTGTCGGGGATATAGGTGTATCATATAGTTGTGCGGGCCGTATGGCTCTCAGCTCTTACGGCGCGATTTGCGCACAGGGTCGCATGTGAGGCCCACACCGAGTTTCTTGAATATCTTGCGGTCAACCTCCGAGAGCATGACGGTGGAGTGCACCTGGCATCCGCGCAGCCGGGGCAGCTCGGCAAGGGCGCGGCGGCAATTCTCGTCGGCCTGCGACACTACCGAGAGCGCCACGAGCACCTCGTCGGTGTGCAGGCGCGGATTGCGGCCGCCGAGATATCGGACCTTTGTGGTCTGTATAGGCTCTATCATTGCCTGGGGGATAAGCTTCACGGAGTGGTCTATGCCGGCCAGGTATTTGGTGGCGTTGAGGATCAGAGCCGCGCTTGGCCCCAGCAGGTCGGATGTCTCGGAGGTGATTATGGTGCCGTCGGCCAGCTCTATCGCGGCACAGTTAAGGCCGCATCTGTCGCGTCGCTCACGGGCCGCGACTGTGACACGGCGGTAGTCGGTGGTTATACCGGCCTGATTGAGCAGAAGTTTTATCTTCTGGATCTCGGCGTCGTTGTTGGCTCCGTTTGCAAATTTGTTTGTTGCATCGTAGAACCGGCGTATTATCTCGTGGTTTGACGCGCGGCGGCAGGCATCCTCGTTGTCCATGCAGAAGCCCACCATGTTCACGCCCATGTCGGTGGGCGATTTATATGGGTTTGTGCCGTATATACGGTCAAACAGGGCGTTGAGCACAGGAAAAATCTCGATGTCGCGGTTGTAGTTCACTGCAATCTTTCCGTATGCCTCGAGATGGAATGGATCGATCATGTTTACGTCGTTTAGGTCGGCGGTAGCGGCCTCGTAGGCGATGTTGACGGGGTGCTTGAGGGGAAGATTCCACACGGGGAATGTCTCGAACTTGGCATATCCGGCTTCTACACCGCGCTTGTGCTCGTTGTAGAGCTGCGAAAGACATACTGCCATCTTTCCGGAGCCCGGACCGGGAGCTGTAACGATGACAAGCGGCCGCGATGTAGCCACGTAATCGTTCTTGCCGAAGCCTTCGTCGCTGGCGATGAGACTCACGTTGAGGGGATAGCCGTCTATGAGGTAATGCACATATGAACGGATGCCAAGACGCTCGAGCCGCCGGCGGAAATCGTCGGCGGCACTCTGGCCGTTGTAGTGTGTTATCACCACCGAGCCCACCATGAAACCGCGGTCGATGAATTCGTCGCGGAGGCGCAGGACATCCTCGTCGTATGTGATGCCGAGGTCGGCGCGCACCTTGTTTCTGACGATATCCTCGGCGCTGATCACGATCACGATTTCTATCTGGTCGCTTATCTTGCTGAACATGCGCAGCTTCGAGTCGGGCTGAAATCCCGGCAGCACGCGGCTGGCATGATAGTCGTCGAACAGTTTGCCGCCGAGCTCGAGGTATAGCTTTCCCTTGAAGTGGGTTATTCGTTCCTTGATGTGCTCAGACTGTATACGTATGTATTTCTCGTTGTCGAATCCTATGGACATAAGCAGATGTTTTTACGGCTGCAAAGGTACGGATTTTTTACGATATATCGGTAGAAAAAGCGGCTATGCTCACGCACAACCGCCCTCCTAAATAATCCCAAAAAATAAATTAAAAAAGCTAATCAAATTTAATAAGATGTTCTGTATCTGTATTATTCTCCGAAGCCCTGTATGAAGTCGAGACTGTTGTTCTCGACCTTGTCATCGCCGAGCAGCAGGGTGAAGCGCTGGAAGTCCTGCATGGGGCGTGTGCCGCCGATACCGAGCTGACGGTTGAACTGGTTGGCGTATTCCTCGAATTTATATTCGCGGCCGGAGTTGTCCTGTCCTGTCACCACAAACACCACTACGGCGTTGTTGCCCTCGAGTGGGCCGGTGAGCTGTCCCTGCTGAGCGGATGCGATAGCGCCCTGAAGGATGCTCTCGCCGAATCCGAGCGAGGCCAGCATGGGGGCGTTGAACATGGCGTCGCCTGTCTGGGCTTCCACGCCCATGAGCTTGGCGTAGCCGTCTACGTCGGAAGCCTTGCCTTTGTACTCTTCGATGAGCTTGGCTGCTTTTTTGTCCTTGAGGGCCTGGGCGTTGATCTGATCGGCGATGAGATCGGCGTTGTAGGGCAGATAATCATCGTCGTAGATATTCTTGACGGCTGCGGTGAGCATATATGTCTGCTTGTTGTCCTGATATACGGGCATGACCTGACCCTTCTTGGCGTTCATGATCCACTTGATCGCGGGACGCGAGTCGGCGGCGTTGGCGACATGTGTGCTCGAAGGCGATACGGCTGTGCTGAGCACGGTGTAGCCTGCGGCAGCGGCGTTCTCGGCGAAATCCTTGGCCGACGAGTTGTTGGACACGAATGTGTGGAGGTCGCCTGAAAGCTTTGTGAGTGTTTCCTGCGAGGGATCGATGGTATAATCGATCTGCGCCAGCTCGTATACGTTGACGGGGGCATGGCGTCGGTTGATGCGATAGAGGGTCGAGGCGGCCTGTCCTTGAATGGTGTCGGTGAGGATGAATGCGGAGCCTACGGCATTGCTCTCGAGGGCGGCCTTGATATTGGCGGGGATGCCGGGAGCTGCGAGGCTTGCCCATGTCGAATCCTGCCCCTGCACGGCGTCGCCGTCGATGAGGTCGGCGAATGCCTTGCCTGCATTGACCTCGGCAAGGAGCGAGTCGAGCGAGCCGCCGTCGGCGCGGCCGATCATAGAGATGTTTATGGAGTCGACTGCCGATGTCACGCCGAGAAGCTTGACAAGGGTGAAGCGGTCGCCGACATTATTGAGCATGACAGCCTCGCCTACCTTGGCGGTGTCGACGAACGACTTGAGGCGGTTGTCGGTGAGACGTGCGCGTGTCGACGAGCCGTTGTTGACAACAAACTTGGAGTTTGAGGCGATCATGTCGGTACCGGGTGCTGCGTTGAGGGCGATGAGTGCGTCCTCGACATCTTTGGTACCGGCAACACGGTCGGCCTGCGAAGGCTCGATGTGCACCATGATATAGTCGATGGAGCGTACAGGCTCGTTGAGGCGGTACATCTCCTTGTTCTTGTTCCATGCGGCGCGGCGGTCGGCATCGTCGACCTCTACCTGATCGTCGGTCACTGAAGCGATGGGCTTGGCCGCGTAGCTGAAGTGACGGGTTGTGGCCACGTCGTTGTAGAGGTTCTGCGCATCAAGCTCGTTGGCGGTGAAAAGGCCTGTTACGAGACGGTCGAACTTCTCCTGAAGCATGACCTGCTCGAGATCTTTCTCAAGGCCGGCCCAGTATTGCTTGAGCTGTGCGCCGGCTTCGGCGGGAAGGCCGTATTTCTGCGGATTCATCATGGCATCGTACACAGCCTGTCCCGAAGGTGCGGGGAGGCCGAGCGACTGCGACATCGAATATATGAACTGCTGTGCGGCGGGGTGCGGAGCGCTGCCGGTAAGAGCGTCGGAAAGCTCGGCGTCGGTGACGACGATGCCGAGATCGCTGTATTCGTTGTCCATCATCTTCTCAAGGAGAAGGCGCTGTATCACCTGCTGCGACATATCGTCGTTGTCGGGAGCCTGCGCCTGGTTGCGCTGCTGTTCCGACACGAGGTTGAGCCGGTTCTGGTATTCGTGATAGTCTACCTTGGCGTTGCCGGCCTTGGCCACAGTGGTGCCGCCGCCGAAATAGGTACGGCCCGAGGTGAGGAAGTCACCGAGGATGAAAGCAAGCAGTGCCACGATGATTATGACAAAGAGCAGCACCGATTTGCTTCGGATTTTTTCAAGAGTTGCCATTGATTTATTTAGCGTTTATTGATTATTTTTCCTATGATTGGTATATAGTTTGCGGTTTAAGCGCACAAAGATACGCTTTTTTTGGCGAAAACAAAAGCATGGGAGCCAAAAATATGCCTGCCGACGCGGCAAAAGCCACAAAAGCGGTGCCCGTGGAGAGGTTATTGCTCGTCTTCGCGTATGATGAGCAACTCGTCGCCGGGGAGCAGGCGTCGCGATCCGTCGGGCACGATGTATCGTCCGTCGCGGCGTATCATCATCACCAGCGAGCCTGCGGGAAGCTTCATTCGGCTCAGAGTGTCGCCGCCGGCAAGCATATCGGATGTGAGGGTGATGCTGTGAAGCGACGTGGGCAACTCGGGAGGCAGCTCCACGCCGAAGTTGTCATCGTCGCGGGCCGTCTCGTCGACAAGACGCAGACGCCGTGCGGCGGCAATGACGGTGGTGCCCTGTACCATCAACGATATTATCGTGACGAAGAACACGATGTTGAATATACGGTCGGCACCCTCGACCCCTTCCACCACGGGATATGTGGCGAATATGATGGGCACCGCTCCGCGCAGTCCCACCCAGGAGACGAAAGTCTTGGCCCGGATGGATATTTTGCGGAAAGGCGCCAAGGATACGAATACGCTGAGCGGACGGCCTACAAGTATCATGAACAGGCCGATGAGCATGGATACGGGTGCCACATCGAGCATCTCGCGCGGATTGACCAGCAGACCGAGCATCAGGAATACCACTATCTGCGCGAGCCATGTCATGCCGTCCATCATCTTGGATATGCCGCGATAACCGGCAAGACCTGCGTTGCCTATGACGATACCGCATATGTACACTGCCAGATAGCCGTTGCCGGCGAGATCGGTGGTGACGGCAAATGTGAAGAAAACCATGCCGAGCACCATTATTGATATCATGGCGGTGGCCTGACCGGAGTCTTCTTTTGATTCGGCGCGGGCTCCTATGCGGCGATACACGCCAATCAGCCATACTGTGAGCCTGCCCATGGCGTAACCGCCCAATGCTCCTACCCCGAATTGCATGAGCAGCTGCAGAGCCACATCGCTTGCCGAGAGAGCGCCGGCAGGTTTAAGAGCCTCGATAAGCATTATGGTGAGCATGTATGCCATGGGGTCGTTTGAACCGCTCTCGAGCTCGAGCATAGGGCGCAGGTTGTCGCGCAGTCCCACTTTCTGCGCGCCGAGAATGCCGAACACCGAGGCCGAGTCGGTAGATGACATCGTGGCTGCCAGCAGCAGCGACGGCACCAATGCGAAGTGTATATTGGTCCACGGCATGCCCGAGAGCCAACATATGAACAGGCCTGTGAGGAGGGCCGTAAGCAGCACGCCGACTGTCGAAAGCACCAGACCGGAGCCGAGCACCGGACGTATGGCGGAAATCCGCGTGCCCATACCGCCGGTGAACAGTATGACACACAGCGCCACCATGCCGATAAACTGCGCGGTATGCATGTCGTTGAACTTTATGCCCACGCCATCCACGCCGAATCCCATGCCTACGAGCAGGAAGATCAGCAGCAACGGCAGCCCGAAGCGGTAGCTCGACTTTCCTATCATGACGCCGGCCACAAGGAGTGTGGAGCCTACGAGGAGTATATTCTCGGATGTG
Source organism: uncultured Muribaculaceae bacterium (assembly GCA_910577355.1). GTDB lineage: Bacteria > Bacteroidota > Bacteroidia > Bacteroidales > Muribaculaceae > CAG-873. The sequence goes on from CAJTMY010000033.1 coordinate 28,114, forward strand.
ATTAATTCCATACGGTACAAAGTTAGTGATTTTTAATTTACGCCCACGGATTGCGGTGATGTTTTTTTGAGGGGAGGATTTATTGAAGGCTGCATTATATGCACGTACGGCACCCCGGCCGCGAGTCGACAATCTCGCGGCGGGGTGCCG
>CAJTMY010000034.1 GCA_910577355.1 uncultured Muribaculaceae bacterium
CGGTGGCGCCCGACGGGTCGTGGACCAGAAGGCGGACCGAGCGCAGGGGGCTGCGAAGGCGCATCATCTCGAGGGCGAGGATGAGGTTGCGGGGCAGGGAGCGGGCGCGCTCGGCGCCGTAGACGCGCTCGTACCACCCGGTGAATGAGCGGGTGTAGAGGCGTGCGTTGATAGGGCGGTATTGTTTCATGACGCTGCAAAGGTACGATGCTTTGCGGCTGCCACGGTGTGTTTTTGGGATCGGATACGAATTACGCGAATTTCTTGATTCTATCTCACACGGATTTTTTTGATTTGGCGCCGTTGGTCTGTAAATCGGCGTCCTCACGGACGCCTTGGCTCTTTGATTCGCCAGCCCCGCACGCCTCCGCAAGCTCCGGCGTACGGGGTTACTATGAAATCGGCGTCCTCGACGGACGCCCCCGGACGCTCGAATCGGCGGCCATAAGGGACGCCCAGACTTGCGGGAGGGGACGCGGTCGGTTGAATCGGCGCCCTGCGGGCGCCTTCGCTGTGAGTGGGACTGTCCGGGCGCGCCTCGCCTTGGGGGCTCGGCGGGCCCGGTTACGCAAGAATCGGCGGGCTACGCACGCCTTGCCATGCGGGGCGGCATCACGATAAGAATCGGCGGACCCAGGACGCCAGGCGACGCGGACGGGGTTACTATGGAATCGGTGGACATGGACGCCCGACCATGCGGGCGGTAGGGATGTTTGGAAAAGTACCCTGCCGTGGGGGCGGCAGGGTACTTTTTGATTATAATATATATTTATATAATGTATGGATCAGTCGATGATGTCGAAACGGGTGTATGGACGGAGGACTTCCGGTATGATGATGCCGGCGGGAGTCTGGTTGTTCTCGAGGATGGCTGCCATGATGCGGGGCAGGGCGAGGGCGGAGCCGTTGAGGGTGTGGCAAAGGTGTATCTTCTTGTCTTCGCCACGGTAGCGGCATTTGAGGCGGTTGGCCTGATATGTCTCGAAGTTGGATACGGATGATACCTCGAGCCAACGTTTCTGTGCGGCCGACCATACCTCGAAGTCGAATGTGATGGCGGATGTGAAAGACATGTCGCCGCCGCAGAGGCGGAGGATGTGCCAGGGGAGACCGAGATCGTCGAGGAGCGACTGTACGTGGTCTTTCATCTGCTCGAGGGCGGCGTAGGAGTCTTCGGGGCGCTCGATGCGTACGATCTCGACTTTGTCGAACTGGTGGAGCCGGTTAAGGCCGCGGACGTCTTTGCCGTATGATCCGGCTTCGCGACGGAAGCATGCGGAATAGGCGCAGTTCTTGACCGGGAGGCGGTCGGCGGGGATGATGACGTCGCGGTAGAGGTTGGTGACGGGGACTTCGGCGGTGGGTATGAGGTAGAGGTTGTCGAGTGTGACGACGTACATCTGGGCTTCCTTGTCGGGGAGCTGCCCTGTGCCGTATCCTGATGCTTCGTTGACTACGTAGGGGGGCTGTACCTCGAGGTATCCGGCGGCTGATGCGCGGTCGAGGAAGAATTGGATGAGTGCGCGCTGTAGCTTGGCACCCTTGCCGAGGTATACGGGGAATCCGGCGCCGGTGATCTTGACGCCGAGGTCGAAGTCGATGAGGTTGTATTTGCGTGCGAGATCCCAGTGGGGGAGTGCGTCGTCGGGGAGGTCGGGCATGGGGCCGCCGGTTTTCTCGACGACGTTGTCGGCGGCGGTGCGTCCCTCGGGCACCATGTCGCAAGGTGTGTTGGGGACGTTGAGGAGTATCTGCCGTATTTCGTTCTCGACGGCGGTGAGGTCGTCGGCTGTCTGTTTCTGAGATTGCTTGAGCTCGGCGACGCGGGCTTTTGCCTGCTCGGCGAGGTCGCGCTCGCCGGCTTTCATGTGTGCGCCGATTGTAGCCGAGAGACGGTTGAGCTCGGCGGCCATATTGTCGTTGTCGAGCTGAAGGGCGCGGCGCCTGTCATCGAGCCCGATGACGCGGCTGATGGACTCGCGGCCGTCGAATCCCTTGACGGCGAGGCGCTTGATGACGCGCTCGGGGTCGGCTTTGATTTGCTGGAGTGTAAGCATTATTATAGGGGGAGGATTGGTCTGATTGGACTAATGAGACTAAGTATGTCTTTATTAATTCTTAAGGAGGCGGCGTACTTCGGCGGAGATGGCGCGGCCGTCGGCGCGGCCTGCAAGAGCCTTTGACGCTACGCCCATCACTTTGCCCATGTCGGCGGGTGATGTGGCGCCGACCTGTGCGATGATCTTCCTGAGCTCGGCGGTGAGCTCGGCGGGTGTAAGTGGCTTGGGGAGGTATTGCTCTATGACGGCGAGCTCGGCAAGCTCGTTGTCGGCAAGGTCGGGACGATTTTGTGTGCGGTATATATCGGCGGATTCGCGGCGTTGCTTTGCCATGCGAACAAGAATCTTGAGGGCATCGTCGTCGGAGAGTTCGCCACCGGCACCGGGAGCGGTCTTTGCCTCGAGGAATTCTTTCTTGATGCCGCGCAGAGCCTCGAGGCGCACTTTCTCGCGGGCGAGCATAGCCGACTTGATATCGGCGTTGACTGTTTCAAAAAGATCCATGATAGATTATTTTGGGGCAAAGTTAGTAAAAATAGCCGAGAAACGTATATGCGTGCGATATAAACTTTGCAAAGACGAAATAAATTGCTAATTTTGCAGGCAATTAATATATGTGTAACTAAATTTCAAAGTCTTGGACATAGATCCACTTCCGGCGGCCATAGAGCCGCTTCAATGTATTTTACTGAGTATAGAACCGGACGGCATGGGCATAGCGGGCGTGGTGGCGTTGCTGCTGGCATTGTGCTGCCTGTTGCTGTCGGGCTTTGTGTCGGGCAGCGAGATATCGTATTTCTCGCTTACGGAAAGCCAGTGCGAGGAGCTCGACGAGAGCCCGAACGGGCCGGCTATACGCGAGCTGCTGAGCAAGCCGGAGAAGCTGCTCGCGACGATACTCATAGCGAACAACCTTGTGAATGTAACAATAGTGGTGCTGTGCAACTTCGCGCTCGGGCCGGTATTTGACAGCCTGCCGGCTGTGTGGAGCTTTGTGTTGCAGACCGTGATACTGACGTTCCTGATATTGCTTTTCGGGGAGATTCTGCCGAAACTGTACGGGACGAATTATCCTGTACAGTGGGCACGCCGGGCTGCGCCGGGGATAAAGTTTCTGACCAAGGTGTTCTCGCCGGCATCGAGGTTTCTGATCGGCTCTACATCGATCGTGACCCGTGTAGTGACAAAGAAGCCGGAGGCTATCACTACCGACGATCTGTCGCAGGCTCTGGAACTGACATCGGGAACGACCAAAAGCGACAAGGAGATACTCGAAGGTATACTCAGATACGGAGATACCGAGGCATCGGAAATAATGACTCCGCGAATAGACATGACCGACCTTGAGATATCGATGACTTTCAGCAAGGTGATGGATACGGTGATAGACAGCGGATATTCGCGCATACCGGTATTCGAGAAGAACGAGGACAATATCAAGGGCATACTCTTCTCGCGCGACCTGCTGCCGTTCATAGGCAAGGTGGATGACAAGTTCAACTGGCGCACACTGCTGCGCGAGCCGTATTTCGTGCCCGAGTCGCGGCGTATCGACGACCTGCTCGAGGACTTCCGCAAGCGCAAGCAGCATCTGGCGATAGTGGTGGATGAATACGGCGGCACACAGGGTATCGTGACGATGGAGGATGTGCTCGAGGAGATAGTGGGCGACATCGACGACGAGTATGACGAGCCGGACGTGACGTACAAGCGTCTGCGCGACGATACGTATGAATTCGAGGGCCGCACGCTGCTCACCGACTTTTTCCGCATCACGGGTCTGAAGGAAGATGACTACAAGGCTGTGACGGAGGATTGCGAGACTCTGGCGGGCATGCTGCTGGCCATAAAGGGCGATTTTCCGAAAGAGAAGGAACCGCTTGTATACGGACGGTGCCGCTTCCTGATACTCGACATCGCGGAACACCGCATAGCGAGTGTGCGGGTGAAGGTGATGCCTGCCTGATCCTGCTCACGGATTACGTTTTTTCACACACGGATTGCTTGGATTCTCACGGATTTTTTTGTTTTTTATGTGGAGATTTTTTGTGGCGGCAGTGCTGGCCGCGCTGATGACGGGGTGCGGGAGCGATGAACGCAAGCCGGTGCCGCGCCGCAAGGCGTATGCACGTGTGGAGCTGCCCGACACGGCGATGCGCGCCGCCGATGACACGCCGCTGCATATGCCGGTGAATGCATCGGCCCGCACGGAGTGTCCGCGACCGGGATGGCTCGACATCTCCTACCCTACCCTCGGCGCCACGGTGCATGTGACGTTCACAAAAGCCGCCGGAATCGAAGAGCTCGAGCGTGTGAAGGCCAACCGCATGCAGCGACTGATGCTAAACGCGGGCGAAGGGGAAAGCGAGAGCGGCGAATTCAGCAACGGCCACGGATTCAACATATATATAATGAAGTCGGAGGGCGTGGCTACCCCGATACAGTTTCTTGCCACGGACGACAGCGCGTGGGTGGTGAGCGGCGCGGCATATTTCAATATCAAACCGGGGCCGGGGGCAGTTGACTCGCTGCGGCCTATGGTGGATGCAGTGGAGCGTGATATCCTGAAATCGATGGGGGATTTATGCCACAAGTGATTGAAATATCCGACGGCATATGCGTGTATCTTGCGCCGATAGAGGCCGGCGAAGGCCGGCGTGAAGCCGAGCGTGCTGCCGTGGCACAACTTGCCGTGGCTGCCATGAGGTATCCGTGCGCGATATCGCACCGCGCCGACGGCAGCCCTTATATCGAAGGGGCGGATGCGGAGATATCGGTGAGCCATTCGAGGCGCTGCGCGGCACTGGCGATGAGCCGCCGCGGGCGCATAGGCGTCGATATCGAGGATATATGCCGTGCGGGGCAGCTGCGGCGTGTGGCGCCGCGGGTGCTCACCGAGGCCGAGATGGCAGTGTATGGCTGCGATGACGAGGGGCTGCTGCGGGCGTGGACGCTGAAAGAGGCGGCCTACAAGGCTGTGGCGGGTGCCCCGGCCGATATGCGCGACATAGCATTGCCGCACGGCACGGACACACATATAATATATATAAAGACACGCACCGGCACTGCGGCTGCCGAGATATTGCGGTGCGCCGAGGTGCCGGGATGCGGATGGATGAGTGTGGTGAGAGCCGTTATTCCTTGACTCCGTAGGCGAGGTCGCCGGCGTCGCCGAGGCCGGGCACTATGTAGCTGTGGGCGTTGATGGTGTCGTCGATTACGCCCACCCAGAGGGTAGCGTCGTCGGGCATGACGCTTTGCAGATATTCGACGGCCTGCCGCGATGCGATGACCGATGCGAGGTGCACGCGGGCAGGTGTGCCCTTGGTGAGGAGGGCGCGGTAGCTCAGCTCCATCGAGGCTCCTGTGGCAAGCATGGGGTCGCAGAGAATGAGGGTCTTGCCGTCGAGGCGGGGCGAGGCGAGGTATTCGATGAGGATGTCGAAGTTTTCTTTCTCCTTATATTTACGGTATGCCGAGACGAATGCGTTCTGGGCGCGGTCGAAGAACGACAGGAAGCCCTGGTGGAATGGAACTCCGGCACGGAATATGGTGCCGATGACCACGCTGTCGGCCGGAGTGAGACAACGGCAAGGCGCCAATGGAGTGGTGATGTCGACCTCCCTGTAATCGAGAGTCTTTGAAATCTCGTAGGCCATGATCTCGCCCGCGCGTTCAAGATTGCAGCGAAACCGCAATGGGTCGTGCTGGGTATCAGTGTCGCGCATCTCGAGCAGATAGCGGCTCATAAGCGAAGGGGTGTCGTCGAAGTTGTATACTTTCATCTGTCTTATGGCTAAAATTTTACAAATTTACAATTTTTCGGCGAAACGGGTTCGGCGAACGCAGCAAAATGTTTACCTTTGCAGGGTTTTTTAACTCCAATAGGAACTATCCAGCAATATTATGTCGACAAATACAGTAGACAATACGCGCAAGGTGACGACGATACGCCTGAGCGAGATGAAACAGCGTGGCGAGAAGATAGCCATGATCACAGCATACGACTATTCGATGGCACGGCTTGTGGACGAGGCAGGCATTGATGTGATACTTGTCGGCGACTCGGCCTCGAACGTTATGATAGGCAACCCGACGACTCTTCCGATCACGCTCGACCAGATGATCTATCATGCGAAGTGTGTGACCAACGGCACCCGTCGTGCCCTGGTTGTGTGTGACATGCCTTTTGGCTCGTATCAGGGCAACTCGAAGGAGGCGCTGAGCTCGGCTATCCGCATAATGAAGGAGAGCGGCGCCGAGGCGGTGAAGCTCGAGGGCGGCAGCGAGATACGGGAGTCGATAGAGCGCATACTCACGGCGGGCATACCGGTGATGGGACATCTTGGGCTAACACCGCAGTCGATCAACAAATTCGGCACATACAATGTGCGAGCCAAAAACGAGGCCGAGGCCGAGAAGCTGCTGGCCGACGCCAGGATGCTCGACGAGGCGGGATGCTTCGCGCTTGTGCTCGAGAAGATACCGGCCGCGCTGGCCGAGAAAGTGGCCAAGAGCATATCGATACCCGTGATAGGTATAGGCGCGGGAGGCGGCTGCGACGGACAGGTGCTTGTGCTTCAGGACATGCTGGGCATCAACAAGGGATTCTCGCCGAAGTTTCTGCGGCGGTATGCCGACCTGGCCACTGTGATAGACGATGCAGTGTCGAACTATATAGGCGACGTGAAGAGCGGCGACTTCCCCAACGCCGGCGAGCAGTATTGACACCGACCGCCGGAAATTCACCTCACACCGGATTCCTCGGATTCACACAGAGTTTTTGATATGATTCTGTGCGGATGCGAGGAATCCGTTTATGCAGGTAATGGCCGAAGGTCACTCGGATTTCTCCTCGAGGTAAGATATCAATGTTTTTGACGCAATCTTTAAAGGGACAAGATCGGTCTGTACCACATCGTATACAAAATCGGCATCTATGCCGAAATAACCATGCGCGATATGGTCGCGCATACCCATAATGCCTTTCCACGGCATATCGGGACATACGACATCCAACAGGGTACGGCCTGTCCATTTATCAATTTTTTTGACTCCCTCTCCGATGGCTTCAAGCAACATGCATGTGGCCGCAAGAGTTTTCATCCCTTCCGGAGAGAACCCATAACTGTCGGAAGAAACGATTCCGGTGTTCCATCCTTCAATCCGATCTACAGCTTCGATTATCTGAAGCAGGGTATCGATTATGACTTCCTTATCGTATGACATAGACGGCATCCCTTTCAATTCGCGACAAAAACACAGGTCTCAGATTACTGTGCCGCCGTATAAGATCGACAGACATGCCAAACAGGCTTTCGAGAAAAAGCCTCAGACCGACAACAAGCCCTAAAGTCGAAGGCATATCGACACAGATATCCACATCGCTGTCGCCGGTGTTATCTCCGCGCGCCATCGACCCAAACAGGCACAAAGTCTTCACGCCGAACTCCCTGCGGATGAAAGGCGCGGCTTCAATAAGCCTGTCGATGCATTGTTGTCTTGTACACATAAGCTGTAATTGTTCAATGTCTGCAAATATATAACAAATTTCTGACATTTCGATATAATATATAGCTGAAAAACCATGATTGGGCCGTCGTGAGATTGGTCGGCGGGGGTGTATTGTTGGTGTTTTTTGGGAATATGACGGCTAATTGGAGAAAAATGCCTATCTTTGCACACCTAACATACATAAATCATTGCACAGACACCGATGAGGCGTATCATTCTATTATTGGGACTTGTGATTGCGGCGATGCTTTGCCCGGACGAGGTGTCGGGGCAGATATTGTCGTCGAACGAGGACAAGTTCAATCCCGACAGCATACGCCGCGATTTCAGGGATCAGCCGTATTTCGGACTGTATAAGGACAATTATTTCATATTCGGGCCTCCTGTCGGCCCTAAGGCCAACAAGCATAATACCAACATCAAGTTCCAGATATCGATAGCGCAGCGCCTCACCAACGCCACGCTGCCGTGGGGCACGTATATGTATCTGTTCTATTCGCAGAAATGCTTCTGGAACGTACTCGAGAACTCGATGCCGATGACCGACCTTAATTTCAATCCGGGCATAGGTCTTACCAAACCTATATTTGTGAAAAACCGCTATGTGGGCAAGGTGAGCCTTATAGTGGAGCATGAGAGCAACGGGCGCGACAGCATATGGTCGAGGTCGTGGAACAAGGTGTCGCTTGCGGCCAATGTCATCATCGATCCCAACCTGAGTGTGGCGGGCAAGGTATGGATACCTATCGTGGATGGCGAGAACAACCGCGACATACTGAAGTATTGCGGCATCTATCAGGTGTCGGTGCAGGCGATGAGCAACAACCGCAAGTTTTCGGGCGCGCTCACGCTGGTGAAGCGCAAGGGCTGGAATTTCAACTACAACACCATATTGGAGCTGGCGTACAGGTTCTCGCGGAAATCAAACCAGTATTTCTTCCTGCAATATTACAACGGCTACGGGGAGGGGCTGCTCGACTACAAGGTGTGGAAGTCGCAGGTGCGCGTGGGCATCGTGATAAAGCCGCAGCTGTTCTCGGATTTCTGAGGCCATACGTATGGTGGGCGGACGGCAGGATTATATTTCAAGCACGCTATACATCTTTAACATTATTTAATAAATAGGGGGGGTAATTTGTAATAAAAACTTTACCTTTGCGCTAATATAAAGGATATCTAATGCCGATTCAATATAATAACCGATCATATTCTATCAACTGCTTATGAAGAGACTTATACTCAGCATTGTATGTGCGCTGTGCCTGTGCGGCTTGTCTTCTGCAGCCAACTATCTGCATGTAAAGACAGCCAACGGATGGCAGGTTTTTGACCTCGACAAGGTAGACCGCCTCACCTTCGACGGCACAACAATGAAGGCGACCGACGCTTCGGGCAACACCGTAGCCACCCTTCCCCAGAAATCGCTCGAATCGATCAGTGTTAACGAAAGCGCGGGCATCGGCGCCATCACGGCCGACGGCGCGGAGGCGACATTCAGCTACGACGCCGCGTCGCGCACCGTTACAGTCCTTGCCGACGGCACATTCGAGATCTACGGTGTGGACGGTGTGCGCCTCGTGGCCATACCCGCCTCGAAGGGCGAGATCATATCACTGGGCGATCTCCGGCCCGGCGCCACCGTATTCAAGTCGGGAGCGTACACCATTAAAGCCATCGTGAAATGAAAAAGATACTTCTCACACTTATCGCCGCCACGGCGGTGACAGCCGCTCAGGCACAGCCCAAGGCCTTCTATGTGAAGAAAGGCGATGAAATCACGAAATACAACTTCGGTGTGGCCGAAGATCTGCTGTTCGGCGACAACGGCACAAAGCTCTCGGTGCGCGGATACGGCGAGACCATCGACCTGAACGCCATCGACTACATAAGCTTCTCGGCGCCCCTCGGCACCGCCATCACACCCTCCGAGCAGAAACAGAAACTGGTGGATATAGGCAGCGAGGCATATTCGATGATCGATGTGAACGACCATGCCGATATCATGAAGATGTGCCACGACTTCTTCGACGGCGAATGGGATGACAAGACCTACCAATACACCCCCGCACCGGTCGAATATGACATAGACCCCTCATACTACCGTGTGCACGGCGAGTCGGTGAAAGCGATGAGAGCCGCAGGCTCGATAGTGAAGGGCGACGTGGCCGCCGTACGCGTGCTCAAGGCAAAGGTTGTGAACCTGTACAAGATGGAGGACTATTACGGCATCTACACCGCCGACAAGGCCACCGAGAAGTGGGTGAAGACAGCGGCCGACCATTTCGAGATGCGCTTCACCGGCCGCGACGGCTCCACATATGCGGTGAGCCTCAAAGGCTCGGACGACTATACCACGTGGAACACCGTGGATTTCAACGGCCAATTCCCGCGCACGGTCAATATCACCTTCTCGAAGAATGCCCAGGAACTTGCAACGGCCAGGCTCACCACCACACTGGTGCAGTCGACAAGCATCGACATGGCGCTCGACTTCGAGGCCAAGGGTTATGTGGTGCGCAATGAGCTGAAGGTGGTCGACAACGGCATCACCGACAATGTGAAAGTGACCGTGGGAGGCAAGCAGTATGCGACCTCGACATCGAAAGTAAGCGGCCGCAATCTTGTGAACTACGATGTGCTCTACGACGCTTTCGAGGCGACAGACGGCCACTACGACGAAGAAGGCCGGTGGGTGGACGGCGACGCCTCCCGCCTGGTGGCATGCTTCGACCGCGGCGAGGCCACGGCCGACGTCCTCGGCAAGCTTCAGCTAAAGGGGCGGTTTGCCGCGCCGTCGCGTCTGAACGCCATCCTGAGCGACGGATACGAGAAATACAATATCTACGACAAGGACGGATACACCACATGGTGCTACGGCAAAGTGCTGTCGAGCGACGGCAACAGCATACACGTATGCGAAGAGCCGACCGACAAGTACGAACGTACGGCCGCATATCTCAACGACTACACCGACGCAGGCTTCTACTACGACGGCGACAAGGCCCTGCAGGGATATTTCGGCTACGAGACCGGCGACGAAATAGAAGACCGCTGGGTAAACGATTCGGAATACGACGGATATGCCATAGTCGACGGCAGGCTGCTGAGTATATACCGCGAAGGGGAGTACGACCCCGCTACCGGCAGCTGGATATGGGGGCCGTGGGGATACAAACTGTACGGCGAGTCCGGCGACCCCATATTCGTGGCCGTGGACGATTCGAAGGTGCTTCACCCCGGCGCGATATACATGCACTACTACAATGTGGAGCCCATGCTGCTCTTCCCCGACCGCACGAGCTTCGCGATGGATACGTTCTTCGACAACACATCGTTCGCCAAGCTTGTCGACGATTACAATGAGATAATCGATACCTATCTGAGCATTACAGGCCAGACAAAAGACGACAAATAACGAGATCTTGTCCGAACACCTGTTCCACCTCACGATAGCCACACTTGTATCGGTCGTTCCGGCACTCCATGCGGGTGCCGGGGCGACCGATTCGGCTTTCGTGGCCGCCGACTCCATATACGGCAGCCTGCATGAAGTGACCGTCACGACAGTCGGGCCGAGGAGACTGCTGCGCGAAAGCCCCGACGGCACGCTCGGCATCGACGGCCGCATGCTCGGCGAGCAGGTGACGTTTCTCGGCAGCGGAGACCCGCTCGCGGTGACGAGGTCGCTGCCCGCGGTGAGCACAAGCAACGACCTGCAGGCGGCCTATGCCGTGCGTGGCGGCTCCACAGGCGACAATCTGCTTGAGAGCGACGGAGCGCGTATTGTGAATCCGCTGCACATGCTGGGGCTGTTCAGCGCCTTCAATCCGTCCTACTACCGCAGCTACGGCTTCAGCGCCGCCCGTGTGGCCGCGGAAGTGCCGTCGCTTACGGGCGCAAGGTTCACGGCCGAGAGCGGCCTCGTGCCCGACAGTGTGGCGGCAGGGAGCGTCACGGCGGGGATAATCGAGAGCCACGGCGCACTGCGCCTGCCGCTGTGGCGCGGTGCGTCGGCGGCCATCGGGCTGAGGCAGACATATCTCGACTTTCTGTTTCCCGATCTGCTCACCCTCGGATCGTCGCGCCTGGGCTATGGATTCACCGACATTAACGCGGCCATCGTGAGCGTGGCCGGCGCCGACACGTTGCGGCTGTCGGGCTTCGGCAACCACGACCGTATGTCGGTGCGCAACAGGAAAAACGGCAGCAAGGACGGCGCCCTCGGCCGGGGCAATCTGGCCGTATCGGCGGCATGGCACCGGCCCGGCATGCGGGTGTCGCTGGCATACAGCGGCTACTCAGGCAGTTTCAGCCTCGAGGAGGGCGGCCGGCGCATCGACCTGCCCTCCCGGCTCAGGCAGTTCACAGCCGGTGTGTCGTGCCGCGCGGGCGCTTTCACCCTCGGCGGCGATGCCGGTTACCGGTATGTGTCGGGACAGAACGGCTTTGGCCGCGCCTGCTCCGGCGAGGCGAATCTCGCCGCCGACTACCGCCTCGCGCTTCCCTCAGCCGGCATCAGGCTCGATGCCGGGCTGCGTGTGGCGCTCTACGGCTGCGGGGCGTACCGGGTGGTGAGGCCGCTGCCGTCGCTGGCCGTAGACTATACAATCGGCGACAGATATGTGATATACGCCGGCGCGCGCCGCCGCATGCGCTTTGACCGCCTTGTGGAGGAAACCACGGCAGGCCTTCCGGCCGACTTCTGGATATGTGCCGGCGAGGGGCTGCCCGCCGAGGATGTATACTCGGCCGAGATAGGGGCGCGCGGCATCGTGCCGGGCACCGGCATACTCGTGAGTATCGAGGGCTACGGGCGTCTGTCGCGCCACACGGCCGAATTCGGAGGCTCGCTCCTCGACCTCGCCTCGGCCGATTACAATCCGCTTACGGCGCTCTACTTCGGACGCGGCCGCGCAGCCGGCATCTCGCTGACGGCTCTGCGGCAGACAGGACGCATACGCGGACAGATAAGCTACAACTACGGCATATCGCGCACACGCATAGCGCATTTCGGCACCGCAAGCTTCCCCTCGGCGCACGACCGCCCGCACGACCTCAATGTGCGCCTCAACTGGACTATAATGCGCGGTGTGGACATATCGGCGACGTTCACATATGCCACCGGCCTGCCGTGCACGCTGCCCAAGTACGGGTATATGATAGGCGAGAACCTGATATGCGAATATTATCCGCACAATTCGTCGCGCCTGCCGGCCTACCGGCGTCTCGATGTGGCCGCCACCTATGCCTGGGGCGGACTGGCGCGTCACAAAATCAACCTGTCGGTATACAACGCTGCCGCCTCGCGCAATCTGCTTTTCAGCTACCACACATATTCGCCCGAGCTCGGCATATACCGGCGCGAGTCGGTGATGAAGGCGGTGATACCGTCGGTGGCATATACATTTGAATTCTGACACATGGCTCTTACGACACGGCATATCACGATACTGACCTGCATCATGGCGCTGACGGCGGGATGCACCGACAGCGCTCCGCACCCCGCCGCACCCGCACCGCTCGTGGTGGAGGGATGGATAGAGGAGGGGATGGCGCCGGTGGTGATGCTGACGCATGCCGTGGATCTCACCGCCGACACGGCATCGTTCGACGGATTTGTGGAGAAATGGGCGCGCGTGTCGGTTTACGACGGCGACACACAATATATCCTCACAGGGGCGGTAAACCATAACTATATGCCCGAGTTCATCTACACATCGTCGCGCCTGCGGGGCCGCGCCGGCCACACCTACCGTCTGCTTGTCGAGACCGACACCGACACACTCGAGGCCGTGGCCACGATGCCCCCGGCGCCCTATATCGGGCGCCTCGAGGCAGTGAAGGCCGAGGAGAACGACACCCTGTGGTATATCCGGGCATATCTCGACGGCGTGGAGAGCGGAAGGTGCTACAAGCTCTTTGCCCGCGACTTTGACGATGACAGGCGCTACTACGCCACATTCATGGGGACATTCAGGGGCGAATCGTATTCGGCCGACGAAGGCCGGACAATCACCCGGGGCATACACGCCACGTATGACGACACCGAGGAGCCGTTCAGCCACTATTTCACACCCGGCAGCCGCGTGAGCGTGCGCGCATGCAGCATGGAGCCGGAGCTGTACGATTTCTGGTCGGTATACGACAGCAATATATCGCTGTCGCAGAATCTATTCTTCACCTTTGCGGGTAATTGCCCCGGCAATGTGCGGGGAGGATTGGGTTACTGGGCGGCCTACGGCATGTCGCAACGCTCCATCACCATCCCCCGCCGCTGACGGCCCGGCACCCCATCCGGATTCTTTGCCCCACACGGATTCCACAGATTTTCACGGATTTATAAGTAGTGATGTACTCCGATTACATCCGAATGGCCGGGGCGCGAGGCCGCACACGGATTCCACAGATTTTCACGGAGGTTTTTGGTTTTTCAACGTTGATTTGGGGTATTATGCATGCATTTTGCATGCATTATGCATCATTAACCTAAATTAACGTATGGGGGGGGTAATTTGTGAAAAAATGTTTACCTTTGCAGTGTAAGTGCCAAGTATGTGTCCTGAAGGGTTTTCTTCTCCACTACCTCCGACCTTGACTGAAACTATCAAACTAAATAAACCAAACAATTACTTATGAAAAAACCTTTACTTCTTTTGACAGCGCTGTTTGCCACGGCATTGTCTGCACTCGCAGCGACCGTAGGCGACACGTACGAGAAAGTGATGTCAACTGATGACATCACCGTGGGCGACGAGTACATCATGTGCTATAACGCTATTGCGATGGGTGAGTATAACGGCAGTAAATTTTATAAGCCGGTGGCAGATGGCATTACCCTATCCGACAATACTGCGACCATCGCAAACGCAGATGTAAATACATTCACTATCGAGAATGGTACGAAGGATGGCTCATATGCATTCAAGATGCTCACAGGAAATTATATCACCTGCACAAGAACTACCAATGGCAATTTAAATTCAAGCAGCACATTGGTAGACAATGCCAATATGTCAATCACCGTTGAAAATGGTGTAGCCACAATAATCCCGACCGCAAACAGTAATAATAATAAAAATAAAATACAATATAACGCAACAAGCGGTCAAGAAAGGTTCACCAACTATAAAACAGGTACACAGAATAATTGCAGTCTCTATAAAAAGGTTGTATCGAGCGACAACAATGTGAAGGCTCCTGTGATCTCTTGCGAAGACAATATGGTGACGATCACTGCCGAGGATGCGGATGCCATCTACTATACCACCGATAATACCGATCCGACTGTCGCATCGACGAAGTATGAGGAGCCGTTTGCCATCACCGAGACCACCACAGTAAAAGCTATCGCCGCCAAGGGTGACGAACTGAGCCGCGTAGCCACTTTCACCGCCAAGTATACAGGCCCCTATGTGTCGTTTGCCGCTCTGTTTGCAGAAGGAGCCAACGCCACCGGAAAGGTCAGCGGCCCGATTGTAGCATTCTATGCAAATGCCAGTGCCAAATATCTTTACGTAAAAGATGCCACCGGCGGATTCGCTCTGCTGTATGGCAGCGAACAGACCGTTACCAACGGAGACACATTTGCATGGGTTGAAGGTACGGTAAATGTATATCGCGGTGTTACTCAGCTTTCAAATTATACTCTCGGTGAAATGACAGAAGGCACACCTCTCGAACCTACCGTATATACCTTGGCAAACCTTGCCGAAGCGCCTAACTATGCCTATGTAAAAGTCGAAAATGTGACAATAAGCAACATTAGCGGACAAGACGCAACCCTGACGCAAGACGGCAATACATTTGCCCTGTTCAACTACTTCACTGATCTTACCGTCCCGACCGACGGCAAGGCTTATGATATAACAGGCGTACGCACCTCAAGAGATGGAGCAGACAAGCTGCAACCCATCAGTTTCGAGCTTAACAACGGCGATCCCTCGGGTATCACCGATATCGAAGCTGAGGAGACCGGCGTGGTCGAGTATTTCAACCTGCAGGGTGTGCGTGTTGCCGAACCGGCCGCAGGCCTGTATCTGCGCCGCTCGGGCAACCGCGTGGAGAAGGTGATGATACGTTGATCGCCGCTTCATACCAACTGTAATTTAGATATTTAGTAATAGTTTAACTATAAGCACCGCCGGGGCGGGCGTCGTGAGACGGCCGCCCCGGCAATTTTTTGCGCGTTCGCCGTGCCATCCGGGTGCGGCGACACCCCCGGATGGCAAAAACAGAAAAATCTGTGAAATCTGTGTGCTGAGTCACCAGCCGAGAAAGATGGCGAAAAGCTTGAGGAGATCCATCGAGGGCATGCGTTGTTGTGTCATGATGATGTATCGTGGGGGAATTATTGTACTTCTATGATTTTGTGGAGGAGGGGGTACCAGAGCCAGGCGCGGACTGTGCCGAGGTTCATGGTGGAGAGCATGGCGGCGTAGTCGCGCACTTGCTCGTAGTGTGAGGGACGTGGGGCGCCGGTGAATTTGTAGTCTATCACCTCGACGACGCCGGGAGCTGTCCACACGATGCGGTCGGCGCGGCGGAATGTGCCGGAGGGGCGATGGTGGATAGTCTGCTCGGTGAGGACGCGGCTGTTGTCGGGGCTGAACCACCGCCGGGGATGCTCGCCGCCGCGGGCGAAAGCGCGGGCTATGTCGTCGCGGTAGGCTTCGAGCAGGGCGGGGTCGCGTACTACGGGGCGGTGGTAGTCGATGGCGCGGGGAAGGTCGTCGAGGGTATACATGCGCTGAAGGATGGAGTGGAGGATGAGTCCGCGCTCGGCGGCTTCCTCCAGGGCTCGGTTGAGGGGGGGGTCGACGATTTCGCGTGGGACGTTGTTGCCGATATCAGGGTCGCCGGCTATGTCGTCGGCGACAGTGAGGTCGACGAGGCGCGTGAGCCGCTTGTTGAGCGGATTGAAAGATATGTCGAATACGGGAGGAGGAAGAGGCGGGAGGCCGGCGCCGTCGGCGGGGAGTTCTTTGCGCACGGGCCGTGTAGGGGTGCCTAGCGTGTAATTGCCGTCGGGGCCAAACCCTGCGGCAAGGTCGGCATAAATATCTGCGCAGCCTGCGACTGACGGCTCGGCAAGAGCGGCGTTAACGGCGTCGCCCACATGCAGGAGCGCCTTGGTGCGGGGATTGGTATCGCTCACAAAGCTTATATGAAGCTCGCGCACGGCTCTGGTGAATGCCACATATGCCACGTTGAGACTGTCGGCGGTGCTCTCGGCAATGGCTGCGAGATATTGAGAAGACAGGGGACAGGAGGAGTGGCTGAAAGCGGTATCGGGCTTGAGCCGCATGACAGGCGGCCGTATGTCGGCGGGAATGTCGGCGAGCGGAGCGAGGTCGAACCACATCGACGGGACGGATGCCTCGAGCGGCCAGCTCACTGCGGGAATATGGACGCATGGCCATTCGAGGCCCTTGGCCTTGTGTACAGTCATGATGGTGACTGCTCCGGGAGTCTCGCCCGATGATATAGCGAATTCGTGCCTGCGCTCGTGCCAATATGAAAGAAAAGAGTGCACCGACGGCACGAAATCGCGTGTGTATGCCTCCACGAGGTCGACAAACGCGGCTATGTAGGGGAGCTGGCGGGCACGTTCGTCATGTGGAATCTTCAGGTCGATTATAGCTTCGACGAGGGCGGATAGATTGGATGGGGCGATACGGCGTATGCGGTCGAGGTCGTCGAATATATGCGGAGCCTGACGGCCGGGATCGGGCAGGGATATGAGGCGCTCCATAGCCTCGGTGGAACAGTCAAGGGCGAGCCGAAGGGCCTCTCCGACTTCGTGTCCTCTGGCCATATAGTATTCGAAAGTATCTGTCAGCATGGCTCTACGGCGGCGGTTGGCATAGCGGCGGGCACGGGCTTCGTCGGCCGGATCGGGGGGCGGGAGCAAATTGGTTTCACCTCCGGCTACGGGTGAATCGACGAGCGAACTGTCGGGTACGATGCCGATATCGGGGCGTTCGCGTCCTCCATAGCTCTTGTCGATTATCTCGAGGACGCTGATTATAAGCTTTACAGCAGGGCTGTTGCATATCTTGAGGGCTTCGTCGCTCACTATGTGTATGGAGGGATATTCTGCCATGAGAAACGCGGCGATGTCGGAAGCCTCGCTGTTGCTGCGGCACAGGATGGCAATCTCGTCGAGGCGGTAACCGTCGGCAAGCTGGCGTTTTATGTCGCGTGCCATCAGTATGTAGCATATCTGCCGCGCCGATGTACCGTTGTCGAGAATTTGGCGGGCCTCTCCTTCAGTGAAGAAGCGGCCGACATTGGCTTCGAGCCGGTCGACGGAGAGATCGCGCAGGCATACGTATCCCGGGATGCCGTCCATGGCAGGGCCGAGCGACTGCGCCACGCTGTCGTAGCCGGCTACGCCGCAGCGTGCGGCCAGACGCTCGAACAGGGTATTGTTGAAGCGCACTACCTCGTGGCTTGACCGGTAATTTGTGTTCTCGCCCGGATGGTTGCCGCGTATGCTGTGGTCGCCGGGAAAGTCGCGCTGCGCCACCTGCGAGCCGAGCAGCGACGGGTCGCCGCCACGGAATCTGTATATCGACTGCTTGACATCGCCTATGATAAGGTTGTCGTAACCGGATGACAAAGAATTGGCAAGCAGAGGCTGCAGGTTGCGCCACTGGAGACGGCTGGTGTCCTGAAACTCGTCGATGAGGAAGTTGTGCAGCTCGACACCCACGCGTTCGTATATGAATGGTGTGTCGCTCTCGCTTATTATCGCTCCGAGCAGCGAGTTTGTGTCGGCGAGTACGATAAGGTTGTTCTCGCGTCGGTAGCGGTCGATGTACCTGAATATGTAGTTCAATGCGTATAGCGAGTCGGTGGCCGAGAGGATGGCCTCGTACATGCTGCGGGTGTATGCGTTGCCGACAATGGCGGTGTATGCGGCGGCCATAGCGGCGGCATCGGCGGCGGACGGCGTCCGGCCTCCTTTCTTGAACAGGCCGTCGGTGCCGCCGTCGAGGAGTGTCTGCTGATACCCGGGAGGCGACGAGAGTTTGCGCAGGTTATCGCCGCGGATGCCTCGGGCGGCGGTTATCGCGTCGATATATTTGACCAGATTGGCTATCGGGTCGGTCTTGGCAAGGATGGCGGCAATGGAGAGGGCTGAGGTATAATCGGCATCGTCGAGAGCCGTGATGTGCTCGCGGAGCCATTGCTCGAATCGCCGCAGACGCGAGGGATCGGCGAAGTATTCGTCCATATCGTGCTGCCGAGCCACAAATTCCTCGGAGAATGCCTGGCGGAGCGAGGCCACGAGGTCGCGGTACATGGAACTGCCGCGGTTGAAGGGGTTGAAATCCTTGCCGTCGCGCATCCGTGCGGCGGCCATTCGTTCGAGCCACTGAGCCACAGGACGCACGCCCAGGCTGTCCGGGTCGAGGCTGACTTCGTCGAAAAGCAGCGATACCGCCTGGCTCACCACGGTGCGCTCGTCGAGTTCGAGGCGAAAGTCGCCCTGCCGGTCTATCTCACGTGCGAAACTTCGCAGTATCGTCTGGAAGAAGGCGTCGATGGTGCTGATGTTGAACCGGCTGTAGTCGTTGAGCAGATTGTGCAGCGCACGCTGTGCCACGTCGCGCAATTCCTCTCGTGTGCAGCCGAAACATGCGGTGAGATCGGCGGCATAGTCGGCGTCGCGCTCTCCGGAGCCCGGTATGCGGGTAAGCGCCTCAAGCTTTCCGATTATGCGGTCTTTCATCTCGGCAGTGGCCTTGTTTGTGAATGTTATGGCCAGTATACGGGCGTGCGTGCGCGGCAAAGGAGCCGCACCACCGAGGTATCGGCGGTGGTTGAGCACATATCGCCGGTCGTCGAGCCGCACTCCGAGCAACAGTTTTATGTATTCGTATGCCAGGGTATAGGTTTTGCCCGATCCTGCCGAGGCTTTGTATATGGTGAGCATATCGCAAAGTTATGTATTTTTTATGATACGGTCAACCCGGGATGGCCAACAATAAGGTGAAAGGCGATATGGAGAGGTGGCACGCTCTAAAATTAAGTTAATTTTCAATTAAGCCAATGTGTTATGGCATAAGGATGTAAAGGGTGTAAAAACTATCGGCAACAGGGGTTGTAATTGTCTATTTAACAAGTTTTAAGGAAAAAGATTTTTGTACTTTTTGTATAATCCTTAATTTTGCAGCACAAAACGCCTGACATACGACCAAAAGTTGAGTATACGCTGCAATGCCCCACAGGCAGCGCGGCATTTCAAATCCCCCCATCAAATCTCAACCGACATATTGGTCGCCATGGTCATGGCGGACGATAAGGCACATCTGTGCCCCTATATAAATATTGGAATAGCATAAGTAGCAAAAAATAGTTGTTTTATAGATAATTGTGTATTGGGCTCAGGGCGTCGAGAGGACAGCTCTGAGCTTTTTTTGGCATAATGATCGGTTGATCTGTGCATAAGGGCAAAATAATTTCCAATAAATGTTGTATCATGCTACAACATTTATTATTTTTGCAGCGTTAAAACGACAAAAGAGGAATGAATCGAAAAATTATTGCAAAATTTACCGCATATTCTTCATTTTTGACGGTAACAAAATCGTAATAGCCACCGCGCTCGGCTGCTCCGTAGGATTGACCTTTCCTGCGGGATTTTGATAATTACTTATATTTATATTTTATCCATGAAAAGACTTGTATCTGCAGCGGCGATGTGCCTTGCCGCGGTGGCGGGCGCCGCCCAGGGCAGCGCCGTGAAGGACTGCACTACGCACAGCGCGGTGCTGGGCACCGACAAGAGTTATACCGTGTATCTGCCGGCGGGCTATGAGGCCGGAGACCGATGCTACCCCGTGCTATACCTGCTGCACGGCGCCTGGGGCGACCATACCAACTGGAGCCGCATAGCCCGTGTGAAGGAGGTGGCCGACATGGCGATAGCCTCCGGCACCGCCGAGCCGATGATAATCGTGATGCCCGATGCTGCCGGGGCGGAGAACACCGCCCGGAATATGGGCTACTTCAATCAGCCGGGCTGGGAGTACGAAAAATACTTCTACGAGGAGCTTATCCCGGGTATCGACTCTACATACCGCACGATGGCCGACAGGGAACACCGTGCGATAGCAGGCCTGTCGATGGGCGGCGGAGGCTCGATGGCCTATGCGCAGCGCTATCCGGAATACTGGGGCGCGGCGTGCTCGCTTAGCGGCCTCGTGGGCGAGACGGCCAACCATACGTCGAAAGGATTCACCGACGATTTCCTTGCCTCGGTACGCCGCAACGACCCTACGGAGTATGTGCTCGGCGCCGATGACGACGCCCTCGAGAAGCTGCGGAGTGTGCGATGGTATGCCGACTGCGGCGACGACGACTTCCTGTACGAAGGCAACCTCGCATTCTACAAGGCAATGCGCGGCCGTGGCGTGCCGATGGAATACCGCATGCGCGACGGCAGCCATACATGGACATACTGGAGCACGGGGCTGCCAGCCGTGCTGCAATTCGTGTCGGCCGGATTCCGTTGAACCACACCGGTCCGACGAACAATATTTGACCCGCTGCAGTTTTTTATGTAACTTTGTAAAATAAAATAACGTCTTATGAAAAAGCTTCTTCAAGAATTCAAGGAATTTGCCATGCGCGGCAATGTGGTGGACATGGCTGTCGGTGTGATCATCGGCGGTGCGTTCGGCAAGATAGTCACATCACTGGTCAACGACATCATCATGCCCGGCATAGGCGTGCTCACGGGCGGCGCCAACTTCTCGGAGTTCAAATTCGTGCTGAAGCAGGCCGTGATCGACGGCACATCGCAGGAAGTCATCACCCCCGAGGTGGCTATCACATGGGGCGCGTTCGTGCAGACAGTGGTTGACTTCCTTATCATAGCCTTCTGCATATTCATAGCCATCAAGGTGATGAACAAGATGATGCGCAAGAAAGCAGAAGAACCGGCACCTGCCGCACCTGCCGGCCCGACACAGGAAGAGCTGCTCACCGAGATACGCGACCTGCTCAAGCAGCAAGCAGACAAGAAATAAGTGCGCCCGATATTTCTGATCGGTTTCATGGCGTGTGGCAAGACTACTCTCGGCCGCGCGCTCGAAGTCGCCATCGGCATCCCCTTCACCGACACCGACGCCGAGGTAGAGCATAAGGCCGGGATGACGGTGAGCGAGATATTCGCGAGCCTCGGCGAGGCTGAATTCCGCCGCATGGAGGCCGATGTGCTGCGCCGCATCTGTGCTGCAGGAGGCCGCAGTATCGTGGCCTGCGGAGGCGGCACGCCATGCCGCGACGAAAACATGGAGCTGATGCTGCACAGCGGTACGGTGGTGTGGCTCGACGCCGGCACCGATATAACGGTGAGGAGGCTGCTCGACGCGCCGGGGCAACGCCCGCTGGCGCGGGGTCGTGATGCCGCCGGGATGCGCGCGATGGTGGAGCGCGGCAAGGCCGCACGCGAGCCGTATTACAGCCGCGCCCACGCGAGGTTTGACTCGTCGCGCCTCGACACGCCGCAGGAGATAGAAGATACCGTAAGCAAATTCATAGACACATTTCACTTGACACTATGACCGGATACACACCACAGGAACAGCCATGCGAGGTGTTGCAGGCAAAACGCAAGGTGACGCTCGGGCTGCCGGCGGCCAACTCGCCGAGCGAGCGGCGGTTTCCGCTCACGCCCGAGGGCGCCGCGATGCTGTGCGAGCGCGGATTCGACGTGAGGATGGAGGCCGGCGCCGCCGACGTCATCCACTTTGACGACGACGCCTACCGCCGTAGCGGGGTAAAGATCACCGACCGCCGCGACACGCTGCAGTGCGACATCATAATACACCTGCCGGCTCTCGGCGCCGATGACGCGGCGCACGTGAAGACCGGCGCTGTGCTGATGAGCCTGCTGCACGCCGGACAGCAGACTGCCGAAGCCATCAGGGCATTGGCGCGCAGGCATGTGATAGGCATTGCGCTCGACCTGGTGTGCGACGATGCCGGCCACCTACCCTTTGCCGACATACTGGCCGAAGTGGACGGCCGCGCGGCCATGGCCATAGCGTCGTCGCTGCTCGCCGACCCCGTGCACGGCAAGGGTATACTGCTGGGGGGCATAGCCGGCATCGTGCCGTGCGAGGTGACCGTCGTAGGCTCGGGCATAGCCGCACGCGCGGCAGCACGGTCGGCTCTTGGTCTGGGCGCGATGGTGCGGATGTTCGACAACGATGTGTACCGGCTGCGCGAAGCCCTGTACGAAATCGGCGACCGGAAAGTGACCGGCTCGGCCATGCACCCGCGGGTGTTCGCCTCGGCGCTGCGCACGGCCGATGTGGTGGTGGCAACGCCTACCCGCTACCCGGTGGAGATAGGCTGCGACGTGGTGGACGAGATGAAGCGCGGCGTGATAGCTTTCGATCTGGCCCGGAGCGAGGTATCGTCGGTGTTTCCTTCGCTTGCGTGCATCGACCTTGCCGAAGCCGGCACGGGCGAGTGCAATCCGAGCTACCGTGTGCGCACCTGCTATGTGAATGCCGGCTCGGCGGTGCCGCGCACGGCGGCGATGGCGCTGAGCACCACGCTGCTCACACTGTTCGACGACATAGTGGTGTGCGACGGCCTCACCAATGCCATACGCTTCAACAAGGGGCTGCGCGATGCGGTATACATATTCCGCGACAAGATAGTGAACCCGCGCATCGCCCGCATCATGGGGATGCAGGCATCGATCGACATAAACCTGCTGATACAGTTCTCGTGATGGCCGACCGTAAATTCTATGTGGTATGGGAAGGCCGCGAGCCGGGCATATACGACAGCTGGGACGACTGCCTTGAGCAGGTGCAGGGATACCCGGGGGCGAAATACAAGTCGTACACATCGCAGACGGCGGCCACCGAGGCTTTCCGCGGCGACCCGTCGCATCAGCTCGGATTCGCCCGCGAACTCGGGCGACGCATGGGCGGCGTCAAAGTCGATTATACCGCCATACCCGGCATACGGCTCGACGCCGTGGCCGTGGACGGGGCCTGCGCGCACAATCCCGGCCCCACAGAATATCGCGGAGTGCGTGTGATCGACGGCGTGGAGATATTCCGCATGGGTCCCTTCGAGGGCGGGAGCAACAACCTCGGCGAATACATAGCCATAATCCATATGGCAGCGCTGCTCGACAGGCGCGGCGACCACACCACGCCCATATACAGCGACTCGCGCACGGCGCTGGCCTGGGTGCGCCGGGGACACAGCCACAGCTCGATAACGCCCGATGCCTCCAACGCGCGCATCATGGAGCTGCTGCGCCGCGCCGACGCATGGCTCGCGGCACACGGCGGCCGCATAGCCAATCCGCTGCTCAAATGGGATACCGACAACTGGGGTGAGATCCCCGCCGACTTCGGCCGGAAGTGACCCCCCGCCCGCAATCGCCGCTATAACTCCAATGAGTTGGGGTTTAACAAGAAATCATAAATACTTATGGTTGTAATCCCGTCCTCGTTCCTCAATACAGGCGTGTGTTCTCCGACGATAACAATCTTTTTGAAAGAATCATCGACATTTCGCAAGGAAGTTTCTTCTTGTGCGACTTTTTCCTCGTTCTCCATTCTGTATGCCGATTGAATGTAATATCTGGCGCTTCCGATATTGCACACAAAATCTATCTCGTATTGACGACGCATCTGGCGACCTTCTTGTCTTATTACAACCGGCACAACTCCGACATCTACATTGAAACCACGCATACGCAGTTCATTATATATGATGTTTTCCATAACATGACTGTTGTCGGGTTGCCGAAAATTCAGACGGGCATTACGCAGACCCGGATCTGCAAAATAATACTTGTATGGTGTGTCTATATATTTGCGCCCTCTTACATCATATCGGCTTGCCTTCTCTACAAGAAACGAGTCGCACATATGCTCCAGATATTTTTTAATAGTCACAGCCGACAGATCGCTATGTCTTAAAGAATCAAAGGTATTGGCCAATTTCTGAGGATTTGTAAGGCTGCCAACCGTCGAGGATATGATATCAATGAGTATCTCAAACTCTTCCTCACGGTTAATCGCGTATCGCTCCTTTATGTCCTTCAGATATGTATCTTCAAAGACAGCTTTCAAGAACGTCACTTTTTCTTCTGCGGATTCCATGAATACGGTCTGAGGTAGACCTCCGTATAGCATATATTCGGCCCAATCCTCCTCTTTTGTCCGATTGGCAGCCGAGTGGTATTCGCTGAAACTCAAAGGATATATACGTACTTCATCTCCCCTGCCCCTGAATGTGGTTATCACGTCCCGGGAAAGGAAACGCGCATTGCTGCCCGTTACATATAAATCCACATTATCCCTATTGAGATAACTGTTCAGTACATCCTCGAATTCAGGCACATGCTGAATCTCATCTATAATCACATAGTGCATCATGTCTCCATGAATCATAGAATCTATATGTTCGAGGAGAGTGTCAGGATCACGTAAAGATTTGTTGCGGCGGTCTTCAAGATTTATCTTGATTATATGGCTTTCATCAACACCGTTTTCCTTTAGCCATGAGACGAACAGCTTGAACAAAAGATAAGTCTTGCCACTTCTACGTACACCGGTGACGATTTTTATTCGTCCGTTATGCCGCCTGCGGATAAGGCGGTCTAGATATAAGTCCCGTCTGATTGAACGATTCATATGATTTGGATTTGTGTCACATGTGACATTTTTCTAAAGGCAAAATTAATTATAATTCCTGAATTGAAAAAGTTCCGGAAAGAAAAATCCGGAAATAATGCCGACTTCGGCCGGAAGTGACCCGCGCCCGATACTTCCACACGGATTTTTTAATTGCCTAATGTCGTGCATATAGAATTTGGGATGTAAAAACAAATTTTATAAGCGATTTTTTTGCGAAGATTGAAAAATTCGCTAATTTTGCGACAGCTACCGCCGCAGAGCCCGGCAACGGGCGTGCGGGCGGGGCTTACATATTTTTGAGAAGCGTTTACTGGGCGCTTGTTCTTGATTCTTTGAAATCTCGCAAGTTTCGTAAATCCATGTCAAGGACTGTGCAACGGTAGATGCCCGTGGATATGCATATGTTGCATTTCGCGCTCCGTGAGGGGCGCGAAACGCAAGCTGCATATATGGCGTGGGCTCTGCGTTGCCGTTTCTACATGGAAAGGCATGCGAGAGCCTCAAAGAGTGGGACGGCAACTGAAAGGATTCCCACGCTTTTCATTTTATATCATTGATAAGAAGCCGCTTGTGGGGATCGCGCGGCACACACAGCGATGGCACTACTCTCGTCATCACCCTTCGATATATCCGGCAGGCCGTTCCGGCTCGTCGATCGATGCATGCGCAACACCGCGTATGTCTGTTTGCTGTGCCTGAAATACAGATCATAACATACCAATACATTAATAATCATTAATCAGCTTTATGAGAAACAAACCAACCAAACCATTGGGTATCGGGCTTGCCCTGCTGCTCGCCCTGCTGTCGGTATTCCCGTTAGCCGCCCAGGATGTCTTTTCCAACGGCAACGAAGTCGCAGAGAAGGATATTGATATCGAATCAATAGAAATCACCAGCGTTCTTCCGGAACTGATTACCGATGAAAGTTACCGTACATTCCGGATCGAGAAGTCGATCTATCCCGTTAATGCATCTTCGACACCGGAGTGGATCTCTTCCAATCCTAATGTAGCATCGGTCGATGCGGACGGCTACGTAACCATTCACGACTGGGGCATTGTTACCATCACGGTCACCACTTCAAACGGGATCATGGATTCGATAGAACTGAGCGCGGCTTTGGATAATGACCTTGTCGCTCCTGAAGGTCATGACGCCCTTACAGTCGCTCGCCGCGATGGTGGAGCACAGCTCGTAAATGTGGACTATACAAAATTGTCGGACGGCGAGCTGGAGATTCCGGCCACCGTGACCCGCAACGGGCTGACGCTTAACCTTATTTCGGCTACGTTTGACAACGATATGGACTCAAAGGTAACCACTGTCACCATAGCGGACTCCGATCTGCCACTCAATATAATCGGCACTATCAAAGGCACTGGGTTCAAGACTCTTTATTGCGGCCGCAATCTTGATTGGGGCGATCAGACCGAAAACATTCTCGGCGTATCCAATATCACCACCGTGACGCTCGGCGAAAAAATGACAGCCGTGGCTTCGCACCAGTTTGAAGGAGCGAAGATCAGCACCCTAACACTCCCCTATACAATAGAAACGATCGGAGACTATGCGTTCCCGACCATGCAGATACGTGGCAAGCTTGTGATACCCGGAAATATTCGCAGCATAGGTGCGAATGCCTTCATGTCGTGCCGTGGCATAACAGCGCTTGACTTCTCGACATGTGAGAACCTCAAATTCATAGGGGAGAACGCTTTTAATACACTGAACAGACTTGACTCATTGACAATCAACAACTGTAACGGGCTCGCCATAGGCGCCAGAGCTTTTGCCGATTGTCCGAAAATGACAAAAGTGGAAATTTCGGGTGTAGGCAACACTTATGGAGAAGGTGCTTTCCAGAACTGCAAGATTCTCGAAAGTGTCAAACTCAGCGGCATGCAGCTCGGCGACAACGCGTTGGCCACAAATCCGGCTCTTACCAAGATAAATCTTGATGTGGAGAATATCGGTTCGAATATCCTTAAGAATGCCAACGAGGCGTCTGTGCCCTATGAATCGCCCATTTCGATTGTGTTGGGCGACAATGTGAAAAATATAGGGAGCTCTGCATTCTATAATATTACAATGGTAAAAAACGTAAAATTCGGCCTCGGCCTTGAGAAAATCGGCGACTTTGCATTCAGTGGCTGCGACAGTTTGGTTTCAATAATATTTCCTACAACGGAACAAGCCGATGCCAAAATCGAAATCGGCGGTCGTGCATTCGATGGCCGATATAAGAAATTAGTCGATTTGGGTAATCATGTAAAGAGTGTAGGCTCATTTGCTTTTGTTGGTGCAGACTCGCTTAACCTTGGTTCAAGCGTTCAATCAATCGCAAATCGTAATTTCAGAAGTTTAGGTAATAAAGAGCTTGTGATACCGGCAAGCTTGACGGGTGTGGGACTGGAAAGTTTAGGCGGCATCAAACGAATGATACTCAGTGAAACGTCCGAGTCCATATATTTTGAAACAAATGGAAACGGGAATATATATGACTATATTTAACGTGAGTTCGATGAAAATTAAGTGATTGAAAATTTGGTGATTAGCGAT
>CAJTMY010000035.1 GCA_910577355.1 uncultured Muribaculaceae bacterium
CGACCCTCTGCTTGTAAGGCAGACGCTCTGAACCAGCTGAGCTAAGCGCCCTTGAGGTTTCTCCGTCGAAAGCGATGCAAAGTTACGATGTTTTTTTGATTCCACCAAATATTTTTTGATGTTTTTGCGGGCGATTTTGTGATTGTGTGTGCAATGTATTGTGGTACAGGATTGTAAAAGCGACCCCGCCGGTGGGGCGGGGTCGGGGGTATGTGCTGTGGCTGATTATTTGCGCCTGCCTTTGGCGGCCTGCTGCTGGCGGAGCATTGCCTGCTGCTGGCGCTGTGCTTCCTCGAGTCGTGCCATGAAGCCGGATTTCTTGCGGGGCTTCTTGGCGTTGGCGAGGAGCTGGGCGCGTACCTTGTCTTCGTCGATGAAGTGACGGAATGCCCATGTCTGCACTATGGTGATTAGCAGCGACAGGAAGTAGTAGTAGCTGAGGCCGGAGGCATAGTCGTTGAAGATGAACAGGAACATGACTGGCATTATGTATGTCATCAGCTTCATGCCGGGCATGGAGTTGCCGCCGGGCTGGTTCTGCATGTTGATGTGCATGTATACTACGTTGACGATGGTCATGAGCAGACAGAAGAGGCTGACGCCGTTGCCGTAGAAGGGGATGCTGAACGGGAGTGTGACGATGAAGTCGGGGGCGGAAAGGTCGTGTGCCCACAGGAACGACTGTCCGCGCAGCTCTATCGCCGATGGGAAGAAGGAGAACATGGCTATGAGCACGGGCATCTGGAAGAGCATGGGCAGGCAGCCTGAGAAGGGGCTGGCGCCGGTGCGCGAGTAGAGGGCCATGGTTTCCTGCTGGCGCTTCATGGCGTTGTCCTGACCGGGATATTTGTCGTTGATCTCTTTTATCTCGGGTTGGAGCACGCGCATGCGTGCCTGCGACTTGAAGCTCTTGAATGTGAAGGGGAATATGATGAGCTTGATGAATATGGTGAGCAGCAGGATGATGATGCCGTAGTTGGAGATGAACGAGCTGAGGAATGTGAACACGGGGATGACTATCCATGTGTTGATGTAGCGGAAGAATCCCCAGCCGAGCGGGATAAGGCGAGTGAGGTCGAGATCCTCGTCGGGCGATATGGCGTCGCTGAGCTTCGAGAGCAGCGGGTAGTCGTTGGGGCCGAAGTAGAAGTCGAATACGGCCACGGTGCCGTCGGCGGTGGTGTAGGGCAGCGATGCGGTCATGTCCATGTCCTTGAGGTAGCGGTCGCTCTTGATGACGGTGCTGCGCAGGTCGGCGGTGGTGAAGTATGCGCGGGGAATTATCACCGACGAGAAGAACTGGTTCTTGTAGGCCACCCACTTGATGCGGCCGTTGAGCTGCTTTGAATCGTCCTTGGCATCGGAGAGGTAGTCGGGGCTGTCGCCTACATATTTATAATATATGGCCGAGTTGCGTTCCTCGAATACGCGGCCCTTCTCGTTGCGCGCCATTGTCTGATGCCAGTTGAAGTCGACCGATGCGGTGGACTGCGGCAGTATGCCGGCGGCGCCCTTCTGTACGATCTCCATGGATACGAGGTAGTCCTGCGGTTGCAATGTGTAGCGTATGCCCCAGGATGCTCCGTCGGCGAGATCGAGGGTCATCATCACCGACGAGTCGCTCTCGATGACGGGCGTGAAGTTGAATTCGCGGGTATCGATGCGCTGGTCGGCGGTGGTGAGGGTGAACGAATATCCGTCTTTGTCGCCCTTGAAGAGCTTCACGGGCTGTACGGTGTCGCCAAACTCGGAGTTGTATTTCTTGAGTGTGACGGCGCTCACCATTCCGCCTCGCGACGAGATGTCGACCTTGACGAGGTCATTCTCGAGTGTGGTGACGGTGTTGGCTCCGCCGAGGTTGCGGGCGAAGCCTTTGTATTTCTGCACACGGGCCACAAGGCCGGATACGGCGGCGAGAGCTTTGGCGCGCAGGTCGGGAGCGATGGCCGATGCGGCGGCTGTGCGCAGGTCGGTGATGCGTACTGAGTCGGCACCGACAATAACGTGGCCGGTGAGAGTGGCCGAGTCGAGCCGCAGTCTGAAGCTCTCGTCGGCAAGGGTGAATGAGCGGCCACCGTCGGCATCGGCGCGGCCGAGGGTGCGTACGGCGTCGGCGAGGCCGGCCTCAAGGCTTGCCGACAGGGAGTCGGACACGGCGGGCGGTGTGTCGGCCGCTGTCTGTGCTGTGGCTCCCACAGCGGCTTTCTGAGCATCGAGCTGCTCCTGGGAGGGGCGGTTGCAGTACATGAAGCCGAAGAAAATCGCGGCCATGCAAATGACGCCCCAAAGAGTGTTTTTATCCATTTGAAATCAGTGTTTTTCGGATTTGGCGCGTTCGTCGCGGTATGCTATTGCCGCCCGCATGAACGACATGAACAGGGGGTGTGGGTGTAGGACTGTTGATGAATATTCGGGGTGATACTGTGTGCCGATGAACCATCGGAGCGACGGGATCTCGACTACCTCCACGAGTCCGGAGGCCGGATTGATGCCTGTGCAGGCCATTCCGGCCTGCTCGAAAGCCTCGCGGTATGAGTTGTTGAATTCGAAGCGGTGGCGGTGGCGCTCGCGGATGTCGGTGGTTCCGTATGCTGCGGCTGCGCGCGAGCCGGCAGTGAGCCGGCAGTCGTATGCGCCGAGGCGCATGGTGCCGCCGAGATTGGAGATGCTTTTCTGCTCTTCCATCAGGTCGATTACGGGATGTGGGGTGGAGGGGCTCATCTCGGTGGAGTTGGCGTCGGGGAGGCCGAGCACGTCGCGGGCATACTCGATGACCATGCACTGCATGCCCAGACATATGCCGAATGTGGGGATGTCGTGCTCGCGGCAGTAGCGCAGGGCGGCGAATTTGCCCTCGATGCCGCGCTGGCCGAAGCCGGGGGCTATGATGACGCCGTCCATCCGGCCGAGTTTCTCGCCGGCGTCGGCATCGGTGAGCTTTTCGGAGTGTATGTATACGAGCTTGAGCTTGTGCGTATTGTATGTGGCGGCTTGGAAGAGGGCTTCATTTATGGACTTATAGGCGTCCTGCAGCTCGACGTATTTGCCCACGAGGCCGATGGTGACTGTGTCGTCGGCATTGTCCATCTTGTGCAGGAAGTCGAGCCATGCGGCCATGTCGGGTTCGGGGTGCGGGCCGGCGTGTGTCTTGCGCAGCACGATGTCGTCGAGGCCTTGCTCGTGCATGCGCAGGGGGACGCGGTATATGGTGTCGACGTCGATGCTCTGTACCACGGCGTCGGGGGCGACGTTGCAGAACAGTGCTATCTTGCGGCGCATGTCGTTGCCTATGTGGTGCTCGGTGCGCAGCACCAGGATGTCGGGCTGTATGCCGAGCTCCTGAAGCTTTTTCACCGAGTGCTGTGTGGGCTTGGTCTTGAGTTCCTTTGCGGCGGCGATGTATGGCACGTATGTGAGGTGGATGCACAGCGAGTTGTCGCCGAGCTCCCACCGCAGCTGGCGTACGGCTTCGAGGAATGGGAGCGACTCTATGTCGCCGACCACGCCGCCGATCTCGGTGATGATGAAGTCGAAGTCGCCCGTATTGCCGAGCGCCTTCACCGCGCGCTTTATCTCGTCGGTGATGTGGGGGACGATCTGGACGGTCTTGCCGAGGTAGTCGCCGCGGCGTTCCTTGTCGATTACCGACCGGTAGATGCGTCCGGTGGTTATGTTGTTGGCGCGTGTGGTGTGTATGTCGGTGAATCGCTCGTAGTGTCCGAGGTCGAGGTCGGCTTCGTGGCCGTCTACGGTGACGTAGCATTCGCCGTGTTCGTATGGGTTGAGCGTGCCGGGGTCGATGTTGATGTAAGGGTCGAATTTCTGTATGGTGACCCTGTATCCGCGGGCGATGAGGAGATTGGCGAGTGACGAGGAGATGATGCCCTTGCCGAGTGAAGATACGACACCGCCGGTGACGAAAATGTACTTAGTTTCCACGCTTTGAATGTGTTATATAACCAACAAAAACGGCCGTGGCGGACATGGCAATCCTTCGCGGTCAGAAAATATCGGCAAAGATACGAATAAGTCGAGAGCAAAACAAAATTTATTTTGATTTTGCCGAGCGCGAGTATCTTAGGCGCAGACAAAGATACGAATTTTCGGCCGAAAAACGGTGCCCTGCCGGGTAAAATAAGTGCGAGCGCTTAAAATTCCTGTTGTCGCCAGGGAATCTCGGTGATTCCGGCGGTGTGGTTGATGTGGCGTGCAAGGGCGAAGAGGTAGTCGCTGAGGCGGTTGACGTAGCGCAGGATGCCGGGGTCGACGTCGATGGTGCGTGCGAGTGCGATGATTCGTCGCTCTGCGCGGCGTGCCACTGTGCGGGCTATGTTGGCGCGGGCGGCGCCGGGATGTCCGCCGGGCAGGATGAACTGTCGCAGCGTGGGCAGTGAGCCGTCGACGGCGTCGATGGCCTCCTCGATGGCGGATATCGCCTCGGACGGCAGTGGCCGTGGCTGCCACTTGGATTCAGGCTCGGTGGCGAGGGCTGCGCCGATGTCGAATAGAGTGTTCTGCATCGACTGTATTTCTGCACGGCGTGTGTCGTCGAGTGTATCGGATGCGGCTACAAGACCGAGCCATGAATTGAGCTCGTCGACTGTACCGTATGCTTCGAGGCGCAGCGAGTCTTTGGGGGCGCGGGTGCCTCCGACGAGCGATGTAGTGCCGTCGTCGCCGGTGCGGGTGTAGAGTCGGCTTTTCATTTTTCGAGTTCGTTTTTACATTTTTCGAGTGCGTCGATAAGGCTGTCGACGGTGGAGGCGACGATGAGAGATTCGAGCGGGCGGGCTGTCATGAGGCCGCAGTCGACAAAGTGCTGCAGCTGTGCGAGCAGGTGGTCGAATACGCCGTCGGGGTTGAATAATATGACGCGTTTGTCGCGTCGCATCGTGAAGTTTATGTATCCGAATGATGCCGCAAACTCGTCGAGTGTGCCGTATCCGCCGGGAAGCACCACAAATGTGTCGGAGAGCAGCTGCATCACACCTTTGCGGTCGTTGAGATCGGCGGTGGGCACTCGCACATCGTTGTATGGCGAGGCCTGGTTGGCGCGTCGCGTGGGTACGATGCCTACCACGGTGCCCCCGGCATTCTTGCATGCTTTGGCAGCCACGCACATGAGCCCTGCGTCCACGCCGCCGTATACCATCTGGAAGTTGTTGCGGCCTATCCAGTCGCCTACCGCGCGTGCGCCGTCCTGCCAGTTTGCGGGCAGATTGTCCATGGAACTGCAATATACGGCTATTTTCATAACGTTGATAAATTTTGCCAAAGATAGGTATTTTATTTGTAATTTTGTGCTGTCAACCTAAAAAAAGTATGAGATATCAGGATATAAAACCATCGTACAGTGCCCGGGAGGCGTTTTTGGCTCTTGTGGGCGAATGTACGGATACGGACAGCTATGTGCGCTCCACGGGTGAGGCGCTGGCGATGTACGACCATGCATGGAAGAAGGTGCGGGCAGCGGGCGGCGATGTGGATATGGCGATTGCCGATTTCCTGCTTGTGGGTTCGGCTCATCTCGACGCGCTCGACATGGCCGGTCTGCGGCATCAGGCGCTTTGTACAATGGTCACCATGCTTGTGAGTGTGGATATGGCCGGTGTGAGCCGCCCGGGACTGGGACTCGCCTACATGCGGCTGCATCTGGGCTGCGTCCGTGGCTGTGTGGAGCTGTGCGCGCATACGGGCGGGGATGCTTTTGCCGCCGCGCATGCCGGAGCCGTGCTGCGTCTCGAACTTGCCTTATATGCCGGAGCGTACGATGAGTTTACGGCCCGATATGCACCCGATGCCGATGATATATGCGAGCTGGCGGGCATGCGCGAGGCCGTGGCCCGATACAAGGGCGAGCGTGGCGATGGCGAGACGGTTACGGCGTCGATAGATAATCCCGCCGAGGCACTTGTGGACATGATGGCTCGTATGGCGGCCATTGGCGACGGCGACTGAAGGGGCGGTCAGAATCGGCGGCGGTTGCCGGTAGTCTGTTGGAAGCCGCCCATGTTCAGATTATTGTTGTTGCGGTTATTCCGGTTGTTTCGGTTGAGGCGGTCGTTTCCGTTGTTGTATCGGTCGTCGATGTAGTCCGAACCCATGAATTCGTCCTCCTCGGTGTTTTCATCCTCCCGGCCGGGCGCTTTTTCGCCGCGCTTGAGCTTGGGCTTGTTCTTGAGCAGGGCATAAGGTTTCTGCCGGTCGACGGGCAGCTCGTAGATGTCCCAGTCCTGCTCGATGTCCCAGTTTCGTTTGAGCTCGATCTTTTTTGGGTAGTAGGCCACTTCCTCGGGCTGTATGGAGTCGAGCAGGCCGGTGGTCCACTCGCCGTTGCCGTCGGTGTCGGAGAACATGCGCAGATAATACGTGCCGGGCTGTACATACTTGAATACGGCGCGTCCATCGACGGCTCGCACTGTGCGCACCGAGTCGTCGGAGTTGTTGAGCAGTTCGACTACGGCTGTGGTGTCGGCTCCGATAAGGCGTACGGTAAGGTTGGAATAGTCTTCAAGAGCCCGTACGGCGAATTCCTGCGAGAATTTCCTGTTGTGCTCGTCGTAGACGCTGTGTATCGCGGCCGAATCGATGGTGAGCCGGTACTTGGCGCCCGGCTCCCAACGGTAGTCGATCTGCCGCTGCAGCACGGGGTGGAGTGAGTCGTTGGTTATGGCGAATGGCTTTGCGATCCAGTTGGTGTCTACCTGCATCTCGAAGTGTATCATTGAGGTGTCGATGGATGCGAGAGGCTGTCCTGCCGAGAATGTGAGAGGCCTGTATACCTCCTGTGTGGTGCCGGATGCGATTGCTAAGGGGAGTGTGTCGAATCGCGGGGGCAGCGTGTCGGCCTCGATTTCTTTTTTTGAGCGTTTGGGGTCGCGGTAGAAGAAACGCAGGGTGTCGGTGGTCCATACGAGGCGTTCGAGCGAGTCGGGCTTCATGTATCGCACCGACAGGCGCAGGGAGTCGGTATGGTATACAGCTGTATCGGTGAGCCACATGGTGAGCGAGTCGCCGCGCGACGAATATATGGGGATGCCCCATCGCGATGCCGGCGTGCCGTGCAGCGATGTGTCGCGGGGGCCGTCGACGATGGCGAGCTGCGGCAGGGAGTCGGTGGGCGCGCCAAGCTCTACCGTTATCTTGCGGCGCTCGGGGCGCTTGTAATCCTTGAGATATTGGGCGCGGTAATCCTCGTTGAAGAATGAGAGCAGTATGTCGTTGGGCAGGTATTGCAGGCCGTTGCGGTGTACCAGCGAGTCCTCGCCGGTGGAGCTGTACAGCGTGTCGGTGATGCCGATGCTCTCCACGCGGGGTGATACTGTCACATCCATGAACGCCACATTCTCCGAGCGGTCCCAGTGCCAGTCGCGGTTGATGTCCTTTATGGCATACACACGGTATTGCCCTTCGGGGAGGTTGCGTATGGTGAACTGCCCGTACTGGTTGGTGCGGGCGATGCGGTCGGGGGGCAGTGTGCGCACGGCGGTGTCGCTGAGGTTGGAGTATGCGCCAACGATCATACCTTGGGCGGGTTCGAGGTTCTGTGCGCCGAGCACGATGCCCGATATGCGCAGCGAGTCTATCGAGTCGCCGGTGGAGAAGTCGAGGGCGAATCCGTCGAGCACGTTGCCTTCGTTGAGATCCTTGATGGCGTCGCCGAAGTCGATGGTGTAGGTGGTGTTGGCCTTGAGCGTGTCGCGCAGGCGCACGTTGACGCGGCGTCCGTTGGCTGTGATCGAGGGAGCTTCGAGCTGCGCCGGCGATACCACCACCTTGTTGAAGGCGTCATCGAGCTGCACGTTCTCGTCGAAGACGATGGAGAAGCTGTTGCCCGATACCCGGGTCTGCCCCGGCGCGGGGTTGGAGCGCACATATACCGGAGGATTCTCGTCGCGCGGGCCGCCGTCGATACGGCCCACACTGGCACAGGCCGTGAGTATCACGGCCACGACAAGGGCGGGCAGCAGGCGCAGCGGCTTCATCAGATGGAGAGGCGGCGGAGGGTGTTGAGGAGCTCGCGGTTGATGGGCTTGTCGTTCTTGATGGCCTTGGAGAAGGGGACGTATACTATCTCGTCGTTCTTGATGCCGATCATCACGTTGCGCTGATCCTCGAGCAGGGCGTCGATGGCGGCCGCGCCCATGCGCGATGCCAGGATGCGGTCGTGCGCGGTGGGCGATCCGCCGCGCTGCAGGTGGCCGAGGATGGATACGCGCACGTCGTAGCCCGGAAAT
Source organism: uncultured Muribaculaceae bacterium (assembly GCA_910577355.1). GTDB lineage: Bacteria > Bacteroidota > Bacteroidia > Bacteroidales > Muribaculaceae > CAG-873. Next base: position 8,238 of record CAJTMY010000035.1, read on the forward strand.
TCGGTCTTCACACGCTCGGCCAGACCCATGGCGCCCCCGGTGACGGGGCTTTCGGCCACGAGGACTATCGACGAGTTCTTCGACTTGCGGAATCCGTTCTGTATCAGTTCGGCGAGCTGGTCGACCTCGGTCGATATCTCGGGTATGATGGCTGCCTCGGCACCCGATGCGATAGCGCCGTTGAGGGCGAGGAAACCGGCGTCGCGGCCCATTACCTCGATAAAGAACAGGCGCTCGTGGCTCGTGGCGGTGTCGCGTATTTTGTCGACGCACTGCATGATGGTGTTGAGGGCAGTGTCGTATCCTATGGTGGTGTCGGTGCCGTAGAGGTCGTTGTCGATGGTGCCCGGCAGGCCGATGCAGGGGAAGTTGAATTCGTTGGCAAAGATGCGTGCGCCGGTGAGCGAGCCGTCGCCGCCTATCACCACAAGGGCATCGATCTCGTGTCGGCGTATCACGTCGTAGGCGAGCTGGCGGCCTTCCGGGGTCTGGAACTCCTTGCAGCGTGCGGTCTTGAGGATTGTGCCGCCCTGCTGTATGATGTTCGACACATTCTGGGTGCGGAAGTCCACGATCTCGTCGCTGATAAGGCCGCGGTAGCCGCGGTATATGCCTTTCACCTTGAGGCCGCTGAAGATTGCCGACCGTGTGACGGCGCGGATGGCGGCGTTCATGCCCGGGGCATCACCGCCCGAAGTAAGTATACCGATACATTTGATCTCTGCCATGATATGTATGCTTTTTGTGTTGAATATGCAAAGTTACATCTTTAATAACAAATATTAGGCAAACAATGCGTTAATTTTCGTTTTCTCAGCTTTCCAAAGTTGTCACTGCTTGCCGGAACCCATGCCGTAGAGAAGCCGCAGGAGTTCATTGAAGCGTGTGTAAGTGAACGGGCGCACATAGCGGTTCATGGCGTTGTAGCTCACGGTATGCTCCGTATCCGGCACGAATGGATTATCCTCCATCCATTCGACGAATTCGTTGAATGCCACACGGTTCTCGTCATACCACTGCTGCATGCCGTCGATATCCGCTCCTGCGAAAAGAAACAGATTGTATGCTTCCCAATGGCCGGCCTCGAGCACCCGCCGCTGATAATCGAACAGATACATGTGCCCGCCGAATATGTCGCCTGCCACCGTGAACGCCTCCAGCACATCACGCCTCAGCTGAGTGAGTTGGGTCAGCGATGCCGTGAAAGCGGTCTTTTCGAGGCCGAGCTGCATCACATACCGCTGTGCGGCGGTCTCGTACATCAGACAGAAATCGAATGCCGGTTCTCCCGACGGCGGCATGCCTATGCTACGCCCCGGAGCGAGAGTCGTTTTCATTTCCACCTTGTCGCCGTCGATGTCTACGGTGATATTATCCTTATAGCAGTCGGTCATGAGCGTCGCCATGTATTTGCGGCGCTCGTTGTTGGTCGGAGCGAGCAATATCTCGGCTTCGGCGTATATCAGCGACCACACTTTTATGTTCGAGTCGAAAAGTATCATGGCTGCGCGGTAATAGTCGGACGCGAAGTCGGGGTCGGCCTCGATGCCGCGTTCATACCATTCGAGCGCTTTCTCATACTCCTCCCGGTGCAGCTCTATGTTGCCGCTCTCGAGATACAGCTCGCCCGCCTCCGGAAATTTCTTCAGTCCCTTGCGATAGATTTTCAGCGCATCCGCAGGCTTGCCGAGCATGTCGAGCGCGTTGCCGTATATCTGATAATATCCCGGCTCTACGTCGGGCGACTTCTCGATATGCCTTAGGTATTTTATCGCTTCCTTGTAGTCGCCTTTCATGTAGTTGATTACAGCAAGCTCATAGTTTACGGCATAATTGTCGGGATACAGCTCCCGCGCTTTGTTGAAATCCTCGATGGCGGCATCATAAAAGCCGCCGTCGACCAGCGTCACAGCTTTTTTCAGACGTTCGACCCACTCTGCGGAGAGTTCACCCAGACTGTCGGCCCGACCGCCCACAGCGGCCAAGGCGACAACGACAAGCAACAGCAATTTCTTCATGGCACAGTGTATTGGATTGTTTTTGCAAAGATATTTAATATTTTGTTGATTTACAATATTTTTATGATAATTTTTTGAGGCGGTTTGTATGCGATTGGTGGTAGTCCTGATGGACGAACGCCAATCGCATACAGCACAATCCAAGTGCAACCGTTCCTCAGGGCAAATTAAAAAAATCCGTGAGAATCCGTGAAATCTGTGTGTGGCAATCACCGTGTGGGGTCATCACCGTGTGCGGGTGGCCTTGGCGGTGCGGCGGTCGGTGAAGGCGCGGAACGATTCGAGCAGGTCGGTGATCACTGTTGAGGCCTCGCGCACGCGGGCATCGTAGAGGTCGGCGCCCGTCGATGGCGATATGTCGCGGCCGAGCAGTACATCGCCCACACCCGATATGTTGTCGAAAAGCTTCATCTGCAGGTCGAGCAGCTGATATGCCCCCGCGCCGCCCGAGCTTGCGGTGACCTGCTGCGGCAGCTCGCCGCTGCGCCGCAGCGGTATCACGGCGTCGGGGCGTGCCCACAGCGCCGAGATGTGCTCGAGCGTATAGCCGGGCACGAGCTGGTCGATTGGAAAGAGCAGCGCGCCCTTGGCCGACGACGCCATTATGGTATCGAGCAGCACCACAAGGCGGTTGATGGCGCGCTGCTGGTCGATGACGTCCTCGACAAACGAGTGCACCTCGCCGTCGGTGAGCGGATAGAGGCATACGGCAAAGGGATGCTCGCCGTGGGGGAAGGGTGAGTTGTATTGGTCGAGCAGGGTGCCGTCGCCGGCATACCACCGGCACGTCCACACCATGTCCATGGCGATGCGTCCGCGCCGCGATGCCTGCCGTCCTTCATAATTCCACACTTCGATGACGCGCAGGCGATCGGGCGCCGAGGTGAAAAAGGCGTCGGCATCGGCGGGCAGGCTCATGCCGAGAAATTCGTCGGGGGCGAGCGCCGAGCGTGTGGCCGGCGACTCGAATAGCCGCCGCAGCGATGCTATGCGGGTGCGCGAGCCGCGGCCGAAACGGTTCACCACCTCGGGCCACGACATCTGGTGCAGCATGCCTATAAGGGTGATGTCGCTGCCGCGCGGGTCGGTGAAACGGTTCACGAAAAAGTCGTCGGGACTCACATTGTCGACCCATATCCCCGCGCCGCCGGGGCGCCGTTCGGCCACGATGCGCTGTATGGCGCAGCCCGATATGATGAACTCCTCGAGCAGGCGGGCGTCGAGTTCTGGCAGGGAGTTGCGTACGTCGACCGACGTGGGGTCGGATGTATAACGGGAATCTTCGGCGGCCGATGTGCGGTATCGGCCTACGATCGACTTTACGAGCCGGCGTATCAGATTGTTGGTCTGTGGACGACGACCCGAGCGTTCGATGAGCGTGCGCTCGGGTACCGGTCCCGAGGCCGGATCATCGATAATGTCGCTCCATTGGTCGCCGTAGGTATAGCGCTTGTGTCGCCGGCGTGCGCGCCGCAGCGGCTCGGCGGCGATATATGCGCGAAAAGCTGTTGAATACATGTTTTGATTGGAATTTGAAATAAATAATAAATAATCCGTGGGAATCCGTGTAATCCGTGTGGGGCACATCCGTGTGGGGTCGAAAGATCAGATTTCCGTGGGGATGGTGTCGAGCAGCGACGGGCATAGAGTATACGTCTCGGGGCCGCTGTCGAGGATGGCGCGGAGCGATTCCACCACAGGTATGTCGACGGGTGCCACGGCTATGCGGCCGTCGGCCATAAGTACGGCGGTGGGACAGCCTGTGCCGGGCCGGGCATACGGCGATGCGAGCCGTCGCAGCAGTGCGGCGCCCTCGGGCGTGTCGTGCCCCACGGGTTGTACGGAGCGTTGCCATCCTTGCATCTTTACAGACAGTACACGCCGGCAGTCGGAGGGAGGGAGAATGAGATGGTGGGATGAGCCGGACTGGCTGAGGGTGCATTGGCGTGCCGCCTCGCTTACGGGCAGCAGGGCGGGGGGAGCGGTGTCGAGCAGATGCAGATACCACGGGCGCATGCGTGCGAGCAGCATGGCATCCGTGTCGATGCCGTCCCACTCGGCTATCGAGGCATCGGTGCGTGTGGTGCACAGCCCCAGGCGTTGCCGCCATATCTCGAGCATTTGGGATGAGGTGTATATCATTGCTGATAAGATGATTAATAGTAGGGACGCACGGCTCGTGCGTCCGTCGGCGCGCGGATGTCATCCGGTTGAGACCGGGCGTACGAGCCGTACGTCCCTACTGATTACTTGAAGGTTTATCCGAATATTTTCATATGCGCTTTGGGATGGCGCAGCACAAGGCACGAGGCTTCGGTGAGCACCACAGCGTCAGTGTTGCGTGTGCCCGCTGAGCGCAGGTCGAGTTTTTCGGCATGGAAAGGTATGTGCGTGTACTTGCTTATGTAGTCGGGGTCGAGGATGAAAGCGTCCTTGCTGTGTCCGCACTGGTCGAATACCTCGCTGTGTATCAGGTAGAGACGCCCGAAGTTGGATACGATCTCGCGTACTTCGAGCCCCCAGCGCACCTTGGCGTCGCGCACATCGAGGGTGCGGTTGATGTCGAGCTTCGACACGGCGCTTACAAAGTCGGTACCGGCGAGCAGTATCTTGCTGTGCGAGCCGTTGTTGCCGGTGAATGTGGCCGCGCAGATGTCGATAAGATCTTTGTGCGACAGTGTGGCGAGGTTCACCTTCATCGAGTTGTCGGTCTGATTCCATATTCCCTGCGTGAGGTAGATATAGTCGGCCTTGGCCGAGTCGTATATCTTGGCGCCGCGCCCGAAAAGGAAGTTCTTCTCCATGCCCAGGCGCATGTCGATTATGGCAACCTCCTCCTGGTCGGAGAGAGTCCAGCCCACCTCCTTGTCGGCGAGTTTCTGGAGGGTCGACTGTTCCACTTGCATCTTGAATATCTGGCACCGGTTGCTGCCCTTGGTGGGGAGAGCCTGAAATTGTGCCGTCTGCACGTCGAGCTCGGCAGCGGCGCGTCCCATGCGTATTATCCGCGAGCCGGAAGATACGAGGCCGAAAGGCTCGCCTTCGCCCACCACGGCCACATCGATGCTGCCTGCGGCGGCGTTGGTCGACAGCACATAGCCCACGGTATGCTCGCCCGCCGAGGGGCAATCGGGGATAAGGACGGTCTCCGACGGCTCGAAGATGGCGGGATGCTCCACGCGCATGGTCACGCTCATGGTGCCGTTGCCGCGGTCTGTGGCTTCCGACAGGTCGCAGTCGGCCTTCAAGGTCGATTCGGTGAGCTTAGTATCGACCGAGTAGTATTCCACCTCCATGCTCGAGGCGTGGCGGGCGCCCATCATGCGCGATATCTGGTCGACCGGGGTCGACATGGGCCGTATCTTCACTATACGGCGGTCGATGGCGTTGCGGAGCAGCTCGGGGGCTGCCTTGGCGGTTTCTGAGAGGGTGAGAGGGGCGGACGATACATGAGTGCCGCCCTGGATTCCGGGTGTTTGCATTTTCGTGTGATTTTTGGAGTTGATAATTGAAATTTGAATTAGACAGGATCCTCGTCGAAGAACGAGTGGCGCACGTGGCTCAGGAAAGTCTCGTTCGGGTCATCGTCGGAGGCCGGTGCGGCCTGCGTCGGATTGAGAGGTTGATACACGGCCGGCTCATCGGTCTGAGCCTCGGCGGCAGCGGGTGATTGTTCGTTTTCCATAAAGCGATGTTGTTACAGTGTTGATGATGTTATTTGTTTTTGATACTGCAAAGTTACGCCACCCCACGCCCCGCCCGTGGGAAATCGGTAAACCTCCCCAAATACACGAAAAAACAGCCGCCGGCGATGACGGGTTCATCGCCGGCGGCTGCTATGGATAATGCAGAGAATCAGTCTCTATATTTTACATATAATGCTCGTCGGGCACTCCGTTGCGAATATTTAATCCTCAAACCACACGTCTCCCGAGTTCGGTTCTCTGTCATTGCGTACATTGTCCTCGATGACATTGAGCCTATAACGCACACGTCCGTATCCTTCGAGAATATCTCCGCAATCGGCACGCATTATCTGCAACATTGCTAAATGGAGATCTTTACTCGAATTGTAAAGCTTTATGGCAGAAAGCTGAGATGCGCTTATTGATTTACGGTTAAATTGGTGTACTTCGAGATAGGCGATGCCAAATCGTTTTTCATATTCCGCATCACTCTCAAATGACAGCGTGATGCCGCTTATATCTGCTTGTTCAACTTTGTATTTGAGGAAATCTAATGCGAGTGTGTTGGCGTTTTTATCAAAATTCCAGTCGCAGGCACAGCCCATCTTTATGTCGAAGCCTGCGTATTTAAAGCAATAAAAATGCCATAGACTTTCTACAAAAGAATATCCCACACCCGTTCCAATGCTTTTATATTCTTTTATTTTATAGGCTCTTCCATTAGTTAATATCAAGTCATAGAACGCGTGGCTTATGCCCCCCTGCACACGCTCCCTGTCTTCGGGCCATTCGGTACTCCATTTACCGGTGCGTTTACCGTTTTTATCTACTTTTTTATAGTATACAGTCTCGAATGGCCCCTCAAGAAATATATTTTGATTGCCGTTGGTCAAGGCTTCGATAGATATGTCCTCGATTGCTCCTCTATACATTTTTTCGGGATCATCATAGCACCCTGCGATACCTACTGTCAGCATGATTCCGAAAGCCGCGAATGCAATTTTTTTGATTATTGATTTCATAGCTGATCAGATTATTTGTTAGGACGTATGTTGACGATTGCATCCTCGATTACGGCAGGCGATACAATCTGGTTTTCATGGGAGGGCAATAGCCCATTTAACACATAGTATCCGTTGTTTTCTGCACGAGGATAGCCCCAGTTTATATAAAAACGATAAGTCGTACTGGGGTCGGCCTCTTCATGATAGATACAACTGAATGTGTCGGGATAAGTAAATGTCCATATTTCAATTTCTCGATATGATTGGATTGTTTCAGAACCTTCTACCAAAAAAACATGCCCCGTAGTCTTTGTCTTGTTGTTAACCATTTCGGTAAGTCGACAACCGACAGTCGCGGGACAATTATAGGCAAGATTCCATGTTGTTACTTTTTCGCCTGATAATTCTGTAAATGTGTAGCCATACTCGCGCAGTGCTTTTGCGCGACTGCTGTGAACAGTTTCTGTCCCCTCGCCATTGTAACGCGCTCCGGTCTTTTTGTAAATGTCAAGTAGGAAATCAGAATTATACTTATTTCCATAGCTATCGATAGACATTAAATCCCATTCAAAAGTATTGGGATAGCGATAGGCATACATTACTTGGCCTAAAGCTACCGGACCACATCCGACCGGTATATTATCAAAGCTATTAGGAATAAGAGGAAAACTTTGATTAAAGCCAAAGAGCTGATTCCATGTTGTTTTCATCCAGTGTCCGGCGCCGCTTCTTATTCCTGCTTCCTTCACTTTCACAATAGTTATTGCCCAATAATCGTCGAAATATATCGGACAGATTCGGCCTTGCACGTATCCGGCCAGTGCGAATTTATCGCCTATCTCGATAGGCTCGGTGTAATCGTCGATTGAATACACGCGATAATCATTGGCCGCCCAGCTGTCCAGATATGGCTTCATTATATGGAACAATCTTTGAAGCTCCTCAGGCGTGAGATTATAAAATTTACTGTGATCCGGGTCTACTTCATCCGCTCGTGACTTAATCGTTGATTTGTTGCTCTCATACCGCCGCCATTTGCTTGCGATCTTTGCCAACGAGTCGGTGGGTAAAGTCTGTGATTCATCGATGTCGATTATGGTATTTTCCATCCATGCCTTGACAGGCGGCGGCAGCTCGTCGCCGGGCGAGAAATGCCCGGTCTCCGCGTAGGCCAACACCGGTTCGTACGACTTTACGGCGCTTACGAGCGCATAGCCCTTGTTGTCGGCGAAGTTGACGCAGATTATGCGGTCGTTGCCTTTGTCATCCTTTATCACATGCACGTCGTAGTCGGCGGAACGGCCTTTCTTCTCCTTGCCGAACAGGCTGCCGAGTATATTGTCGACCTCGGCGGAATTCACATCCTCGGAAATCTGCCGGATGGCGGTCTCTTCTGCCTTGATGTCCGCCACATCGTCCGTCGTCGGCGCGACAGGCTCCTGCGACTGGCAGCTCCATAGCAGTCCGCAGCCAAGCAATGATACAAATTTCAGGATCTTCATGATATATAGCTTTAAGGGTGTGCAGAATGCTATGCCGCAAAGATATTGATTATTTTTGTGATTTGCAACAGTTTTTGATAATTTTTTGTAGGGACGCACGGCTCGTGCGTCCGCCCTCATATAAATGATAAATGGCGTTAATACGCATAAAGGTGGAAGGCGTGCGGAGCCCGCCGATTTACATATAGCATTGCCTACATGCGTCGTTGCCAAAATCGGCGTACTCCGCACGCCACAATCATATGATATGCTGTCCGGGCACGCCTCCGCAGGCTTCGGCGTACCCGGTTACTAAGAAATCATCGTCCTGGCGGACGATCGCCAAACATTACAGTGCAATCCGTGTGCGGTTGACCACCGGTCCGCCGCTATCTCAGCTCGCGGTGCAGCCGCAGCCCGGGCGTGACGTTGAGCGTGAATGCGGCGAGCAACCCGGCGTCCTGATCGGTAGTGTAGCGGATCTTGTAGCGCTCCGGCCCGAGGAAGTCGAGGGTGAACCGTGCTGTGTCGACGGCGGCCTGTCCGCGGCCATATGTGAGGCGTTCCTGTATTATGATGTCAAAGCCCGTCACATTGATGGCAAGCGATACCGCGCCGGCATCCGTTACCGGCGGCAGCCCCGTGCGTGTGATATGCACCCGGCCGCGGTTGTCTACCTCTATGTCGATGGCCGGCTGCGGGTCGCCGGTATCGGACAGCTCTCCGGCAAGCAGATATTGCCGCCCCTGCCCCCGGCGCTGAGGCAGCGCGGCATAGGCCACCGCGCCTGCGGCGAGCGCGCCGGCTATGACGTAGAATTCTATGGTGTTGAACCAGCTCAATGGAATATCTGGAGGAAGAACTTGGATATGTACACGTATATCACAAGCCCCACTATATCGTTGAATATCTGTATGAACGGGCCGGTGGCCAAGGCAGGGTTGATCTTTATCTTCTCGAGTGAGAGCGGCACCAGTGTGCCGAGGATCGTGGCAAACATCACCACTGTGAACAGCGAGCAGGCTACCGACAGTGTGACGGCGAAATTGTCGGGCAGCATTATCAGATTGTAGACGAGCACCACTCCCGAGAGGATAGTGGCGTTGAGCAGGCCTATTAATATCTCCTTGCCCATCTGCTTGGAAAACTCGGCGATGTCGAGCGAGCCGTTGGCCAGGCCCTGTACCACGATGGCCGAGGCCTGCACACCCACATTGCCGCCCGTGCCGCCGATGATGGGGATGAACAGAGCCAGTGCCGTCACCGCGTGCAGCTGATCCTCGAATCCGCTCAATATCAGCGATGCCAGTATGCCCGCCACGATGCCGATGAGCAGCCAGGGGATGCGGGCCTTGGTCTGGGCGAATATCGAGTCGTCGGCGTCGACGTCGCTCGACAGACCGGATGCCAGCTGATAGTCGCGCTCCGATGCCTCGCGCACCTGATCCATGATGTCGTCGACCGTGATGCGCCCCAGCAGGCGTCCTATCGAGTCGACCACCGGCATGGCAACAAGGTCGTATTTCTCGAAGTCGAGCGCCACTTCGTCGATGGGCGTGTCGGCTTTCACCACCGCCGGGTCGGTCTCCATCACATGCTTTATCTTCGACACCGACGGGTGGGTGATCATCTTCTTGAGCGGGAATATGCCTTTGAGCTTATAGTCGTTGTCCACCACATACACATAGTATATCTCGTCCATCTCCTCGGCCTGGGCGCGCATCTCCTTGATGCACTCGGGCATCGACATGTTCTCGTTCACCACTATCATCTCGGTGCCCATAAGGCCGCCGGCGGTGTCCTCGTCGTACTTGAGCAGGTCGATGATGTCGCCCGCCTGCTCCACGTCGTCGATGTGCGAGAGGATTTCGTCGCGATCCTCCTCGTCGAGCTGCTGTATCACGTCCACGGCATCATCGGTGTCGAGGTGCTCGATCTGTTTGGCGATCTCCTCGGTGGGCATGTTCTCGAGCAGCTTCAGACGGTCGTCCTCGTCGAGCTCCATCAGCACGTCGGCTGCCGTATCCTCGTCGAGCAGACTGTACAGGAATTCGGCCTCGTCGATCTCAAGGTTCTGATACAGCTCGGCGATGTCGGCCGGGTGCAGGTCGGCGATGGCCTTGCGCGCGGCTTCCGAGTCCTTCGACTTTATTATGTCGCGGATCTCTTCGAGGTATTCGGGCGAGTATTCTTTCATTTTGCTTGCTTGCGGAGGGAATCAATGAGATTGGTAAGTTCGACGAACTGCTCTACCGACAGCTGTTCGGGGCGCATGGCGCCCAGCGGCGATTCGACCGGAAACGCCACGCCCGGCGGCAGCAGCGACTTGGCCGAGTTGCGGATTGTCTTGCGGCGTTGTCCGAATGTGGTCTTGACCACCGTACGCATCAGCGTGAAGTCGCACCCCGGGTCGGTGACGCCGTTGCGGCGCAGGCGTATCACGCCGCTCTTCACCTTTGGCGGCGGGTTGAACACATGCTCGGGTACGGTGAACAGATACTCGGCATCGTACCACACCTGCAGCAGCACGCTCAGAATGCCGCGTGTCTTCGAGCCTTCCGCCGCGCATATGCGCTCGGCCACCTCGCGCTGCAGCATGCCGCTGCACTCCTGCACAAGGTCGCGGTTGTCAAGCACCTTGAAAAATATCTGCGACGATATGTTGTACGGATAGTTGCCGATCAGACAGAATTTACGCCCCTGCATCAGTTCCGACAGGTCGAGCCGCAGAAAGTCGGCCTCCACTATGTGGTCGGGCTCCAGCCCGGGCACATGTCCCCGGCGCAGATACTCCACGCTCTCGCCGTCGAGCTCCACCACGGTGAGGTCGCGGCCGGCCTCTATCAGAAACTTCGTGAGAACGCCCATGCCCGGGCCTACTTCCACCACGGGCAGACCGGGGCAGCCGTCCACAGTGGCCGCTATGCGCGCCGCTATGCCGAGGTCGGTGAGAAAGTGCTGTCCCAGCGATTTCTTGGGTCTTACATTCGCCATATTGCCGTGATTCGTTTTAGTTAGCCTGCAAAGTTAGTGAAAAAGCATGGCATTCGGCCTGTTTTTCGCGATTTTTTGAACGGCGTATTTATTATTTGTGTATATTTGTGGACAAAAGCATACAGCCATGGCACGACTCACCATACATAACATCGGTCCCATACGCGACCTCGACATCACCCTCAGCCGCATCAATGTGATAATAGGCCCGCAGAGCAGCGGCAAGAGCACCGTGGCCAAGATAATCAGCTTCTGCCAGTGGCTCGAGAAAGACCTGGTGGTGCGCCAGGGGCTCGGACATGTCGACGAGCGCCTGCTCGTGCAGGTGCTCATAAAGTATCACAACATGGCCGACTATTTCCGCGACGACTCGGCCTTCTCCTATCTCGGCGAGGCCATATCCCTCGAATACGCCGACCGCAAGGTGCGCGTGAGCCGTACTGCCGGTTTCGCTTCCGCCCCAGTCTCGAAGAACGCCTACATACCCGCCGAGCGCAATCTCGTCACACTCCCCGGCATAGCCTCGCTCGAATGGCCGCAGTTCTACCTGCGCAACTTCCTCTTCGACTGGCTCAGCATACGCGACCGCTTCGGCCGCGCCGACGCCCTGTCGCTCACCAACCTGGGCGTGAAATACTACTACCGTGCCGCCGACCGCGAGAACATCCTAGTGCTCCCCTCGGGCGAGGAGATACACCTCGACCAGGCATCGAGCGGCCTGCAGGCCGCCACTCCGCTGTATGTGTTTCTCAACTACCTCACCCGCTGGATATACCGCAACGCCCCCGACCGCTCCTACGACAAGCAGCGCGCCCTCGACATGGGATCGGGCCGCCGGGCGCTGATGGAGCAGGCCGGCCTCGACCCCGCCGCCCTCGACAGCATCCTTGCCGGCGATACATCGCCCGAGGTGAAGGACGCATTCGAGAAGATGGTCTCCACCCTCGTGGACGCAGCCGAGAAAGGCGACACCGCCAATCCGCTGATACAGCGGGCCAAGGCGCTGCGCGACAAAGCCGGTCGCCCGCAGCTCTCCAACATCGTCATCGAGGAGCCGGAGCAGAATCTGTTTCCGGCGACACAGGCAGGTCTCATATACGACATCCTCGCCATGGTCGACCACAACCGCGACAATCTCGTCATCACCACACACAGCCCCTTCATCCTCTACGCACTCAACAACTGCATGCTCGCCCACGGCACACCCGGCGCCGACGACCTCGACCTTGATTTCGGCCCGCAATCATATGTCGACCCCCGCATAGTGTCGGTGTGGGAACTGCGCGACGGATATATCGAGAACTACGACGGCAGCCGCAACGTCACTATACAGGACGCCGACGGCCTCATCCGCTCCAACTACTTCGACCGTGTCATGAGCAACATCATGGCCGACTTCACCAATCTCGTGAGCAGCCGATGAAAAAGATAATGCGACGCTTCCGGCGCGCCCGCCTCTACTGCGACGACTGCTACGTGGCCGATTACAGCGAGGCCACCCGCTCGCATGCCGGAGTGGTGCTCGCCGCCGAGCCCTTCGCCGACATCGAGTATTTCTGCCTGCGCGGATGCCGGCAGCCCGTCACATACGTGGGCGTCAACCTCGAGGAGCATCGCTCCTTTATACGCGGCATCGAGAACTGCGAGTGCTTCTTCGCCTCGGCCATGCCGTGCCGCCGTCCGTGGCTGCTGATGCTTGAGCTCAAATACTGCAAGCCACGCAATCTGGGCTGCAACTCATCCAAGGCCATACGGCAGATGGCCTCTGTGCTGCGAAAACTCGAGGCCGAGGGTATCATCGACCCCCGGCGATACCGCATATACTTCAACTACTCCTCCCCCGCCAACACCCGCCGGCAGCCGTTCACCAACTTCGTGCACACACAGAGCGAGGCTCTCGCACTCGTCGAGCAGGCCGGCGCATACCTCTTCGGCTTCAACGAACTCGTCATCGCCTCCGGCGAATTCATCCGCGCCCCCAAGCGCCGCATCTGATTATTAGTCCAATCAGTCTTATTAGACCAATAAGACCATTTAATAATCGTTAAATGCCGCGCTATTTGCGCCGAAATGCGTACCTTTGTCCGATTTATCGATATTTCGCTTTTTGCATGAAAAAGTATAATCTAATAAACAATCTGCTCGGGTGGGCATGCTTTGTAGTGGCTGCCGTCACATATCTGCTCACCATAGAGCCAACCGCAAGCTTCTGGGACTGCCCCGAATTCATCTCTCAAGGTGCCAAACTCGAAGTCGGCCATCCGCCGGGCAACCCTATTTTCATGCTGTGCGCGCGATTCTTCGTCACGCTTTTCGGCAATAATATAGCCAATGCCGCCGTAGCCGTCAACTCCATGTCGGCACTGCTCAGCGCTGCTACTATATTGCTGCTGTTCTGGACTATAACACATCTGGTGCGCCGCCTCATCGTGCCCGACGATGCCACAGAAGTGAAGCTGTGGCAGATGCTGCTCATTTTCGGCGGCGGCATATGCGGCGCCCTCGCCTACACATGGAGCGACACTTTTTGGTTCTCGGCTGTCGAGGGCGAGGTATATGCCTTCTCGTCGTTCTGCACAGCTTTGGTATTCTGGCTGATACTCAAATGGGAGAACCGCGCCGACGAGCCCCACAGCGACCGCTACCTCATCCTCATCGCCTACATCATAGGAGTCTCCATCGCCGTGCACCTCCTCAATCTTCTGTGCATCCCGGCCATTGTCCTCGTATATTATTATAAGAAATACAAGAATATCTCGGCCAAAGGCTCCCTTATCGCCCTGGGCATCTCGTTTGTCATAGTCGCGCTTATACTCTACGGACTCGTCCCGGGATTCGTAAAGGTGGCACAGTGGTTTGAGCTGTTGTTTGTCAACACCCTCGGCGCTTCATACAATATGGGTGTTCTTTTCTACACCATATTGCTTGTGGCGGTGTTCATATGGGCGGCCATGGCGCTTTACCGGCAGCGCAGCGCATCGGCAATCAGGATATCGTTCTTTCTCGCCATAGTCCTGTCGGGCATGCCCATGATAGGCCCGTGGTGGGTGGCTCTCGTGCTGGTGGCCGGATTGGCCGTATATCTGTTCATGTTCTGCCCGCGGGTGCCTGTGCGCGTGTTCAATGTCATAGTGCTCAGTGTGTTCCTTATATTCGTCGGCTATTCGTCGTATGCCCTGCTGCTCATACGCTCGCATGCCAATACACCGATGAACCAGAATGCTCCCGACAACGTGTTTGCCCTCGCGTCATACCTCAACCGCGAGCAATACGGCGAACGTCCCCTTTTCAACGGAGATGTATTTGCCGAGGAACTCGTCACCTTTGAATATCCCGAGGGATCGGGTGTGATGTACGTCGAGATCGACGAATACGGTCTGCCACGCACACGTCTGCTCGACGGCGTGCTACGCGACGAGCAGGGACGACCGTACGATGATCCGCAGACATCCTACGCAAAACTCGTAAAGACCGACCCGCGCCAGAGCGACAAATACGTCGAGTCCACCCCGCGGCCCGACTATGCCGAGCTGCCCGACCTCACGATGCTGTTGCCGCGTATATACAGCAACGACCCTGTGCATGTCGAGGGCTACAAGGGTTGGTCGCAATACTCCACCCCCGACCTCGACGAAATACCTGCCGAGGTGCGCCGCAAGTGGGCCGAGCAGCGTTTCGTGCCCCTCTACGAGGTCGCCCCGTACATGAACTCGCAGCAGAAGGTGGTCACCGCCATCGACCACAACGGCAACGAGGTGGATTACACCTCCGCATGGAAGCCCGGATTCGGCACCAACCTCAGGTACTTCTTCAACTACCAGTTCTCGCACATGTACTGGCGATATTTCATGTGGAATTTCGCCGGCCGCCAGAATGATATCGCCGGCAACGGCGAGCCGCATCTCGGCAACTGGATTTCCGGCTTCTCCTTTATCGATAATCCCCGCCTCGGCGACCAGAGCCTCCTGCCCGACGAGTTCGGCAAGGGCAACAAGGGTCACAACGTGTTCTACATGCTGCCCCTGCTGCTCGGCATCATAGGGCTGCTGTGGCAGGCGATGTATATCAAGCGCGACGCCCCCATGCGCGGCATCGAGCAGTTCTGGGTCGTTTGCTTCCTGTTCTTCATGACCGGCATCGCCATCGTCCTATACCTCAATCAGACACCCGGACAGCCACGCGAGCGCGACTACGCCTTCGCCGGCTCGTTCTACGCCTTCGCCATATGGATAGGCTTCGGAGTGCCCGCCATAGGCATGATGCTCCGCTCGCTGCTATCGCGCAAGAAGAAAGATGCCGACGGTGCCGACACCGAGATAAGTCGTGGTGCAGGTATCGCGGCATGCGCCATTGCATGCGTGGCCGGCCTGATAGTGCCCCTTCAGATGGTATCGCAGACATGGGACGATCACGACCGCTCGGGCCGCTATACAGCCCGCGACTTCGGCATGAACTACCTGTCGTCGGTCGATAAGGACGGCATAATATTCTGCAACGGCGACAACGATACATTCCCCCTGTGGTACGCTCAGGAAGTCGAGGGCTACCGCACCGACGTGCGCGTCATCAACCTCTCGTACCTCACTACCGACTGGTATGCCAACCAGCAGCGCATACCTTCCTACGACGGCAAGCCCGTCCCCATGTTCGCCTCACCCAACGACTATGCCTACGACAAGCTCGCCTGGAGCTTCATCGTGCCCCAGACCGATTCGCTCGTCAACGCCGAGGATGCCCTCCGCGCACTCTACGGAAATCTCTTCGCCGGCAAGTACCACGCCATCACCACCCCCAATATAGTGATGCCTGTCGACAGCGCCGCAGTATACAGCCACTACGGCCTCGATACCGCCAATGTATTCCATTCGCGATACGTGATACCCTATCTGCGCGATATCACCACCAATCTCGGCCGCCTCGGCAAGCAGGGCATGTCGCTCGGCAACACCCTCTCGGTCGACATCATCGCCAACTCGGTGAAGAACGGTTTCCAGCGTCCTGTGTTCATAGCCTCCACCGTGCCGGGTTCCTATTATCTCGGTCTCACACCCTTCATGGGCTCCACCGGCATGGCCATGGAAGTGACCCCCTTTGCCACACCTACCGTATCGCCGACCGTGGAGAAAGCCTACGAGAATATCATGGGCAAATTCCGTTGGGGCGGTCTTGATGTCGACAATCCCGAGGATCTTTACCTCGACGAGACTGTCCGCCGCATGGTTGCCTCAACCCGCTCTGGCATATATTCCACCGCCCGCGATCTTATCCTGTCGGCCGACATGCCGGCTACGGAATTCGCCGTGAGGAACGCCGCCGAAAACGGTTTCAAGGCTCCCGCCGACCATGCCGACATGGCCCGCATACTCCTCCGCACCATCGAGGACAAGCTCCCCGCCGCAGCCTCGCCTCTCGACGGCATGCTCGCCATATACATGGCCGAGAGTTATTACGACCTCTACCTGCATTCGCACGACAAGGCCGACCTCGACGCCGCCCGCCGCCTGCTCGCCCTCGATATGCCGCGCTACGCGCAGCTTATACGCTACGCGCAGAGTCTGTCGTCCTCGCAGGTATCGCTTCTCGGCGCATCCGAGCTCAGCGCCCTCCAGCACCTCGGCGCCGCTATCGCCCTTCAGAACCGCATCGATGTCCTTGCGGCCCTCGAGCAGAACCCCGAGGCCAATGCCGGGCTTATCGCCGCATGGGCCGCGCGTCCGAGCTACGACACCAACCTGCGTTCGGCTCCGCTCCTATATATCGACAGCTGGAGCGAGGAAGACCTTGCCAAAGCCCTTGAGGATTTCTCCGGCAATTCAGCCGCCGTAATACAGTACGCCATACTCACCGCCAAGGCGCATAAGGCCGCCGGCATAGAGCCTATGACGCTGTCGCAGAAGTGGATGGCCGACTACGGTATCGATCCCGCTGCCTGGAACCGTCTGATACGTCTCTGATAACTCTCCGCCACTCTCCCAGATATGCTTATCGAGCGTCCGCCACTGCTGTATCGCCTCCTTTTCCCGGAGGCGATATGGCGTATCAACAAGCGCAAGCGCCGCGTGGTATACCTTACGTTCGACGATGGCCCCATCCCCGAGCAGACCCCATGGGTGCTCGACATCCTCGACCGCTACGGCATAAAGGCCACATTTTTCATGGTCGGCGACAATGTGCGCCGCAATCCCGGTCTGCTCGCCGAGGTGCGCCGCCGGGGTCACAGTGTCGGCAACCACACCATGCATCATCTCCAGGGTATGAAAGTCACCGCGCATCGCTATCTGCGCGATGTCGCCGAGGCCGATGCCCTTATCGATTCTCCGCTGTTCAGGCCGCCGCATGGCATAATGCGGTGGAAACAGAGCCGCGCGCTGCGTTCCAGATACAACATTATAATGTACGACCTCGTCACCCGCGACTACTCGGCCAAGCTCGGTCCGGACGACGTGGTGGCCAACGTAAAGCGCTTCGCACGCAATGGCTCGATCATCGTTTTTCACGACTCCATGAAAGCCGCGGCCAATATGCGTGCCGCATTGCCGCGTGCTATCGGGTGGCTGCTCTCGCAAGGCTATGAGTTCGAGCCTCTGCCTATGGAATAAAGGCCTTGTGCGCGCCGAGGCTCTGCGGCTCGGCGCGGTGGCTGTGGGATTTGCCGAGGCCGCGCCGGTCGACGAGGCGTATGCCGGCGGCTACGACCGATGGATAGCCTCGGGCGCCCATGGCACCATGGCCTATCTGGCCCGACACTCCGGGCTGCGTCGCGATCCCCGTCTGCTTTTCCACGGTGCCCGTACCGTCATATCCATGGCCTTCCCGTACCGTCCCGCCGGCGGCTACCACCACCCGTGGATAGCCGACTATGCCCTCGGTCGCGACTACCACACGGTATTGCGCGGTCGTCTCGGTATCCTGGCTGAATTCATATTCAATAATTTCGGCGCGCTTTCGCGTCCCTGTGTCGATTCAGCGCCACTCGCCGAACGATATTGGGCAATGCGGGCAGGCATCGGATACATCGGCCTTAACGGTCAGCTCATAGTGCCGGGAGTGGGGTCGGGTGTGTTCCTTGCCGAGCTTGTCACCACACTCTCCCTTGTGCCCGATGCTCCCTTGGCCGGCCACTGCGGCCGCTGCGGCGCCTGCGTGCGGGTGTGCCCCGGTGGAGCCATCCGATCCGACGGCTCGTTCGACGCTCGCCGCTGTCTTTCATATCTCGGAATAGAGCACAAAGGCGAATTGCCCGACACTCCGAGGCTCGGAAAACATATCTACGGATGTGACGAATGTCAACGCATATGTCCCCACAATGCATGTGAACCTCCTGAGCCATTGGAGGATTTCTATCCCGACCCACGTCTGCTTTCTCTCGACATAACTACGATTCATAATCTTACAAAGGGTGATTGGCGCCGACTATCAGGCCAAAGCGCCATGCGACGTGTCAGATTGTCGCAAATATTAAGAAATTATTTACAATTAACATAATTTAACGGGGGGGGGGCGCCCCTATCAAATATTTACTCTACCTTTGTCCTCGGAAAGGCGTTGCATGCACAGCGGCACGCTTTTTCAGCATTAGGAAACCCAAATAAAGTTAAGGAAATCCCGAAGGTGTTGCTTTGTGAAAAGCGACACCTTTTTCATACACTCCCTTCCGTCCGCCATCCCACCCGCAAGGCGTCCGGTCGCGTCTGCCATACGTTCCATCTCGCCGCCCGCAAGGCCGTGCGTCCGTAGGACGCCGATTACACAGTAACCCCGTACGCCGAGCCAAAAAGCGAGGCGTGCGGGGACAGCAATCTAAACAGCAAAGGCGTCCGTAGGACGCCGATTTACATACCAACCGCGCAAACAAAAACATCCCTACGAATCCGTGTAAATCCGTATGAGGCTTCAATCCGTGTGGGAATTTTCGCGAATTTCGTCAACCCCACCAAAAACACAACGAGGCAGCCGCAAACCGCCGTACCTTTGCAGCGTTATGAAACACTACGCCCCCATCAACGCACGCCTCTACACCCGCTCATTCACCGGGTGGTACGAGCGCGTCTACGGCGCCGACCGCGCCCGCGCGCTGCCGCGCAACCTCATCCTCGCCCTCGAGATGATGCGCCTTCGCAGCCCCCTGCGCTCAG
>CAJTMY010000036.1 GCA_910577355.1 uncultured Muribaculaceae bacterium
GTGCGGGCGCGGTGGAACAGGTCGAGGCCCCAGGGGCGCGGGGCGCAGCAGTGGGACATGGCGACCATGCAGGCGCATCATCTCGAGGGCGAGGATGAGGTTGCGCGGCAGCGCGCGGGCGCGCCCGGCGCCGTAGACGCGCCCGTACCAGCGGGTGAACGAGCGGGTGTAGAGGCGTGCGTTGATGGGGCGGTATTTGTGTTCCATGCCGCAAAGGTACGGCGGTTTGCGGCTGCCTCGTTGTGTTTTTGGTGGGGTTGACGAAATTCGCGAATTTTTTGCCGCAAACGGATTACACGGATTTTTTTGATTTGGCGACGCTGGTCTGTAAATCGGCGTCCTTACGGACGCCTTGGCTCTTTGATTCGCCAGCCCCGCACGCCTCCGCAAGCTCCGGCGTACGGGGTTACTATGAAATCGGCGTCCTCGACGGACGCCCCCGGGACGCTCGAATCGGCGGCCATAAGGGACGCCCAGACTTGCGGGCGAGGGCGCGGTTGGTTGAATCGGCGGACTGCGGGCGCCTTTTCTTTTTTTGTGCCTGTCCGGGCACGCCTCGCCTTTGGGGCTCGGCGGGCCCGGTTACACAAAAATCGGCGGGCTACGCACGCCTTGCGCTCTTTGGATTACTCCCCGTACGCCTCCGCCAAAGCTTCGGCGCCGTGGTTTCTATGGAATCGGCGGACACAGGACGTCCGTTGGGCTAATTGGTCTAATTAGTCTAATATGATGACTTGCGGCAAGCGGCAAGCACATTGACAAATTTTGTGGCGTGCGCAGATCTTCTTTACAAAATAATCTGTGGAAATTCGTGGAATCTGTGTGGGGATCAGAAGTTGTAGCCGAGGGTGAGGCTGACGCGGTTCTCGTGGAATGTGAAGTCGGTGCGCATAAGGTCGAGTAGGCCGAAGGCGGCTTCAAGACCGACGTACCACCGGTTCATGGGGATGCCGACGCCGACTTTCCATGCGATGTCGAAGCGACGCTGGTTATATGGGCCGAAGAGGTCTTCGGAGTATGGCTCGCCCCACTCGATATCGTCGGAGGCTGAAACACGGCCGTAGAAGGAGTAGTCGAACTGGGGGCCGGTGTAGAATGCGACGGCTGCTTTTTCCCATATGTCGAGTGTGTAGCCGAAGTGGAGGGGTATGCGTATGCCTATCTTGCGGACTGCGGGGTCTACGGTAGTATGTCGGCCTTGATCGGAGTCGCCTTCGATAACGATATTGTCGTAGCGGTATGTGTCGTAGAAGAGTCCGGCACCGGGCTGGAAGAAAAAGTATGGGCCGACAGGAATTGAGTAAACGGCTCCGAGGCTGATGCCGGCACCGTTCTTGAACATCTTTACGGATTCGCCGTTGAGGCGGAAGTGGCCGGGTATGTTTATATCGATATTTGCCCGGATCCCCCACCCTGCGCGGCACGGGCTTTCGTTGTATTGGGCAACAGCGCCGATGGATGAGAAGGCAAAAATGGAGAGTATGGCAAAAAGAATCCGTTTCATTGGCATTGTATTTACCAATAAAACGGATTCCTGAGTTTTTTATTGCCTCGGTGGCTTAATTTTGTGTCTGTGACATCATGATGCGGTGCCACTTGGCGTATCCGAAGAATGCTATGACGGTGTATATGGCGTAGAGGGCGGCGTAATAATATATACCTTTATATATATACAGGCCCACGCATACGGCGTCGACGAGTATCCAGGCGTACCACTGCTCGATGTATTTGCGGGCGAGCATCCACATGGCCACTATGCTGAGTGCTGTGGTGAAGGCGTCGTAGACAGGGACATTGCTGTCGGTGAGCCGCTCGAGGAAGAAGAATATCGCGGCCCACAGGGCAGCCAACGCCAAAGAGCATACAGCCCACTGAGCCGCAGGCATGTGTGATACGGGGAGCGTGGCCTTGCCGGCTGAGGAGCCGGAATCACGCCTGCGGCGGATGATACCGCTCCATGCGAGGTAGCCGTATATGGCGATGACGAGGTAGTATATGTTGATGGCGAAGTCGGCATACAGGCCACGGCTGAAATATATCCACATGGATATGGCGGGCATGATTACGGACGCGAACCACATGCGGCGGTCGGCGTGGTATTCCCACCACAGGTATAGCAGGCCTATCAGAAAGCCTGCTATCTCGAGTGCGTGGTTGAGGAGGTATTGAATCATTTATCAGAATGTGAGTGTGACTGTGCCGAGGACGTGAGTGGTGGCCTGGGCGGCGTAGCCTGCGTAGCGGTAAATGACTTTTTCGGAGCCGTCGACGTAGTATCCGGCGCCGGAGTAGCCGTTGTTGCAGTATTTTTCGTTGAACAGGTTGTATATCGAGAATCCAAGACGGAGGGCTTTGACGGCGGGCAGACGGCGGAATGTGTATGCGAGGTGAAGGTCGCTGACGAAATAAGAATCGAGCTTTGCCTCGTCGCTGCGGGCGTTGTTCATGTATTGTGACGAGACGTATCGGCTTGCAAGCGTGGCATCGAAACCGGCGACGTGAAAGTTGAACGAGTTGTGGAGAGTGAAATCGGGCGAGAATGCGATGGGGGTGTCGCCGCGGTCGAAGGATATGGGGTTGGTCCATTCGTCCTCGTATATGTATTCGACGAAGTTCTTGATACGGTTGCGCGAAAGTGTGGCGTTGATCTGCCAGTCGAACCATGAGAGGGGGCGGAGTGCACCCTGAAGCTCGACACCCATGCGGTAAGAGTCGGGAACGTTGACGCTGAGGGGGTTGCCTGTATCGGAGAGCTGACCGGTGACTACGAGCTGATCTTTATAATCCATGTAGTAGAGGTTGGCCGAGACATCAAAGAGCTTGTGGGAGAAGCGGTAGCCGAGCTCGTAGTCGAAAAGACGCTCGGCGACGGGATAATGGGCGGGATCGCTGTCGGTGAAGTTGTCGCGAACGGGCTCTTTGTGTGCGACGCTCCAGGACGCAAAGGCGCGGTGAGGGCCGCTCGTGTATGTGAGGCCGGCCTTGGGATTGAAGAAGTTGTAGTTGCGGTAAAGGTCGAGGCGGGCCATGGAGGAGGTGTTCCAGTCGTAGTTGTCGCTGATACCGCGGATGGTGTAGCGGACGTGGCGGAACTGGAGGTCGGCGTATCCCGTGAGGCCACGGCAGATGTCAACGTCGGCACGACCGTAGACGTTTGTATCGAACTTGCGGCCGACGTTGTCGTAGTAGCGCTGCAAGGGGTTGATGGGACCGACGTAGTTGCGCACCCAGGCTATCTGGCCGAAGTGGTTGCCACGGTGCCAGTTGGCCGCGCCGCCGAGTGTGGCGTTGACACGACCGGGCTTCCATGTGAGGGTGAACATACCGCCGCCGAAGTCGTTGTCGTTTTTCTTGAGGCGGATGAGGTCGCTTTTCTCGACTTCTTCGCCGTCGGCGTTGATGAATGTATCGAGGCCGTATTCTACGAGTGTGCGGCGTGTCTTGTACTGGTTGTAGTAACCGTCGCCCTTGGTGTAGTGGAATGCGAGGTTGAGGCTGAGCTTATCGGAAAAGGCATGCGAGCCGAGAAGCTGTATGTGGTGCTGGATGAAGTTGTCGCACTGGTCGGGGTAGTATGCGGTGGAGCCGTCGGATGCGGTGTATTCGCCGCAGGGGTTGTAGCGGCGGCCATATTTCTCCATATCCTCCTTGGAGGCGTAGTCCCAGGCCATGTATGTCTGTTCCTTGCCGCCGAATGCGATGAGGCGCACGGTGGAGCGGTCGCCGGCATAGGCGAGCTGTCCCATGTAGCTCCAGAGCTTTGAGAATGCGCGGTCGATGTATCCGTCGGAACCGATGTGGCTGAGGCGGAGGTCGGCGCTCCAACGGTCGCCGAAGAGACCGGATGAGACCTTGACAGTCTGCTTGTTGGAGTTATAGGAGCCGTATGATGCAGAGACCATTGCGGAGGGATCAAGCGACGGGGCGTCGCTGATCATGTTGACGGTGGCGCCGAAAGCGCCGGCGCCGTTGGTGGATGTACCAGCTCCGCGCTGCACCTGAATGTCGCGAAGGGATGACGCGAGGTCGGGCATGTTGACCCAATAAACGTTTGAGCTCTCGGAGTCGTTGATGGGGATACCGTTGGCTGTGATATTGATACGCGACGCATCGGAGCCTCGGACGCGCAGGCCGCTGTATCCTATGCCTCCGCCGGCATCGCCGGTAACGATGACAGAGGGCATGGATTCGAGCAGGAAGGGGATGTCGCGGCCGTCGTTGACCTTGGCAATCTCGGGAGCGGTAAGGTTGGAGAATGCCACAGGGGTATTGTCGCCGGCACGGTTTGCGACGATCTCCACATTGCGAAGGTTGATGACTGAAGCTGTGTCGAGCGGAGCCTCGGCATCGGCCGGGGCTGCGACGATGGCACACGGCATGGCCGCGCATAGCACAGCCATGGAGGGAAGAATGTGATTCCTCATAAATAATTTTCACTACGCCGGTACTAACCGGATCAGGTTCAAAGGGTTTAATCTCAGCTCCCGCTCGTAGCATAAGCGGGCGCACCCCTAATATTATGTTGATGATCTCTCGGATTGATGACGACACGCGTGATGACGTGTAGTATACGCGGTTGCATTGTCGCGGTAGTGGCAGGCCACGACCCTACTGCGTACTGTCATAAATCCGGGTGCAAAGGTAGGAATTTTGGATTAAATTACCTTGTTTATATTTAAAAAATTTTCAGACTTCGTGGAGGTCATGGCCCATGCGCTCCTTCTTGGTGGCCATGTAGCGGCGGTTGTAGCGGTTGGGGGATATCTCGATGGGCACGTTCCCGACTATCTCGAGGCCGAATCCTTCGAGGCCGGCGCGCTTGACGGGGTTGTTGGTCATAAGGCGCATCTGCTTAATGCCGAGCATGCTGAGGATCTGGGCACCGACGCCGTAGTCGCGCTCGTCGGCAGCGTGGCCGAGGTGGATATTGGCCTCGACGGTATCGAGACCTTCCTCCTGCAGCTTGTAGGCGCGGATCTTGTCCATGAGTCCTATGCCGCGGCCTTCCTGATTGAGGTAAATTACTGCTCCGCGGCCTTCTTTCTCGACCATCTCGAGGGCTTTGTGGAGCTGCGCGCCGCAGTCGCAGCGCATGGAGCCGAATATGTCGCCGGTGGCGCAGGATGAATGGACGCGCACGAGAACAGGTTCGGGAGTGGAAAGGTCGCCTTTGATTAGTGCGATGTGTTCGAGACCGTTGTCTTTCTGCCGGAATGGTATGAGGCGGAAGTGGCCGTAGTCGGTGGGCATGTCGACCTCGACGCCCATGTCGACGAGTTTCTCGTTGGCGAGGCGGTATGCGATAAGGTCGCGGATGGATATAAGTTTCATGCCCCATTCGTCGGCACGGCGGCGGAGTTCGGGGAGGCGCGCCATAGAGCCGTCGTCGCTCATTATCTCCATAAGCGCGGCGGCGGGTTCGAGGCCTGCGAGTCGGGCGAGGTCGACGGCGGCCTCGGTGTGGCCGGGACGGCGGATAACGCCTTGATTCTGGGCATAGAGAGGATTGATATGTCCGGGACGTCCGAATGTTTCGGGAGTCGACGATGGGTCGGCGAGCGCGCGGATTGTGGCGCAGCGGTCGGCTGCACTGACGCCTGTGGAACAACCTTCGAGCTTGTCGACAGTGACTGTGAACGGTGTGCCGAGCATAGAGGTGTTGTTGTCGACCTGCTTGTCGAGGCCGAGCTGCACGCAGCGGTCGAGCGTAATGGGGGCGCAGAGGACTCCGCGGGCGTGCTTGAGCATGAAGTTGACCTGCTCGGGAGTTATTTTCTCGGCGGCAACGATTATGTCGCCTTCGTTCTCGCGGTCTTCGTCGTCGACCACGATTATCATTTTGCCTTCATGGAAGTCGTGAATGGCTTCTTCGATAGTGTCGAGTTTAATTTTTTCGGGCATATCAGGCTGTGGTGTTTATGCGTTGGATAATATCGCCGGTATTGGCGATTATGCTGTGAATATTGCGCGGAGAGGGAATGAACGGGTATTTGTTGAGGAGATTGATGATCTGGGGGTCGGTGGAGTTGCCGAGGTAGTCGACGACGGCGTTGAGCGGGTCGCGCAGGGCGTGAATGGCCTTGGTACCGAACGGTCGCAAAAAGCGCGGGCGTGCGAGCAACGACGTGCGGGCGGCCTCGGCACTCGCACTGAGGTCGGCGAGCATGCGCAGGGCTGTGTCGCGGTCGACGTGCTGCATGACGATTTCCTTGACAGCGAGGCTGCGGCGCGGCATGCGACCGATCAGGCGGGCGAAGAACAGACGGTAGGCGTCGGCATTGAATACGGCGGAGTCGTCGACGGCCTTGGCGGTGAAAAATATCCCGAGGGGGCTCAGCACCACCGTACTGAGCCATATGCCCTGCCATACCTCGAGCTTGCCGTCGCGGGCCATCTTGTAACCGGAGTTGTCGAATATGAAGTAGATGATGAACAGAAACACCGAGATGACCAACGGGGTGCCGATACCGCCTTTCTTGATTATGGCTCCGAGAGGGGCTCCTATAAAGAAGAATACAAGAATGGCAAATGAAAGGGTGAATTTGCGCTGCATCTCTATATCGTGCTTGCGCATATCCTTGGCCTGCTCGGTGAGCATGATGGCGCGGTACTCATAATCCTGAAGGGAGCGCCGCGCGTCGGCGATGGCCTGCGATATGTAAGATTTCTCGTATGCGCGGTCGGGCTTTACGAACACTGAATCGAGATCGACCTGAGGCGCGGCACGGACAGCTTTCTCGAGAGCCGGCGATGGCTCGGCAATGGTGTAGAAGGTGTGGCCGGCAGAATCGACATGGGGCTTACGGCCATCGATGCCTATGTATCGCTGTGATGTGAGCTCGTAGGCATATATCGAGCCTATGGAGTCGACGCGGCGGCCTATGGAGTCAATGCTGCGGCGGAGCTGGGTGACATTCTGGCCGACGTATTGCGAGCGGATGCCGCTCTCGTCCACGCGGTTGAAGTTGGCGTCGAAGTTGAAGTATATCTGCTTGTCGGTAAAACTCTCGCGACGGAAGGGCATGTAGCCGGATGTGCCGATGCCCATGGAGTTGTCGTTGAGGTTCTCGAACATCTCGCCGCTGTGAAGGTGGAGGAAGAGTTTCGTCTTGTCTTCGGTGAAGCTGAATTTGCCCGAGTCGGCGAGTATGACGCGCGAATTGCCGTATCCGCGGCTGAGGTCGTAGATGATCATGCCGTAGAGCATGCCGGTGTCGGGGTTCTTGCCGTCGACATACAGGTTCATGCCGGGTATCTCGTCGTAGAAAGACTTGACGGGTATCTCGACTTCGGGGGATTTCTGCCTTACGGAAAACATGAGCGTCCACATTTTTGACTGCGCGACCGGTAGGGCATAATTCTGGAAGAAGAATGCGGCAACGGCGAGGACAGCCATGAATATGATGAGCGGACGCATGATGCGGAAAAGCGATATGCCGGCGGCCTTCATGGCTGTAAGCTCGAGCTTCTCGCCGAGGTTGCCGAACACCATCAGCGATGCGAGCAGCACGGCGAGCGGGAGAGCGGTGGGCACCATGGTGACGGCGGCATAGAAGAACAGCTCGCCGAGCACGCTGAAGCTCAGGCCCTTGCCCACAAGATCCTCGATGCGGATAAAAAGGAACTGCATCAGCACGATGAAGAGCACGATGAAGAAGGTCATGAGCAGCAGCGGCAGGAACCGCTGGAGCATGAATGTGTCGAGTCGTTTAATTCCAAACATCGCACAAAGGTACAAAAAAAGATGCACAGCACAAAAAACGCGACCCGTATTGTGCAGCGGGCCGCGCGTAGACGAGATCTGCGAAATCAGATGCTTATCGACAGGGATGCAGTGACCGTGCGCGGGAGTGCGGGGCCGTAGATGTAGCCCGAGTCGCGGTCGGCTCCGCGGTCGAAGTCGTCCTGATAGCTGTTGAAGATGTTCCCCACCCCGGCGGTGGCATCGATGTCGACGCGGTTGAACAGCCGGAAGCAGTAGGTGAACTTGACCGAGGCGTCGAAGAAGTGCGGGGTGCGTACGGCAAGGTCGATGTCGGTGCCCGAGCCTGCGAGGTGCTGGACGGTCATGGGGCCTGTCCATGTGGCGTTGACGCTTGCCTTGAGAGCCTTGGTGATGCCGATGTTGGCGGTGAGGTAGCCGTATGCGTCGGGGGTGCGGAACATGTGTTTCCCGGCGGGGACGTCGGGGTTGTCGCTCCACTGCTCGGGCTGCTTGTAGCGGCTACGCTGCAAGGTGACACCGGCCTGAATGTCGAGTGTGGAGGAGAAGAAGGCTTTTGCCTCGAGGTTGACACCCATGACGTGCGCACCGGAGCCGTTGTAGCGCTCGAGGACGGTGTTGCCGGCGGCGTCGTGATCGGGGAGCTGACGCAGGGCGAACACATCGCGGAGGTCGGTGTAGAAGCCTTCGACGAGGAAGTTGGTCTGTACGTTTCCAAAGCGGTGATACAAGTCGGCCGACGCGCTTATGCTGTTGGAGCTTTCCTGCCTGAGGCCCGGAGCGAGGATTGTGACGACACGGTCGCCGCCGACGATGGCTACATGGAGGTCTTCATCGTAGGTCTGCGGCGAGCGGAAGCCGGTGCTCCATGATGCCCGCAGGTTAACATCTGGCGAGGGATTGAAGCGGATATTGGCGCGGGGAGATACGATGGCATTGTGTATGAGCGAGTGCTTGTCGAGACGGGCGCCGACAAGGAATCCCCAGCGGTCGGTGCGCCATTCGTTCTGGAGGTATGCGCTGTATATGTTGACGTTCTGGAGGAGGTTGTGGTCGTAGCCGAGCGTGCGGTCGTGGAGGCGGTTGTATGAGTATTCGAGGCCTGCGACAAGCTCGGCGGGCATGAACCACAGCCGTGTGAAGGGATGTGTCCACTGCGAGCCGGCGGTGACCACGGCATCGGATGTGCGTCCGTAAGCATCGGGATCCATGTTGGAGCCGTAGTAGCTCTGACGATGAGTGAGCTGCGTGGCGGCGAATATGGCTACGTGGTCGCGATGTTCGCGAGGCCAAAGGTCGAATGTAACCTCGGCGGCATGTATGTTGTGATCGGCCTGCTCGGCTATCATGGCCATATGAGGCTGGAGGGAGAGCTGATCGCCGCCACGGCGGTATTCGTGGGTGTTGTGGTACTCGACGGTGAGACGGGAGATGTCGGAAGGGCGAACAAACGCGCGGGTGCCGACTGTCTGCGACCGCAACTGCGCCACTTCGGTGAATCCGTCGCCGTCGTGGTCGTAACCGTCGCGGTATCGGCTCTGTCCGTAGATGAACATGCCGGCCTTGCCGTTGTCGGTGACTATGGAGGCGTTGAGCGTGGTGTTGTTGTCGAAGGCGCCCGACGGGCCGATGGATGTGAGGGTGTGGGATACGTGGGCCGAATTGGCCATGGGATCCTTGGTGATGATATTGATGGTGCCTCCCACTGCCGATGAGCCGAAAAGGGCCGAGCCGCCGCCGCGCATCACCTCGACGCGCTCGATCATATTGGCGGGTATCTGCTCGAGACCGTATACGCCTGTGAGGGCCGAGAATACGGGACGCGAGTTCATGAGTATCTGCGAATAGTGGCCGTCGAGGCCGTTGATACGCACCTGTGTGAAACCGCAGTTCTGGCAGTCGTTCTCGACGCGTACGCCGGGCTGGAAGTCGAGGCCGTCGGCAAGAGAACATGCGCCGACAAGGTCGAAAGTCTTGCCGGACAGGACGCTCACGAGCGAGGGACTCTCGCGGCGGCGCACCTCGCTTTTGGATGATGTGACAACCACCTGATCGAGCATGAATGCATCCGGCTCGACGTCGAAGTTCAATTCCACGGTGCGGCCTGCGGCAACTTCGGTCGTGAGTTTTTTAGTCTTATAACCTGTGAATGAAGCCTCAAGGGTGTATTTGCTCGGTTTGAGGTCGCGGAAAATGTAGTGGCCTGAGGCATCGGTCATCGTGGCGAGACGTGTGCCCTCGATCTTAATGAGATAATATGGGATGTGCTCGCCGGTCTCGGCATCTATGACATGGCCGCCGATATTGGCGTCGGATACAGGAGCGGCGCCGACGGCACATACGGTGAGGCTACCGGCCATGAAGGCCAGTGCCGCAAAAATGATATTTTTAAGCATGAGTCTTTACAGTTATTGTGCGATGAATGTCTTTGTCGAAATCAAAGCATGCATCGCGGCGGATCTCTAAGCCCGGAGACGCGCAGAAAAGCCACCGTAACAAATACGAGACATTTGTCTGCAATAACCGTAAAAGCGGATTCGGCATCCGCGACCGAAACATATGGCGACACATCCATCGAGCCGGCAACGGCATTGAAAATGGAAAGAGAGTCGAGAGCCTGCTGCGAATGCGTGTGGTGGGCGGAGGGCAGATATGGGTGCGAGTGTGTGACGGTATGTCCGTCGAAGCACCTGTGAGTGTGCATGAACACCGTGTTGGCCATCACAAAATGAACCATCACAAGCATCAGCAGTGCGGTGAATATGCGCGTCGCTCTTTGTTTCACGGGTGCAAAGTTAACGTTTTTTTGGCAAACATTTAGTGCTGCAAAGCGTTTTTACTACAAATCAAGTATAAACTCAGACAGAATATAGAACAATGACCGACGCACAGAAATCATCAACAGAAGCACGTCTGGAGGCCGAAGTGGCACAGCAGGCGGCAAAAGTATCGGCTTCGGCGGCAGCGCAGGCAGCCCGCTCGGAAGCCCAGTCGATAAAAGACAAGGCATGCGAGAAGGCCGAACAGGCCGGCGCAAGCGCCAAATCGGTGGCTGATGCCGCCAAAGACAAGGCCGGCGAACTGAAAGATCAGGCAGCCGATAAGCTCGGCGATCTGAAGGATAAGGCAGCCGACAAACTCGGCGATCTCAAAGAAAAAGCCGCCTCGGTGGCATCATCGCTGCTCGACAAGGGCGGGGATCTGCTCGACACGCTGTCGGACAAGGCTCACGACGCGGCAGACAAACTCGGCAAATAGCAACCATAATATCTTTTTACCCTTGAAGAGCCTGCATCGGGCAGGCTTGATGTACCTGAATGACAACGGAGTCGGTACGCGAAAGCGTGCCGGCTCCAATTTTTTCATCATGTGGGGATTGCCGTACGGGCACGGCGGACGCACGAGCCGTGCTGACTGGTCGGACGCACGAGCCGTGCGTCCCTACTATGAAAATCAACCTCGGATGGATGCGGCGACGTCGGCGAGGGGGAGGGTTGTCTGTGTTCCCTTGGCCATATCCTTTAGTGTGACTGTGCCGGCGGCAGCCTCAGACTCGCCGATAAGAGCCACATAGGGGATGGACGATGCATTGGCGTATGCCATCTGTTTCTTCATCTTCGCCTGATCGGGGTACAACTCGCAGGAGATGCCTTGCGCACGCAGCGCCTTTACGGCACGCAGCGCGGCGGCAGTCTCGGCGCCGCCGAAGTTGACAAACATCACCTGCGACGATGTGCCGAGATCGGCCGGATAGAGGTCGAGGCCGTTGAGGACATCGTATATGCGGTCGGCGCCGAAGGATATGCCTACGCCCGACACTCCCGGCATACCGAAAACGCCGGTGAGATTGTCGTAGCGGCCACCGCCGGTGATTGAACCGATGGCAAAGTCGAGGGCTTTCACCTCTATGATTGTGCCTGTATAGTAGTTGAGGCCGCGGGCGAGCGACACATCAAGGTCGAGTTCGGCATCAAGACCGAGCGAGAGGGTGCTGTCTATGACGGTGCGCAGCTCCTGCACGCCGAGTGCGCCGGTCTCCGAGTCTTTTAGAAGCCGGGCGAGCTTGTCGAGGCGCTCGGCAGGAGAGCCGTCTATCTGAAGTATCGGCTGCAATGCCTTGACAGACTGTTCGGAGAGACCGCGATCGAGCAACTCCTCGTTAACCTTGTCGATGCCTACCTTGTCTATCTTGTCGATGGCCACGGTGATATCTATCATCTTGTCGGGCGCACCGATAAGTTCTGCAATGCCGGCGAGTACCTTACGGTTGTTGAGTTTTATGGCGATACGTATCTTCAGGCGGCGGAACACTTCGTCGATAAGCTGTAACAGCTCTACCTCGTTGACAAGCGAATCGGAGCCGATGACGTCGGCATCGCACTGATAGAACTCGCGGTAGCGGCCTTTCTGCGGGCGGTCGGCGCGCCATACGGGCTGTATCTGGAAACGCCGGAAGGGCATCTGTATATCGTTGCGGTGCTGCACCACGAAACGAGCGAACGGCACTGTGAGGTCGTAGCGCAGACCCTTCTCGGAGATCTGTGTGGTAAGTCTCACAAACTTCTCCTCGTCGAGCAAGGCAGGGTCGACCCCGGCAAGGTAGTTGCCTGAGTTGAGAATCTTGAACAGCAGTTTGTCGCCCTCCTCGCCATATTTTCCCATCAGGGTGGACAGGTTTTCCATTGCCGGTGTCTCTATCTGGTGATAGCCGAACAGACGGAAAACACTGCGGATTGTATCGAAAATATAGTTTCGGCGCGCCATCTCGGCGGGCGAGAAGTCGCGCGTACCTTTTGGTATGGAGGGTTTCTGTGCCATTTCTTCTTATTTTTTTGCAAAAGTACAAAAAAAAGGAGAAACGGGCAATACTCACCTACCCCTCTGTTGAGGTTGGCGACCGCCGCCCTGATTGCCGCCCTGATTGCCTTGCTGCGGACGGCCGAGGTTGCCGGGGCGCTCGGTGCCAAGTACGGTGGTGGGCATGCCGTTGATGCCGGGGCTTGTATTGACACTCGACGGTGGCCGGAACGATGGCAGCGACGGACGTGACGGACGCGGCGGGCGCGATGGTATCACCGGGCCGACGCCGGGATTGTATATCGGACCGGGATAGTATCCCGAGGGAGGCCACCATGTCCATGCGGGGTCGCCGCTCCACGGCCCCCAGTCGCCATAACCGATGCCGGTGGTGCCGTAGAAATACGGACTTGCGCCGCTTGAGTCGACATCGACACCGAAACCGAGGTCGGCACAGGAAGCCATGCCTGCCGCAAGGGTAGCGGCTGCTGCAATGGATAATATCTTTGACTTTTTCATAACACACATATTTTATATAATAGGAACAAACAACGGCGGTGAAATGATTATGGTAAAGCGGACGATTTGGAATCTTCACGAAAATCGCAATATGATCTGTAAATCGGCGTACTCCGCACGCCTTTCGCAATAGACCGCTGTCCCCGCACGCCTCCGCAAGCTACGGCGTACGGGGTTACTATGTAATCGGCGTCCGACGGACGCCCGTAGGCTGTCGATTCAAACGAATGCACATCTGGATTATGCGGATTAAATCGGCGTACTCCGCACGCCTTCAGTGAGGGGGACGCCAACCGAGGACGCCTCGTCTTATGGACTCGGCGGCCTCGGTTACGCAGAAATCGGCGGGCTACGCACGCCCTCCATAACATGATTTACTTGAACGCTATTTTGTCAAAATAATTGATAAAATATTTGCAAAACTAAAAATATAGTTTTAACTTTGCCGTGAAAACTAAATTTATAGTTTAAGCAGTCATTAAAATTTCAAAACCTATTTATGAAATCAGGACGACCGAAATCGACTCTTACGGAGAAGGAAGAACAGATAATGCAGATGCTGTGGGAACACGGGCCGCTGTATGTGCGGGAGATGGTGATGCTGTATCCTGAGCCACAGCCGCATTTCAATACGGTATCGACCACTGTGCGGATATTGGAGCAGAAAGGACATGTGGGACACGAAGTTATAGGCGGCTCGCACCGTTTTTTCGCTATAACGCAGATGGAGAATGTGCGCGACAGCCGTCTGAGCAGCTTCATGAAGAAATATTTCGGCAACAATTATCTCAGCGCCGTGTCCACTTTCGTGAAGGAGGAGAGAATATCGGTGGAAGAGCTGAGGCATCTGATCGATATGGTGGAGCGACAGGAAACGGAGGAATGACGATGGGAGCCTTATTTGTATTCACTTTCAAGGCCGGTATGGTGCTGCTCGCACTGCTCCTTATATACAAGCTGTTGCTCGCGGGAGACAAGCAGCCGGGATTCAACAGGTGGCTGCTGTTGTCGTTCTATGTCATTGCTCCGGCAGCGGTGGCAATGGCAGGCATGGAGTGGAGTGATACTGCGACAGACGGCGGCATTGTAGAAGCGGGGATGCTCAGACCGCTGCAGGCAACGGATACGGCGACGACAATGCCGGCTTCAAGTATGCTGTCGTGGGCGTCGATAGTTCTATGCGTATGGATAGCGGGAATGGCCACGGTGTGTGTTATGACCGCGGTGTGTCTGCTGCGCATAAGGCGCGAGATAAGGCGCGGCGATCGCATAAAATGCTGCCGGCACGACATTGTGGTGACCGACAACGGCGGCATAGCTCCTTTCAGCGTGCGCAACACCATAGTGATGAGCCGCAGGGACTATGACGAAGCCGCAGACATCATCATAATGCACGAGTATCGCCATATACAGGGGCGGCACTGGATAGACCTGTGCATAGCGCGGGCAGCGATAATAGTGTGCTGGTACAACCCTGCCGTGTGGCTTATGGCCGACGAACTACGTACCGTGCACGAATATCAGGCCGACGAGGCTGTGCTCAAAGCCGGCACAGACGCGCGACGATATCAGATGCTATTAATAAAAAAGGCTGTCGGCAGGAGTTTTCCGGCTATTGCCAACAGCCTGAATCACAGTAATCTTAAAAAACGTATCACTATGATGCTAAAAACCAAGGAAAGCAAGGGACGCCGGTGGCGTGCCCTGGCGCTCGCACCGGCCATAGCGGCGGTGCTGATGGCGGGGAACATCCCCGCAGTGGCCAACTCAATGGCAACGTTAGGCTCTGCCTCGCTGCCATCTGTATCGGCAGACAAAGTTACAAAAAAAGCGGATGATGTGAAAGAAAAATCGACATCCGCACAAACCGGACGCACCGTGACGACCACCACAAGCTACAACTATCGGTCGAACGGCGACAACAATACGCAGGTGCAGACGTCGTCGACGGTGACTGTGAATGGCGAAACCATCAGTATAACGGAGAATCCGAAAATCTTTGTCAACGGCAAGGAAGTGAGCGCCGATGAACTTGACAAGACCGATTTTGCCAAGACCACGGAGATACGCATCGACCAGACCGGCGACAAGCCTACAATGAATTTCAAAATAGAAAGCGATGAAATCAGTGAAACCAAGACTGATATAAAAATGCCGTCATTTCCTGGCGGAGACGACGAGATGTACAAATGGCTCGCCACAAACATAAAGTATCCTGATACGGAGGCTGCAAAGAAAATCACAGAAAAGGTACGTGTGGTAGTACAGTTCACAATCGCCGAAGACGGCAAGATAACGGATGTATCACTGACACGCAAGAGCGACCTGCCCGAATTTAACGAGGAGGCGCTGCGAGTGGTGCGCGCGATGCCGGTATGGAATCCGGGCAAGAAAGACGGCAAGCCTGTGGCTCTGCCCTATGCGCTGCCGATAACATTCAAGGCACAATAATTCAAGCCATCCGGACGCACGAGCCGTGCGTCCCTACACTGAAGACATAGAAAAGGTAAGCCCCGTCGATGAGATTCGGCGGGGCCTGACATATGCTATGCAGTATGTATTACATGGGATTTTGGCGCGAAGGCGCGAGGGCTTTCCATGCCACGGCTGCAAGTATGGCGCCGATGGCGGGGCCAACGAGCATGATCCAGAAGTCGCCCCATGCGGTGGGATCGAACACGGCCGGGCCGAACGAGCGGGCCGGATTGACCGAGCAGTTGTCGACCGGAATGCCGACGATATTGACAAGACCGAGCGCGAGGCCAATAGCAATGCCGCCAAATTTGGTAAACGATGTACGGTCGTCGGTGGAGCCAAGCACTACGAGTACAAAGAAGAAGGTAAGCAGTCCCTCGGTGAGAAGAGCCATGAGCGGAGTTGCACCGGGCTGAAGGACGTTGGTGGCAAGGAAGCTACCCGAGGCCGGTGTGGTGCCGCCGTAGTTGAAGTCGAGCCCCATCTCGGTGAGGCAATACAGGAATCCGGCTCCGACAGTGGCACCGATGAGCTGCGAAATTATGTATCCGATACATTCGGATCCTTTCATTCGACCGGACAGGAACATGGCGAACGAGACTGCGGGATTGACATGGCAGCCGGAGATACCGCCGAGGCAGTAGCAGAGGCCGAGAAGCACAAGGCCGAAACACAGGCCGATACCGAGCACACCGATGTGCGGGCCTGCAAGCACGGCGCTGCCGCAGGCGAGGATCACGAGGAACATTGTGCCGATTCCCTCGGCTAAGAATTTTCTCATATTATAAATATTTAGGTTAATAAGTAGTCATTGAAAATCAATTTATATCATCTT
Source organism: uncultured Muribaculaceae bacterium (assembly GCA_910577355.1). Classification (GTDB taxonomy): domain Bacteria; phylum Bacteroidota; class Bacteroidia; order Bacteroidales; family Muribaculaceae; genus CAG-873. Next base: position 16,350 of record CAJTMY010000036.1, read on the forward strand.
CTTGCCCTATGCCGCAATCTCCGTCCTTCCTCTTCAGTCACGTAGCCACAGCTACGCTCTCTCATCGTCATACCGGATCTTATCGGCCTATGGTGGCGAATATAATATAAACTAATTTACAAAGCCTACTTATCTGAAAAGATATGTATAAAAAACAAGCGGCAGCCCGCATGTGTTCGGGCTGCCGCTCATATCTTACAGCAATAAATGCATTATTTTTTCTTATCGGGGCGCGTGGCCACGTCCGACGAATATCCGTATCCGTAAGTAGACTTGCTGCCTTTGTGATAGTATCCGTATCGGCGGTATGTGTACGAACCGGCGAGCATGTTGACGCCATTGAGCACTATATACGGATCGGGCAGACGGTTGTCGCGCACGGCCAAGTGGAGCACTTTGAGACAACTCTTGGTAGAGTAACCGGCACGCGCCACATAGAGCTGTATATCGGAATAAGGTATGATGATATAGGAGTCGGAAATCACACCAATGGGTGCCGAGTCGATGATCACGTAGTCGAAGTCGGCACGCAACTGCTCCATAAGGCGTTTCATGTTATCGCTGAGCAGCAGCTCGTTGGGATTGGGCGGCACGGGGCCTGCGGGAAGCACATACAGATTCTCGCATTCCTTGCTTTGGTGGAGCAGTGCCTTGACGTCGTCGGTATGACCGGAAAGGAATGTCGTGACACCCTGCTGATTTGTGAATCCGAACTGATGGGCGAGCATAGGCCGGCGGATATCCATGCCGACAACCACCACTTTTTTGCCGGTCAGGGCGTATGTCATGGCAAGGTTTGTGGCGATGAAAGTCTTGCCTTCGCCCGAGATGGACGATGTTAGGAGTATGACTTTCTTCCTGGCTCCGTTTTTGGTGAATGTGATGTTGTTGCGGAGCAGACGGAATAGCTCAGCTATGGCGGTGGTGACATTGCGTCCTACAACTATGGGAGAGCCGTCCTTGGAATTGTTGACTGATATCTCGCCGAGAATGGGCACATTGGTGAGTCGCTGCAGTTCGTCCTGATCCTTGAATACGGGGAAGAAAAGGCGCTTGAGGAATATGATGCCGGCGGGGATGCCGAGTCCGAGGAGGAATGCGATGAAGTAGATTATAATCTTGCGGGGACTTACGGGCCCTTCGCCGCCGTCGGGGTTGTCGATAAGGCGTGCGGTGGGTGTGGCGAGAGTCTTCTGCAGAGCTATCTCCTCTCGTTTCTGCAAGAGGAAAGTATAGATGTTGACCTTGACCTGCTGCTCGCGGAAGATTTCCTGAAGCCCCTTGTCGATAGGAGGCAGGGAGGCGAGCTCGCCCTCGCTGCGACGCTCGATAGACTGTATGTTGGCGCGGCGTGCGTTGAGGCCGTTCTTGACAGTGGCTATGTTCTGGAGGATGCGGCTCTTATCGCGTGTAAGTTCATCCTGAAGTGTACGCACGACGGGGTTGTCGGGGGTGGATGTCTGTGTGAGACGGTTGTATTGCGAGATCTTCTTGTTGTATGCCTCGATGATCTGATTGAGTGTCTGGTCGGTGGTAACAGAAGGCAGGGGCTGATATATTGAAGCCTGTGCCACAAGAGACTCGATGGATGCAATGATGTGCAACTGTGCATCGACGTCGGCGAGCTGACCTTCGGTGGCCGTGGTTGTCTGCAACGAAGTCTGCACCTGTGCGCCGAGATCGGAAATATTGTGAGCCTGACGATATTCGGAGAGACGCTGCTCAACGTCGCGGAGCTCATCGTTGACGTTGACAAGGCGGGCGAGGATGAAGGCCTCGGTCTGAAGTGCCGACTGGTTCTTGTCCTCTATAATCTGACGGTTGTAGAAGTCGACGAGTGTGTTGAGCACATCGACACCTTCCTGCACCACGGGCGTGCGGTAGCTGATGCGGACGATTGTGGGAGCCTTGTCGGCAAAAGCGATGTCGAGTCCTTTGGAAAGAGCCTCGGCGACCGCACGCGGATTGCGGATATATATCTTCTCTGTTCCTTCCAGCTCGGGCACGTGGCTCACACGGCTCACGGTGACGGTGCCCTGTGCTGTCTCCACGTCGAAAGGCAGGGTCACATCCTTGAATTCCTTCTCATCTTTAGCCTCCTCGATCATCGTCTCAGCGGTGATATCAAAGTGAGTGCTGTCGCTTCCCAAGCCGACTGTGAGTATTATGGGCTTCTTGAGATGGCTCAGCGATACGGAATCGAGCTTAACGTCGATGGCATTGTTCTCGTAAAGAGGAATATTGCGCAGGCCGCCCACCCTCCAGTAGGAGTAATACATCTCAAGCGAATCAACGATCTTGATAACATTGTTGCGCGACTTGAGAATCTCGAGTTCTGTCTCGTCGATATAGCTTTTCATCGAGAGCAGAGGATTCTGCACGTCGAGAGAGAAGGGGTTGTTTTCGTTTTGATTCTGGTTGTTAAGGTAAATCGAAGCTTTTACCTCGTATGTGGGGACTATGGATGCAATGATGAAGTATGCACCGATAAGACATGCCACCACGCTTATGGCAAACCATTTCCAGTTAGCCAGATAATCGAGCATAAGCCCCGTGGTGTCGACCATCTCGTCGACGGCGGTCTTGTTGTCGTTGTTATTTGATAAATTGTCGGCCATGGACAGTTTAATGAAAATGGGGTTAATCTTTAGTCAGGTTGATGATACCGATAACCAGTGATGCGAGAGATGACAAGCCACCGATATATGTGAGTGTGGCCTGCACGGCCGGACTAAGCTGCCAGGCGTTGCCGGCGAGGGATTTATTGGGTGCGACATATATCACATCGTTCTGCTGCAATGCGAAATACGGGGAGAGGAGGAAATTTTTGTCGTGTATGTTGAGTTTGTGTACCTCACGTGTGCCGTCGGCATTGGTACGGTACAGCAGAATGTTCTCGCGGTCGCCCTTGATGTCGAGATCGCCGGCCATTGCCACGGCCTCGAAGAAATTCATGCGTTCGTTATGGGACTGGTATACACCGGGGTTTTTTACGGCACCTGTAACGACTACACGGAAGTTCATGAGACGTACCTCGACCTTGGGGCGCTCCTTTATGAATCTGGGATATATCGCGTCGGTGATCTCGTCGGCGAGCTGCAGCTTTGTGAGACCGGCGGCCCGAAGTTTGCCGAGCAAGGGGAAGTCGATTGTGCCGTCTTGATTTATGAGATAATAATCAGTGGAAACATCCAGATTATTATTGTATGAGGTTGACGCTGTTGTAACACGGGCTATACTGCCGTTCTCGGTAACGTACATTCCTTTGTTGAAGGGAACGACCGACTGCATGTCGGTGGCTGTGACTTCAATGTTGAGGAGATCGCCGGCGGTGAGGATGGGATCGCTTACAGTGGACACTCCGGAAAGGACCTCTTGCGGTATCACCTGTGCATCAACAATGTAAGGCACTTTTTTTGACGCAGTACAACCAGCCAGACCAAGCAGCATGGCAAATAACAGACATTTGTATATGAACTTCATTCTTCTCTTAAACTTATAACGTAATGACAATAGGTGTGAAATCCGCCGCGAAGTTATTAAAAAAAGTGTACATATGCAAACATTTCGGACAAACAAATGCGGGCCACGGCAATATAAGCGCTGCGGCCCGACATCACAAAGCCAATGTGGATTTAGAGGGTGTTTAATAATAAATGTTAAGATCAGGGTCGCATATGTTGAGTCGATTTTTGACTTGTGGCGAAGGAGTGTACTTGATGTACACGACTGAGGAACAAGGTAAAAAGCGGCCAAGATATGCGATACGGATGTAATTTTGACATCAAGCACCCCATCGCCGAAAATACAAATCAGTTGACAGAATATATTAAAATATGAAATACAATACCCTTGAACGGCCGTCCTGAGCTTAACATGTATTATTAAACACCCTCTTATACCAGCATGCCGTCGGCTACTTCGCCGGCTTTTGCATCTCCCACGGTGGCGGCGGCTATGGCCAAAGCAAATGGTATGGCCGATGAAGGGCCGTTGCCTGTGATTATGTTGCCGTCGCGCTCCACGCGGTGTCCTGTGGCCGTAGCGCCGGCCTTCTCGAGCATGGGCTCGAAGCCGGGGTAGCAGGTAGCCGTCTTGCCGTCGAGGATGCCAAGCTGCGAGAGCACCACGGCGGGAGCGGCGCAGATGGCGGCGACACGTCCGCCGGCGGCAACGTGATTTTTGAGCAGATCGGCCAAAGGCTCGCACCGCACAAGGTTTTCGGCGCCGGGCATACCGCCCGGGCATATCAGCCATCCGGCATCGGTGTAATCGACGCCGTCGAACACGACATCGGCCGCGACAGTTATTCCGTTGGCGCCGGTAACCATGCGATCCTTGTATATCGATACAAGTGTGACTTCCATTCCTGCGCGGCGCAGGACATCGGCTGTGGCCAGCGCCTCGATCTCCTCGAAGCCGGTGGCAAGAAAGATGTATGAGCGTTTCATGCTATTATATCTGTTTTTATCTATATTGATGTATTGCACAAAGATAAACAAAATATCGGACGTGTATATCATGAGGGGAGATGTTTTTTTGGGGAGGTTTTAATATTTTTTGTTATCTTTGCCGCCATGCTACGTATAACCGCAATCTTATCGGCTGTCGCATTGCTTGCAGGGGCATGTACACGGCCGGTCGCTTACCGCAGTACGACGGGAGCCGCATGGGGCACCACATATCATATCACATACAAGGCCGACCGCGACCTCGGCGACTCGATTGTGGCCGAGATGAGGCTTGTGGAGCTATCGCTGTCGATGTTCGAACCGGAATCATGTGTATCGCGTATAAACAGCGGCGCGACCGACTCGCCAGACAGCCGTGTGATGGATGTAATGGAAATATCGGTCAAGGTAAACAAGGCCTCAAAAGGCATGTTCGACCCTACGGTAGCGCCGCTCACCGACTTATGGGGATTCGGTCGCCGCGGCCGGGAGACTCCCCTACCCGATGCTGACGCAGTAGACAGTGTGCTGGCGCGAGTGGGTCTTGATAAATGCAGCATCGAGGGCAACCGCCTTATAAAGGGGCATCAGGATATGGAATTTGACTTCTCGGCCGTGGCGAAGGGATATGGCGTGGATTGTGTGGCGGCGATGCTGCGGCGCAACGGCGTGCACGACTATATGGTGGAGATCGGCGGAGAGGTGGCGGTCGCGGGAAAGAACGCCCGCGGAACAGGCTGGCGCATACAGATCGACGCACCGACTTCGGGCGCTGACGGCCATGAAGCCTTCACGGTGTTGGAGCTGAGCGACCGCGCGATAGCTTCGTCGGGCAATTACCGCAACTTCCGGGAAGGCGGCGACACAAGAATAGGTCATACGATCGATCCGAAAATCGGACGGCCGGCGGAGACTCGCAGCCTGGCCACGACCGTGGTGGCGCCGAACTGCGGGCTCGCTGACGCACTGGCCACGGCGCTGATGATATGCGACCCCGACTCGGCAAGTACGATCATAGCACAATTTCCATCGACAGGAGCGATAATAATGACCGCCGACTCCATTTATCGGATAAACATGTAAATTTGTTTGCGTTTTCACAAATAATGCTTACCTTTGCAAAGTAACCTAATTATTATCTTTTTTAATGAAAAAATTATTTACCCAACTGATCCGGCCCGCGCTTGCAATAGCTGCGGCGGTCGCCGTATCCGTTCTGCCGGCGAGAGCCGACGGCGACTCGGTGATCATCCTTGCCAAGGACGGGACTTCGTGCACGGCAAAGATCGCCGATGTGAAGAGCATTGAGCTCGGATCCGACGGTCTGGTACTGAACACCAAGAATGAAAGCCCGGCCACTTACCTTTATGCCGATATCGACCGTATACTGATAGGCGCACAGGCCGGCGGTATAGAGGGCATCACAGCCGACGGAAGTATCGCCATATGGCCCACAGCAGTCACTTCCACCCTCAATGTCGCAGGCGCCAAAGCCGGCACACCTGTAAGGATATATGGTGTAAACGGCTCCCTCGTCGCTTCGGCAACCGCCTCGGACGGCACTCTCAGCATCGATTTGTCCTCGGCACCGGCAGGTGTATGCATCGTGAACGTAGGAACAAAGACCGTCAAGATAATCAAGAAATAAACCACATTCAGAAAACATCATATGTATAAAAAAATATTAGCGGCAGTATTGACCGCAAGCCTTTCGCTCGGCACCTTCGCACAGGACAAGATGTACCTTATAAAAGACAATGAGGTAGTCGCCAAATATAACGTGACCGATGTGGACTATGTATCGTTTGAATTGCCGGCGGGAGTCGTCGACAACACCGGCAATCAGCCATCGGTACGCAACCGTGTATATCTCAGTGCTATCGGCAGCTACTTCGGCACCACCGACGATGTCGCGGACTACCAGATACAGTTCAAGACACGCACCGTAATGGACGAGAATACCCCTGTAGAGTTCCTATATCTGCAGCTGATGGGGCCGGCAGCGGATTACCACAACCTGTCACTACCCGAAGGAACTTATACTGTTCAGAACGGTGACGTCCGCAAAGCTTTCACATTTTATAAAGGCATACGCGACATCACCCTCGAAGGCGAGGCTGTAGGCGGCTCGATAGTGATCGAACGCCCCAACAACGAAGATATGGTAAGTGTATTGGTTGAAAGCGGCAGTTTCACCATCACCAAGGAGGGGAACGGATATGCCATATCGGGACTTCTGAAACTCGACAACGGAGAGGTCCTCGAATTCGCATACAACGGTGCTTGTGTTGTGGAGAATCAATCGGACGAGAAAGATCCGGCCGACATCCTGCCTCTGCCCGAAAGTGTGATGACCGCAGATGTTGATTTCACCGCAGGCGAGGCGTATTTCGGCAACTACGGAGTGTTGCTCGAAGACAAACCGAACTTCATATATAATTTTGTATATCTCTATAGCTCCGACTATGCCGAGATCCTGGAGATGGGTATTCTGGTAGACAAGACAAAAGCCGGCAACATTGTGCTGCCCAAGGGCAAGTATCAGGTAGCCACTCTCGGCTCGACGGAGTATAACAGCGGAAACAATGTGGCGCTCGCGGCATTTCAGGTGATGGGCGACATGGCCATTGGCACATACGGCTGCTGGATCACTACAAATTATACCGATATGAGTCCGCTTGTATCGGGCGAGGTAGAGATTCTTGAAGATTTCAACGGCACCAATGATCTCAAGATCAAAGTGAATCTCAAGGACAACAGCGCGACACCGCATGCCGTGACAGTTTCTTACTCGGGCAAAGCCGAGAAACTGGATCTGTGAAGACACGGGATATCCCAAAGATATGAAAATCGCCGGTCTCGGATGTGAGGCCGGCGATTTTTCTGTATCTGACCGCTCTATTTCGAGCGGGCGATGATCAGGGCTGATGTAGGCTCGACAGTGAGACGACCGCCTCGGGTGGTGCCGAGGCCGGTGGCCTTGATGCGGCCGTCGCGGGCGATTATTGTCCAATCGCCTTCAGGGACATTGACTTCGCGCGCCTCGGCCGAACCATTGAATACGAGCTTGATTTCCTTCCACTCGTCGCCGTTGGCATTGTTTTTTATCGAATATGATACGAGGTTGGGGATATCGGTATTGTCGAAAATGATGTTGCGGGCGATGTCTTCGGCTGTGGTCATGCGGAATGCGGGATGAGCCTTGCGCAGGGCAATAAGTTCGCGGTAGTAGTCGAACTGCTCGGCGTTTGTGTGCTTGAGATTCCAGTCGATAGCGTTGATGGAATCGGGCGATTTATATGAATTGTGCACGCCTTTCTTGTCGCGGAACACTTCCTCGCCGGCAAACATAAAGGGTGTTCCCTGCGAGGTGAACACGATGGTCTGGGCGAGCCGGGCGGCACGCTGACGGTCGGCCTCGGTGGAGCCGGGCATCGACTTGGCAAGCTTGTCGGTGAGGGTGAGATCGTCGTGACAGCTCACATAGTTGATTATCATCCCCGGCGAGGCGGCATATGCGAATTTTGAGTTGTTGCCCTTTACATAGTCGACCTGCGGATGTGCGGTTGAAGCGACGATTCCGATCTTCACGGTTTCCTCGAGACCGGGCTTGCCGGTGGCGAAGCCACGGTCTTCGGCACTCGAATAATGACCTTTGACAGCGTCGCGTATATCATCGGAGAACACAGCGATACCGTCCATCTTGCTCACATTCTCCTTGAGGGCGCGGCGCTCGACGGGCAGGGGCGAGTCGCCGGCTGTCCAGCCTTCGCCGTAGACAAATATCGAGGGGTTGATCTTTTTGAGCTCGGCTGCCACACGGTTCATGGTCTCGGTGTCGTGAATGGCCATCAGGTCGAAGCGGAAGCCGTCGATGTGGTATTCGTCGGCCCAGTACTTGACGGAGTTGACGATAAAGTCGCCCATCTGCCTCCGCTCGGAAGCTGTCTCGTTGCCACAACCCGAGGCATCGGAATATGAGCCGTCGGGACGGTGACGGTAGAAATATCCCGGAGCAGTGAGCGAGAAATTTGAATTATCATTGTCGGCCGTGTGATTGTATACCACGTCCATCACCACACCTATGCCGGCGTCGTGCAGGGCCTTTATCATCTCTTTCATCTCCCTGACGCGCACGGCGGGGTCGGCCGGATCGGTGGAGTATGAGCCTTCGGGAGCGTTGTAATTGTACGGGTCGTAGCCCCAGTTGTATTGGTTGGCGGGTAGATTGGCCTCGTCGACCGAATTGTAGTCGTAGGAAGGCAATATGTGCACATGAGTCACCCCAAGCTCTTTCAGATGATCGATACCGGTCTTGTCGCCATAGTCGTTGACGGTGTTCGGCTCTGTCATGGCAAGGAACTTACCTTTATGCACTATTCCCGAGGACGGATGCATGCTGAAGTCGCGGTGATGCATCTCGTACAGCACCGCATCGGTTATATTGCCGACTCTCGGGCCTTTGTCATCGGCCCACCCTTCGGGGTCGGTCCGGGCAAGGTCGATTATCGCGGCACGGCGTCCGTTTGTGCCTGCGGCCTTGGCCCATATGCCCGGAGTCTCGGCAAGCCAATGCTTACCGTATTTTATCGAGAATGTATAGAATTTGCCGTAAAGTTGCTGCGGCACCGACGCCCGCCATGTACCGCGGTCGGAACGCGACATATCAAGTGTATCGACCGGAGGTGTATTGCGGTCGGAATCGTACAGAAATACCCGTGCGGCCTGTGCTTCGGGCGACCACAGGGTAAAATGAGTGCCGTTGCTGTCAACACTCAGCTCGAGGTCGGATCCGTCGTAGACGGGCCATGTCGAATATCTGTCGTCGGTATTGCCCGCGGCAAAGCCACAGAGCGTTCCGCCCACCACCATGGCTGTGGCGAGGATTGTCGTGATGTGTTCGTTCATGTTATGAATCAAGTATGATATAAGTAAGTATGTATGATTTAAGTATTGTAAACGACGGAAGAGAGACAGGGATTGCACATGCCGGACAAAAGCCGCGGAGACCGGACGGGTCACTTCACCACCACCCGTTTCGACTGTCCGTCGATGCGGACGATGTAATAGCCGGGTGCAAGGTCGATGGCATTGTCGGAGCCAGATACGTCCATCTGCTTCACCACCTGACCGGTGAGGGCATAGACGACGACTGTATGGCTGTCGCCGTCGGCAATGGATATCTCCACACAATGCGAGCCCGGCTTAACTATATGTGCAGGCTGCTCCACGACGGCCATCGGCCGCGCATCGACATTGTCGTCGGCATACACGGCAACGCATCCCATGACGAGCATGGAGGCAATGAGAAATATGTCGCGGAGATATTTTTTCATCTGGTATTTTATGTATAGTATACAAAATTACGTAAAATATTGTGTCGCCGCAACAGTATTAACATTTTTACACAATATTTTTCGGCTTCATAACTATTCAGCCAAAGCAACATAGTGAGATTCAGCATGCTGTAGGGACGTACGGCTCGTACGTCCGCCAACGCGCGCATGCCATCCGGTTGAAATCGGACGCACGAGCCGTGCGTCCCTACTCTGAAAATCAATCGATTGTATTATATCAGCATGGCTAAATAGTTACTCGGTTTCATTGAATTTTGTGGTAGGCGATACGTGGCGTGCCGTCGCTGCAAATAATGATACCGCATTGTCTGAATCCGAGACGTTCGGCCGCAGTGCGCATCGGAATATTGTCTTCGTGTGTGTCGAGGCGCAGACTGTCGACCGTATGCATGCAGAACTCGACACAGCGCCGCAACATGCCGGGGTGTGAGCCGTTCGACGCCATACGGTGTACGGTGCCGTACGGCGTATCGTTGAGCCATGCGCCGTCAATGGCACCGTATGTAGGATCGGCGCCTGTTATAAAAGCGAAAGTCATGACAATATCCCCACGGACATCCACGCCGACATAAGAGTTTCCGGCAACGATATCGGCCCGCACATCCTCTTCCGACGGATATCCGTCGACCCATTGCCGTGTATTGCCGCAGGCGCGCATATATCGCCGCGCATTGTCATAAATTGCAACGACATCCTTGATATCGTCGTGCCGGGTATGTCGTATAATGATATCTTCCATCGGGCTTCCTTAAAACACAGAAAATCAAGCTTAAAGCTTGATTTTCTGTATATTTGCGGAGAGGACGAGATTCGAACTCGTGGTAGGATTGCTCCTACGTCAGTTTA
>CAJTMY010000037.1 GCA_910577355.1 uncultured Muribaculaceae bacterium
GGAGAATATATTATTCCATACACGATGTTTTGCACTTCGATTTGGAATCTTCACTATTTTTACTAACTTTGCATATTCAAAATCTGCAGATGACATTCATAACAAGATATATCTTACCAATACTGCTTGCCGCATTCGCAGCCTTGACGGCATCGGCGTCGGATACAGCCTCGGAAATCGACTATGTGCCGCAATTCGGCGGAGTTGCCCGCATACGCTGGGAAATGGCCACATCGCAAGGCATGGCAGGAGACAACCGTTTCGCCATTCAGAATGCAAGAGTTTGGGTCAAAGGCAATATAGCCCGTCCTGTACAATATTACTTGCGCGCAGATCTGTGTGCCCAGGGATCGTTCAAATTTCTCGATGGATGGGCGCGATTCAGCACATCTCCATGGCTCGGATTACAGGCCGGCCAGTTCCGCATACCATTCGGACTCGATTCATTCAGAGGGCCCGGTACATATATTTTTGCCAACCGGTCGTTTATCGGACGCGACCTTGCCAACAACCGGGCAGTGGGCATCCAGGCAATGTCTTCATTACCGGAGATCCCTCTATGCCTCGAACTTGGTGTATTCAGTCCACACAGTATCACCGATCATACCGGATGGTCACGCGATATGACTTTCGCAGCCAAGTGTGTGCTTGACCTAACCCCTGTAAAGGTCACAGTAGGTTACCAGACACTTGAGCCCGACTCAGTGCGATTCAATATGGCCAATGCGGGCATGACGCTGTCTCTCGGACGCTTCACCGCTGAAGCGGAATATATGTACAAACACTATACCAACTCGGCATTCCGTCCATGCCATGCCTACAACGTCTGGGCCGATTACACGCTGCCCGTCAGGGGGGCGTTCTTCAACAGTCTCGGCTTCCAGGCACGATATGATGGCAACACGCCCCACTCCACCGGACGCCGGAACAGCGACGGACTGCTTACAGCCAATCATCCGAGGAGGCAACGTATCACCACGGGAGTAACTCTATCATATGTATACAAACGCATGCGCTGCGATCTCTTGATCGATTACGAAAAATATTTCTATCACGACAGCTTCACTCCCTCACACGACCGCGGAGACAAGATAGTTGCCGAACTTGTGTTTGTATTTTAAATCATTTCTGATCCATATAATTATTATGAAATTCATATCATGGAATGTCAATGGTCTGAGAGCCGTCGTCGGCAAAGGCTTTGCCGATATTTTCAAAACACTCGATGCCGACATTTTCTGTCTGCAGGAGACAAAATTGCAGGAAGGACAGATCGACCTTCAATTTGAAGGATACGAGTCTTATTTCGATTACGCGCAGCGCAAAGGCTATTCCGGCACAGCGACATTCACCCGCCTGAAGCCGGTCGCGGCCAAGTGTGGCATGGGCATCGGCTGCCATGATACCGAAGGACGCATCGTCACACTCGATATGGGAGCTTTCTATCTCGTGAATGTATATACCCCGAATTCACAGAACGAACTCGCACGCATAGACTACCGGATGGAATGGGAAGATGCTTTTGCCGATTATGTAGCCGGCCTTGATAAAGAGAAGCCGGTGATCATATGCGGAGACCTCAATGTGGCACACGAGGAGATCGACCTTGCCAATCCAAAGACAAACCGCAACAACGCCGGTTTCACCGACCGCGAGCGCAACGCTTTCTCCCGCCTGCTGTCCCGCGGATTCGTCGACACATTCCGCTACTTGCATCCCGATACCGAAAAGGCATATTCATGGTGGAGCTACCGTGCCAACTCACGCGCCCGCAACATAGGCTGGCGCATCGATTACTTCCTTGTATCGCAACGCATAGCCGACAAACTTGTCTCGGCCGAGATTCTACCCGAAATTACAGGCTCGGATCATTGCCCCGTATCAATAGAGATAAAATTGTAATCGGATATCAGTCGTGGTGGTACGGTTCTCCACGCAGTATAGTCATGGCGCGGTATATCTGCTCTACGGTAAGCACTCTGGCCATCTCGTGAGTGAATGTAAGCCTCGACAGCCCCATTTTCATATCCGCCCGCGCGTACACATTGTCCGAGAAGCCATACGGGCCTCCGATCACAAACACAAGATTGCGGCTGAGAGAAGATGCCTTCTTATCTATGAATGATGCGAATTCTCGCGAAGTCATCTCCCTACCGCGTTCATCCATAAGCACAACATAATCGCCGGGGCAGATACGGGCCAGTATTGTTTCGCCCTCACGTTGCTTCTGTTGCTCTGTGCCAAGACTCCTGCCGGACTTGATGTCCGGAATCGCCACAGCCTCAAATGGCATATAATGCGGTATACGGGCGACATAACGCTCATAAAGTTCACGCAGCGGCACCTCGCGCATGCTTCCAACCGATATTAATGCGATCTTCACTCTCTTCAGCTCGTTTTTTTTTATTATTTTTGCACAAATTTACTAATTAACCACGATACGACATGAAATCGACCGAAAAATTAATCGACGATCTGCTTACGCTCGCCTTTGCGGAAGATGTCGGCGACGGCGACGCCACCACACTCAGCACCATACCCGCCGATGCCATGGGACGGCAACATCTTCTTGTAAAAGAGGAAGGAATCCTTGCAGGCGTGGAAATTGCACGCATGGTATTCGCAAAGTTTGATCCGTCGCTCAAGATGGAGGTGTTCATAAAAGACGGCACAAGAGTACATCCCGGCGACATAGCCTTTAAGGTCGAAGGCCCGGTACGCTCACTTTTGCAGACCGAGCGTATAATGCTCAATATCATGCAACGCATGAGCGGCATAGCCACTATGACCGAAAAGTATCAGAGCCGCCTCGAAGGCCTCAGAGCCAAGGTGCTCGATACCCGCAAGACCACTCCCGGAATGCGTATACTCGAGAAGATGGCCGTGAAGATCGGCGGCGGCGAGAACCACCGTATCGGCCTGTTTGACATGATATTAATAAAAGACAATCATAACGACTTTGCCGGCGGCATACCGAATTCGGTAGCCCGTGCGAAGCAATGGTGCAAAGACAACGGCAAAGATCTGAAGATAGAGGTCGAAGTCCGCGATGACAACGAAATACGACAGGCACTCGATGCCGGCGTAGACCGCATCATGCTCGACAACTTCACCCCTGCCCGCACAGCCGAAGCCGTGGCGATGATCCGCAAAGCCGATCCGTCGGTAGAAATAGAATCATCGGGCGGAATCACCCTTGATACCCTACGCGCATATGGCGAGGCAGGCGTTGATTTCATATCGGTAGGAGCGCTAACACACAGCGTAAAAGGTCTCGATATGAGTTTCAAGGCGTTCTGATCATCCCGTTTATAATACCCTCTTGATAAAATCCCTTGCCGACAGGTTGGGGATTTTCACTTTTTTATCGTAAATTTGTCGCTATGAACAGCGATATAATAAAGCTACTCCCCGACTCCGTCGCCAATCAGATTGCGGCAGGCGAGGTAATACAACGCCCTGCCTCGGTCATAAAGGAACTCGTGGAAAACTCCATAGACGCCGGCGCCACTTCGATACAGATTATCATAAAGGATGCCGGCCGCACTCTCATACAGGTAATCGACAACGGCAAGGGCATGACTCCCACCGATGCACGTATGGCATTTGAACGACATGCCACATCAAAAATCAACACAGCCGATGACCTTTACACACTGCATACGATGGGGTTCCGCGGCGAAGCCCTCCCATCTGTAGCAGCTGTAGCGCAGATAGAGCTGCGCACCATGCCCAAGGGCGAGAGTATCGGCTGCCGTCTGCGCATCTCTGAATCTAAATTCGAGAGCCTGGAGCCTGCCACATGCGCGCATGGCACAAATATAATGGTGAAAAACCTGTTCTTCCACATGCCGGCACGTCGCAAATTTCTCAAAAAAGACTCTGTGGAGCTATCGCATATACTCCATGAATTCGAACGTCTCGCCCTTGTCAATACTCATGTTGAATTTTCCATAGTACACAATGATGTAACACTGCACCAACTATTGGCCGGCTCACTTAAACAACGCATCACCGCGCTATTCGGCAAGGCCATCGGAGCGCAGATAGTACCGGTAGGCACCGAGACATCAATGGTAAAGATATCGGGATTCGTAGGTCTGCCGCAACATGCGCGCCGACGCAACATACCGCAATATTTTTTTGTCAACGGACGCAATATGCGCCACCCATATTTCCACAAGGCTGTTCTGAGCTGCTACTCTGAACTTATCTCTCCGGATGTTCAACCTGTGTATTTCATCAACTTTGAAGTGGATCCTGCCACAATCGATGTAAACATACATCCGCAGAAGCACGAGATAAAGTTTGAGAACGAGCAGCCTATATGGCAGATACTCACAGCAGCCGTGAAGCAGGCTCTCGGAAAGGTAAACGCCGCGGGCGCAATCGACTTCGATTCGACCGATGATATTCCGGATATCCCCGTTTTCATGCCCGACAACACCAGTCAGACTCCGGGCATCGAGACAGATCCGATGTACAATCCCTTCGGCAATGTTGATATAATAGTGCCGTCGGCCATATCCACAACCTCCCGACATACCGATGAACTAAGTATATCCTCTCCAAAACATAGTTGCAGACCAACTGTCCAACGAGATTGGGATCAATTATACAGGTCGTTCGCTTCACGACTCGATATGCCGTCAGAACGTGCCATAACCGACGACATTATCGTACCAAGCAGTATCAATACTGTTGAAACACCTGATCATGCCCCAACACTATTTGAGACCGATGACAAATTCGCCGATTTCATATGCCTCGATAACAGATATATAGCCCTGTCCGCGCGTTCCGGACTTCTGCTTATACACAGACATAGGGCACACGTACGGGTGCTGTTTGATGATTTTATGGCAAGACTGTCCGCCTCACAGCTTCCTTCACAACGGCTTATATTCCCGGAAAGCCTCAGCCTTGAGCCATCGCTCAGTGCCATACTGTCGTCGGTGACACCGCTTGTCACAAAGCTGGGATATGATATATCGTTTATCGGAGACAATACATGGGCTATAAATGCCGCGCCATCGCTCCCGGGGATCTTCAATCCAGTCGAGAGCCTCAGCCGCATCGTAAGCGACATAGCCGAGACCGGCGAACTGCCCGAGAACGCCCTGTTGCAACCGGCTGCACTGTCGCTTGCGAGATCTGCCGCCGTAAGACCCGATTGCACAATGAATCACGACGAGACGGATGCTCTGCTCGCCGCACTGTTCTCGTGCGCCGAACCGGCTTACACACCCGACGGACTCAGAATAATACACACATTATCATATGATGAGATCCAGCGTATTTTTAATTAGCCTGATCACAATCCTGTCGATCGGCACACCGGTAAGCGCCGCTCTCGATTTCACAGAAGCCGACACACGTGCCGCATTGCGCGCACTTGATGATTCGCTGGCAAAACGCAGGGCATTCATCAACCGCAGGCAAGCGGGCATAGACAACCTTGTCGACAGTCTGGCTCATGACCCCGGCAACAGACATCTATTGTTTGAAATCGCCGAACACTACACCGCATTCAACAACGACTCGGCTCTGCATTACCTATCGATGGGGGCTGAAATATCCGCAGGCCTCGAGCGAATACCTTTCGAACTACGACGGGCAGCATTGATTCCATTATCGGGCGGCTTCGGAATTGCCGAACAGGTATTCGCCGGTATCCATCCCGATTCACTGCCTGCGACCTTATTACCTCTATATCATGAATCAGGCAGGCAAATGTACAGCTACATGGCCGCATTCTCTCCAGACGGCTCTCTACAGAAAAGCACATATGCGGAACGGTCGCGCGACCACCAACGCAAACTTATCGAGCTGCTTCCCGACACCACATCCGAGTATAGCTATCAACTGGGCGAATACTTTTTCAACACCGGCCAAAAAGGCAAAGCGCGGGCTCTCCTGGAAGAGGTATTCGCCGGTGAACCATACCACAGCAATCTACGTGCGCGTGCAGCGCACCATCTTGCATCATTGGCACGAGAACGCGGCGACGATGATGCATATACATATTATCTGGCGCAGGCTGCCATTGCCGACATAAACGCCGCCACTCGTGAAGTGGCAGCATTGCAGGAACTCGGCAAGCACATGTACGAACTCAATGATGTGACCCGCAGCTACAACTACCTCACCGAAGCACTCGCCAACGCAGTGGAATGCGGAGCGCCGCTGCGAATGGTGGAATCATCACGCTCACTACCGATTATCGAACGGGCAAAGACTGCCCAACTTCAATCGAAAGAAAATATTATTTTCGTTATAATCGGCCTTATGATCCTGATTCTTATCGGCCTTATAATATCACTGCTCGTTATTCGGCACGAGATGCAAAAGATGCGCCGCTTACAAGAACATCTACGCAACGCCAACCGCACCAAGGAGGTATACATAAGTCAATTTCTGAACCTGTGTTCAATATACATGGACAAACTACATCAATTCTGCAAAATAGCCAACCGCAAAATATCAGCCGGTAAAGTTGACGATCTGTACCGTCTCACAGAATCAGGCAAATTTGTCGAAGAGCAGAGCAAAGACTTCTACGAAGTATTTGACAATGCGTTCCTGCACCTTTACCCGGATTTCACAGCCAAAGTCAACGCACTGCTGCGAACGGATGCACAGATAGAACTTAAAGAGGGCGAACTGCTCAACACCGACTTCCGCATCCTTGCCTTTATGCGCCTCGGAATCGAGGAAAGCTCACGCATAGCCAGGATTCTCAATTACAGCATAAACACCATCTACGCTTATCGCAACCGAACCAAAGCACGGGCAATCAACCGCGACACATTCGAACATGACATAATGCACATCAGCGCAGACTGAAATATTGGAGACCAGGATATTTATGCCGGTGAACTATGTTTAACAACATAATCAGAGCCATATTGTCATTTATATCACGACATAATATATCAATATCTATAATACTGAATTATAATAAATTATATAATCATACAATTTATATATTCTTATATTTTACTTATATGCATATTCCGGAATGATGTTTTCGCTGTAATTTTGTATCGATGAAAAAATATCATTTCAGTTTTAGGGTTAGTATAGATTGTTAGTACAACAAAACCGCCATAGGCCGGACAAGGCCAAAGGCGAAAAAGACAATCAAAAAAAAATGTGTTTTATGTTAGTTATGTAATTGTTTTAAATCATTAAAACGCATTAGGGGAGTCCTCGTGAGAAGGCTCCCCTATTTGTTTTCAGATAGTATCGATTCACAAAGCGAATTTAAATGTACGCTCCTGCGTTTTCATCACATACACGCCACGGTCAAGGGATACATTATTGCCGATACCGTCATATATCCGCCTGCCATCGACAGTGTAGATAGCTATATTGACAGGCATCCCGTCATAAGTCACATCAACCATATTATCCGAGATACGGATGTCGAGCTTATCATTTGCGGTAGTGTTTATATACGATGTAGGCATCTCGAATACAGGGACAAAATGTGCCACGCCGGTATAATCGGGCACGGTGAACACATCACCGTCGATATGCGCCGAGGCGTCCTTGCCATTGAATGTAGCCAATCTCAGGACGGAAGCTCCCTCTGCCTCCAGACGGATACGATGACCGGGCACAGCATCAAGCAGCAGTATAGTACCGCCATTTACAAGCGGAACACGCACGCCCTCGGGCTTTTCAACAGGCGTGGGGTTTTCACCGGAAAGCTCCGATATAGGCCTCACATCAAACGCGCTCCAGAAACCTTTCACCGGCCATTCTCCTTCTAGATCTACCGGAGAATTATCATTTTTGTACGTATCAACCGAATTATCCGGCACAAACAGTTTCACGCCAGATATGAATATTTTATAGTCATTAATGATATTTTCTGAGCCAAGAACCGAAATCATTGAGTTTTCAGGTAGAGACTCCGAGTTTAATACCACTGTCTTGAGTAAGGTGTTCAAAAAACATAATGCATGAATCTTGGACAAATCCGATGGAAGTGTCACCTTTTCAAGATTGTTACAACCGGAAAAGGCATCTCTAACAATAGTGAACGACCGGAAACCAACCTCAGCCGATTCTATATCAACCTCAGTTATCACCTCACTCGCGAGTTTATTTATTCCGGTCACCGGAGCCTTCTGACCATTGATTTCGATATATGACGGTATATCCAATTTCGACGGACAGCCATCATTCACGCCATAGACTTTAACACCTTTTGTCGGATCACTGTCGCTTACCATTCTGTAGACGACATCTCCTTTTGAAATGGTTGATTGTCCCGCCATTGCAAGGCAATGGACGGCAACAAGAATCAAGATCAGGAATCTTTTCATATTATTGAGTTAATTATTGGATTTTCACAGCCTTTGATTATATTTGGCAAATATATTCATATTAAAAGTGTTGCACAAATTACTACACTATATTTATAATAATTTAACTTAACAATGTATCCATATTGTACATGTTGTTTTTAATTTATGTTAAAACAGCCACGGTGTGCAACTTTTTGCTTACCTTAGCAGTCCTAACTACCTATAATCAATTAAATAATTATCCTTAAAACTGAAATATCATGGACGCGAAGATCTCTCTCAGCAAGAATGAAGTGGTACGCTTTCTCGAAAAAGCGCCGGTCGACTTCACCCGCGAAGACCTCGTGCGTTATATCGTGGAGAATGATATACAGATGGTCAACTTCATGTATCCGGCAGCCGACGGACGCCTCAAGACTCTCAACTTCGTAATAAACAACCTCGAATACCTTGAGACAATACTTACATTGGGCGAGCGCGTCGACGGCTCATCTCTGTTCCCATTCATAAGCGCCGGAAGTTCCGACCTCTACGTTGTACCGCGCTACCGCACCGCTTTCCGCGATCCTTTTGCCGAGATCCCTACACTCACCATGCTGTGCAGCTTCTGCGACAAGGACGGCAAACCGCTCGAGTCATCGCCCGAGCACACACTTCACAAGGCATGCGAGGCATTCACCCGCACCACAGGCATGAAGTTTCAGGCCATGGGAGAACTCGAATACTATGTTATAAATGAAGATACCGGACGTTTTCCTGCAACCGACCAGAAGGGGTATCACGAATCGGCCCCCTATGCTAAATACAATGACTTCCGCACCCTGTGCATGAGTTATGTCGCAAAGACCGGCGGCCAGATAAAATACGGCCACTCGGAAGTGGGCAACTTCACACTCGACGGTACCGTGTACGAGCAGAACGAGATCGAATTCCTTCCCGTCGACGCCGAGGATGCCGCCGACCAGCTTATGCTTGCCAAATGGGTGATCCGCAATCTTGCCTTCCGCGAAGGCTACGACGTGACGTTCGCCCCAAAGATAACAACAGGCAAGGCAGGCTCCGGACTACACATACACATGCGAATGATACGCGACGGACACAACATGATGCTCGACAGCCGACGCGACATATCAGACGAAGCCCGCAAAGCAATCGCCGGCCTTATGAAGCTCGCCCCGGCCATCACCGCGTTCGGCAACCGCAACCCCACATCATATTTCCGCCTCGTCCCGCATCAGGAAGCGCCGACAAATGTATGCTGGGGCGACCGCAACCGATCCGTACTGGTACGAGTGCCTTTAGGCTGGACTGCGGATGCCGACATGTGCGCTGCAATCAATCAGGGCCAGTCCACACCTGCCTATATCGATGCCACACAGAAACAGACGGTAGAGATCCGCTCTGCCGACGGCTCTGCCGACATATATCAGCTGCTAGCCGGACTTGCAGTGGCTCTGCGATACGGGTTTGAACTTGAAAACGCCCTGGAGATAGCCGATAAGACATACGTCGATGTCAACATACACGCCGAGGAGAATGCAGCCCGACTGGCCACACTCGATTCACTGCCGATA
Organism: uncultured Muribaculaceae bacterium; assembly: GCA_910577355.1. GTDB lineage: Bacteria > Bacteroidota > Bacteroidia > Bacteroidales > Muribaculaceae > CAG-873. The sequence goes on from CAJTMY010000037.1 coordinate 9,893, forward strand.
GATTGCGCCGGCTCTGCCGACGCCCTCGAGACCGTGCGAGATATTTTCGAAGCCGAAGGCGTGTTCTCCAAGGGCATGATCGACGGTATCCTCAAGCATCTGCGCTCATTCGACAACGCCGAATGTGAGGCGGCCAAGAACGATGCTGTGAAGATGCAGCGGATGGTAGAACGTTTCTTCCACTGCTGAAGCAGAGCAAAGGGGCTGCGTCAAAATAGGCGCAGCCCCTTGTTTTATATACTGATCTATCAGAACTCCGACGTGAAGTGAAATGTGATGTCCGGAAAATCGGTGCGGGCCATCTGCAACACATAGTTGGAGTCGGCGAGAAACACGTCGCGGCCCTCGCGGTCTACGGCCATGAACTGATGCTTGCGGCGCCTGAAATTGGCCAGCGCGTCGGCATTGGCGCTCTCTATCCAGCAAGCTTTGTAGAGCGATATCGGCTCCCAGCGGCACTGGGCACCATATTCGTGCAACAGCCGGTATTGTATCACCTCAAACTGGAGCTGACCTACCGTGCCGATGATCTTGCGGCCGTTGAACTGGTTGACAAACAGCTGCGCCACGCCCTCGTCCATAAGCTGCTGTATACCTTTCTCAAGCTGCTTCGACTTCATGGGGTCGGTGTTCTCGATATATTTGAACATCTCGGGCGAGAAGCTCGGCAGCCCCTTGAAGTGTATCTCCTCGCCGGATGTAAGCGTATCGCCGATCTTGAAATTGCCCGTGTCAGGAATACCGACTATATCACCGGGCCATGCCTCGTCGACTATATTCTTTTTCTGTGCCATGAATGCCGTGGGGGCAGAGAATTTCATCATCTTTCCCGAGCGCACGTGCTTATAGGCGGCGTTGCGTTCAAACTTGCCCGAGCAGATCTTCACAAAGGCGATACACGAGCGGTGATTCGGATCCATATTGGCATGGATCTTGAACACAAATCCCGAAAATCCGGCTTCGGCGGGCTCCACCCGGCGTTCAACAGCTTCTACGGGCTTGGGCGCCGGTGCTATCTGAACGAAGCAGTCGAGGAGTTCCTTCACACCAAACGTGTTAAGTGCCGAGCCAAAGAATACCGGCGCTATGCGCGCGTCGAGATAATCCTGCACGTTGAATTCGGGGTACACGCCCTCGATAAGTTCGAGATCCTCGCGCAGCTTTGCGGCATCCGCCTCTCCCACAGCGGCATCGATGCGTTCATCGTTCACATCATCGATCTCCACGCGCTCGCTCACCTTCTGCTTGTCGGGGGTAAAGAGATCGAGCGAGTGCTCGTATATATTGTATACGCCCTTGAATTTCGCTCCTATATTGATGGGCCACGAGAGCGGACGCACGCCTATGTGCAGCTCGCTCTCGAGCTCGTCGAGGATGTCAAATGGGTCGCGGCCCTCGCGGTCGAGCTTGTTCACGAAGATTATCACAGGTGTATTGCGCATGCGGCACACCTCCATGAGTTTGCGCGTCTGCATCTCCACACCCTTGGCCACGTCGACCACGATGATCACCGAATCGACTGCCGTAAGTGTGCGGTATGTGTCCTCGGCAAAGTCCTGGTGACCCGGTGTATCAAGGATATTTATCTTATAATCACCGTAATTGAAGCCCATCACCGACGTAGCCACCGATATGCCGCGTTGCTTTTCGATCTCCATCCAGTCGGAAGTGGCCGTTTTCTTGATCTTGTTGGACTTCACGGCACCGGCTATATGTATGGCACCGCCAAAGAGTAGCAACTTCTCGGTGAGGGTAGTCTTGCCGGCATCGGGATGCGATATGATGGCGAATGTACGCCGGCGTGAGATTTCGTCGTCTATCTGTGCCATATCATAGTTCGTTGAGATTCATGCGCGCCATACACTTGGCGAGAGCTTCCTCCCAATGAGGTATCGGGGTGGAGTATGTGGCGCGATACCGTGCCTTGTCGAGCACGGAATAGAACGGACGTGTGGCAGGTGTCGGATAATCCACAGTGGAAATGGGATATACGGGACAATCTGTTATACCGGCTATGCGCTGTATTGCAACAGCAAAGTCATACCAGGAGCACACACCTTCGTTGGAAAAATTGATTATACCCGAAGCCCATTGGCGCGCGAATATTACGGTTACTATCGCACGGGCAAGGTCAGCGGCATAGGTGGGCGTACCTACCTGGTCACATACCACACGCAACGAACTTTCCGTGCGGCTGAGACGTAATATGGTTTTCACAAAATTACGTCCATAAGGCGAATACAGCCAGCCTGTACGGATTATCACCGAGTCGGGTGCGAGCCCCAGCAATGCGGTCTCTCCCTTTCGTTTTGTCGATCCGTATACCGACTGAGGATTCACTTTATCCCCCTCGGTATAAGGTCGGCACGAATGTCCATCAAATACATAATCGGTTGATATATGTACTATTTTGATACCCAATTCATCGGCTTTACGGGCTATATTGGTTATACCGTCGATATTCACGGCCGAACATTCGTGCTTTTCCTCCTCTGCACGATCTACCGCCGTATAAGCCGCACAATTAATTATATGGCTGAAATCACCGCGTCCGAGATACTGCTCCACGGCGGCGCGGTCGGTGATATCAAGCTCTGCACAGTCGACGTATGTAGTAATGCCCGGGTGCTCAGTCTCAAGCACTTCGCGTAGTTCGCGACCAAGCTGCCCGTTGGCTCCGGTTACTAATATTTTCATTGCTGAAATTCAAATTTTGTGCAAAGGTACAAAAAATCCGCGGCTTTGCAAAAGCGTACAAATGTCATGAATAATTGTTAACTTTGCATCGCATAATTTTGTTAAAATTGAAATACGTATCCACATGATTATAACCTCAGCCAAATTTTCGATTAGCTGTCCGGCGGTCGACAAATGTCCCGGCGGCGAGCCGCGCCACGAATACGCCTTTATCGGCCGGTCGAACGTGGGCAAATCGTCGCTCATCAATATGCTCACCGGGCAAAAGAATCTGGCAATGACTTCGTCCACCCCCGGCAAGACCATGCTCATCAACTATTTCCTTATCAATAATTCATGGTACATCGTCGATCTGCCCGGCTATGGATATGCAAAGCGCAGCAAGGCCGACCGTGACCGCATCGACCGCATGATAAAGAATTACATTCTGGGACGTGAGCAGATGACAAATCTGTTTGTCCTTGTCGACATACGCCACAAGCCCCAGCACATCGACCTTGAATTCATGCAGTGGCTCGGCGAGAACGGCATACCGTTCTCCATCGTGTTCACAAAACTCGACAAACTGTCGTCATTGGCCATAAAAAAAGCGAAGGAGACATACTGTGAGGTGCTGCGCGAATCGTGGGAAGAGCTGCCTCCAATGTTCGCGACATCGAGCGAGGACGGACGGGGACGCACCGAACTGCTCGATTATATTGAAGAATTAAACCGTCTGCCCCTCTGATACGTTTTATCCATAAACTGTATAAATACATGATTTATGGAAAAGAATATAACCGATAAAGAACTCAGCAAAGGACAACGCGAATACCCCGGAGCGGCAATCGGCAGCGCAGACAGCGACAAGGTTACTGAAAAAGAAGTCGACGCCCGCACCAAAGCGCAGAACAACAATCCGCGCAACAACGACGACGCAATGCCTACAAAACAATAGTTCGCCATCCGGCGGGACGCAGTACAAACCGCATCACTGCCGACGGCGGCGTAAGACATATAGCTTCATCTGGGACATGCGCTCCAGAAATTATTTCATATATATAGCACTCTCCGGACGGCACAACCCTCTCGAGCGCCACCGACAGAAACCCCATAGTATATCTGAGATTCATTTCGGCCACATGTATGCGGCTGTCGGGGTCGGCCATAAGGTCTACCCCGACGGGGCCTTCATAAGACCCACCGAGGAGAGCCTCAAGAGCTGATATCAACGCTGTATCAAGAGCTCTAAGTGTATCGCCTCCCACCCTGTGCGAGATAGCGGCGGCAAGAATATCGCGGGCGGCCACAAGATTGCCGGTATACTTGCCTGTGGATGTATCGGTGTGGAATACCGAAAGCCCGCGGTAGACGGCTCGTCCGTCCTTCATATAATAAAGCATGGCAAAGTCCATACGGTCGTCAACCATCGGCTCGACCATCACCGAGCCCTGCCGCCGTATGATTCCCGACGCCTGTCTCAGTACCTGCCCCGTGCGACCGGGATACACGAAATGCACACCACGGCCCGACGACGACCATGGCGACTTTACCACATGCGCTTTACCGTCGGCAAGCACAGCCGACAGCGCCTCAAGATCGGAAACCTCCTCGGCGCCGGCATCCACAAACGGAAGCGCGGCCCGTAGCATTTCAGCAAGAGTGCCTGCTGTACGGCGATGCGACAGATCCCGATATCGGTCTATCTCGGCCTGTGCAGGGAGCTTTTCATAAGGAAAGCCAATGTTTTCAAATACTTTGCGCGATGCCGCCGACCATCCCCACGGGGTAGGCACGCAATCATAGTCGCGATGATTCCATACATCGGCGGCGATACCATATCGAGCCCGTATATCATCCAGCCACCTATCATCCACACCGTTGCACAGCACATAATCACCGGCCGAAGCCATCCATATCGGCAACATCTCGCCTGCGCGATGCAAAGCGACAGCCGCAGCAGGAGCCGTAAAATTCGGATTTCCATGTGCAAGAGCTATATCGTTCTCAGGGTAAAAAAGCCAAAGTCGTTTCATGACACAAATGTACAAAAAAGACTTTGCCAATCAGGTAAAATACCGTATCTTTGTATCAAAATAAGCAAAAACATGAAAATTCTCATAACCGGAGCAGCCGGTTTCATTGGTTCGGCGGTAGCCCAGAGACTTGCTTCAAGAGGTGATACTGTCATTGCAATAGACAATATCAATGATTATTATGACATAAGGCTAAAATATGCCCGTCTACGCCGGATGGGCATATATTATGGATCGGAAGATATTCCCTGTGGTATCCGAATACAATCATCAGTGTACCCCTCCTTGTATTTCGAACGAATGGACATAGCCGACAAAAAAGCGGTCGATGATCTTGCCTACACAGAGCAATTCGATACCATAGTGAATCTCGCCGCCCAGGCAGGTGTTCGCTATTCTATCACAAATCCATATTCATACCTGCACAGCAATCTCACAGGCTTCCTCAACATACTCGAAGCCTGCCGCAATACCGGTATAAAACACCTCGTATTCGCATCATCGAGTTCAGTATATGGCTTGAACGAAAAGACGCCCTATTCGGAAACAGACAAGACAGACACTCCGGTAAGCCTGTATGCCGCCACAAAGAAGAGCGACGAGCTTATGGCTCACGCATACAGCAAGCTATACGGCTTTGCGGCCACAGGCCTGCGGTATTTCACTGTATACGGGCCCTGGGGGCGTCCCGACATGTCGCCGATGCTGTTTGCCTCGGCCATAATCGCCGGTGAGCCCATCAAAGTATTCAATCACGGCGACATGATGCGGGATTTCACCTATATCGACGACATAGTCGACGGCACGATAGGAGTAATTGATACACCGGCCGCCATAAACGACAACAATGTTTTTTTCAATATATACAATATCGGAGGGGCCAATTCCGTTAAACTAATGGATTTCATAAAGGAGATCGAGCGCGCATGCGGCCGCGAGGCAAAGAAGGAGTTTCTACCCATGCAGCCCGGCGATGTGCAATGCACGAGCGCCGACACAACGGCGCTCGAGTGCCATACAGGCATACGGCCGCGCCACACGCTTTCGGAAGGCATCGACGCGTTCATGGCATGGTACCGCTCCGAGGATAATCCATTGCGAAGCCATTGAACAGGCAATAATCATATATTGAACACATAGACCAAACACATAAGATTTAATGAATATAGCAGTTGTAGGCACAGGTTACGTAGGACTCGTATCCGGCACATGTTTTGCCGAGATGGGAGTATGTGTCACCTGCGTTGACATCGACAAGTCCAAGATCGAGACTCTGCGTCAGGGGCGCATCCCCATCTACGAGCCGGGACTCGAGGATATGGTGAAGCGCAACGTGGCCGAAGGCCGCCTCAGGTTCACCACCGAACTGGAATCCTGCATCGACGACGTGGATATCGTGTTCAGCGCCGTCGGCACTCCGCCCGATGAAGACGGCTCGGCCGACCTGCGGTATGTGCTCGATGTGGCACGTGCATTCGGCCGCTCTATAAACAAATACACACTGCTTGTCACAAAGTCGACCGTACCTGTCGGAACTGCCGCCAAAGTAAAAGCCGCCATCGCCGGTGAGATCGCCGCACGTGGTGCCGACATACCATTCGATGTGGCCTCCAATCCGGAATTCCTCAAGGAAGGCGCCGCGATTGCCGACTTCATGCGCCCCGACCGCGTGGTAGTGGGCGTCGACTCGGAGCGTGCCCGAGAGCTGATGGCCCGCCTTTACCGCCCTGTATTGCTCAACAACTTCCGCGTTATATTCACCGACATACCGTCGGCCGAAATGATAAAATACGCCGCCAACTCCATGTTGGCCACCCGCATATCTTTCATGAACGACATCGCCAACCTGTGCGAGCTCGTGGGCGCCGACGTCAACATGGTGCGAAAGGGTCTCGGCAGCGACACCCGTATCGGGTCTAAATTCCTGTATCCGGGATGCGGATACGGAGGCTCATGCTTTCCAAAGGATGTTAAGGCCTTGATAAAGACTGCCGAAAAAGCCGGATACGACATGCGGGTGCTCCGCGCCGTCGAGGATGTGAACGAACGCCAGAAGCATATCGTCGCGGAGAAGCTAAAAAAAATATACGGCAGCGATCTCAGGAATAAACGTATAGCCCTCTGGGGACTCGCATTCAAGCCCGAGACTGACGACATGCGCGAGGCAACTTCGCTGGTTGTGATACGGCTGCTCACCGAAGCCGGCGCCACAGTGCGTGTCTTCGACCCCGTGGCCATGGACGAATGCCGGCGCCGCGTAGGCGACAAAGTGGAATATGCCGCCGACCCATACGATGCGCTTGTCGATGCTGACGCGATGCTTCTCCTCACCGAGTGGAAGCAGTTCCGCATGCCGTCGTGGGATGTGATGCGGCGCATAATGCGGCGCCCGCTTATAATCGACGGACGAAACATCTACGACCCTGCCGAACTCGAGGCTGCCGGGTTTGAATACTATTGCATAGGTCGCTGAACTCATGAAGATAGTACTCGTCAACTACCGTTACTTTATCTCAGGCGGCCCCGAGCGCTACTATTTCAATATCAAGCGGATATTGGAACAGGAAGGCCATACCGTAATACCGTTCTCAATCAAAAGTCCGAAAAATTACGAGACCGAATACGACCGGTATTTCCTTGAATCTGTAGACGACGAGGAATACTTTGCCAACACTAAGCGCAACGCCGGCACCGTGCTCAAATCATTCACCCGCATGTTTTGGAGCCGTGAGGCAACCCGCAAATTCCGCCGATTGCTGCTCGACACCCGCCCCGACATGGTATACATAATGCAGTATCACAATAAGATATCACCGTCGATAATCTATACCGCGCACAAGCTCGGTATACCTGTTGTGCACCGCATCAGCGATTTCCAGTACATGTGCCCCAACGCCCTTTTCTACAACGACCGCACGGGCGTATGTGAGGACTGCCTCGAAGGCAGACGGATGAGTTGCATACGCAACAGATGCGTGCACGGCTCCACAATGCTGTCGGCAATAAAGGCCGCGGCCAAGGCGCTCCACGATACCATGGGCGTGACACGACGCATCGACGCCTTTGTGGTGCCGTCGGAATTCACCCTCGGCAAGCTGCGCAGATACGGCATCCCGGCCGAGAAACTACGGCATATCCCCACATTCTTCAATCAGGACGGCGACCTGCCGAAACCGATATACGAGCCGTTTTTCCTCTATGTAGGCCGTATCGAAAAGCAGAAAGGACTCGCCACACTTCTCAAGGCATTCGAAGGCACCGGCATGAATCTCAAGATCATCGGATTCTCCAACGATGGCTACGAAAACACCCTGAAAGCCTCTCTCGATGGAAAGAGACACAATATAGAATTTCTCGGACGCATGACATTCGACGAGATATCCCCCTACCTCAACACATGTATCGCCACCATAGTGCCGTCGGAATGGTACGATAATTTCCCCAACGCCATTCTTGAAAGCTTCGCATACAGCAAGCCGGTGATAGCCACTGACTTCGGCTCATTGAAGGAACTTGTCGAGAACAACATCACGGGCTATACCTTCCCCTACGCCGACTCAGATGCTCTGCGCGAGCGGGCACAATATCTGCTCGACAATCCGGCCGAAGCACAACGCATGGGCACGGAAGCGCGCCGCCGCATCGAATCGGAATACTCTCCACGCAAGCACTACGAAGTACTAATGCAGGTACTTCAACCCCTCACCAACCAAAGATCAAGCTGAACATGAACAATATACAGAATCCTACCGACGCATCAATCATCCTCACCTACCGCTGCCCCATGCGCTGCCAGATGTGCAACATATGGCAGAATCCAACCGACAGAAAGGAGGAAATAAAGGCCGAGGATCTGCGTACACTCCCTAAGCTGAAATTCATAAACCTCACAGGCGGCGAACCCTTCATCCGCGAGGATCTGGAAGAGATCGTCGAGGAATGCTACCGCCATACCGACCGCATCGTAATATCGACATCGGGCTACTTCGAGGACAAAGTGATAAAACTCGCCAAACGCTTTCCCAACATAGGCATACGCATATCCATCGAAGGTCTGAGCCGCAAGAACGACGAGTTGCGCGGTCGCGAAGGCGGCTTCGACAAAGGCCTCCGCACACTGCTCACCCTCAAACAGATGGGGCTGAAAGACATCGGATTCGGCTGCACGGTCTCAAACCACAACTCCAAGGACATGCTGTCGCTCTACCAGTTATCGCTCTCTCTAGGCCTTGAGTTCGCCACAGCAGCCTTCCACAACTCCTATTACTTCCACAAGGACGATAACCGTATCACCAATCGCGACGAAGTATGCGGCGACTTCCAACAGCTGATAGAATGGCAGCTCAAAGAGAATCATCCCAAATCATGGTTCCGCGCCTTCTTCAATATGGGACTGATCAACTACATCGAGGGAGGACGCCGCATGCTGCCGTGCGAGGCCGGCTCGGCCAACTTTTTCATCGATCCTTGGGGCGAGGTATTTCCCTGCAACGGCATGGAGAGCAAATATTGGAAGGAATCGATGGGCAACATCCACGAAGCCGATTTCATGACAATATGGACATCCGAGCAGGCCGAAAAAGTACGCTCCATGGTGCGCCGCTGCCCCAAGAACTGCTGGATGGTGGGCACCGCCTCGCCAGTGATGCACAAATACATCAGGCATCCTCTGAAATGGGCGGTACGCAATAAACTGCGTTCCCTGCGCGGGCTCAAGCCATGCCTCGACAAGACATGGTATGACGTAGGTCAGGATCCACGTCAGGGCGACCTGCGCGAAAAATTCTGAATAAATCCACTCCCCGGCCATGAAGATAGTTGTAATCGGCACAAGAGGAATCCCCGGCATACTCGGCGGCGTGGAGACTCACTGCGAGGAACTCTACCCCCGCATAGCCGCGATGGGACACGACGTAACCGTGATACGACGCACTCCCTACGTCACACCCGACAATCGCATCGACTCTTTCAAAGGCGTGAGACTGATCGACGTGGCCGCCCCGCGCAAAAAGAGCATCGAAGCCATAGTGCACACCTTCCGCGCCATCCTCAAGGCACGCAGCCAGAAACCCGACATACTACATGTCCACGCCATCGGCCCATCCATCATGATACCGATGGCGCGCATGCTCGGTCTTAAAGTCGTGATGACCAATCATGGCCCCGACTACGACCGCAATAAATGGGGACGTCTGGCCAAAATGGTTCTAAGAACCGGAGAACGCCTGGGTACCCGCTTCGCCAACCGCGTCATAGTCATATCGCAGGTAATCGGCAATATCCTTGAAACCAAATATGGGCGCAGCGACAGCGCATTGATCTACAACGGTGTAAACAAGCCTGTAAAATCTCAAAACCGCTCCTATATCGAGCAATGGAGACTCGCCGACAAGCCATACATCGTGGCCATAGGACGTTTTGTGGAGGAAAAAGGATTCCACGACCTGATAGAGGCATACAGGCTTTCGGGACTCGCCACACAATACCACCTCGCTATAGCCGGCGACAGCGATCACCCCGACCGATATTCGGAAAGCCTCAAGGCGATGGCGCGCGAAGCCGGCGTCGTACTCACCGGATTTATCAAGGGAGAACCGCTCAATCAGCTTATGAGCAACGCCGCACTGTTTGTCATCCCGTCATATCACGAAGGGCTGCCCATAGCCCTGCTCGAAGCCATGAGCTACGACATAGACGTCCTCGCCAGCGACATCCCCGCCAATCTGCTCGGATGCCTTGATGACACCGACTTCTACCCCGCAGGCGACGTCGACTCACTCGCCCAAGCGCTCAAACACAAACTGTCCGAGCACCATACTTCCCGCCAATACGACCTCACCCCCTACAACTGGGACACCATCGCCCGCCAGACAGTCAGTGTATACGAATCTATCTTGAAATAATCAAAAAAAATAGACAGGCATTGACATATCAGTTCCGGTTCTCACGGATCCGGTGTGTCGCTATATCGTAGGTGATATCGCCGTTGAGGATTTCGACTTCATACCGGCGGGGATCGCGCTCGATCTCGAATACCTGATTGAGATATTCGCCCGATTCCAGATAGTCGTACAACGGCGACGGCAACCGGTCGAACAACAGCACCTGCGGCAATGGCATGCCGTTGCCGTCTATCTCAGTCCACTCGTTGTCGATGCCGAAAGTGATCGTAGGGCCATTCTTTACCACAACTTGTGTCTCGTCCTTCGACGGCTTGGTGACACTCTCTATATACGGATCTGGCCAGTATTGCGTTATGAAATCGGCCGCACCGGGAGGCAGCAAATCATATTCGCTATCGTTATGACAGCTTGAAACGATCAGAGCAACAACAGCTATAAACAGTAAAAACGTCTTTTTCATGCCATATAAACGGCAGAAAAAGACGTTTTGTTCGTATCGTGTAGTTTATTACTTACCGATAAGACTTACCGAGCGTGCGATGAACTCGCTCAGATCCTTGCCACGGAGCAGACCGTTACCAAGCAGTGCAAGGTCGATAAGCTGACGGACAACCGGCCGAGTGGCGCCATATTCTTTGACAATGGCTTCCTGCTCGCTGCGGTTCTTGTCGACAGCGGCCATAAGGTCATCGGTCTGTTTCTGAGCCTCGGCGTCGAGCTTGCCATCGGTGGCTTTCGAGCGGATCTCCTCGATCTTCGCATTGTCGGCAGCCATGGCCTCTTCGAGCGGCTTTATGCGGTCGGTGAGCGCTTTGGCGGCTTCATTGCTTATCTTCTCCACGAGAGGCGCGGCGGTGTTCACCACCAGCGTATAGGAATCGGGAAGCTCGCCGTAGAAGCTCATGCCGGGCTGCAGGGCGGCCATATCCTTCATGCGGCGCATGTATTCGTTCTGGGTTATCACGATAGGCATATCGCCGGGCGCGAGTTTCTCAAACTCGACCATGAACATCGCCTTGTCGACCTTGGGCGCCGACGACTGGAAGAGAGTGGTAAGGATATTGCGCTGCGTGGCGTCCAGACCGGCATCGCGGTTGTCGTCCTTGCGTATAAGACGATCCACCACATCGGCGTCGACACGCACGAGCTGAGTTTTCTCGAGCTTCTGCTCAAGCAGTCCCATGAAGTGACTGTCGAGCTGTCCGTCCATGAGCAGCACCGAGTAACCCTTGTCGTTGGCGGCCTTGATATAGTTGTATTGCGCTACCGGATCTGTGGCATACAGATATACAATGTTACCGTCCTTGTCGGTCTGCGAAGGCGATACAAGAGTCTTGTACTCGTCAAGCGTATAGAATTTATGCTCCGTATCCTCAAGAAGCAGGAATTTCATCGCGGCCTCGCAGAATTTTTCGTCGGTGAGCATGCCGTACTCGATGAATATGCGTATATCGGGCCATTTCTGCTCGAAATTCTTGCGGTCGGCCTTGAACAGATCATCGAGGCGCGACGATACCTTCTTTGTGATGTATCCCGATATCTTTTTCACAGCAGTATCGCTTTGCAGATACGAACGCGATACATTGAGCGGGATGTCAGGCGAATCTATCACACCCTGAAGCAGCATCATGAACTCGGGCACCACGCCTTCCACCGAGTCGGTGACGAATACCTGATTGCAATACAGCTGAATGCGGTTTTTGGTGATCTCGAAGTTGTTTTTTATCTTCGGGAAATAGAGTATGCCGGTGAGCGTAAAGGGATAGTCGACATTGAGGTGTATCCAGAACAAAGGATCATCCTGTCCGGGATAAAGCTCGTGATAGAATTTTATATAATCTTCATCGGTAAGTTCCGAGGGCTTCTTCATCCATTGCGGCTCAAGAGCGTTGATAAGCGTATCGCCGCTGTATACCGGCACCGGCAGAAAACGGCAATATTTCTTCAGCAGGGTATCGATGCGTATCTGCTCGAGAAACTCCTTGCTCTCGTCATCGATATAGAGGATTATGTCGGTGCCGCGCTCAGTGCGGTCACCCTTCTCCATGCTGTATTCCGGCGAACCGTCGCAGCTCCAGCGCACCGCCTCTGCGCCTTCTTTATAGCTTAGAGAGTTGATCTCAACCTTCTTGGCCACCATGAATGCAGAATAGAAGCCCAGACCGAAGTGACCTATGATATTGTTGGCACTGTCCTTGTATTTGGCCAGAAATTCCTCTGCGCCCGAGAAGGCTATCTGATTGATATATTTATCGATGTCCTCGGCGGTCATACCAATGCCACGATCGCTTACCGTAAGAGTGCCGGCATCCTTGTCCACTTTCACGCGCACATCGAGATCGCCAAGCTCTCCCTTGAACTCACCGAACGATGACAATGTGCGCATCTTCTGTGATGCGTCGACTGCATTCGACACCAGTTCGCGCAAAAAGATCTCGTGATCAGAATATAAGAATTTTTTTATGACGGGGAATATATTCTCAGTAGTCACCCCGATAGTTCCTTTTGCCATATATTATTATGAGTGTTTGATTTTCATTTAATTCTAATAACAACCTGCAAAAAAAATGCCATACCCGAAGGTATGACATTTTTACATCTTTATGTTTTTTTAAATGACAATAATTCAGTAATCCTTGAGCACTTCACCATAGCTGGTGTAGTCTACATTTGCATTCACATTATATACTGCCTGATTACGGAAGTCGCATTTGAAGCTGATCGACATGCCGGAGCCGGGAGTTATGGTTGCCTGAAGGTCGCTGATTGGATAGCTGGACTGCGGGGCGTCGCCTATCGATGGAATAAGGGATTCCTTCGCCAACTCAATGCGTGTGCCGCCATCCTTGATAGTGAATGGTATACTGCTGAATCTCATTGTAAGATGAGGCATTCCTTCCTGGAACTGAGCATTTTTGATCACTATATCGGCCACATTGTTCGTAAAGTCGAGACCAATGGCATATACCGGCTTCAATGTCTCATATACATTGCCGCTTTGGTCGGTGGTCTTGGTGCTTCCCGCAAACAGGAACGGCTGCCGTGAACCAATCACGGAATAACGGCCGTCAATAACAAAGGAGAATACACAGCCGGGGTCGTATTTACCCGCAACAGGTATGAAATCCATGCGATCCACCCAACGGAGACGGAGATCTTCCACCGACGGAGTGATTCCGGTCGAAGAGGTCACCATAGTGGGATTCTTGCTGTAAGCCTCGCCCCATACTCCTTCAGACGATCCCCAGGGGATATCTGTCATGGATATCTTGGGACAGGTCTTGCCGCCTAACGAAAGACCGGTTATGTCCATACTTGCATTACCCTTCGTCCAGTTCAGGTAAAGCTTTATGACAACCGGAGTACAGATGTTCATACTTCCTGCGTCCTGAAGATCGGATACCACGGCATAGCAACTGTAAAATTCCTGCTCAGTCTTGCTATCGACCGGATCAGAATTGTCATTGCAGGACGAAAACGACAGCCCAAGCATGACGGCGATTATCAGCAATGTCGATTTAATGATTGTTTTCATTGTTGTTATTCTTTTTAATCTTGATGATTTAACTTGACAAAGGTAATTGATTTGCATAACATCATATTACATTTAAAGAAAGTTTAATGCAAATTTAATCATTATTAATATTCATCCTAAGTGTGGCGCCGAATGTGACCGGATTGCCACGCTGCGTGAACGCACGTCCCATCGACATAAAATAGAATGTATTGTAGCGTGTGTCGGTAAAGTTCTCGACCCACAGTTTGAGCGATACATTCCCGTTGTGCAGCATGATATTGAATCCCGGAAGAACGTAAAACGGCTGCGACAAAGTATTCTCCTCATTCCACATGATATCTCCGGTTCCACGAACGGTAAGATTCACATCGGTATGGAATCGTCCTATGGTGAGTGGCGTACGCCAAAGCACAGAGGCAAATAATGTGTGCGCAGGAGCATATGGAACACGCCTGCCGCGGAAATCGGCCTTGCCGTTGTCATAATCACGAAATACCGCATTGGTGTATCCATAAGCGGCCGACAAGGCCCAGCGATTGTCGGGAGTGGCATAGCGCGCCGTAATCTCCGCGCCGAGACTGCGGGTACGGCCGGCATTGGTCATTATACGGCCTGTGACCATCCCGGGAGGAAACACTGTAAGCTGCTGATCTCGACAATCGATAAAGAATGCCGTGATCTCTCCGCTCAATCTGCCGTCGAGCTGCGAGGTCTTGCAGCCGATCTCATAGTTAAAACTCGATTCCGGTCTGTATGTGACGATATCTTTCACCTTATATGCCATAGACAAGCCCATCAGCGACATGACACGTTGCTGCAACACATCGCTGAACATCTGCGTATTGAAGCCGCCCGACTTATACCCCTTGGTGAACGAGGCATACACTTCGCCGAAAGGACGGCGATAGCTTATTACGACCTTTGGCAGCAGCTCATTGAATGTCTGCGACAGATGCCCCGAGTCATCTATGTCTACGGGGGTATGCCCGTACACTTCACGCCCGCCGCCATCGAGAAGATGCCATGTTGTGAACGAAGCATCAGCCCTGCTGTGGTAATCGCAGGAGGTTTTCTCGATATCCCATCGAAGTCCGGCCTCAAAAGTAAAATCGCCGGCCGTGTACCGGCTCTGATGATATACTGCGAAACCACCCGTAGGAGTCGTGAACTCACTGTCGAGCAGAAACTCACGCTTGTCCCAGCTTATTGGATATTCTGGATTCATCTCGTTGCGTTTCTGCTCTATAAGTTGTTCGATACCTGCATTAAAAAATGTTACAGGCGCCCACATCCGCGTACGGCGGTAGAAGCCAAACACTCCGCCGAGCCATGAATACCGACCCCGGCTGCCCTTTGCAAAAATATCTTCAGTGAAGGTCAATTCATGCCGGCGTTGAGTGAGAGTGAAGTAGTCGTCCGTTGTAAAATCCTGATCCAGGGTCATATTATCATCGAGATACTGCACCGACGTAAGTGATGTCACCACGACACGCCTGCCCGCCCAGGCCACAGTAAGACCGTCTGAAATAAAGTTGCGCCGGTAAAAACACGTGTCGTTGTAGGCTATCCGGCCTGTTTCGACAGACGCATAAGGATACCCGCTCTGACGGGTGATGGATGCCGCGAACGTATTGGTTATCGAATGTGAGCCGGAGGGCTTGAACACTGTTTTCCATCGCAATGTACCGGCGTTCTCGGCTGCCGTACGGCTGCCGTTGTATTCATTACGCCAGAAACCGTCGCTATGACTGTAGTAACCCGACAAGGAAGTGAAAAGTCTGGGCGAAAGTTTGAAATATCCCGCCACAGATGCTTTTGCCGTATTACCGCGCCCATACTCGGCCATAAACCGCAACCCACGGTAATCGATCGGCGACAAGGTATATATGTTTATCTGCCCTGCCATCGCATTACGGCCGTTGAGCACACTTTGGGCGCCGCGGAGCACCTCCGCCGACGCCATATCCGGGATATCGAAATCAAATGCATCCTTGTTCAGATACGGGACACCGTCGATATTAAGGCCTATCACAGCCTGATCTATACGCGAACCAAGTCCGCGCATATATATTGACGATGTCATGCGCGAGCCGTACGACGGTGTATAAAGGTTCGGCACTATATCACCGAGATCTTTTACGGCATCAATACCGAGCCGACGTATCTCGGCGGCACGCAACCGTGTCACCGGCAACGGCCCGGACTGTGGCATCTGCTTTACTCCCAGAACTTCCACCTCCCGCAACTGATGACGTGCCGAAACCGAATCCACACTCACCCCGGCCCACATTTCCACAGTGCATATCGCACATATGAATATAGATACAAATACCTTGACAAACATAAGTACAAAGATAGCTTAAATTATCTTATCTGCCTTTCTTTTTCAAAATAAAACTTAAAATTTGTCCACGTAGGTTCAACTGGCAAGTGCAAAGATAGCGATTTGTTTGAAGAATTCGGTC
>CAJTMY010000038.1 GCA_910577355.1 uncultured Muribaculaceae bacterium
GGTAACCGCCCCCTATCCCGACCCGGACATCCCCGATGCCCGGGTCTTTTTTTTGCTATTTTTTGAAATTAGTCTGTCACAAACATACATTCCGCTCCGTCTTATAGTTGTGAATGCCAAGGAAGACATATTCAAATCACGGTTCGTGCCGCTCTATCCCTTGCTTTTCAGGGTCGCGTACACCATACTCGGCAATGAAGCCGATGCCGGCGACGCCGTGCAGGAGACGATGATGAAGATCTGGAACCTCGGCGAGGAGATGGCAACGGTAGGCAATCCGCAGGCATACGCATCGCGTGTGCTCCGCACTACAGCCATTGATTTGCTACGGAAGCGGAAGCATGAATCTGAAGTGAGTGTCGACGATGTGTCTGTGCAGGAATTGTGTTTCGATATCGTCGATATGGACTCGGTGGACTATATCCGCAGTGCCATCGCGGCACTCCCGCCGGGACAGCAGGAAGTGATGGCGCTCAGTGCCTACGAAGGCCTTCCTAACGATGAGATCGCAAAAGTGACAGGATTCACAAACGACAATGTAAGGCAACTGCTTAGCAGAGCCCGAAAGAGATTAAGGACAATTTTTAAAACAGCTTGAATGAAACCTCGTAGTGTAAATATCAGTGATGAAGCAATGCTCGACAGCATGCTTGAAGCCTATTACGCAGGCGAGACTACGGCCGGCCAGGAGGCCTTGATTGCCGAATGCCTTAGGCGGCTTAAGCCTATCCCTGAAAAATATAGGGCGGATGCTGCTTTGTTCGAGGCTTTGACAGATATTCGGATCGATCGCGACTCGGTGGAGATCCCCGCCGATCTCGCACAACGTATCGCCCGTGCCACGTATGCACGCACAAAAATGCCTCGTCATATCAGATTTGTGCGGTGGACTTCGGCGGCAGCTGCTATTGCGTTGCTTGCAACGGTGGCTGTCGGTCTCTTGCGCGACAAACCCGATGAGCAGCCCGTTATTCGTTATGCTGCGTCGGAGTTGCGCAAGGATACCGTCTCTCCGATAAGAGAAATACGGGTGGCCGGACTTGTAAGTGATACTGTGAAAAAAGTCGTGGTTTCGCGTCAGAAGGCTCCCGTGTCTCAGGCTCGTGAGGTCGTGGAGGTTGATCCGTATACCGAGGTATCTGATTCGACTACGGTAGTCGAAATCATGGGAAATGTATTCGGCAAGCTTGACAAGACACTTGCTTTGGCCGACAGGAGTATAAAAAAGACAGATCTGGCACTTAATAATATCAACGAAACCGTAAATAAAATACTTGACAAATGAAAAGCATATTCAAGACCGCAGTATTGGTAATCGTACTGCTTATAATGCCTGCAAGCTGTATCGGGCAAGCAAAAATGTTTAAGAGCGTGGCCTCGATGCCCGATGTCACATCTGTTTATATCGGACCTGCCGCCATGCGTTTCGCACAGGTATCGTCTGTATTGGATAATGACAAAGTGGCGGCCGATGCCGTGAAATCGATCAAGAGCCTTGAGGTGATAAGTTGTGATGAAACCAAGCGGATTCCGGCTGTCGCTGCACAAGCTCAGAAAATAATCGATGAGATGAAACTCGATGTCATTCTCGAGACAAGGGATGATGGCGAGGTATGTGTGATATACGGGCATATATCCGAAGATAACCCCGAGTATCTAGAATCGTTGCTTATAGTATCACGAGAAGATGATGACGAATACAACCTTGTATACATCAACGGCAAGATCAATATCAACGAGCTGATGGATGATTACCGCTGATTGCGGAGCCATAACATAAGGACGTGGTCAGAAAGAAAGCTGGCCGACAATACCAAAGCGGCGGGAATAATCGTGAGCATGCGAGAAGTTCTGCCGCTTGCCCATGTCGAATTCAGCACCGAGCATTACGCGGGGAAGGGGATTCCAGAAGATATTTACGGTGCCAAGCAGCCCATACTTGTATTGGTCGGGATCAATAGCCTTCGACGGAAGCATGCGCGACTGGGACGCGATCACTGTCATATACAGATTGGGCCTGAAATTGTACTGAATGCCGGCGCACCACCCGAATGCTCTGGGTGCGTACATGTATCCTGCACGATCCGGGTCGCCGATGAGGTCGCAGCCGCCTACGAGCAGATCGCCTCCCATGCCTTCATAGCCTGCACCGTAGTTGAATGTGAGATAAAGGGTAAGCGGGTCGATCGGATGGTTTACCGAAGATAGTTGCACGCCCCATCCGGCCTTGTTGTGGTTTGTGCCGTTCACAAGATTACGGTATGGCAGCGAGCGGTATATGGCGCTCAGACGTACGTGCTGCGAGGACATGTGTCCCCAGTCGTATTGCAGCATGGCGGCGAAGTCGGGGATATACGAGTCGCGTGTCATCGTGTTAATCCCGTCGGCGCTGATATAGCTCTGTGGATTCTCGACCGATACTGCGGCGAGCAGATTTTCCGACAGCCGGGGCATGTAGCGTACAAGTACAGACGTACGGTCCATCTTGTTGTTTGGCCCCTGTGCGTCGACAGTGGATGGACATGCCGCAGGGTCGGGAAACGTGGAACTCGCATAGCCGACTGTGAAATCGCGGGCCATTACATAAGCCTTTTTAAGATGAAAATTGTGTTCGGAACCACCTCCGTTGAAATTTGCTTCGATATATGCCTGATAGTCGCCGAGAATATTGTTCTTGCCGATTATGCGGAAGAACAGAGCTGTGCCGGCCGGTGTACAACCGAGTTTTTTGTTGTTTGCCGGGTCGTGCTGAATAGGTATCTGATATGGTATAAATGCATTGCCGGGCATTATATTGCCCCAGTCGTACCAGCCGCGCATGCGCACCACACCGCCTATGCCCATCATGAGGTTTTCATCCTTGCTCATGAACAGGAAGTATGGAGCTCCGGGATCCTGAGCATTGCGGTATTGATCATAAAGGAAAGTAGTGATACGTTGCACGGCCTCGGGGGAAGGACGGGAACTGCTCACTTTGCCGCCTTCAATCGTCACGACACGCGATGCTGTTGCCAATGAGTCGTTCTGTACGTCAACAAGACTTTTAGCATTTGAACATATATGACCCGTCAGTAAGAAGATTGCTATCAATATCAGTTTTTTCATAATGGATGAATCGTTTTCTTGAATATGGAATCATAACAAACCGAATATAGAAAGAGTTTGTAAAAAATCATAAAAACTGTATTCTGATACAACTTTTATATTTCGGCGGGCGTTATACAGCGTAAAGGTTAAAATATGCCCACGGGCAAAAACGATAATAAAATCGTCATATTATGCAGATAAAAAAGATTACAGGCTTTATTGCCTCCTTTTTCCGTTCTCCCCGGCGGCTTATCATATCGGTGATTGTGATTGCGGCTATAGTGGTTGCTTGTTGCTTTATATTCCGTAGCAAACCACAGCATACGAGTCTGCCGGTTGTGGAAGTGACGCAGGTTGAACCCCGTGATGTGAATATATACGGTGACTATGTGGGACGCATCCGTGCCATGCAGTTTGTGGAAGTGCATGCACGTGTAGAGGGATATCTTGAGAAAATGCTTTTCGATGAAGGTACATTCATCAAGAAAGGCGAGACGATGTTTATTATTGATCCGACCGTTTACCGCGCCAATCTCGAGAAAGCCCGGGCCAGTCTGAGCAAAGCGTTGGCAGTGGAGCAGAAAGCCAAGCGCGATCTCGAGCGTATAAAACCGCTTTATGAGCAGAATGCCGCCTCGCGTCTCGACCTTGACAATGCCGAGGCCGCCTACGAGACGGCCAAGGCCGATGTGGGCATGAGCCGTGCCGCACTTACAGAAGCCGAACAGACTCTCGGCTACACATCCGTCAAGTCGCCTATATCGGGCTATGTGTCGGAGCGCAGGGCCGATATCGGATCGCTTGTCGGCCCCGGCGGCAAATCGCTTCTTGCCACGGTCGTGAACAGTGATACAGTGCGTATCGACTTCTCGATGACGGCTCTCGATTATCTTAAATCAAAAGAACGCAATGTAAATCTTGGACAACGCGACGAGTCGCGCCAATGGGATCCGTATGTGACAGTCACGATGGCCGACGGCTCTGAATATCCATTCCGCGGGCTTGTAGATTTTGCCGATCCCAAGGTTGATCCCAAAACCGGAACATTCTCGGTACGTGCCGAGATGCCCAATCCCGACCACAGCCTGTTGCCAGGCGAGTCGACACGTGTGCGTCTGCTGATGGATGTGCGCGAGGATGCCATAGTGGTGCCCTCCAAGGCCATCGATATACAGAAGGGCGGGGCATATGTGTATGTGGTGCGCCCCGACAGCGTGGTGGAACGCCGATATGTGGAGACCGGTCCGGAAGTCGGAAATGCGATAGTCATAGAACGCGGACTTGTCACCGGCGAGGATATTATCACAGAAGGTTATCACAAGGTGAAACACGGCATGAAGGTCGACCCCATATTTGCGGAATCGGACAGCACCGCAGCCGTGACGCCTGCTAATGCCCAGATAAAATGAAGAAGAATTTTTTTCTCGACCATCCGGTATTCTCGATTGTATTGTCGATTATCATCACGATAATCGGCGGTATCGGTCTTGCCATGCTGCCGGTCGACCAATATCCGCAGATAGTGCCGCCGATAGTCAAGGTCGCGGCAAGCTATCCCGGAGCCGACGCCACCACTGTCACACAGGCCGTGGCTACTCCTATAGAGCAGGAACTCAACGGTACCCCCGGCATGATATACATGAGCTCCACAAGCTCCAACTCGGGAGGTTTCACCGCGCGAGTGACATTTGATATCGATACTGATCCGGAACTGGCGGCCGTAGATATACAGAACCGTATAAAGAAAGCCGAGAGCCGATTGCCGGCCGAGGTAGTACAGAACGGTATCACTGTAGAAAAAGAGACGGCCACAAGGCTTATGACAATCACCATACAGTCCAACGACCCAAAGTTTGACGAGATATATCTCAGCAACTATGCCACGCTCAATGTCGTCGACATTCTGCGCCGTATACCGGGTGTGGGCAGTGTAAGCAATGTCGGCAGCCGCTATTATGCCATGCAGCTGTGGGTGCAGCCCGACAAGCTTGCTGATCTGGGAATCACGGTGAAAGACCTTCAGACCGCACTCAAGGATCAGAACCGCGAGTCGGCGGCCGGAGTGCTCGGGCAGGCTCCCAACGAAGGAATCGACCGTACCGTGCCCATCGTGGCTCGCGGACGTCTGTCGAGCGTAAAGGAATTCGAGGACATCGTGATACGAGCCCATACCAACGGCTCGCTCATACGTATGCGCGACGTGGCCCGCGTGTCGCTCGAGGCATCGTCGTATTCTACCGAGAGTGGTATCGACGGTGGCAACGCCGCCGTGCTCAACATCACCATGCTTCCGGGCGCCAACGCCATGGATGTGGCCGAGCGCGTGAAAAATGCTATGAGCGAGATAAGCGAGAACTTTCCGGAAGGCATCACGTATGAGATACCATTCGACATGACCACTTATATATCCGAGTCGATACATCATGTATACCGTACCTTCTTCGAGGCGTTGCTGCTCGTTATATTGGTGGTGTTCCTGTCGCTGCAAAACTGGCGTGCCACGCTTATTCCTGTCATAGCTGTGCCGATCTCATTGATAGGCACATTCGGCGTGATGCTCGTATTCGGATTCTCGCTCAATATGCTCACGCTTCTCGGCCTTATACTCGCCATCGGCATTGTGGTGGATGATGCGATTGTAGTCGTTGAGAATGTCGACCGTATCATGAACAAAGAGCGCATATCACCTGCCGAGGCCACCCGCAAGGCCATGGACAATTTGGGCTCGGCGCTTGTGGCCATGTCGCTCGTGCTATGTGCGGTGTTTGTGCCGGTAAGCTTTTTGCCGGGGATAACAGGGCAGCTTTACCGCCAGTTCACCATCACGATAGCAGTGTCGGTGATTATCTCCACTATAGTGGCTCTTACATTGTCGCCGGTGATGTGTTCCATGTTGCTGCAACCCGAAGGTCTGAAAAAGAAGGCGAAATTTTTCCGCCTGATAAATCTGTGGCTCGGCCGTGGCAACAAGTATTACGGTCACCGTATACGCAAGGCTCTCGACAAGCCCCGCCGCATGTATGTGGCATTCGGGCTGGCACTGATATTCATATGGTTCATGAACCGAGTGATGCCGCAGAGCTTCATGTCGCCCGAGGATCAGGGCTACTTTACCGTGGAGCTCGGATTGCCCGAGGGCGCCACCATAGAGCGTACACGCGAGGTTACCGAGCGAGCCATGGCATACCTTCAATCCGATCCGGATGTTGAGCATGTGCTCAATGTCACCGGCTCATCGCCCCGTGTGGGCACCAACCAGGCGCATGCCACGCTTACCGTGATATTGAAGCCATGGGAGGAGCGCGAGACAGAAGATATCGGCGAGATACGCAGCCGCATCAGCGCGGAGTTTGCCAAATATCCCGAGAGCAGCGTGCACGTGTTCTCGCCGCCGATCATACCCGGCCTCGGCACGTCGGGCGGATTCGAGATGGTGCTTGAAGCGCGCGGCGAAACCACCTACGCCGAGTTGCAGGCTGCGACAGACAGCATAATGTCAATCGCCTCGACAATGCCCGAGTTTGCAGATCTGTCGGCATCTTTGCAGAGCGATATCCCGCAGTTGTATTTTGATGTCGACCGCGACCGCGCCCAGTTGCAGGGAGTGCCGCTCAGCGATGTGTTCTCGACCATGAAGGCGTTTACCGGCTCGATATATGTAAATGATTTCAATATGTTCAACCGCATATACCGTGTGTATATACAGGCTGAGGCTCCTTACCGCGAGAACCGCGACAATCTCAACCTCTTTTTCGTTCGCGGCGAAGGCGGCGTAATGATACCCGTCACATCACTCGGTCATACACGCTACACAACAGGCCCCGGCACGATACAGCGATTCAATATGTTCAATTCGGCCACTATATCCGGCGAAGCAGCGCCAGGGTATAGTACAGGTCAGGCCATGGACGCGTTGCAGCGGCTCGTGAACGAACGTCTCGGCGACAACGTCGGGGTGGAATGGAGCGGCCTGTCGTATCAGCAGAAGCATGAGAGCGGCAACACCGGTCTTGTGCTCGGACTGGCCTTCATATTCGTGTTCCTTGTCCTTGCCGCTCTCTATGAGAGCTGGCTGGTGCCGGTAGCCGTGATACTGTCGTTGCCGATAGCCGGAGTGGGCGCTTATCTCGGCATATGGATATGCGGCCTTGAGAATAATATCTATTTTCAGATCGGCCTCGTCATGCTTGTAGGCCTTGTGGCCAAGAATGCCATCCTTATAGTGGAATTTGCCAAAGAAGGAGTGGAGAGCGGCCTGTCTGCCGCCCGTGCGGCACTCAATGCGGCCCGTCTGCGCTTCCGTCCCATAGTGATGACCTCGCTGGCATTCATGCTCGGACTGCTTCCGTTGGTGTTCGCATCGGGACCGGGCTCGGCTGCCCGCCGCGACATCGGAACCGGAGTGTTCTTCGGCATGCTTGTGGCGATTACGGCAGGCATAGTGTTTGTTCCTTTCTTTTTTGTAGCGGTATATAAGGCCAAGGCCCGCATAGCCGCGCTCAAAAAACAAAAACTCGTAAAGAAATGAAAAGACTACATAAGACAGCATCAAGGATATTGCTTGCAGCCGTGCTGCCTGTATGCATGGCCGCCTGTTCAGGTACAAAAAATCTTACCAGACCGCAGATCGATATGCCGGTACAGACAGTTCCCGGAATGGATGTCAACGACTCGCTGTGTGTGGCCGATATGTATTGGTGGAAATTCTATACCGACTCCACTCTATGCTATATAATACGCGAGACTCTCGATCACAACCGCGACTTTATGTCGGCTGCGGCACGTGTGGAGGAGCTTCGCCAGCTCTATGGTGTCGACAAGCTGAGCTATATGCCGGTAGTGACAGGCGTTGCCGGCGCTTCGCGCGAGACCAACGACTATCACGACGAGCCGCATAAGCTTGATGTCGAGACCGATTTCAAGGCCACGCTCAACTGGGAGGTCGACCTGTGGGGAGGTCTCAGTGCCGCTCGCCGTCGCAGCGCGGCACAGTTCATGGCTTCGGTCGAGGATATGCGCGCCATGCAGATTACCCTTGTGTCGCAGGCAGCCACTGCATACTTCAATCTGGTGGCGCTTGAGAACGAACTGAACATAGTGCGCCGCACGCTTGCTACGCGCGATGAGGCCCGCGAGAAGGCACGACTACGCTTTGAAGGCGGCTTGACGTCGGAGATCGTCTATCAGCAGGCTCAGGTGGAATATGCCACGACGGCAGCGCTTATTCCCGGTCTGGAACGGCGTATCGAAATGGCACGCAATGCCATCACTCTGCTTATGGGCCGTTTCCCGGCAGATATGCCCGATGGCATGACCATACATTATTTCGAGGAAAATCTGTCGCTTGATATGCCTGTCGGCCTGCCGTCGCAACTACTCGAGCGCCGTCCCGACCTCCGCTCGGCCGAGCAGGATCTGCGTGCCGCGCT
Source organism: uncultured Muribaculaceae bacterium (assembly GCA_910577355.1). GTDB lineage: Bacteria > Bacteroidota > Bacteroidia > Bacteroidales > Muribaculaceae > CAG-873. The sequence goes on from CAJTMY010000038.1 coordinate 8,517, forward strand.
CGAAGGCTGCGGCGTGGCATACAGCAATCAGTTCCCAAAGCTGCGTCTTGCCATCACAGGCGGTTGGGAGAACGATGATTTTGCCAATCTGTTCAAGTCGCCGTTCACCTATCTGCTCGGTAACATAACCGGTACTATATTCGATTTCGGCCGTAATCGCCGCAAGTACAAGGCCTCGATAGCCGCATACGAGCAGGCTCGGTTCAGATACGAACAGGCCGTGATGGCTGCGTTCACCGAGGTGGCCGACGCCGCAGTGACGTATCGCTCGGCCAAAGGCACGGTAGACAGTCGCCGGCAACTGCGCGACGCCGCCTACAAATACGTCACTCTCGCCAACAAGCAGTATATCGGCGGTACAATCAACTATATCGATGTGCTTGATGCCCATCGCCGGTACTTCGACGCGCAGATCAATTACAGCAACGCCGTGCGCGACCTCTACCTTGCCGTAGCCTCACTATACCGTACCCTTGGCGGCGGCTGGCGGCCCAATGAATAATTTTTGCTTTTTTGCGAAAATGCGTTGAATAATCAGGAAAAGATTGTATCTTTGTGGACGGGTAAGTGCCGATGGCTTTGACCCGTCCACATTCAATTTTTGGAATTATTACCTGACAATCATTATACATATTCCGCATGGAAAAACGCCTTATCGAATGTGTGCCCAATTTCAGCGAGGGCCGCGACCGCGCCGTTATAGACGCCATAACCAAGAGTATTACTGACGCAGCCGATGTGAAGCTGCTCGATGTCGACCCCGGTGAAGCCACCAACCGCACGGTGGTGACTTTTGTCGGCGAGCCCGAAGCGGTGGTCGAAGCGGCGTTCGCAGGCATCAGAAAAGCTGCCGAGCTTATCGATATGCGCAAGCATCACGGCGCCCATCCGCGTATGGGAGCCACGGATGTATGTCCGCTGATACCGGTGAGTGGCGTCACTCTCGAGGAATGCGCAGCCATGGCGCGGAAACTCGCCGAACGTGTGGCCGATGAACTGGGCGTGCCCACATACTGCTATGAGGCCGCCGCTTTCAAGCCCGAGCGCAAGAATCTGGCTGTATGCCGTGCCGGTGAATATGAGGCTTTGCCCGAAAAGATGAATCATGAGGGCAAAGGCCCCGACTTCGGCGACCGTCCGTATGACGAGGCTGCCGCCCGTACAGGCGCCACTACCATAGGTGCCCGCGACTTCCTTATCGCCGTGAACTTCAATCTCAATACCACTTCGACACGCCGTGCCAACGCCATCGCATTCGACGTGCGCGAGAAGGGACGCCCGATGCGCGAGGGCGGCAAGGTGACCGGCAAACCTCTCAAGGATGAGAACGGCAAGACAATCATGCAGCCCGGCACACTCAAAGGCACCAAGGCGATAGGCTGGTATATCGACGAATACGGCATCGCGCAGGTATCGATGAATATAACCGACATAGCCGCCACTCCCCTCCATGTGGCCTTTGACGAGGTGACCCGCGCGGCTGCCGCTCGCGGCATACGTGTCACGGGAACAGAGATCGTCGGTCTTGTGCCCAAGCGTGCGCTTGTCGAGGCAGGTCGGTACTTCCTCGAGAAACAGCAGCGCTCCACCGGTCTGCCCGAACACGAGATATTGCGCATAGCAATAAAATCGATGGGACTTGACGAACTCAAGTCATTTGTGCCCGAGGAGAAGGTCATCGAGTATATGATTGATGCCGACCGCAAGGATGACAAGAAGCTTGTGGATATGACATGCCGCGGTTTTGCCGACGAGACGGCATCCGAATCGCCCGCTCCCGGCGGCGGCTCGATATCGGCATATATGGGCGCTCTCGCCGCCGCATTGGGCACAATGGTAGCCAATCTGTCGGCTCACAAGCCCGGTTGGGACGAGCGTTGGAAGGAATTTTCGGATTATGCCGACCGTGGTCGCAAGCTCGTAGATACGCTTGTGGCGCTTGTCGACGAGGATACCGCCGCGTTCAACCGCATCATGGCCGTGTTCGGCATGCCAAAGGGGACAGACGAGGAAAAGGCCGCCCGTGCCGAAGCTCTCGAGAGCGCCACACTTTATGCAACAGAAGTGCCTCTGCGCACCATGAAGGCCGCATACGATACATTCGACCTGCTCGATACTATGGCTCGTATCGGCAATCCCAATTCGGTGAGTGACGCCGGTGTGGGTGCCATAGCCGCCGAGGCTGCCGTGGCCGGCGCGAACCTTAACGTACGTATCAACGCCGCCGGCCTCAAAGATCGTACCAAGGCCGATGAACTCACCGCTGAAGCTGCTGCCATAGCTGCTAAGGCAGTGGAACGCAGGGCCGAGATACTTAAAACAGTAAATGAAACCATCGACCGATAATTGATTCAAAATTCACTATGACTCTCGAAAAATTTCAGAAAGACATAACGGCGGGGATTCCTGATCCGCTGCCCTCACCGCGCGAGTACGACAACAGCGTGAATCATGCTCCGCGACGCAAGGATATCCTCACGCTGGCCGAGAAGGAACTCGCGCTGCGCAACGCCCTGCGTTATTTTCCTGCCAAGATGCATGCCGAGCTCGCTCCCGAGTTTGCACGCGAATTGGCCGATTACGGCCGCATATACATGTATCGTCTGCGTCCGCACTACGACATGTATGCTCGTCCCATTGACCAATATCCCGCACGCTCCCGTCAGGCGGCGGCCATAATGATGATGATACAGAACAATCTCGACCCGGCTGTGGCGCAGCACCCTCACGAACTTATCACTTATGGCGGTAACGGCGCGGTGTTTCAGAACTGGGCGCAGTATCGCCTCGTGATGAAATATCTGAGCGAGATGACAGACGACCAGACTCTCGTGATGTACTCGGGTCATCCACTCGGATTGTTCCCCTCGCATCCCGGCGCGCCGCGGGTGGTTGTGACCAACGGTATGGTGATACCGAATTATTCGAAACCCGACGACTGGGAGCGGTTCAATGCTCTTGGTGTATCGCAGTACGGCCAGATGACAGCCGGTTCGTATATGTATATCGGCCCGCAGGGTATTGTGCACGGCACTACAATAACGGTGCTGAATGCGGCGCGCGCTATGCGCCCCGGTGGTGATATCGGCGGCATGCTGTTTGTGTCGGCCGGTCTCGGCGGCATGTCGGGCGCCCAACCCAAGGCTGCCAAGATATCCGGTGTGGTGAGCATAACCGCCGAAATCAATCCGGCGGCTGTAGAGAAGCGTCATGCGCAGGGATGGGTCGACGAGGTACACACCGACCTTGATGAGCTTATCGACCGCGCTCTCCGCGCCGTGGGGAGCAAGGAGGCAGTGTCGCTCGCCTACCAGGGCAACGTTGTAGACCTGTGGGAGCGCCTTGCCGAGCGCGGTGTGCACGTCGATCTCGGTTCAGATCAGACATCGCTTCACAATCCATGGGCTGGCGGATACTATCCCGTGGGATATACATATGAGGAGTCGCTGCGCATGATGGCCGACGAGCCCGAGCGCTTCAAGGAGGCAGTGAAAACGTCATTGCGCCGGCAGGTTGATGCGATCAACAAGCTATCGTCGCGCGGCATGTACTTCTTTGACTATGGAAACGCCTTCCTGCTCGAATCGTCGCGCGCCGGTGCCGATATAATGGGCGAAGACGGACAATTCCGCTATCCTTCATATGTGCAGGCCATCATGGGCCCGCGCTTCTTCGACTACGGCTTCGGGCCTTTCCGCTGGGTGTGCGCGTCGTGCGATGCCGCCGACCTCGCAGAGAGCGACCGCATAGCGGGCGATGTGCTCGAAGATATGCTCAAAGATGCTCCCGATGATATAAAGGGACAGCTTGCCGACAATCTGCACTGGATCCGTGAGGCCGGCCCGAATCACCTTGTGGTAGGCTCTCAGGCCCGTATCCTGTATGCCGATGCCGAAGGCCGCGCAAAGATAGCACTTGCTTTCAACAAGGCCATACGCGAAGGACGTATTTCCGCCCCCATAGTGCTCGGCCGCGACCATCATGACGTATCGGGCACCGACTCGCCTTACCGCGAGACATCCAATATCACCGACGGTTCGCAGTTCACAGCCGATATGGCCGTCCACAATGTGATAGGCGACGCTTTCCGCGGCGCTACCTGGGTATCGCTGCACAACGGCGGCGGTGTAGGCTGGGGCGAAGTTGTCAACGGTGGTTTCGGCATGGTGATTGACGGTTCGGAAGCCTGCGACCGCCGTATAAGCGAGATGCTGCTGTGGGATGTTAACAACGGCATAGCGCGCCGCTCGTGGGGACGCAACAAAGGCGCTATGGATGCAATACGACGCGAGATGGCCCGTACCCCCGGACTGAAGGTCACAATGCCCGAAATGGCCGACGACACTCTGATTCATAACTCTATCAAAGATATACTCTGAACCATGGAAGTACATCATATATCACCCGATTGGCTCACAATCGACCGTGTAAAGGAAATAAGTGAGAAAGGCATGAAGATAGCTCTCGGTGATGAAGCCGTGAGACGTATCACTGCATGCCGTGACTATCTCGACCGCAAGATGGAGAATGCGTCGGAGCCTATATACGGCATCACCACCGGATTTGGCTCGCTTTGCAATATCAGCATAGACCATGACCAGCTTGCCGCCCTGCAGAAGAATCTTGTGATGTCGCACTCGTGCAGCGTCGGCGAGCCTGTGCCCGACGGGATAGTGCGCCTTATGCTGCTGCTCAAGATACAGTCGCTCAGCTACGGCAACTCGGGCGTGCAGCTCGCTACGGTGCAGCGGCTCGTGGATTTTTATAATAACGACATTCTGCCCAAGGTATGCCAGCAGGGTTCGCTCGGCGCTTCGGGCGATCTTGCTCCTTTGGCCAACATGTCGCTGCCTCTGCTCGGACTCGGCGAGGTGCGGTACAAGGGCGAATTGCGTCCTGCTGCCGAAGTCCTGAAAGAAATGGGATGGAAACCGATCGAATTACAATCCAAGGAAGGCCTCGCACTGCTCAACGGAACACAGTTCATGAGTTCATACGGTGTATGGAGTCTTATTCAGACTCAACGTCTGATGAGACTTGCCGACCGTATCGCCGCCATATCGCTTGATGCGTTTGACGGACGTATCGAGCCATTCGGCAAGGAAGTGAACGAGGTGCGCAACCACCGTGGCCAGATAGAGACCGCCGCCGTCATGAAAAAGTGGCTCGAAGGCAGCGAACTGATCGCACGCCCCAAGACACACGTGCAGGATCCGTATTCGTTCCGCTGTATCCCGCAGGTGCACGGTGCGTGCAAGGATACATATAGCTATGTGTTCGAAAGGCTTGAGGAAGAGATAAACGCTCCTACCGATAATCCTACTGTCTTCCCTGAAGAGGACATAATAGTATCGGCCGGAAATTTCCATGGCGAACCCATCGCACAGCCCATGGACTTCCTTGCCGTGGCGCTCACCGAGCTGTCGAGCATATCGGAGCGTCGCGTATATCAGCTTATATCGGGCAGTCGCGGTCTGCCGTCGTTCCTCGTGGCAAAGCCCGGTCTCAACAGCGGCTTCATGATTCCGCAGTATGCCGCGGCATCTATAGTAAACCAGTCGAAGGGGCTATGCTGGCCGTGCAGCTGCGACTCCATACCATCGTCGCAGGGGCAGGAAGACCATGTGTCGATGGGCTCCAATGCGGCCACGAAGCTTGCCCGTGTGGTGCTCAACACCGAGCGCGTGTTGGCCATCGAGATCTTCAATGCTGCTCAGGCTCTTGAATTCCGCCGTCCGTACAAGACTTCTCCCTGCCAGGAGGAATGGCTCGCCGAATATCGCCGTGAAGTGCCGTTTATAGAAAATGACACTGTGATGTATCCGCTTATCGAAAAATCAGTGGAATTCCTTCGCAAGTCATGATCATAACGAATATCGGACGCCTTACAGGCATCCTTGACCCGTCGGTCCGGTGCCTGCGTGGCCGTGAGATGGATGATGTCTATTGCATCGACAATGCATGGCTGCGTTTTAAGGACGGTGTGATAACCGGCTTCGGCGAGATGCGCAGTTGTCCTGTCAACGATGAAGTGGTTGATGCCGAAGGTGGTATCGTGATACCTGCATTCTGCGACTCGCACACGCATATCGTATGGGCCGGTGACCGGTCGGGCGAGTTTGTCGACAAGATAGAAGGAAAATCATATGAGGAGATCGCCGCTAACGGCGGCGGTATCCTTAATTCGTCGGATCTGCTCAATTCTGTGAGCGACGATGAATTATACACGACGGCCGCTCGCCGTCTGCGACAGGTGATGGCTATGGGAACCGGCGCCATAGAGATAAAGACCGGCTACGGACTTACACTCGAGGGCGAATTGAAGATGTTGCGGGTGATAGAGCGTCTGCGCGACGATTTTCCGATGATGGAGATCAAGGCCACGTTCCTCGGCGCGCATGCGGTAGGGCGTGCATACGCCGGACGCCAAGGCGAATATGTGCGGCATGTCGTTGACGATATGTTGCCTCAGATGGCAGGGCGCGCCGACTTTGTGGACGTATTCTGCGACAAAGGCTTTTTTACGGTTGAAGAGACCGACAGTATCCTCAAGGCTGCCGCGTCGTACGGCATGAAGCCAAAGATACATGCCAATGAGCTCGATTGTTCGGGCGGCGTGCAGGTTGGCGTGGACAACGGCGCGCTGTCGGTCGACCATCTCGAGCGTATCGGCGAGGAAGAAATAAAAGTACTTGCCGCATCCGATACTGTCGCAACTATGCTGCCGGGTGCGTCGTTCTTCCTCGGTATGCCTTACGGCCCTGCTCGCAAGGCCGTTGACGAAGGCTGCACGGTGGCGCTTGCATCCGACTACAATCCCGGCTCGTCGCCGTCGGGAAGCATGCCGTTTGTAATGTCGCTCGGATGTATAAAGATGAAACTGAGTCCCGAGCGGGCTTTCAATGCCGTCACTATCAACGGAGCGGCAGCCATGGGGCTTGCCGGTCGCTGCGGCTCCATGAGCATAGGCAAGAATGCATCGTTTATAATCTATAAATCCTATGCGCCATCGCTCCCGTATATAATCCATGCGTATTCAGAACCGACGATAGCCGCCGTATATCTGAAAGGCGAACGCATATGAACAAAGGCTGCACCGAAATGCAGCCTTTGTTCATAATCAGGACATAGTATAAATTGGAGATGAGGGAGGTGTGGGATAATCTATCTTTATAGACTGGCCCGGGTCGCGCAGGCAATGGAATGTCGTGTCGACCTGATTGTGGAACGGATATACTCCGAAGTCGCATGCGATCTGTGCGTCGCCGTCGAAGTGCATCGGGAAAAAGTCGGAGACTTTTATAGCTTCGGTAAATTCGACGGCTCCTAAGGCGAAGTCCTTGCCTTGGCGTAGGTCTACGGGGAAGAATACGACGTCGAGTTTTTTGTTCTCCTCGGCTATGCGTCCGAGTTCTTTTCTGAATTCGGCAGTGGCTTCGGCCACTTCGCGCTCGGTCGATTCCTCGTTCCAATGCCATAGATTGAGGTCGCCGGCATGGAACAACGTGCGTCCGTTTTTCAGGGTGACACGAAAGCTTACCCCTTTGTCGGTCGATCCGTATGCCTTGACACATATGCCTCCGGGCAGATTGTCGACCTCGTCGCCGACACTCATGCCCTGTATGGCGAGTGAAGGATCGGTCTCGCGAACCAGAACGTCGTTCGATAGCACGTAGACGCGCTTATGGTCTTGAGCCAGATTGAATATCTCGTGGTTGAAGTGGTCGGGATGGCCGTGGCTTACGAAAAATACCACCGGTTTTTCCTGATTATGTCTTAGTGCCTTGACAACAGAGTGCGACGGATCGCGGTAGTAGTCGAAAACCATGATGACATCGTCGGTCTGAACCATGAAGCCGCTGTGGGCAAGATATGTGATGCGCATGATATCTGTATATTTTGTTAATCTTTCATTTTAAACAATAATACCGGTATCATGGTTCGCCAAAATGGTATGAAAAACGCCCGCTTATTGGGCGGGCGTAGGTCTTATTGGCCTAAGTAGGATTTTAGTAATCGGCTCTTCTGGCCTTTGAGACGGCGGATGGCCTTTTCTTTGATCTGTCGTACACGCTCGCGGGTGAGCTCGAATTTGGCTCCGATTTCCTCAAGGGTCATTTCCTGGCAGCCTATGCCGAAGAACATCTTGAGAATCTCGCGTTCGCGTTCGTGCAGTTGGCGCAGTGCGCGCTCGACTTCGTTGGATAACGACTCCTGATTGAGCGAGGCGTCGGCCATGGGAGAATCTTCATTTGTGAGCACGTCGAGAAGGCTGTTGTCCTCACCTTCGACAAACGGTGCGTCGACCGAAATGTGTCGGCCCGATACTTTCATTGTGTCGGCGATTTTCTCAACGGGTACGTCGAGGCTTTCGGCGAGCTCCTCGGCTGAGGGACGGCGTTCGTTTTCCTGTTCGAATTTGCTGAGAGCCTTGCTGATCTTGTTGAGCGAGCCTACCTGGTTGAGAGGAAGACGCACTATGCGCGACTGCTCGGCGAGTGCCTGAAGAATAGATTGGCGTATCCACCATACGGCGTAAGAGATGAACTTGAAACCACGCGTTTCATCGAATTTACGTGCGGCTTTTATCAGCCCGAGATTGCCTTCGTTGATAAGGTCGGGAAGCGTGAGACCCTGATTCTGGTATTGCTTGGCTACTGATACAACGAAGCGGAGGTTGGCACGTGTGAGTTTTTCGAGAGCTGCCTGGTCACCTTGCTTGATGCGCTGTGCGAGCTCTACTTCTTCTTCCACAGAGATCAGTTCCTCACGGCCAATCTCCTGCAGATATTTGTCGAGCGATGCGCTCTCGCGGTTGGTGATTGATTTTGTAATTTTTAGTTGTCTCATTTCTCTTTTGTATACCGAATAGATGCTAAAACGTGCAAAGTTAATACTTTTTCTCCATATGGCAATGGATATAGTGTTACTTTAACGAAAAAATGTTCGCTTATGTTGTGTACGCTAAGTTTTTTACACAAAAAATCCCGGCTGTATATCACAGCCGGGCATAAAGATCAATGTTTTTCCGGGTTTACTTTTTCACGAGGGCTTCGGTGTCGCGGGCTATCATAAGCTCTTCGTCGGTGGGGATGACGCATACCTTGACCCTTGACGACGGTGTGGAGATTATGGCTTCCTCGCCGCGTACCTTGTTGGATTCGGCGTCGATTTCAACGCCCATGAAGGCGAGTGGCTCGCATACGGAGGAGCGGAGGCCGGTCTGGTTCTCGCCTACGCCGCCGGTGAACACAATTATGTCGACTCCGCCCATTTCGGCGGCATATGCGCCGATGTATTTGGTGATACGGAGCTCGTACATGTCGAGGCCGAGTCTGGCACGCTCGTCGCCGGCGTTTACTGCTGCTTCGATCTCGCGCATGTCGCTCGATATCTCTGTGACGCCGGCCATGCCGCTCTGCTTGTTGATGATTGCCTGAAGCTGCTCGGCGGTGAGGTTGTGCTTGAGCATCAGGAAGGTAAGCGCGCCGGGATCGACATCGCCCACGCGGGTGCCCATCATAAGGCCTTCTGTGGGAGTGAGACCCATCGACGTGTCGATGCTCTTGCCGTATTTCACGGCTGTGATTGAGCCGCCATTGCCTACATGGCATGTGATGATTCGCTGCTTGGTGATGTCGACACCGAGGAATTCGCATACACGCTGCGATACATAGCGGTGGCTGGTGCCGTGGAAGCCGTAGCGGCGTACGCCGTCTTCCTTGTAGAATTTGTAGGGCAGAGCGTACATGAATGCCTTGGCGGGCATCGTCTGGTGGAACGCTGTGTCGAACACGCCTACCTGAGGCACATCGGGCATCAGGGCTGTGATGGCCTCTATGCCGGTCATGTTGGCGGGGTTGTGGAGTGGAGCGAGGTCGTAGCACTGGCGTATCATGTCTTTCACCTCGTCAGTGATCACGACGCTTTCGGTGAACTTCTCGGCTCCATGCACCACGCGATGACCCACAGCGTCGATCTCACCATAGTTTTTGATGCAGCCTTCGTTTACGTCGGTGAGCATGTTGAGGATGGCCTGTATAGCTCCTTTGTGGTCGGTTAGACCGAGCTCGAGTATGGCTTTTGAGCCGTCGCGACGTTTGTATTTGAGGAAGCCGTCGGCAAGGCCGATCTTCTCCACACCGCCTTCGGCGAGAGTCTGTTCGCTGGCGGTATCTATGAGTTTGTATTTTACGGAGCTGCTGCCCGAGTTGATTACGAGGATTTTCATTGTCGTCTTTTTCTATTTCTGTTTTGCACCGATGGCCTGGCAGCAGGTGAGGATGATGGTTTTGTAGATGTCTTCCGGGAAGCAGCCGCGCGACAGGTCGCTCACGGGGGCTGCAAGTCCTTGCAGGATGGGGCCGATGGCTTCCACGCCGCCGATGCGCTGTACGAGTTTGTATGCAATGTTGCCGACCTCGAGCGATGGGAATACGAGTACGTTGGCTTTGCCGCTGAGTGTGCTTTCCGGAGCTTTCTTGTGGGCTACGGAGGGTACGATGGCTGCGTCGGCCTGCAGCTCGCCGTCGAGCAGCAGGTTCGGATCCATCTCGTGTGCGAGCTTTGTGGCTTCGATCACCTTGTCGACACGCTCGTGCTTGGCCGATCCTTTGGTTGAGAAAGAGAGCATGGCCACGCGGGGTTGTACGCCCACTAGGTCGCGTGCTGTCTGTGCTGCGCAGACAGCTATCTGAGCGAGTTCCTGAGCGTTGGGGTCGGGTACGACCGCGCAGTCGGCGAATACCAGTACGCCGTTCTCGCCGTATGGCAGACCTTCGGGCAGGAGCATCAGGAATGCGCCCGACACAACGTTGATGCCCGGACGAGTCTTGATTACCTGAAATGCGGCGCGGAGCACGTTGCCGGTGGTGTTCTGGGCGCCGGCCACTTCGCCGTCGGCGTCGCCGGCCTTAACCATCAGGCATCCGAGAAAGAGCGGATTGGCTGCTGTGAGGCGGCTCTGTTCCTCGGTCATTCCTTTGTGCTTGCGGAGTTCGAAGAGCAGGGGGGCATAGCGGTCGATGACATGATTGTCTGAAGGGTCGACGATCGTAGCTTTGAGAATATGGGTTAGGCCCATTTCGATCGACATACGCTTGATTTCATCCGGATCGCCGATGAGTATGATGTCGGCGATGTCGTCGGCGAGTATCTTGTCGGCGGCTTTGAGAGTGCGCGACTCGGTGCCTTCGGGAAGCACTATGCGCTGGCGGTTGGCCTTCGCTTTCTGAGTCAGGGTTTCGAATAAGTTCATGATTCGATATGTGAGTTGTGATTAGTCAGTGATGCAAAGTTACGCAAAAATTAAAAGAGACGACTCTAAAGATGCGCAAAAAAAAGAAGATTGAGAGTCGGAAACAGAGGTAAGAATTATCATGACGGGTTGATGGAGCCGTGCGCGTCGTTAAACCGGCTTTCGATGGTTCGGTTGGCGTTTGCCGTGACACCTATCTGTCCGTGGCCGGGCAAACAGATGCTGTCGGTCAATGGTGTGTCGTCGGCCATCAGCTGCCCGTATGTCATGAATGAAGATACGCAGCCGATGTCGGTGCTGAATTTACAGGGAATTATCGAGCTTTTCTCGAGCAGCAGGATGGGCTTGTCGTTGCTTGTAAGCTTCAGGTATAGATCGAAGCCCAGTACGTCGAGCAGAACGTATCCGTCGGAGATTATCCCCGATGTGACGCCGTGCCGCAGGACAAGGCCTTTGAGCAGGTCTTTTTGCGGAATCGGTATGTAGCCGGGCTGCCGGACTGTCGAAATTATCTCGGTGATTCCATCGCCGATTTCGGCGGTCACAAGGTCGTGCCCGTATTGATATGTACGACGTGTGTTGTCTGTGGTGGAATATACCGTTCCCCACGCGCATAACGATGCTGCATATTCGTACCTGACGTTTTTGCCTTTGAGTTTGCGTTGGGCGAGCGCGTGCAGCTTGCCGTATGCGGCGCCGGAAATCTCGTTGGCTATGAGGTATATGCAGTCGGCAGTACGCAGAATATCGGAATGTTGTTCAATAAAATCCATTCCGGGTCGGTATATGGTGTCGGCAGAAATATATTCATCGAGATTCAGCCTGCCAAGAATTTTTACGATATCCGGCCCTTTACGCTCTGCGATGCTGTCGAGTGGAAACTTTATTTTCTTGCCCGAATGGGCGAATACGACGTAGAGTGTGTTTGCTTTCACGTATGCGACCGTGGCATCGGCCTTTGTCTCGCGCCGGGTGTCTGCGGCGTGGCTTTCGGTACGTTTGCGACCCAGTATATTGAGGATGTCGTCGACAAGCACTGTGTCAATGGGATGTTCCTTGATATTGCGGCGGTTGATGCCTGCGAATGTGAAGTCGAGAGCCACTGGCAGCTCCGTGTCGTCGATGAGGTAGGGGAGTAGCGAGTTTTTGGGCTTGCGGTTGAAAGCGAATACAATCTCGTTGTTGGTGAATCGTGAGGCATAGGAGTTCTTACTCGCGAGGAGCAGAAAAACCCGGCAGTCGATGATAGCGTTGGCGAGCACCTCCGGAAATTCCATGCCGCCTCCGATTCCTTGTCGGTCGATGAAATAGGATATGCCGGCGCGGTCGAGGGCGGCGCATATGCGGTCGGCGACGGCAGTGTCCTTGCGGCTGTAACTTATAAAGACGTCTTTCATTATTTGCCGGCCTATTTCATCATTGTGCGGGCAAGTTCGCGCTTGTCATCGCGTTCTTTTATCGCCTGGCGCTTGTCGTATTCCTTCTTTCCCTTTGCCACGCCGATGACAAGCTTGGCATATCCTTTCTGCGATATGAACAGGCGCAGAGGCACGATGGTGTAGCCCGGCGATTCGCTGTCTTTGCGCAGCTCGCGGATTTCCTTGCGGTTGAGCAGTAGCTTGCGGTCGCGGCGCTCGGCATGGTTGTTGTATGTGCCGTAGAAGTATTCGGCGATGTACATGTTCTTGACCCATACCTCGCCGTTGTTGATGTAGCAGAATGTATCGACGAGCGAGGCTTTGCCCATGCGTATCGATTTTATTTCAGTGCCTGTGAGCACAATCCCCGCCGTGTAGGTGTCGGTTATGGCGTAGTCGAATGTCGCGCGGCGATTCTTTATGTTTACTTCCTTGAATTTAAGCTTCTGTGCCATGGAAAAGTTATCAGATGAAGAGTAGCAGGAGCGAGCCCAATGCGATTGGTATCACAATCACGGCAATGATGGCCAGAACGGTGAAGTTGAGGCGAGAATCCTCGCGGATATCGAGATATTGGGCAGCCTTGAATATTATGATCAACGACAGCAGCGGCAGAAAGTTTATGAATGTCATGTGCGCCGGCATGGCGTTGGCGAATATAAGGAAAAGACAGTCGATACCGAGCAGATACGTTGTGAAGCAGTCGACTTTGGTGGGATTGAAATGGCCGTCGATGCATTTCGGCAGGGTCATGTCGAGCAGCAGGCGTCCCAGATACAACGAGGCAAACATCGTGCCTCCAACCGCTATGGCCGACAGCAGAATGTCGATGACCGAAGGACTGTTGCCGTATATCAGCCGCAGGAACTCCGATATGGCGGTAATGCCGATAAGCGGATAATATCCTGTGCGCTGTATCTCGTCGATAGGGCGTGCCGCCTCTGATATGTCTTCCCATCCGCGCGACGGCGACAGCAGCAGTTGTATAAGATGTTTGAAAAAAAGCCACATTGAGAGTCTATTTACCTGTTCGGACTACAAAGTTACGAATTTTAACCTTTTATTTACGCTTTATTTCGTAAATTTGCCGAAAAATAAACGTAAGATATACAAAACAATGATAAAGACCATATTGTCAATAGCCGGCAAGCCCGGCCTCTATCGCCTGGTAAGCCAGGGACGTAACATGCTGATCGTGGAATCGATAGCCACCGGCAAGCGCATGCCTGCCTTTGCGCGCGACAAGGTGATGTCGCTCGGCGATATCGCCATGTATACCACAGGCGATGATATTCCATTGGCCGATGTGCTCGAACTTGTAAAGGTCAAGACCGACTGCAAGCCTGTGGATGTGAAAACTTTTGCGGGTGATGTCGAGATGCGCGCTTTCTTCGGTGAGGTGCTCCCCGAGTTTGACCGCGACCGTGTGCACGACTCTGATATACGCAAGCTCTTCCAATGGTACAATTTGCTGCTTGATGCAGGCATTACCGATTTCAAGGAAGAGATGCAGTCGGCTCAGAAGCCTGTAGAGGAGGCTGATGAGGCTGAAGCTCCTGCCTCTGCTGAATAACATATAAGCCGCCGGATGCCGATAGCGGCACCGGCGGCATAATGCTTTCGTTTCCAAATACAATTTCCAAGATTTGCACTATGGAGTTACTGACATTCAATGATGAAGAGAAAGCGCATATTGCCGGCAGCTATCGCCGGCTGATGCGTATGCTCGGCGACAGCATAGGCCAGACGGACATCGAGCGGCTAAGACGCGAGATCGCGGAAGCGGTGCGTGGCGGATATCTGCATCGCGATCGCTTCGGTATCAATCCTGTGTGCCGCAGCCTCGATATAGCTTTGGCGCTGTGCGAGCAGATTGCGCCCGACCGCAACATGACCATAGCCATGTTGTTCTTCAATCCCTGCCGTCATGGCTTCCGCGACCGCGACCGGCTCTGTGAAGAATGGGGCGAGGATGTGGCGCGCCTTGTGGAAGGTCTCATCAAAGTTTCAGATCTGTATGCCAAGGCTCCGTCGGTGCAATCGGAGAATTTCCGCAATCTGCTGCTTACTTTCGCCGAGGATATCCGCGTGATAATCCTTATGATAGTCGATCGCTTTGTATTGATGAAGGCCATAAACCATCATCCCGACCACATGCATGTGAGCGAGGTGGCGCTTGAGGCCAACTATCTTTACGCGCCGCTGGCACACCGGCTCGGACTCTATGCCATAAAGCGCGAGCTTGAGGACATGTCGCTCAAGTACAACAACCGCGACATATATACCCGTATCGCCCGCAAGCTCAACGAGACCAAGACATCGCGCGACGCTTACATAGCCGACTTTATCGCTCCTGTGAAGAAAAAACTCGAGGAGGCCGGCTTGAGATTCGAGATCAAGGGCCGCACCAAGTCGATATATTCGATCTGGAACAAGATGAAGAAGCAGAAGAACGATCTCGACGGCATCTATGATCTCTTTGCCATCCGTATCGTCCTCGATTCGGAAGGCGTGAAGGAGAAGAGCGACTGCTGGCTTGCATACTCGCTGATCACCGACATGTTCACGCCCAATCCGTCGAGGATGAAAGACTGGATATCGATACCGAAGTCAAACGGATACGAATCGCTCCATATCACCGTGAAGGGTCCCGGCAACCGCTGGGTAGAGGTGCAGATACGCACGCGCCGTATGGATCTCATCGCTGAGAAAGGTCTCGCGGCTCACTGGAAATACAAGGGCATAAAGAGCGAGGGCGGCCTTGACCAATGGATGAACAACGTGCGCGACATACTTGAGACCGCCGATTCGGGGCCGCTCGAGCTTATGCGCAACATGCGCATGGATGTGTACGACAAGGAGGTGTTTGTATTCACCCCAAAAGGCGATCTGTACAATCTGCCTCTCGGAGCGACGCTTCTCGACTTCGCTTTCATGATCCACACCAACCTCGGCTCGCACTGCATAGGCGGCCGTGTGAACGGCAAGAACCAGAAGATAAACTACCGGCTCGCAAGCGGCGATACCGTCGAGATAATGACATCGCCGTCGCAGCAGCCCAAGCAGGATTGGCTCAACTTTGTCACCACCTCCAAGGCCCGCAACAAGATACGTGTCACCCTCAAGGAAATAGAGAGCCGGGCCGGAGATCTCGGCAAGGAAATGCTGCAGCGCCGGTGCAAGAACCGCAAGGTAGAGCTCGACGACGCAGCCATATCCCGAATAGCCAAGAAGCTGGGCTACAAGACTATCACCGACTTCTATACAGCCATCGCCGTCGAAAAACTCGAAGTGAATGATGTCATCGAGGCATGGCTCGATATGGAGCGTAAGGCCTCGGAGGGTGCAAAGAGCGTGTCGGCCGAGACATTTGTGATGCAGACGTCGCCTGCCGAGGCCGACGGCTCGTCGGTCGACAGCGACGTGGTGGTGATAGGCGAGGGCATAAAGGGCATCAACTACCGTCTTGCCCGTTGCTGCAATCCTATTTACGGCGACGATGTCTTCGGCTTCATATCGGCCGAAGGTGTAATCAAGATACACAAAGCCGACTGCCCCAATGCCGTCAACATACGCCGGCGTTACCCCTATCGTGTGATAAATACACGGTGGAGCGGAAAGATAGGCGCGCAGTTTGGCGTCACGCTTCGTATCGTTGGGCGCGACGACATCGGCATAGTCACCAATATAACGTCCATAATAAATAAAGAGAAATCGACTTCGCTCCGCAATATCTCTATCGAAAGCAACGACGGACTCTTCCAGGGATACATTGTGGTGGGTATCGAGAATCAGGAGTCGCTCAATCAGCTTATCCGCAAATTAAAAACCGTGAAAGGAGTAAAAGATGTACAGCGCACGTAAAACCTCAGTGGCGGTTGTCGCCCTGATACTTGCCGCGGCTGCCGCAGGATGCGGCGACAACAGCCGCCGCGAAGCCGCCAACCAACTGCTCGGCAAGGCTCAGACTCTTGTCGATTCGCACGATTATGATTCTGCCATAGTTGTGCTCGACACACTCGACAAGAAGTATCGCGACTGCCTCGACGAGCGCAAGGCCGGCACGACGGTGCGTCTCACCGCGCTTGCCAATCTCACGCGCGACAGTCTGGCCTCGGCTGAGTTGCAGCTGCAGCGGGTGCAGGCCGATGTTGAGGCGTTGCAGCCGCAGTTCCGCAAGGTAGAGGTCGCCGGTACTGAAGGATATTTTGTCGACAAGGAAGCTTTTACCGGCAAGGAGATGAACAGCACCAGCCTGCAGGCTCGTGTCGACCCCGAGGGATACCTGTTTGTGGTGGCCAATGTGGCCGGGTGTCGAATAGGCCTCAACTCGCTGCGCGTCGGCGACGCGGTCACGGCTCCCGCTCAATCGGTGTCTGTCGAAGGCTCGGAGATAATGTCGCTGAGCCAGGAGCAGGTGGCTCCCGTTGTCGATGCCATCAATGCCGCCGATGGTAAAACGGTGGCGGTAGAGCTTGTAGGCACAAAAGGTAAAGTTTCAGTAAAGCTTACAGGCAAGCAGCTTGCCGCCTTTGCCGACAGCGACCGTTATGCCAAGGCATTGCAGCGCCAACGCAGATTGCAGATCACCCTCGAGAAACTCGAACGCCAGCTCGCCCGCCTCAACGACCAGCTTGCCGCCCGCATCCCCGTCCCCGAAGAGGAATAAATAGCAATATTACTCCAAAACTTTATGCCTGTGATCAGATGTCGCAGGCTTTTTTTGAAAACGAATCTTAATTGAAAAATATTATTTAATTTTTAGTTGTTTTTTAAAATTAATCATTAAATTTGCGGCAGTAATATTGAAGATTCCAAATCGAAGTGCAAAACATCGTGTATGGAATAATATATT
>CAJTMY010000039.1 GCA_910577355.1 uncultured Muribaculaceae bacterium
GGAGAATATATTATTCCATACACGATGTTTTGCACTTCGATTTGGAATCTTCAGCAGCCATAACCCTATACCTCTTATCTTTTTTATGAAAAAACTCTTCACTATTGTTGCAGCAGCATTTGTAGGCGCAGGCCTTTGGGCTCAAAGCGCCACTTATGAGTTTAGCAGTCATGGGCACGACAAAGAGCTTACCGTCAAGGCAAAGCCGTGGACCGGCGAGTCGGCCGCTGGACGTACAATAACGCTGCGTCCGCAGCAGAGAGGCACTGCCATGCAGGCCGGATTCAGCCTCAAATCGGCGACCGGGCCTCTGAAAGCGCCAGACGACATCAATCTCATCGGATTTGTGAGCGACGGCAACGAGGTCAACCCTGCCATGGGTGCCATGTACAAGGTGCCTTACCGTGCTTCGCAAAGCTTTGAACGCATCGGCATGACTAACGTGATGAACGCATGGGGCGGTGTGGAAGCCGCCGGCACATATTATACGGTGTACCAATTCCAGATCTCGGCCACAAGCGGATACAACTATCTGTACAAATACAACACTACGACATGGACCACCACGGGCTACAAGATGCTCGAAGACTTCTCGCTGTTCTCCTCGGCCCAGGCATGCGATCCCACCGACAATCAGGTGTACGGGTCGTACATGAAAGCCGACGGAAGCGGATATGAATTCGGTATCGCCGACTTTGAGAGCGGCACCCATACCACTATATGCGGCCTCGAAAAGCCGTGGAGCGTATGCGCTATCGACAATGCCGGCAATGCATATGCCATCGATATGGACGGAGACCTGTACACAGTGGACAAGACGACAGGCGATATGGAGCTGATCGCGCCTACGGGCGTAAGTTCCCAATACCTCGGCGGCGGCGTGTATGACAACAAGGGCGGCCGAATACTGTGGAGCGTGTGCAACGATCTGAACAGCGGCCTGTACAGCGTGAACCCCACGACCGGTGAAACGGCTCTCGTAACCGAATTCGCCGACAACGAGGAGGTAATCGGTATGTTTATCGGTGCGCCGATAGCCGTCGACGACGCTCCCGAGCAGCCCGCCGACCTCACTCTCGACTTCCCGGAAGGCTCGCTGAGCGGCACGGTATCGTTCACTGTACCGGCCACGACATTCGGCGGCGCCGAGGGCACCGGCGAAGTGAAGTGGTCGCTCACAATGAACAACTTGCCGATGGGCAACGGCACGGCTGCCTACGGTGAGCGTATCGACGCACCCGTAAAGGCTTTTTCCAACGGAAACACTACATTTATCGTGACCCTGAGCAACGATGCAGGCAACAGCCCGCAGGCCAAGGCCACGATATTCGTAGGCAAGGGCGCACCCGCCATACCGCTTGTGAAGCTTGAATACGACGAAGCCACAGAGACAGCCTCACTGAGCTGGGATCCCATAACCAAGGCCGTCGACGGCGGCTATCTCAATCCCGACGACATCACCTATACCGTGACGCGCTACCCCGATGCCAAGACAGTGGCCGAACACACCGCCGAATGCGCCGTCACCGATCACCTGCCCATCCCCAAGAGCATCACCACATATACATATACGGTGGTGGCCGAGAACGGCGATGTGGTATCGGGCACCGGCAATACCGTACCCCTGCGCCTCGGCACCTATGCCACACCCTATGTGGAGGACTTCACACAGATGGGCAACATGGCCGACTTCACCATCCTTGACGAGAACAACGACGGCACCACATGGACATACGGCATGGGAGGCGCCACAGTATACGGCATGCAGAACCTTGCCATGGACGACTGGCTCATCACTCCGGGCGTGAACCTCAAGGGCGGCCGGAAATATTATGTGGAGCTTACATTCCGCACCTTGCAGATGCAGCCGCCATATGCCGAGGTTGAAGTGAAAACCGGCAACTCCGCCACAATCGGAGGCATGACCAACACACTGATAGCCCCGACCGACATCTCCGAGCTGAGCAAGGCTCCGTTCTCAACCATCATCGAGGCCGAAGCCGACGGCAAATACTACATCGGCGTACACGCCATCACCGAGGAGAGCAACTGGGTGCAGGTACAGAAGATAGTGATAAAGGACGCCACGATGCCCGGTCCGGCCACCGATCTGGTGATAACCCCCGGCCCGGATGACGCGCTCGACGCCATAGTAGAGTTCAAGGCGCCCGCGACCGACGCCGCCGGCGATCCGCTCACATCCATCGACCGCATCGAAGTGGTGCGCGGAGGCATGCTTGTGAAAACCTTCACCAAGGAGACCGACAATTTCAAACCCGGCGATGCGCTGAGTTTCGAAGACGCTGTATGGTCGCCCGGCAACTATCAGTGGGTTATAACCGCCTATAACGAAGACGGTGCCGGCCTCGAGGCCTCGGCCATCGAATATGTGGGACTCGCCGTACCGGCCATGCCTCAGAATGTAAAGGCTGTGGAAGAAGGCAATACGGGCCGTGTAACCCTATCGTGGGATCCTGTGACCACAGGCACACACGGGCGCCCGATGAGTCCGCAGTTCATTCAGTACCGCATCCTCAACCGCGGCCAATACATCGACAACAATCCCGATGTATCCGGCAACACCTACACCGCGCAGATTGCCGCCGAAGGAGAACAGACATTCGCACAGATGGGCGTGCAGGTATACAACTATCTGGGGTCGAACGTTGGCTTCTCCCAGGTAATGCCCGTAGGCAAGCCATACACAGAATATAAGGAATCGTTTGCCGGCGGACAGGCTGTCCACGACATCGCCATCACCGACACATACCTATACTCGCTGTGGCAGATACATGCCGACGCGGCCATGACCGGCCCCGGCTCGGCAGACGCAGACGGCGGCTACGCCATGATGTTCTGCGAATATGTGGACGGCACATCCACGCTGCAGCTCGGCAAATTTGACCTCTCGGCATGCAAGGATCCCGAGCTCGGCATAAGCATCTACAATCTCGGCGATGACACCGACCACAACCGCAACATCCTTGAGGTATTAGTGGACAAGGGCAATGGATTCGAGTCCGCCGGCACCCTCACCGCCGGCGACGATGATCCGCTGAACACATGGGTACGCCGCAGGCTCGATCTGAGCGATTACGCACAGGCAGGCAATATAGTGATAGCCCTGCGCGGCACTATCGTGAACTTCCAGTATCTGCCCGTCGACAAGATCACCATCGGCTCCACATACGACCACAACCTGTCGGCCACCAATTTCGCCACACCGGCCAAGGTGAATTCCGGCAACCGCTTCGGTGTATCGCTTAGCGTGGAGAACAACGGTCGCAAGACCGCCGAAAACTTCAGCGTATCACTGCTGCAGAACGGCACTGAAGTGAGCCGCAAGGAAGTGGAGAGCCTCGCAGCCGACGCGGCCGAGGATGTCATCTTCACCTGCAATCTGTCGACACTCGCAGGCAATGAAGTCGAATTCAGCGCCGTGATCAACTACGACGCCGACGAGAACAAGGCCGACAACACCACCGAAGCACATACGGTGGAAGTGAAACAGCCCATATATCCCGCGCCCGGCACACTCACAGCCGAAGTATCGGACGGCAAGGTGAATCTCGCATGGAGCGAACCCTCCAAAGATGTCCCCGCACAGGAGCATACCGAAAGTTTCGAGGAAGGCGAAGGCATGGTGCACGACCTGTATGAGGACTGGACATTCATCGACGGCGACGGCGCCCAGACATACTACTACGGCAACTTCTATGCCGGATGCAGCGATCCGAAGGCATATATAGTGTTTGATCCCGGACAAAACGGCGACACAGCGGCCGAGTTCGCGCCTCATACCGGCGAGCGTTATCTGGCAGCCGTATGCCCCTCGACAGGTGTCGCAAACGACGACTGGGCCATCTCACCACAGCTTAGCGGCGACGCGCAGAAGGTAACGTTCTTTGCCCGCAGCCTGTGGATATACGACGGCAACGAGGCGTTTGAATTCCTCTACTCGGCCGACGGCCTCGCACCCGAGGACTTCACATCGGTGGCCACCGTGACCGACGTACCCGCAGAATGGACCGAATACAGCTACGATGTGCCTGCCGGCGCCATGTACTTCGCGATACGCTGTGTGTCGAACAACCAGTATATGTTCATGGTAGATGACGTGACATTCGTACCCGCCGGGGCATCCACGGCCAATCTCGAGCATCAAGGCTACCATGTATACCGCGACGAGACCCGCATCAGCACCGACGTGGTAACTGAATGCGCCCACACCGACGCACCCGCCGAGGACGGCGATTACACCTATACTGTCACCGCCATGTACAATCTCGGCGAATCCGTACCGACCAACCGCGTTCTCGTGACCGTGGCACACGACGGTATCGGAGACGCAACTGTAAGCGCCGTCACAGTGACCGCCGGTATCGGCACCATCACCGTGACAGGTGCCGAAGGCCTCAACGTGACCGTAAACGACATGGCCGGCAAGACTGTGGCCACCTCCAAGGGTAACCTTCGCGCCCGCGTGGCCGCAGGATGCTATCTGGTGACAGCCGGTACCCGCGCCACAAAGGTGATGGTGAAGTAACCTCCCACTATACTATACAATAAGAATCGCGCCATGCCGCTCGGCATGGCGCGATTCTTATTGTATCTGATATTATTCCTTGATCAAATCGTTGCCGGTCATCTCGGCGGGCTGCTGAAGGCCCATGATGTGCAGGATGGACGGAGCCACGTCGGCCAGAACGCCGTTCTCGGTACGTGCGCCTTTCTTATCGGTTACATATACGAAAGGCACGGGATTGAGCGAGTGGGCGGTATTGGGAGTGCCGTCGGGGTTTACGGCATAGTCGGCGTTGCCGTGGTCGGCGATAATTATCACCTCGTAGTCGTGCATCGACTTGGCGGCCTCCACCACATCGTGCAGGCACGAATCGATGGTCTCCACAGCCTTCTGTATGGCGGGGTAGACACCGGTGTGTCCCACCATATCACCGTTGGCGAAGTTCACCACGATGAAATCGTACTTATCGCTCTTGATGGCTTCGACGAGTTTGTCCTTCACCTCAGGAGCGCTCATCTCGGGCTGGAGGTCGTAGGTTGCCACCTTGGGCGATGGGACGAGTATACGGTCCTCATAGTCGAAAGGAGCCTCACGGCCGCCGTTGAAGAAGAAGGTGACGTGGGCGTACTTCTCGGTCTCGGCGATATGGAGCTGCTTTTTGCCCATCGAAGACAGGTATTCGGCGAGGGTGTTGCTTACGTCTTCCTTGTCGAAAAGAATATGCACGCCCTTGAACGACGAGTCGTAGGGAGTCATGCAGTAGTATTGCAGACCGGGGATGGTATGCATACCCTGCTCGGGCATGTCGTGCTGTGTGAGCACCTCGGTGAGTTCCTTGGCGCGGTCGTTGCGGTAATTGAAGAAGATAACCACATCGCCCTCCTTGATCGTGCCGTCGATACCGGCGTTGTTGATGGGCTTGATGAATTCGTCGGTTACGCCTTCGTCGTAGCTCTTCTGCATTGCGGACACGAGGTCGGTAGCCTGCTCACCCTTACCCTCGATGAGAAGGTCGTAGGCAACCTTCACTCGATCCCAGCGCTTGTCGCGATCCATGGCGTAATAGCGGCCGATGATCGAGGCTATCTGCCCGGCCGACTGCCGGCAATGGGCGTCGAGGCGCTCGATGAAGCCCTTGCCCGAGCGGGGGTCGGTATCACGGCCGTCCATGAAGCAGTGTAGATATACCTTGTCGAGGCCGTATTCCTTGGCAATGTCACACAGGGCGAACACGTGGTCGAGCGAGGAATGCACACCGCCGGTAGAGGTGAGGCCCATGAGGTGCAGGCCTTTGCCATGCTCTTTGGCATAGCTGTATGCGGCCTTTATCTGAGGATTGTCGAGAATGGCGCCCGAGGCGATGGCCTTGTTGATCTTGACAAGATCCTGATATACGATGCGGCCTGCACCGATATTGAGGTGACCTACCTCGGAGTTGCCCATCTGGCCGTCGGGAAGGCCGACGCTCTCACCGCCGGCGAGAAGCTGCGAGTGTGGGTATGTGTTGAGCAGATAGTCCCAATAGGGGGTGGGAGTGGAGAAAATGGCATCGTCGTGCTTGTGGTCGCCGATGCCCCATCCGTCGAGAATGATAAGAAGTGCTTTCTCAGCCATTTTAAATTATATTGTTATGTTTTGTTATTCCTGTTTTGTGGAGTTCCGCTTGATATCGTCGAGTCGTTGGCGGCGCAGTCGTTCGCGCTTCTTTAAAAAGAAGTGCAGGAGAACTATCACGACGAGCGACACCACGAGTGTGGCGGTGTAGGCCGTTGGAGTTGTCTGGCCGCTGCGTAGACCGGATATACCGAGATATGCCATCACGGCAAGATATACGAGCAGGATGGCGGGGACGAGTATGGCGCGTGAGATTTTCATTTGTCGGAAGAGGAGGATCGTTTGGGGGTACGGGGAGATTTTGATGATTTGGCGGATGCGGGTTTGCGGGAGCGGGCCTTGCGGGCTTCCTTGGCTTCCTTGCTGCGGGCGGCGCGCTTGCGTGCGGGCTTGTCGGAAGGGATGCCGGCGGCTTTGCGCTCGGCTTCGGCCACACGCTTCTGCTCGGCGGCTTGCATGGCCTCGGCATGGCGGGCGGCTTCTTCGGGGCCGATAAGCTGATTGTTCATCGACGGGCACAGCTGTGAGCGGTCGACTATGAATGGCGACTCGTCGGGATGAAAGTTGCCCGAGCGGAATGTGCGGTAGAGGCGCAGACATGCCCAGGCGTCTATGGCGGCGTAGCGCTGCTGCTGCTCGGTGAGCACGGAGGCCTCCCAGTTGGTGAGGCGCTGGTTCTTGGATATTTTTTCCTTGAATACTATGGCGTAGATCTTCTGGAGGGAGATATCGTTGATGTGAAAGAATTTGACATATTCCTGAAGGTCGATGAATCCCTGCGGGTCGAGGTCGTCGACCAGACGGCGCATCACCGAGAAGTCGTCGTGTACCGAAAGGCCTATCTTGATGATCTCGGGATCCTCGAGAAATCTGCGCAGCGGCTCGGAAATGCCGAGTATGTTGAGGCGGAAGAGGAAGCACCGGTCGTCGGTAGACAGCTGCATAAGGGCGACGTTGTGCATGTGGCCCCGGTGGAAGGACGGACGTGTTTCGGTGTCGAATCCCACCACACGGGCGCGAGTGAGCTCGCGCAACGCCATCCGGGCCATCTCGGGTGTGTCGACAAGGGTGATCTCTCCGGGATATTCCACTACGGGCATCTCGGCTACGGTCTCCTTGCTGATGGCGATTGTCTGGGTGAGGGTGTTCATCGTCGAACTTCGGTTTTGGAATCGTTTATCGTTTTTTCCGCTGCAAATTTACAAAAAAAAACTAACTTTGCCACATGAAATCGACAGTGCATGACATATGGGACCGCGAACATCTGTGGCACCCTTATACCTCGACACTCGATCCACTGCCTACATATAAGGTGGAACGTGCTGCGGGGACGGATATTATATTGGCCGACGGCACCCGGCTTATCGACGGCATGACGTCGTGGTGGTGCGAGATTCACGGATACAACAACCCGCGTATCAATGCGGCGGCAAAGGCTCAGATAGACAAGATGAGCCATGTGATGTTTGGCGGATTCACACATGAACCCGCCATACAGCTCGGCAAGCTGCTGCTTGATGCCGCGCCGCCATCGATGCACAATATATTCTATGCCGACTCGGGGTCGGTGGCCGTGGAGGTGGCTATGAAGATGGCAGTTCAGGCAGCCATATCGGCCTCGGGCAGCCATGACAAGACCAACTTCGCCACGATACGCTCGGGCTACCACGGCGACACGTGGAACGCCATGAGCGTGTGCGACCCGGTGACGGGTATGCACGGAGCGTTCGGGCCGGCGTTGCCGGTACGCTATTTCGTGCCGCAGCCGCGGTCGCGGTTTGACGGCGAATGGGATACGGCCGACATAGCGCCTGTCGAGAAACTGTTCAAGGAACATGCAGCGGAGATCGCCGCCTTCATCCTCGAGCCTATAGTGCAGGGCGCGGGCGGCATGTGGTTCTATCATCCGCAGTATCTGCGCGAGTTGCGCAGGCTGTGCGACCGCTACGGCATACTGCTTATATTCGATGAGATAGCCACTGGCTTCTGGCGCACCGGGCGCAAGTTCGCCTGGGAATGGGCGGGCGTGGAGCCCGACATAATGTGTGTTGGCAAAGGCCTCACGGCCGGCTACCTCACCATGAGCGCCGTGCTCACCACCCGCGATGTGGCCGACACCATATCGCGCGGCGAGGCGGGGGTGCTGATGCACGGCCCTACGTTCATGGCCAATCCGCTGGCCTGTGCCATTGCCGTGGAGTCGCTGAAGATGCTCAACGAGCAGGACATGGCTACCCGAGTGGCGCATATTGAGGCAAAACTTAAAACCGGACTGACTCCGGCACGCGAGCTGCCCGGCGTAGCGGATGTGCGCGTGATAGGCTCGATAGGCGTGATAGAGGTGGAGCGGCCTGTGGATGTGGGCGAGTTCCAGAAGCGCTGTGTGGAAGCCGGGGTGTGGATACGTCCCTTCGGTCGCAATGTTTATATCATGCCGGCGTACATCATCTCCGACGATGATCTCGACACACTCACATCGGCGATGGTGCGGCTTGTGAAGGAATTGCCCGGCCATGCGGATTGAAAGCACACTCGACGGCCTGCGTGCCGCAGGCAATCTGCGCTCTATTCCCACAGGGACACCGGCAGGGGTTGTCGACCTGTCGTCCAACGACTATCTGGGTCTTGGAGCCGACCGCTCGCTGCGTGAGGAATTCTTCGGGATGTATGATCCGGCCGATCTGGCGATGACGTCGTCGGCCTCGCGACTGTTGGCCGGCCGACAGGAAGCATATTCCTCGTTGGAGCGCACACTGGCCGAAAGCTACGGACACGGACGGGCGGCATTGCTGTTCAACAGCGGCTACCATGCCAACACGGGCATCGTGGGGGCGCTCGCCGACAAGTCGACCCTCATCGTGGCCGACAAACTCATACATGCATCGGTGATTGACGGTATACGGCTGTCGGGAGCGCCGTTCGAGCGATTCCGCCACAACGACTATGACCATTTGCGACGCATACTCGAAGGCAAGGCACGCGAATATGCGTCGGTATTGATAATCGCCGAGAGCGTATACAGCATGGACGGTGACCGTGCCGACCTGCCACGGCTCGCGAAACTGAAAAAATTGCATGACGGAGCGTTGCTATATATAGACGAGGCTCACGCCGCGGGCGTGCTCGGGCCGGGTGGACTCGGCGAAGCAGCCCGCACCGGCACACTTGCCGATGTGGACATACTTGTGGGTACACTGGGCAAGGCTCTTGCCTCGATGGGCGCATATGCCATTGTGACGCCTGTAGTGCGCGAGTATCTTGTGAACAAGGCACGGGCGCTGATATTCTCCACCGCCCTGCCTCCCGTACAAGCCATGTGGAGCGAATTCGTGTGGCACAAGGTTCTGGAAGCCGACAGCCGCCGCGCATCGCTCCGGGCGATCGGCGATGCTCTCGCCCGCATAATACCGGGCGGCGAGCCGTCGCACATAAGGCCGCTTATCACAGGCTCGGCGTCGAAAGCTCTGGAGCTGTCGGCGCGGCTGCTCGACAGCGGATACAAAGTGCTGCCGATACGCACGCCCACCGTGCCGCCGGGCACCGAGCGGCTGCGGTTCTCGCTGTCGGCCGACATACCTATTGCGGCTATCGAAAATCTCACGACACTACTCTGATGCAATATAAACTGATACATAGCGAGAAGTCGCCGCGACTGCTGCTGATATTTGCTGGCTGGGGCATGGACGCCGGGGTATTCGGGCATCTACGCCGTCCGGGCTACGACATTATGGTGGTGTGGGATTACCGATCGTTCCACATCGACTGGAGCTGCACAGACAGCTACGACGAGATATGCCTGCTGGCGTGGTCGATGGGTGTATATGCCGCATCGCAGACAGTGCAGGCTATCGAAAGCCGTATCACAAAGCGCGTGGCAGTGAACGGAACGCCATACCCTGTCGACGACCGCATGGGCATACCCGAGGCGATATTCAACGGCACACTCGCAGGGCTGAACGATTTGACTTTGAACAAATTCTACCGGCGTATGTGTGCGTCGCGCTCCGATATGGCGCTGTTTGACGCGCACAAGCCGGCACGTGCGGCATCCGAACTGAAGGATGAGCTTCAGGCCGTGGCCGACCGACTGATTCTGAGCACACCGACGCATGCAGATTGGGACTTGGCCGTCGCATGCAAGGATGACCGCATCTTTCCCTTCCACAACCAACGAACCGCATGGAATTCGCTCGGCGTGCCGGTGCAGGTAGAGGAGGGAGGACACTTCTTCGACTTCAACCGTCTGCTCGACGCACACTTCATCGACAAGACTCTGGTGGGGACACGCTTCGGAAGCGGAACGGCGACCTACGACAGCCATGCCGCCGTGCAGACCGACGCAGTGGAGCGCCTTGTGGAAATGATACGCATGCACGGCATGACATCCGAGATAGGCGCGGCACGCAACGCAGTGCTCGAGATAGGATCGGGCTCGGGATTCCTCACGCGCAAGATCGCCGCGATGGTAAACGAGGCCATGATGACGATATGGGATCTCGCCGCGCCTATGCCCGACGGCCTGCCCCCGGGACGGCGGTATGACTTCGCCAACTGCGATGCCGAGCTGGCTCTGCGACGGGTGCGGGCGGCATCATTCGACCATATATTCTCGGCATCGACGATACAGTGGTTCAACTCGCCCGAGAGTTTCGTGCACGACTGCCACCGCGCGCTGCGGCCCGGTGGATGCGCTTTCCTCACCACATATACCCGCGGCAACATGCACGAGATAAGCGATATCACAGGCAACGCCCTGCCGTTGCTCACGCCCGGGAGATGGCGGGAGCTTGCGGAGCCGCTGTTCGACATCATCGCCTTCGAGGCATACGAGCGCGACCTCGACTTCGAGTCTCCGGCCGACGTGCTGCGCCATCTCAAACTCACCGGTGTGAATTCGCTGAGCCGCTCGTCGCGCGGCACGGTGAGCGTCCGCACCATCATAGACCGCTATCCCATGCGTCTCGACGGACGCTATCACCTCACATACCGTCCCATAATAATGATTTTACGCAAACGATGAAATGCACCATATTCCTGAGCGGCATCGATACCGACGCCGGCAAGACATACGCCACAGCCTTTCTGGCCCGCAAGCTGATGAACGAGGGCAATACAGTGATAACGCAGAAGTTCATACAGACAGGCTGCCGTGAGCAGTCGGAGGACATCGAGGCACACCGCCGCCTAATGGGCACCGGCCTGCTGCCCGAGGACATCGACCACACCACAGCCCCGATAATATTCAGCTACCCGGCGTCGGCACAGCTGGCGGCACGCATCGACGGCCGCGACATCGACATAAGCCTCATAGACCGCAGCCGCGAGAAACTGCAAGTGCGCTACGACGTGGTGATAATCGAGGGCGCCGGAGGTCTTATGGTGCCGTTCACCGACGATTTTCTGAGCATCGACTACCCGACATCACGCAAGCTGCCCGTAGCTCTGGTAATCAACGGTGTATTGGGATCGATAAACCACACCCTGCTCTCGCTCGAAGCCATCAAGGCGCGCGGACTGGAGCTGCCATATGTGATATACAACCACCACTTCGACACCGACGCGATAATAGCCGAAGACACTCTGGGCTTCATACGCCGCTACCTCGGGCGACATTTTCCGAAGACCGAACTTGTGGAGATGCCTACATTCGAGCGCATATGAGTCCGGCAATATTCGTGCTGCACGTGCGCAGCGGATACGAGGCACGCGCACAACATATCGAGCGCATGATGGCCGAACTGGGTCTGCCGTTCGAATACATCCTCGACGGAGATATTCCCGACCTCACACCTGAGTGGATCGAGGCAAATTTCACTCATAGGATGCAGTCCGTGGCTCCGCACTTCCTGTCGTGTTCCACCAAGCATCTCATAGCCATGCGGCAGATTGTGGAACGCGGTCTGCCCGGCGCGCTGATCCTCGAGGATGATATAGACCTCGACCGCAGACGGTTCAACCGCATATTCGAGGCATCGATACGCGAGCTCGAAGAGGCCGGCGACGCACCGGCCATGATATCGTATGAGGATACGCGACTGCGATTTGTGGAGCACTCGAGGCTTGTTCCCGAACGATATATCTATCCGGGCGACCGCGACCGTATGGCCGGCGCATATTACGTGAACCAAGGCGCCGCAGCCGCCATGCTCGAATATGCCCGCACACGGCACCTCGACGAACCCATCGATCTGGCCTGCGCACGACTGCTGCGCGAGGGCGTAATCACCTACTGGTGGTGCCATCCCACAATCGCCACACAGGGCAGCTTCTCAGGTGCATTCCGCTCCTCGCTAACCACCGGACGGCCCAACATCGCCGGCATACTGTGGCGACTCAAACGCGCATACCGGCGCCTGCTCTACAGGCTGAGGTGAACGGGCTAAAGTCTTCAAGATCTTTGGAGCACTTAATGACCTTATTCCAAAATTGGTTAAATATTCGCAATAATGTTGGGGTATATGTTTATTTTGTGTACTTTTGCATTAAACTTATGACATGTTTTATTGTCTTATAGGTATACTTTTGGTAATAATCTCTCTCAAACTACAAGGAAGCCGATATGAAATTATTCAAGACTTTCACACTTATAGCGTTTGCCGCGACGGCGCTCGGCACATTGGCCGCTCCGGCAGGCTATGACGATGACGATTACGACGATATCTACTATAACGAAGACAAAGACAAGAAGGCGCAAGCCGAAAAGAAGGCGGCAGCCCGGCATAGCAATTATGTGCCCAATGTGGTGCAGGATTATCCCGACCCGGCCATATATACGGCGCAGGGCGCGGGACTGAACGTCGATGTCGACACATACAATCGCCGCGGGCAATTTCTGGTGGCCGACAGCGTGCCGGCCGACAGCATTGACGCCAACAGCGACACTTATGCCTATACCCGGCGCCTGGAGCGGTTCTACAACGGCGATATCGTGAACGGATCCAATGATCAGGCTCTCATAGACTCGTACTACGCGCAGCCTGCATCAACCGACATCAACGTATATGTGGTGAACCCCTCGCCGTGGAGCTACGGATTCTATAATCCGTGGTATTACGGCACATGGTACGGCCCGACATGGAGCTGGGGATGGTATGATCCTTGGTACTCGTGGAGCTGGGGATGGGGCCCGGGCTATTGGGGTCCCGGATGGAGCTGGGGATGGGGCGGTGCCTGGGGTCCCGGCTACTGGGGTCCCGGTTGGGGCGGCTCGTGGCATCCCGGATGGAATCCGGGACATGGCTGGGGCAACGGCCACGACTGGGCAATCAACAATCCCGGCGGGTCGCGGCCGCACCGTCCGGCAAGCGGTGGAGGAAGTTCTACCGTGGGACGACGCCCCGGCGCGTTCAGTGCAGGTGCATCGTCGGTAAGCGGCCGTCCCGGCAATATGGGCGGCACACGCGGCAACGGCACTTATTCTCCGGCCTATAATCAGAACGGACGGCCAGGTACAGGTGTGGGCACCCCTGCATCACGCCCGTCGACCGGACAGGGCACCGTGAACATGAACCGAGGCCGCAACGGAAATTCCAACCGCAACGTGAACACCAATACCAACAACACCCGCCGGTCGTATGACTGGAACAGCGGCTCGTCGTCGAACGGCAGCTACCGCAGCACAGGAGGCGGAGGCGGACGGTCGACCCATGGCACGGGCGGCGGACGCACGACAGGCGGCGGTGGCGGAGGTACCCGCGGACGTGGACGGTAAAACGATACAGGTGGCGCAGATCGCTTGAACAATTTGCGCCATTTTGTTTTTATATTGTCAAGCAAGCAGTAATTGAAAATTTCATATAACGTTTCAACTATGAAAAGAAAGCTGATGATGGCGGTACTCGCCGCCGTTCCCGCAATACTGATGGCGCAGAGCGCACCCGATGTATATATGCTGTCCCAGACCGATCTGCGCGGTACGGCACGATTCATGTCGATGGGCGGAGCATTCACGGCATTGGGCGGCGATCTGTCGACCCTCACACAGAATCCCGCCGGCATAGGCGTGTACCGCCGCAGCGAGATAGGCGCGACCCTTGATATATCGCCAAAAAAGATAACATCCCAGACGGGATCGAACAAGATAGGCACTTCGAAGACCAAGGCCTACTGCAACAACTTCGGCTATGTGGGCACCGCGCGCTTCGACGGCATCCTGCGCACATTCTCATGGGGCGCGTCGTACAACCGTCTGGCATCCTTCGACCGCAACTACCGCGCATACAACGCGTCGGCGGCAACATCGCTGAGCGATTATGTG
Source organism: uncultured Muribaculaceae bacterium (assembly GCA_910577355.1). GTDB lineage: Bacteria > Bacteroidota > Bacteroidia > Bacteroidales > Muribaculaceae > CAG-873. The sequence goes on from CAJTMY010000039.1 coordinate 14,397, forward strand.
GCGGCATACACCGATGCCAAAGAAAGCGACATGATGTTCAACAAGGAGACAGGCTACAACCCCTATCTCGATTCGGACATCGACTGGCTGTCGATATTGTCGTACAGCTCGTTCATGATCAATCCCACCGGTTCGAACACATACCGCGGCCTGTCGCAGAACGGTACGGTAGGCGATGCCCTGTCGGAAGTGCGCGAATCCGGCTATGTGGATGAATACGCCATCGACTTCGGCGGCAATATCGCCAACACGGTGATGTGGGGCATAGGATTCGGCATCACCGACCTGAGCTTCAACCAGACATCGGCATACTCCGAGAGTATGGAGAACGCCTATATAGCCACAGCCGACGGCACCATGACCACCGGCAACGCGGGCTTCGAACTCACCAACTACCGCAATATCAACGGCACAGGATTCAACCTGAAGGTGGGCGTGATCATAAAGCCGATCAACGAGTTCCGCATCGGCGTGGCCGTGCATACCCCCACGTGGTACTCACTGTCGAGCACATCCATGGCAGATGTAAGCTACAGCTACTTCAATCCCGCCGCTCCCGAAGACCGCAACAATCCGCTGCAGGGCACTGAGGAGACAGACAATCTGTATTATAATTTCCGCATGAACGCGCCCTGGAAATTCATGGTAGGAGCAGCAGCCGTTATAGGCAACTCGGCCATCGTGAGCCTCGACTATGAGCGCCAGGCCTACAACGACATAAAGACGAGCTATCAGAACCAATGGGGCGACTATGTGAGCAACGACCTTGTGAACGATGACGTGAAGGCCTACTACAAGGGTACCAACATACTCCGTATGGGTCTTGAATACCGCCTCACTCCCAATTTCAGCCTGCGCGCGGGTTACAACTACGCCTCGACCTCGGCCAAGCAGGAAGTGCTCGACGGCGACATCGAGGTATTCACAGCCGGCATGAACCCCGCATTCACATCCAACAAGAGCACCAATTCTATTTCAGTCGGCCTGGGGTATCACTACAAATCGTTCTATATCGACGGTGCGTATGTGTACCGCAACCGCAAGTCGGTGTATCAGGCATTCACCGACTACAACGGCCTCGAAGCACCCCGCGCCGACCTGAGCGAAACCACCAACTCGATAGTGCTGTCGCTGGGCGTACGTTTCTGAAAATCGTGTGCTTCTGAAAATATTGAAATCATAAAAATACCGCAGTCCCGGACAGAAAGCTCTGAAAAAGTTATTTAACAGGATCTTAATCGGCATATAGCAAGTATAAATCTTGTCTATGTGCCGATTTTTTCAGAACTCATGGCTGAAATAAATGTTTTATGACACATTTCTTGAAAAACCTGCACCAAAATAGCTCCGCCAATGATATTTTTTATATCTTTGCCACAGTTTCACTCTCATGCCTTAGAATAGGCTGAATGAATCCGTTTTTTACTTATAATCCTCAATTATCAATGAAATCCACAACATTTAAATTCCCCCTACTTGCCATTGTCATGTTGTTCTTTACCGGCATAAGTACATACGCCTACGATTTCAAAAACAACGGCCTATACTACAACATTCTGCCTGAAGGATCTACTGTAGAAGTAACCTACGAATACCTCCAAAATCATATTCCTCACAATAGCGCTAAAGGTGATATAGAGATCCCTGCAGAAATCACATACAACAATAAGACATATCGCGTTACTGCCATTAGTGACTATGCGTTTTGCGGATGTAGCGGTCTGACCTCCGTAATAACCCCTAACTCTGTAACCACAATCGGAAATTATGCGTTCGCCGAATGCACAGGCTTGTCCTCAATCATCATTTCGGACTCTGCAACTTCAATCGGGGCTATTGCCTTTCAACACTGTGTCAGCCTGACCTCAGTGAGTATCCCCAATTCAGTGACATCTATTGGCGAAGGCGCTTTTTTTGAATGTACCGGACTGGCTTCGGTGACCCTCTCGACAGATATGACAGAAATCGGCAATAACACATTCTACGGATGTAGCGAACTAACATCAGTTGTCATACCAAACTCTGTAACTTCAATCGGCACAGGAGCATTCTCCGACTGTTACAGTCTAAGCAAGGTTGAAATACCCAATACCGTCAACACCATTCAGGACTGGGCATTCCAGAATTGTTATAACTTGATTTCTGTATATATTCCGAATTCCGTCACCAACATTGGCAAAGGGGCTTTCTCAAATTGCATCGGACTAACCTCTATTGATATTCCATCCTCAATTTCCTCAATTAATGGTTGGGTATTCCAATCATGCCATAATCTGACTTCGGTAAATATTCCATCATCCGTGACATCTATCTGCGAAAGCGCTTTCTTTGACTGCGTCAGCCTGCCTTACATTTCTATACCGGCTTCAGTGACAAGCATAGGAGAGGAGGCTTTCTTCAGTTGTGATGAATTGGCCGATATACTCGTTGCTGAAGGTAATCCGTCATACAGTTCGATAAATGGAGTCCTATACAATCACGATGCTTCCAACCTAATCTGCTGTCCCATGCGTAAGGAATCAGTGGTTATCCCAAACTCTGTGACTATGATAAGCGGCTATGCCTTCAGCGGATGCAGCAGTCTGACATCAATTTCAATTCCCAACTCCGTATCCGCAATCGGCAACGAGGCCTTCTCCAACTGCAGTAGACTGACTTCCATATCCATTCCCTATTCTGTGATTTCAATCGGAGAAAATATTTGTTATAATTGCGAAAAACTGGCAGACATATTTGTTGCTGAAGGCAATCCATCATACAGTTCAATCAATGGAGTTCTATACAATCACGATGTCTCCAACCTAATCTGCTGTCCCATGGGTAAGGAATCAGTGGTTATCCCCAACTCTGTGACTATGATTAGCGACTATGCCTTCAGCGGATGCAGCGGCCTGACATCAATTTCAATTCCTAACTCCGTAACCGCAATCGGTAACGAAGCCTTTGGCAACTGCAGTAACATAACTTCCATTACCCTAGGAAATTCAATCCTTTCCATCGGCGATTATGCGTTCTATGGATGTAGCGGAATTACCTCCATCACTATCCCCAACTCCGTAACTATAGTCGGCGACATGGCTTTTGACGGCTGTAGTGGACTGACTTCAATATATTGTAAGGCAATCACACCTCCAAGTGCATATGATTATACATTTACAGAAACCACTTTGCAAGAATGCAAGTTATATGTTCCAATGGGATGTAAAACAGCTTACGAGGCGGCAGAGATCTGGAGCAGCTTCCAGAACATCGAGGAGATGGATTTCGGCGGCATTGATTCGCCGACAGCCGATGGTGGCAGGCTGCAAATATCGATTGAGAACGGCACTCTGACAATAAACGGTATAGGCTGCAACGAGTCAATCGCCATATATGACATTCAAGGACGCATCGTTTATTGCGGCACGCAACACGCCATCCAGAACCTCTCAACTGGCCTCTACATCGTGAAAATAAGTAACAAAACAGTAAAAGTCACAATCTAACGCTGGCATCACTCACATTTCATACAGACGTCATCCTTGCACACAGCACCGATGTCGTTTGCTTTATTTACGAAAATCACAGTCATTGCCTTTTTCAATGTGTATTTTTTAAAGGGATAATTGCCGTTAAAGAATACGAGCCGAACAGACCCGGACAATCCGTGACTGCGGTATTTTGTTTTTGCACGGATATTTCTTACCTTTGCATATGACTTATACATCAATCACATCTATGAAAAAACTATTGCTGACATTATTGGCCGCAGCCGCCGTATCTACATCGGCCGTGGCCGAGAACCCCAAGCGCGAATTCCGCGGAGCATGGATGCACACCGTGTTCCAAGAACAGTATCATCGCCAAAGCACCGACGAAAACAAGGCATATCTGCGCGACCAGCTCGACAAACTGAAGGAAGCCGGTGTAAATGCCGTGATATTTCAGGTGCGCCCGCAGGCCGATGCATTCTATTACAGCAAGCTGGAACCGTGGAGCCGTTTCCTTACCGACAACGGCGCCGAGCCGGCACCTGCATGGGATCCTCTGCAATTCATGATCGACGAGGCTCACGCACGCGGCATGGAGCTGCACGCATGGCTCAATCCCTACCGCGTCACATCAGCCAAGACACAGACCCTGCCAAAAGGACATGTATATCACAAGCATCCGGAATGGTTTGTACGCTACGACGGCAAGCTGTATTTCGATCCGGGTCTGCCCGAGAGCCGCAAGTTCATCACCGATGTGGTGATGGACATAGTGAACCGCTACGATGTGGACGGCATCCACTTTGACGACTATTTCTATCCTTATCCTGTGAAAGACGTCGAGTTCCCCGACTCGAAATCGTATGCCAAGTACGGCAAGGGGATGGATCGCGGCGACTGGCGCCGCAAGAATGTGGATCTGCTCATCGAGGGCCTGCACAAAGAGATCGCGGCATCGAAGCCGTGGGTGATATTCGGCATCAGCCCCTTCGGGATATGGCGCAACAAATCGACCGATCCGCGCGGCTCGGAGACCAACGGCCTGCAGAACTACGACGCCCTGTATGCCGACGTGCTGCTGTGGGCGCGCGAGGGATGGATAGACTATCTGCTGCCCCAGCTATACTGGGATCTGGAGCACAAGGCGGCCTCGTATCTAACATTGGTTGACTGGTGGAACCGCAACGCCGAGGGTCGCCACATGTATATCGGGCAGGATGTGGGCGTGACGATGAAGAAGCCCGACATAGCCCCGTCGACCGAGCCGACACAACTGCGACACAAGATAAACCTCACCCGCGCGGCCGAGAACATACAGGGCAACTGCTGGTGGCCGGCATATTCGGTGACCAAGAACAACGGAGGTATATCCGACCGGCTCAAAGAGGAATTCCAAAGCACCGTGGCTCTGTCGCCGGCATATCCGTGGATCAGCACCAACACCCCGGCTGCGGTGAGCGATCTGAAGCACAAAGACGGACAACTTTCATGGAAGAACGGCGCACCTAAGGGTACAGCCGACGATGCCGTGAAGTTTGTAGTATACTACTTCGGCAACGACGAGGAGATCGACCTTGACAATTCCGAAGCCATACAGGGCGTGACATGGAATAAGACGTTTGCCGCCGACAAGAAGGGCAAATATGTGGTGACAGCGCTCAGCCGTGTGAATCAGGAATCGGAGCCGATGACTGTTACCGTGAAATGATAAGTATAATCGTTCCTGTCTATAATACTGAAAAATATCTGTGCGAGTGCGTGGAGAGCGTGCTCGCACAGACTTTTGATGACTGGGAGCTGATCATAGTGGACGACGGCTCCACCGACAGCTCCGGCACCATCGCCGACCGATATGCCGCCGCCGACCGCCGCATAAGGGTGTATCATGTGGATAACGGCGGACTTTCGTGCGCCAGAAATTTTGCTATCGCAAAATGTGTCGGAGAATACGCTTGTTTCCTTGATTCGGACGACATGTTGCATCCAGCAGCTCTAAAGCTTCTTTTACATAAAATCGAACAGAATAAGACCGATATGGTCATCGCTTGTTCACATCGCGGCACATCGGCGCAATTCAAGAACTCAATCAAATGTCATTCAAACTTATTGTCGGCGCTAGATGTACTTGAATCAAGCCTATATCAAAACGGCATCATACTACATTCTGCATGTGGCAAACTATATAAGACCAAAATATTAAAAGGAGTCAGCTTTACTGAAAGAATCTACTACGAAGATCTCGATTACTTCTACCGCATATGTCTTTTATGCAATAAAATAACCGTATGCGACGCCGACATATATTTTTATCGCCAGACTCCCGGAAGCATTACAAACGTGTGGAGCGACAAGCGGCTCGACGTGCTTGACGTCACCGACCGCATCGAGGCTTTCATAGCCGAGAATTATCCGGCACTGCTGCCTGCGGCGCGCGACCGCAAACTCAGCGCCAATTTCAACATGTTCATCCTCGCCAGCGCCAACGGCAGGCCTGAGGCGGCGTCGCGCTGTTGGCAGGTGATAAAGGAGTATCGCCTCGGCTCGCTTATAAACCGGCAAGTGCGGCTCAAGAACAAGGCCGGTATACTCCTGTCGTACCTTGGCAGACGCACATTTGCCCGCATCAGCAGGCTGATATAAATCGGACTGTCAATCCCAGCACAGCCCATCGATTTATCTATAAAACACACGACAACATATCGTCTGATTTAACTCCTGTCATACAAAAAAAGCTGCCGGCACGGAGCCGGCAGCCGAATTATGGAGTTCAAAAGCGGATTAGTTCTGGAGCTTGAAAGTGACGGGGAGAATGAATGTCACCTTTACAGGCTGGCCGTTGTTACGGCCGGGCTGCCAGTTAGGCATCGCTTTCACAAGGCGCATGGCCTCCTTGTCGAGAGCCGGATGACGACCGCGAATTACCTTAACATTCTCGATCGAACCGGTCTTTGTAATGTCGAACTGTACCACAACACGACCCGATACACCTTCTTCAGATGCCTGTGCGGGATATGAGATGTGGTCGCCGAGCCACTTGTACATGGCAGCTTCGCCGCCGGGGAACTCGGGTTTCTGCTCGACCATGGCCATGGTATAAACCTTTTCAGGTTCCGGAGCCTTGGGTTCTTCTGCAATAACTTCGTTGCGGACGATCTGCTTGTTAAGGTCATTGGTACCCTCGGTGATATCCATAGCACCGGCCTGGGCCTCGTTTTCCATAACTTCAGATTTATCCTTGACTTCTTTTTCCTTATCGAAGTTCTCGTCCTCGACGATCATAAGCTCGGTGACACGCTGCTCGTTGGCAACTTCTTCGGGCTGGATGATCTCTTCGGGTTCCTCAAACTTGACCTGTTCCTCGATTTCTTCTTCCTCGATTATCTCTTCGGGCTGGAATGTGGCCATTTCCTGCTCAATAGCAGCATCGGGGCCTTCTTCCTCGCCGCGCGAGAACACGCCGGTAAGAGAGAGTATAAGGAGTACAAGTATCACGCAGAGGCCTGCGAGGACTATCGCAACTGCACGGGTGTGGCGCTTTGTAGAACCTTCGCGCATCTCATATGCGCCAAAATCCTTGTTTTTGCCTTCAAAAACTATGTCGCACCACTCTTTTGATGAAAGATCAACGTCTTTTGCCATTTTCTGTGTAACGGTTAAAGGTTAATAATCATTTCTTACGTATGGTGGGGCGGATGATAGTTTCGCCGTGTTCTTGTTCGTAACGCTTGAGAAGAACAGTGTCGGTGTGGTGGGGAAGCTCGATGGAGTAACGCGAGATCTGGTTGATCTGCATTTCGTCGAGAGCGTTGATAAGACCCTCGTAAGTGGTGTTGGGACCGGGTTTGATCACTACAACAGGACGAGTCTTTGCCGAGTCGGCCGCGTTTTTCTTGGCGAGCTGGTCAAACTCTTCCTTGGTGATCTCCTTGTTTTTCCACTGTGTCTTGAGTTTCTCATATTCTTCCATCACCTGTTCGTTCTTGGCGCGGAGGATCTTGCGGATACCCTGGGGCTCATGGTTCTGGTTACCGATAAATTGCTCGCGACGGAGATATTTAGGGGTAGAGAACGTTGTGTCGGCAATACCTTCATAGTAATATATGTTGTGTACTGTCTTGCCTGTCTCGGCATCCACTTTAGGCTTGTCACCTTCATACTCTGTATCGAGAATGAGGGTGATAGCTTCAGACTGTTTGGCCTGTGCCTGCTGCTCCTTTTTCACATCTTCGTTGGTGGGGAGGATGATCTGCAGGGTCTGCGACTTGATCATCGTGGTACAGAGCATGAAGAATGTGATCAGAAGCATGTTCATGTCCACCATGGGAGTAA
>CAJTMY010000040.1 GCA_910577355.1 uncultured Muribaculaceae bacterium
TTACAATAGTGTAGCATACATGGTATTGTGAGGTATATGTAACATGTATGTGACAGATTTAACAATCGTGCAATGGGGATGCCGTGAACCGTGAAAACGGACTTTGAATGGCGGCGTTGTGGTGGTCGCGGCAGGCCGCGAGCCCCTACGTCGGAGCAGGGCAGATTTCAATGAATATTTGTGGAGATGGGATTTTTTTCGTAATTTCGATTCGTCAATCACATTATCAAGAAAACACTAAATATCATGAAAACCGTCTGCGCGGCCTTAACGGCTTTTGTAGCTGTAATATCTCTGTCGGCAAAACCTCCTATTATAAGCATAATACCCGAACCCGTAGATGTCGTTGAGACCGGAGACAGCACATACAGATTGTCCCGAGGGGGAGCCATATCGATATCGGATAAGTCGATTGCCTTTGAAGCCGGGTATCTCTCCGACTATACCGACCGATATCTCGGTATACCTATGAATGTGGGCGAGAGCTCCGGCAAGACAGCCGTGTCGTTAGTAAACATGAATAACGGCGAGGCATCGGGTGGCTACGTCCTTACAGTCGACGCCGATAATGGTGTGACTATCGAGGGCAACGATGCTGCCGGGGTATTCTACGGTGTGCAGACGCTGATACAGATGCTGCCGACGCGCGCCGGGGTATTGCCAACGTTGCCCGAGGTTCGCATAACCGACTACCCGCGTTTCGAGTACCGCGGCATGCATCTCGATGTGGCTCGGCATTTCTTCCCTGCGGAGTTCATAAAAAAATACATCGACTATCTGGCATTGCACAAGATAAACTATTTCCACTGGCATCTTACCGACGATCAGGGCTGGAGACTCGAATTGAAATGTTATCCCGAGCTGACGCAGATCGGCTCGAAGCGTGAGGGCGAGATACAGGGGCTTTACCCGGGCAAGTATCAGGAACTGCCATACGGCGGCTACTACACACAAGACCAGGTGCGCGATGTGGTGCGCTATGCCGCCGAAAGACATATAACCGTGGTGCCGGAAATCGACATCCCGGGGCACTGTATGGCTGTGTTGGCCACATTTCCGCAGTTCAGCACCACGCCCGACGAGCCCAAGAAATGCGCCTTGACGTGGGGGATCTACAACAAATTCAACAATGTACTGGCACCGACGCCCGAGGTGTTCGAGTTTCTGAAAAACGTATTCAGCGAGGTGTGCGATCTGTTTCCGGGGCAATACATCCACACCGGCGGTGACGAATGCGCCAAGCGATGGTGGCAGGAGAGCGAGGAGACACAGGAATTCATGCGCAAGCACGGGCTGCAGAACGAGACCGAGCTGCAAAACCACTTTGTACACTATGTGCAGGATATAGTGGAAAGCAAGGGCAAGACTCTGGTAGCGTGGGAAGAAGTGCTGCAAGACGGAATATCGAAAGACTGCGTTATAATGAACTGGCGCCGCCCGAAGACAGGCCGAAAGGCTGTGCGCACGGGGCACAAGACGATATTCGCGTGCTCGGAGTGGTCGTACTTCAACATAAAGGAGAGCCGCCTGCAGCCCGGGATAGGTGCATTGGGACGCGCCCCGTTGTCGGTAGCCAAAGTCTACGACTACCAGATAGTGCCCGACTCGCTCACAGCCGGGCAGGAAGATCTTGTACTGGGCGCTGAGGCCTGCATATGGACGGAGTATATACCGACGACGTGGAAGGTGGAGACGTTCCTGCTGCCGCGTCTGTCGGCACTGGCCGAAAACCTGTGGACGCCCGAAGACAAGAAAGACCGCGAACGCTTCACGTCGAAAGTGGAGCGGCAGGCCGAGCGCTACGACCTGTGGGGCGCGAGGTACAACGACGCTTTTTTCCGCACCAACGACATAGACAGATACCGCTAAGGGCGGTTTTGCCGCGTCGTGAATTTTTTGTAACGTTGGCTGCGCCAAAGATACTCATGCTCGGCAAAACTAAAATAAATTTTGTTTTGCTCTCGACTTATTCGTATCTTTGTGCCCTAAAATCAAAAGGAATATGTCAGTAGATAAGATAATATCGGCGGCTGTGAGCCGCGCAGTAAAGGAGCTGTACGGCATCGACACGCCTGCGGAGTCGATCGTGCCGCAGGCCACACGCAAGGAGTTTGAAGGCAATATGACCATCGTGGTGTTTCCATGGGTGAAGGCCGCCCGCAAGAGTCCCGAGGCGGTTGGCGCCGAGATAGGCGCGTGGCTCGAGGCCAACGAACCGGCTGTGGCTCGCTACAATGTGGTGAAGGGCTTCCTTAATCTGGTGATAGAGCCGACATTCTGGAACGGCGTGCTCGCATCGATCGCCGCCGACAAGGACTACGGATTCCGGAAGGCCGACGAAAACTCGCCGCTCGTGATGGTGGAGTATTCGTCGCCCAACACCAACAAGCCCCTTCATCTGGGCCACGTGCGCAACAATCTGCTGGGCTATTCGCTCGCCGAGATACTGAAAGCCTGCGGCAACCGGGTGGTGAAGACCAACATCGTGAACGACCGCGGCATACATATATGCAAGTCGATGCTCGCATGGCAGAAGTGGGGCGACGGCGCCACTCCCGAGAGCGCGGGCGTGAAGGGCGACCATCTTATCGGCGACTACTATGTGGCCTTCGACAAGCACTACCGCGAGGAGGTGCGGCAGCTGATGGACGAGAATGGCATGAGCAAGGAGGAGGCCGAGGCGGCCTCGCCTCTGATGGCCGAGGCCCGCGACATGCTGCGCCGCTGGGAGGCCGGCGACAAAGAGGTGCGCGGCCTGTGGGAGATGATGAACGGCTGGGTGTATGACGGCTTCGGCGAGACATACAAGCGTATGGGCGTGGACTTCGACAAGATATATTACGAGTCGCAGACATATCTCGAGGGCAAGGAGAAAGTGCTCGAAGGCCTCGAGAAGGGCATCATGTACCGCAAGGAAGACGGCTCGGTATGGGCCGACCTCACGGCCGACGGGCTCGACCACAAGCTGCTGCTGCGCTCCGACGGCACATCGGTGTACATGACACAGGACATCGGCACGGCCAAAATGCGCTTTGCCGACTATCCCATCGACAAGATGATATATGTGGTGGGCAACGAACAGAACTACCACTTCCAGGTGCTGTCGCTGCTGCTCGACAAGCTCGGTTTCAAATGGGGCAAGGACTTGGTGCACTTCTCGTACGGAATGGTGGAGCTGCCCTCGGGCAAGATGAAGAGCCGCGAGGGTACGGTGGTCGACGCCGACGACCTGATGGAGTCGATGGTGCGCGACGCGCGCCGTGTATCGGACGAGATGGGCAAGATACAGGGCATGAACGATGCCGAGAAGAATGCCGTGGCCGAAATAGTTGGCCTGGGGGCGCTGAAATACTTCCTGCTCAAGGTCGACCCGCGCAAGAACATGATGTTCAACCCCGAGGAATCGATAGACTTCAACGGCAACACGGGGCCTTTCATACAGTATGCCTATGCGCGCATGCGCTCGGTGCTGCGGCGCGCCGCCGAGGCCGGCCACACCGCAGGTGACTATTCACAGGTGACTCCCGGCGAACGTGAGATAGCGCTGATACAGCGCCTTACCGATTTTCCGTCGACCGTGGCCGAGGCCGGGCGCTCGTACTCGCCGGCTCTGATAGCCAACTATGCCTACGATCTGGTGAAAGAATATAACCAGTTCTACCACGACTGCCCGATACTGCGCGAGGAGGATGCGGCCAAGCTGTCGCTGCGCCTCGAGCTTACCGAGGTGACTGCCCGTACGGTGGCTGCCGCCATGGGTCTGCTCGGCATCCGCGTGCCCGAAAGGATGTGATTATGCGTGTCCGCATAAACCTTCGGGCTCGTCGAATGTCTTATATATCATGACACTCTCTCTAATTCTTTAAAATCAAAATATGAATTACGACGTAAACAATTACAATTCGTACACCGGAGCGTCGACCTTGCAGTCGACCGTGGCCTCGGCCATGAAGAAAGTGTACGTGAAGATGACAATCGCACTTCTCGTCACCGCCCTGGTGGCTCTTTTCTGCTCCACCAATCAGGCTTTCATCCAGTTTTATGTGGCCAACCGCTGGTTCATGTGGGCCATGCTTATCCTCGAGCTCGGCATGGTATTCGGCATCTCGGCCGGCATCACCAAGCTTTCGTCGCCTACGGCCACGGGGCTGTTCTATCTGTTTGCGGTAGTCAACGGCCTGATGCTCACGCCCATATTTCTTGTATACACCATGACGTCGATAGCCAAAACGTTCTTTATCACCGCCGGCACGTTCGGCGCGATGAGTATCTTCGGCTACACGACCAACCAGGATCTCACCAAGATAGGCAACATACTGTTCATGGCGCTGATAGGCCTTGTCATCGCGTCGGTGGTGAATATCTTCACCCAAAGCTCGACAATGGACTGGATAATCTCGATAGCCGGCGTGATAATCTTCGTGGGCCTCACCGCCTGGGACACTCAGCAGATAAAGCGTATGGCGCAGATGATGCCCGCCGAGCAGACCGGCCGCCTTGCCACACTGGGCGCGCTGAGTCTGTATCTCGACTTCATCAACCTGTTCCTCTACCTGCTCAGATTCTTCGGATCGTCAAGAGACTGAGACATTCTTACCCGTAAACGCGCTTTTAGATGACAAAAGGCGCGTTTACGGAGGTTATGTGGTTATAAGGCCAAGTCATTAATTCACATTCAGTAATATGCTACAACGCATGCGGGCGTTTGTGCCCGCGTATGTCGACCTTATCAAGCTGGGGCTGCCGATACTGGTGGCTCAGCTTGGTTTTATTGTGGTGGGATTCGCCGACAACATAATGGTGGGGCACTATTCGACCGAGGCTTTGGCGTCGGCATCGTTTGTGAACAATCTGTTCAACGTGGCGATGTTCTGCTGCATAGGCTTCACCTACGGCCTGCTGCCGCTTGCCGGCGCGCTCTTCGGCCGCGGCGAGCACGAGCGCATAGGAGCGCTCACCCGCACGGCGCTATGGCTCAACACACTGTATACCATATTAGTGCTCGGAGTGATGACGGTGATCTACTTCAATGTAGAGCGACTGGGACAACCCGTCGAGCTGATTCCGCTAATCAAGCCCTACTATATCCTTGCCCTCATAGGTATGGTGCCCGTTGCTGTGTTCAACGTGTTCGCCCAATGGAGCTATTCGATCAACAATACGGCACTGCCGATGTGGATAATCCTGGGCACCAACGTATTGAACATCGCCGGCAACTACGCACTGATATACGGCCACTGGGGCATGCCCGAATTGGGTCTGTTCGGAGCCGGCCTCAGCACCCTCGCTGCCCGTGTCGTCGGCCCGATGGCCATGCTGTGCGTGCTACTGTGCGTACGGCGGTTCGCAGCCTACCGCAAGGGCATGCTGCACGGCTGTTCTCGCCGGGGCGATGTGAGGCTGCTTTGGCGCACATCGCTGCCCGTGTCGATGCAGATGACATTCGAGAGCGGCTCGTTTACCGCCGCAGCTGTCTTCGTGGGATGGCTCGGGGCCGTACCTTTGGCAGCCTTTCAGGTGTGCGTGATAGTGGGCATGCTCGGCTTCTGCCTGTATTACAGCATAGGGAGCGCAGTGGCCGTGAAGGTGGCCAACGCCGCCGGCGAGGGCTCGAAGGCCGGCATGCGGCATATGGCATGGGCAGGCTATCATGTGATGTTGGCGCTCATGACCGTGTCGTGCACGATATTCGTAGCCGGAGGGCGGCATCTGATGGGGGCATTCTCCAACGACCCGGCTGTGATAACGCTTGCCACATCGCTGCTGCTGCCGCTGGTGGTGTATCAGCTCGGCGACGCCACGCAGATAACGTTTGCCAACGCGCTGCGCGGTACCTCGCACGTGATGCCGATGCTGTGGATAGCCTTTGTGAGCTATATCGTGATAGGGGTGCCGGCCACGTATCTGATGTGTTTTCCGGCGGGCATGGAGACATACGGGGTGATACTTAGCTTCTCGGTGTCGCTGTTCATCGCGGCGGGTCTGTTCCTGCGCTCGTTCCTGAAAGTGACACGATAAATTACACCAATAAGCAATTTCTATTACCGTTTTGCGTCAAAACATAAGTAAAACGGCAACACGCATCTATTATAAATGTTAAATTATTTTAAATACAAGATTTTTTAGCACCGAATTGTTGTGTTTTTTAAAATATTTTGTATATTTGCAGCATGATATAATACCTAAGTCTAAATATAACCCACCATTAACCAGCCATTTATATCAATCCATGAAATATTTATCATTTATAGCATTGCTAATCATTTTCTTTGCAACGAGTTGTCAGTCCAATGACAGTTGCCTTTTAATCGGCGATGAGCCATTAGATACAACCTTATCATCTTCTTCAAACCAAAAAGTTACAGATGATGTTAATGCCCAAGAAGTTAAGAATATTCTAAGCCATATTTTCAACAAAAAAGCAAACGGGAGATCTAATGAAGGATATAGTATATCTTTGCTAAAAGATAAAGATGACAAAGACCGCATAATATGTATAAACTACTATAACAACGGTGGCTTTGCGCTTATTAGTGCAGAGAAAACATATCAGCCAATCCTCGCCTATGCTGATAAAGGTAATTTTATTTGGGGAGAAAACTGTCCCGGAGCGCTTCAAGATTGGATGGATTATACAATGCACGATATCGCAGATTCGGAATCACTGCCGACTGATTCTTTAGCTAAAATTGCAATGCAGTGGCGTCGATATGAGGATACTCCGGCACCTCTTGTTTATGATTATCCCGAAGACCACAGCCAACTTAAAAATATGACATGGGAAGAGTACATGGAGTGCTCCCGAAAGATGATGGATAGCATTAATATATGGAACGCGAACGGATATCGTGTCTACGCCATAGATGACTATACCGGAACGACATCATTGGGAGATAAAGATGCCATAGCCACATATGTGCAAGGCCGCATATATCCATATTATATGGACGACTATTGGGCAGTTACACTAATCGTAGAAAAAGAGTTTGACAAAGGCTATGGGAAAGGCAGTGTTATAAAAACCGATTGGGAACAAGAGAATGGATTTAACGAAGTTTTCTATGGCTTTAATTTTAATGCAAACGACGTGATTCAATACCCAGTAGGTTGTGGAGCTATAGCTCTTGGCCAACTAATGTATTATTATCGTTATCCAACAACATTCAGTTGGGATTCAATGGTTTTAAAAGGGCCGGGTAATACAATCACGTCAAATTTCTTGTATGATGTATATACAAAAATTCAATCAAAAATGGATGACTATGAATTAAAAACACATACATATCCTGATAAATTGTACAGTGGCATAGTAGCCTACGGCTATCAATGCGAAGTAATTCAACCAACTATTACGAGCACTATTAATCTCGTCGAGAAGAGTCCTTTACTTATGTTAAGTTTTTTAAATGGCAAGGACGGCCACGCATGGATATTGGACGGCGGTGGAGGCGGTACTACGGATACTTATACTGAGATCTGGAGTTTCGACTATAACAAAGACTTTGTGAAATTTCACTCCGATGAAACTCATTCATCAACTCGATATTATTATATCAACTGGGGTTGGGGTAAAAATAATGGATATTATAAAAGCCTCGTACCAGATGGGTATAATTCAAACAGTTTATTCTTAGCATATAAAATAACGCCAAATATTTAACCATGAAACTGAATATAACCAAATACCTGGCAAAAGCGGCCGTCGTGATGCTGGTGGCGATGTGCTCGTGCTCGGCCGATGAAGATGCACAGGACATTACGGATGGAAAGATTGATTTCACGTCCATTGATCAACTTGCGACAGAGAGCTGCTCGTACATGGAGGTTGATTTCGAGGAGACCTGCATGGATTATGAGTCTTATATAGCCGGTTCGGACGAATGGCAGCCGGCACCATTGGCTTTTCCGGGTCACAGCTATGATCAATCTTTCATAATTGCGAATGGCCGCTATATCTCGCCGATGGCGCTATTGAACACCACTTATGGTTGGTCGCGGCTCTACTGGCCGTGGAAGGCGTATTGCAAGGAAACCGGCTATGACAAGACTATCTGTATCGGCAAAAAAATTTCGGTCGACAAGCAGGAACCGTCAATGTGGTTTGGTGACTTGAAAAATTTCGATGATCTGGAGGAATATTTTTATGACGGCGATGGCTCGGCACAAAGACGACTTCACCATCTGACATCAGTTTATCTTATACACTTTGCGAGTGACAAGTATCTGAAATTGTCAAGATTAGGAGTGCGATACACAACAGACGAGAATCATAAGCCCACGAATATGACGGTACACAAATACATCTATGTGTACAAGAAAGATAAGGCCGACAAAAAGATACTCGATAAAATGGCTGTCTACGACTCTGAACTCGAAGCCAAACTTGACATGATAAATATGATGCGCGGCTATTTTGGCAACACAGTCGACGTAAACAAATATCTCGACCCGGAAGATCAGGTCAAGGAATCGATAATCGACTTTGATAAGATAGAGCAGGACATCCGCGCCGGACGGATTCACTAAGGACTTATTAAACAGGCCAAACGAATATAAGCAGGTCGGGCTGATGCACGATTCTGCTTATTTACTTATATAGCAGCGTACACACAAAGCGATCCCGTGGGTCTGTTCCTGCACGCGAGGCGATAATTGATAGAATTTCAGGGAGGCGCAGCCCGTGTAATGTGGTTCAAATAAATAGACCGAACACTTACAAAAAAGGGCGTGCGCATATTGCCACACGGATTACACAGATTTCCACCGATGTCTTGATGTAGTGACGCACATATGCCATCCGGTTGAAGCCGGACGCACGAGCCGTGCGTCTCTACCTGTCGCTCTAATGAATTATATCTGCGCAGTGGCGTTGGTTAATATTTGTTAAATATAATCAGGCCGGGTGCTTGATTCGGAATATTCGTTGTATTTTTGAAAGCTAAAAGTGTACCGAAGCAGAGATACTGGTGCACGGAGCATGTCTACCTGACAGTAAAAATAGTTAAAATCATAAATATTAACCTTTTTCAAAATCGATGAGACTTAAACTGTTTCTAACGGCGCTCATAGCGGCAATCCTGCCGTTGATGGCGCATGCCCGGACGGTGAAAGGTATCGTTGTGGACGGCACAACCGAGCAGCCGCTCATAGGCGCTCTGATATCGGCCGGCTCCAACCGCATAGCCACCAATGCTGACGGCAGCTTTACAATCACTCTTCCCGACAATGTGAACGACCTGAATGTGTCGTATGTCAACTTCGACACACAGCTTGTGAAAGTAAACGGCGACGAAGTGGTGATACGCCTTATCCCCACGGCATCAGAAACCGACTTTTTTGACGAGAACGACGATCTGATATTCGACGAGGGCCTGCTCGAGGACGAGAATGAGAACGCACAGGGCATCGCCGCCCTTACCGGCGCCAACGACGATATCTTCTACAGCACGGCATCGTACAATTTCGGTCCGATGTATTTCCGCTACCGCGGCTACGACAGCCAGTATCAGGCCGTGTATGTGAACGGCGTGCAGATGAACGATCTGGTGCGCGGCCGCTTCAACTTCTCGTCGCTGCTGGGCATGACCTCGCGCGCCTTCCGCAACAAGACCACCGGCATAGGTCTGCAGGCCAACAACTTCGGCTTCGGCGACATAGGCGGCGCTGTGAACTACAACACCGTGACCGATGCCTACGCCACAGGCTTCAACGGCAATGTGTCGTATACCAACAGCAACTACATGCTGCGCGGCATGGTGACCTATGCCTCGGGGCTGAACAAGAACGGATGGGCGTTCACCGTGAGCGGCATAGCCCGCTACGCCAAGGAAGGCGTCATCGACGGCACATTCTACAATTCGGGCGGCCTCTTCCTCTCGCTCGAGAAGTATTTCAACGCCAACAACCAGCTGGTGCTCACTGCATGGGGCGGCCCCACACAGCGCGCCACCGCCACCGCCACCTATCAGGAGGTATACGACCTGATGGACAACAACCTCTACAACCCCAACTGGGGCTGGTATCAGGGCAAGAAACGCGCGGCCCGCGTCACCGAGACATACGACCCCACCGCGATGCTCAACTGGCTCTACAAGAAGGGCAACACGCAGGTGAACACGGCCGCAGCCGTATCATACAACTATTACAACCGCTCGGCTCTGCAATATTTCAAGGCCAACGACCCCAATCCCACATATTACCGCTATCTGCCTTCGTATTACCTCACCGACGACGGCGAGCCCACCGAGCAGAGCGAGTACTATACCTGGCTGTGGAAGAACGACGAGAGCTTCTCTCAGATCAACTGGGACAACCTATATCAGGTGAACCAGCTCAACAACGTGACCAACCAGGGTCTGCCCCACAACGACCAGCAGGGCGCGAGCTACATACTCGAGAACCGTATCAACACCACGCTCAACCTCAAGCTCAACTCGTATGTGAACACACGCCTCAACCCATGGCTCACCCTGCAGGGCGGCGTGGCCGCAAGCTATGCCAACTCGGCCAACTACAAGACCGTGCGCGACCTGCTCGGCGGTGAGTTCTGGATCGACGTCGATCCCTTCTCCGACCGCGACATCACCCTCGCGCCCGACAATCTGGTGAACAATTTCAACTATCCCGATCCCTACCACCACCGAGTGTACAAGGGCGACAAATTCGGCTACGACTACAACATCCGTGTGCTCAACTTCAACGCCTGGCTCCAGAATCAGGTGAACCTGCCCCGCTGGGACGTGAACTACGGCTTCAAGGTGAGCCACACCCAGATGCAGCGCGAAGGCCACATGCGCAACGGCCGCGCCCCCGAGAACTCGTACGGCAAGGGCAAGTGGCAGATATTCGACAACCTCGGCTTCAAGGCCGGCGCCACATTCAAGGCCGACGGCCACAACTACATAGCCCTGCGCGGCGAATATGAGACCCGCGCCCCGCTCGCCGACAACATCTACCTGATGCCCCGAGTGAAGAACGACGTGGTGGCCAACGCCGAGAACGAGGCCATCTACACCGCCGACCTGAGCTATATATGGAACTACCGGCGGTTCCGCGGCGCCCTGAGCCTGTTCGGCACCATGAGCGACAACGGCATCGAGCGTACCGGCTTCTACGACGAGCAGGTGAACACCTACACATACTTCGTGCTCTCGGGCGTGAAGAAGGTGTACAAGGGTGTGGAACTGGGTATGTCGTACAAGATAACCCCGTCGCTCACCGCCACATTCGCAGGCACATACTCGCGCTTCCAGTACAAGAACAATCCGCAGGGCACACATACATATGAGAACGGCCTGCAGGAAGACAAGACACAGACCGTATATCTGAAAAACTACTACGTGGGTTCCACCCCGCAGTTTGCCACCAACCTCGGCCTCGACTGGGCCGCCCCGGGCATGTGGTTCTTCAACATCAACGGCACCTATCAGGGCGACGCCTACGTGAACCTGTCGCCGGCATACCACGAGAAGCTGCCGAACCTGTGGACACAGTACCCCACCCCCGAACTGCTCGAAGAAAAGATAAAGGAACTGAGCGTGCAGGACAAGCTCAAGAACGCATTCACCCTCAACGCCTCCATCGGCAAGGTGATCTATCTCAACAGCAAGCTCACCCTCAACCTCAATCTCAGCGTCAACAACATCCTCAACAACCGCGATGTCGTGACCTACGCATACCAGCAGGGCCGTATCGACACCAAGAACTACGACCGCAACAAGTATCCCAACCGCTATTCGTACGCACAGGGTGTGCGCGTGTTCTTCAACGCCGGCATACGTTTCTAATACATCAAGAACAAGAATAAAGAATCCTTCTCAATCATGAAAAAGATTTCAATATACGGCCTTGCGGCACTTGCCATCGGCGCAATGATGACGCAGAGCTGCTCGGACAACTGGGAAGAGCCCGCCATGGCGGTGCCCACCTTTCCGGAAGGCACCGAGGCCAACATAACCATCGCCGAGCTCAAGGCGAAGTACTGGCAGGACCAGGATGCCTACGGCACCACCATAGGCACCGCCGAGGACGGCACGCACTACACCATCATAGGCACCGTGACAAGCTCTTGCGCAGCGGGCAACATATACAAGTCGCTCTACCTTCAGGACGCCACCGGCGCCATATGCATAGGCATCGACACGGCGGCCGTGTCGTCGGCCTATCCTCAGGGCCCGGCGCTGGCAATCGACGTGACCGGCCTGTGCATCGGCCGCTTCAACGGCGCCATGCAGATGGGCACACTCGTGGGCAACGGCGTGAACCGCATCACCATGCCCGAGCTGCGCCCCCATGTGAAAATCGACTTCTTCAAGGGCAAGGCCGATACCCTCACAGTCGACATTCCCACCATCAACGAGGCCATAAACAGCACCGAGGGGCTGATACAATACGGCGGCCGCCTGATACGCATCGACGGCGTGCACTTCAAGGATGCCGGCCAGCCCTTCGCGGCCAACGGCAACAGCACCTCGCGCACACTTGTCGACGAACAGGGCAACCGCATCATCATATACAACAGCTCGTATGCCGACTTCGCCAACAAGCTGCTGCCCACGGGCACCGGCTCGGTGGTGGGCATCCTGAGCAACTACCGCACCAGCTGGCAGATACTGCTCAATGATGTGAACGGTCTCATCGGCTTCGACCCCATACAGGATGGCGGCAGCGACGAGCCAGGCGTGACGGTAGAGCCCAAGGGCGACGGCACCGCGGCCAATCCCTACAACGTGGCCAAGGCCATGGAGATAGTGAACACCGGCGCCGTCACCGACAAGGAGGTATATGTCACCGGCATCATCGACCAGATAACCGAAGTGGACACCGGCAGCTACGGCAACGCCACCTACTCCATCAACGACGGCACGGGCACTGCATCGATGCTCGTATATCGCGGCAAATGGCTCAATAATGCCAAGTTCACTTCGGCCGACCAGATACAGGAAGGCAAGGAAGTGGTTGTACTCGGCAAGCTCATGGCCTACAACGGCAACCCGCAGATAGGCCAGGGCAACTACCTCGTGAAATACGACGGCCAGGGCGGCACTCCCGACGAACCCTCGACCCCCGGCACTCCCGAGGGTGAAGGCACAGCCGCAAGCCCCTATAATGTGACCGCCGCGCTTGATGTAGCCAAGGCTCTCGCCGACGGTGACAAGAAAGCAGCCTACGCCAAGGGCAAAGTGGCATCGATCACCGAAGTAGACACCGGCGATTTCGGCAACGCCACATATGCCATCACCGACGGCTCGGCCACATTGCAGGTTTACCGCGGCTACTACCTCAATGGCGAGAAATTCACCTCGGCGGATCAGCTCAAGGTGGGCGACGAAGTGGTGATAAGCGGCGACCTTGTGAACTACAAGGGCAACACACCGCAGTTCACCCAGGGCAGCCGCATCGTGAGCATCAACGGCCAGGGCGCACCCGAGACTCCGGTCGACGACTCGGTATTCCTGAGCGGAACGAGCGACAAGGGCGCCGAGGGATGGACTCTCACCGGCACCGAGAAATGGTCGTGGCAGTCGTACAGCGGCAAGTACTACCTCAATATCTCGTGCCAGAACGACCCGCAGACCGAGGATCTCTACGCCATATCACCCGTGATCGACCTCGCCGCCAAGGGCTATAAGAGCATGTCGTTCATGCACGCGGCCAAGTTCCAGACCGGCGGCTTCAAAGAGAAATGCCAGATCGGCATCCGCGAGGAAGGCGCGAAGGACTGGACAGTGCTGAAATTCACCGGCTATCCCGGCACCGACAGCTGGACATTCGTAAACTCGGGCGACATCGACATCAGCGCCTATGCAGGCAAGAAGGTGCAGGTAGCCTTCATCTACGGCGCGGGCTGCACCGACAAGTGGGAGATCAACGACCTCACATTCGCCGAATAAGAAAGTTGAACATACAACATAATCTCAGACAATGAAAACTCTGAAATCATATATAATAGGCGCCATGGCGATAGTGGCCGCAGGCACGTTCACCGCCTGTCAGGACGACTTCGACCAGCCGAACATGGGCGAGGCTCCCGTAGCCACCATGGAGGCCAACACCACCCTCGCCGAATTCAAAGAAATGGTGTGGCAGACCTCCGACAACTACTGCGAGCAGGTCTACACTAAGGAATGGTATGCCACTCCGGCCGACCAACGCACCGAGGAGATGAAAACCGAGGGCACACACATCATAGTGAAGGGCCATGTGGTATCGTCGGACTATGCCGGCAACTGTTTCAAATACATCGTATTGCAGGACGGCACAGCCGCGCTCAATTTCTCGATAGACTCCTATAACCTCTATCTCACCTACCGTCGCGGCCAGGAGATCGTGGTCGATCTCACCGGCATGCATGCCGGCAAATACCGCGCCCTCGAGCAGGTGGGCTTCCCGAGCTACAACTCATCGATCAACGGCAACGAGACCTCATTCATGGGACCGCAGATCTTCCGCCGCCACATGGAGCTGAACGGTTTCCCCGACCGTGCCGCCATCGACACCATCACCGTCAACAGCATCAGCGAGCTTGGTGTGACCCCCGCCGAACTGCGCAAGTGGCAGAGCCAGCTTATCCGCATCAACAATGTGGCCTTCGTACCCGATGACGTCCCCACCCTGTCGGAATACCACTCGAGCGGCGTGTCGCATAAGATTCAGGACGCCGAGGGCAATACCATCGATATCCGCACATCGGGCTACGCAAACTTCTGGAACATGGAAGTGCCCGAAGGCCGCGGCGACATAGTGGCCATTCTCGGTTACTACGCCACCATAGGACAGACCGGCGACTGGCAGCTCACACTGCTCGACGCAGCCTCGATAATGAACTTCGGCAATCCCACCGTGCCGAGCGGCTCGCAGGGCAACCCCTACACCGTAGCACAGGCCATCGCTCTGCAGGCCAACGGCGACGGCGGCAATGGCTGGGTACGCGGCTATATAGTGGGCACCGTTGCCCCCGAGGTGGAGACCGTAACCTCCAACGACGACGTGGAATGGACCGCAAGCCCCATCCTTGGCAACACCATGGTGATAGCCCCCGATCCCGACTGCACCGACGTGGCTCAGTGCCTCGTAGTGGCTCTGCCGCAGAACTCGGCGCTCTACAAGCAGTCGCTGCTCGCCAATCCGTCCAACTACAAGAAACGGATCGACATCCGCGGATCGCTCCAGAGCGTGATGGGCACCTTCGGCCTGTCAAACAACGGCACCACAAGCGAATTCTCGATTGAAGGCCAGACCTCCACAACCGTTCCCGACGGCAACGGCACTCAGGAGTCACCGTACAACGTAGGCCAGATAATCGCCAAGGGTGCCGACCTCAACGAGAGCGGCATATGGGTGAAAGGCTACATCGTGGGCTCCGTACCCGACAAATACTGGTCGGGAGCTGAGTTCGGCGTAAGCTCCACATCGTCCGAGACCAACATGGTGCTCGCCCCCACCGCCGACACCACCGACCCCAACAAGTGTATTCCCATACAGCTGCCGGCAGCAATACGCGGCGCTCTCAACCTCAAGGCCAACCCCGATAATCTCGGCCGCCTGGTATCGCTCAAGGGCACAGCCACCAAGTTCTTCGGTGTGGCAGGCCTCAAGGAGACATCCGAATACGTATTCGACGGCGAGCCGGTGACCCCTCCCGGCCCGGCAGGCACACCCGAAGGCAACGGCACCGAGGCTGATCCGTACAACGCCACGGCAGCCCTCGACATAGCCAAGGGACTTACCGAAACTCAGGAAGTCGAAGCCTACGTGAAGGGCAAGATCGCCTCCGTATCGGAGATAAGCCTTGACTTCGGCAACGCCACCTACACCATCACTGACGGCGCAACAACATTCTCGATATTCCGCGGATATAGCTTCAACGGCGACAAGTTTACCAGCGAGGACGCCATCAAGGCGGGCGACGAAGTGGTGGTATTCGGCAAACTTGTAAACTACAAGGGCAATACCCCGCAGCTCACACAGGGCAGCCGCATCGTGAGCCTCAACGGCCAAGGCGGCACAGTGACGCCTCCCACCCCGCCGGTGGAAGATGATTTTAAAGGCAACTTCAACAGCTTCAACAACGGCGAACCCAAGAGCAGCTACGGCACATACACCAACGGCACAGGCTGGACAGCCGAGAACTGCGCCATCCTCGGCGGCTATGACGGCGAGGGCGACGGCACCAATCCCCGCTTCGCATTCATCGGCGCCCCGGGTACTCTTGCCCCCACCCTCAACGGCAATTCCACCAAGGCAGGTAAGCTCACCTCCCCCACCCTCAACGGCGGCTGCGGCACACTTACCTTCAAATACGGCTTTGCCTTCAACGAGACCACCGATACCAAGTTCACCGTCAACGTCCTTCAGGGCGGCCAGATAGTGAAAACACAGACCGTCACCGTAGCCAAGGCCGACTGGAAGAAGTTCACGGCCTACGACTTCTCGATGGATGTGAACGTCACCGGCGACTTCTCGATAGAGATCTTGAACGACTGCGCCGGCGGCGCCACCACCAACAAGGAGCGCGTGTCGATATGGAATCTCACATGGACAGAATAACAACGAAACAATCATTAGCTTAAATTACATAAGTATGAGGGCGCCTGCGCAGTGATTGCGCGGGCGCTTTTTTTGTGCGCGTACCCCACACGGATTACACAGATTTCCACAGATTGTTTGTGATTCGCTCCGTTATCGCACCGTTGGTTGAATCGGCGGCCTACGGGTGCCATATTCTTTATGTACGTCATGTCCGCGTACACCTCCGCAAGTTCCGGTGGACGCGGTTACGAGTAAATCGGCGGCCTACGCACGCCTTGCCATCCGGGGTCTCAATTATTGAGGCCTCTCCAAAAAATAATCCGTGAGAATCTGTGTAATCGGTGTGAGGCCGATCCGCACAGGAATCTGTATGACGAGGCGTGCCCGGTCAAGTACCCCACTCCGTTTTGGCGCCCGCAGGGCGCCGATTCAACCAACGGCGCTATACCGGAGCGAATCACAAACAATCTGTAGAAATCCGTGGAATCCGTGTGGGGACAAACGATATGGCTGCGCAAAATTTTCAAATTTTTCGATTCCATTTCGGTATGTCGGAATTTTATAGTAATTTTGGCAAAACGAACAATTATGAGAACCAAATACAGCAGAGTCCTGCTCAAACTCAGCGGCGAATCGCTGATGGGACATCAGGGATACGGCATAGACAAAGACCGTCTGAACAGCTATGCCGAGCAAATCAAGGGTATCGTCTCCTCGGGCGTGCAGGTGGCCATCGTGATAGGCGGCGGAAACATATTCCGCGGCCTGAGCGGCGCGGCCAAGGGCTTCGACCGCGTGATGGGCGACCAGATGGGCATGCTCGCCACGGTGATAAACTCGCTGGCGCTGTGCTCGGCGCTCACCGCTCTCGGCCAATCGGCCCGGGTGCTCACGGCCATCAACATGTTCCCGATAGGCGAGCAATACAGCAAGTGGAAAGCCATCGACGCGCTCAACCGCCGCGAAGTGGCCATCATTGCCGGCGGCACGGGCAACCCGTTCTTCACCACCGATACCGGTTCGGCTCTCCGCGCCGTGGAGGTTGAGGCCGACGTGATGCTCAAGGGCACCCGCGTGGACGGCATCTACACAGCCGACCCCGAGAAAGACCCCACGGCCACGAAATTCTCGGAAATCACCTACGACGAGATCTACAACCGCGGCCTGCGCGTGATGGATCTCACCGCCACCGCCCTGTGCAAGGAGAACCATATGCCCATCGTGGTATTCGACATGGACACCCCCGGCAACCTCGCCAAGGTGATAGCCGGCGAGCCTATCGGAACGCTTGTATACTGAATTTCGACAAGCCGAAATTCAAGGTCATAAGGTTATAAGGTCATAGGCTCAGATTCCTTGCAAGACTGAATATCAACAATTAAAACCCAATATCATGACAGACCCCAAGACTTATATCGCTCCCGCCGAAGAGAAGATGGAGATGGCAGTGGCCTTTCTTGACGAATCACTGGCGCATATCCGCGCCGGCAAGGCCAATCCGAAGATTCTCGACGCTATCCGAGTGAATTACTACGGCTCGATGGCACCGCTGAGCAATGTGGCCAATGTGGCCGTGCCCGACGCCCGCACCATCACCATCACCCCGTGGGAGAAGGCGATGTTCAAGGAAATCGAGAAAGCCATCATCAACTCCGACCTCGGCATCACCCCCGAGAACAACGGCGAGGTGATACGCCTGTCGATACCGCCCCTCACCGAGGAGCGCCGCAAAAATCTGGTGAAGCAGTCGAAGGCCGAGGCCGAGCAGGCCAAGATATCGGTGCGCAACGCCCGCCGCGACGCCATCGACGGCCTCAAGAAAGCCATCAAGCAGGGCATGCCCGAGGATGTGGAGAAGGACGCCGAGGCCAAGGTGCAGAAGCTCCACGACAAGTATCTGAAACGCATCGACGAGCTGTTTGCCGCCAAGGAGAAGGAAATCCTCACGGTGTAAAACTATATAAATATCAACTAAACAAGCGGGGACGTCTCGCCATGAACGTCCCCGCGTTTTCTTAACAGCCTCCATAATTTCTTATTGGGATTTTTCCTTAACCATGAAAACTCTTAAACAATACCTTTCCTACACATCGATTTTTAGAATCTGTACAATCGTTATCTTAATCCTACACACACATACGGACTTGAAATCGGAAGTAGTATTCAAGAATTCCGAAGAAATGATACAGTTTGTACATAACCTTACATGGGATGATCTAAAAGGCGCAAAACCATTGGATAATTTGATGAATACCAATCAAGAACTACCCGACGACCCGATGTTATTAAAAGGCATTGAACTTTTCAACGCAGGCAAAAAAGATGATGCAATAAAACATTTTATAAAGGTAGTTAAAAAATCGACCGGTACTCAGTGCGATTACGCACGCTATCAAATTTTTCATTATGAAAAATTTGGAATGTTAGACCCCTATTTCAACGGTCGCCCGTCCAAAATGAACAGAGAAGGATTATCCAACCACAACGAATATCCTAATCGCGTATATTATTCTTTAGGAGACGAAGGTTTTGGATTAGCATATCTTATTTTATCATGTGACTATAATTTGGCCTCTTTTGACCCTTCAATATGGGATAAGTTTTGCAAAGATATATTTATATTTGACAAATATTACCTAGAACGGCATCCTATTCATCAAGAATTAAATAAGGAAGATTGGTTGGCGATTTTTAAAGCATGCTATCCAAGGAGCAGAGAGATGGCTTTAAAAAATTTCCCCGACCCTTCCATTTTTAATTCATATAATGATGTCCACAATTACATTGAACATTTCAATCCCCTCTTCAGTGGAACAAAGACGATCAAGGATTACTTGGCTCCGGTTGGCAAAAAGATTGATGATCCCTTGCTCCTAAAAGGACTATCTATATATGATAACAGTCCAAATTGGCAAACAAGTAACAAAAAAGCAGCTCAATATTTTTACAAGCTCTGCTATTCTAAAAAATGCACTCAATTCCAAAAAAATTATGCGCATTATCAGATTTGGCATATGGAGTATTTCGACACTCTTGATCCATATTATGATGGGCGACCATCTATGATAGAATGTAAAAGTTATATGACTTACGTCTCTAGTTTCGTAGTTAGTCCAAAATATTTCCATGAGAAAAGTCTTAAATTCGTCCGTTGCAACAACAATGACTTTCTTCTTACATTAGCTAAGAGCGGAAATTTTCTGAATTATTGCGACAAGGAAGATAGGAAATGGGAATACTCGGAACTTCGAGATATTTATGACACCGATTTTATGGATGCGCTTGTATCAGCTTCACTAACCGGTGATAGTGCATTGGAAGATCTTAAAGAACGCACATACAGGGCAATAAATAGGGGATATGGAACAATCGTTGACTATAAGTCATTCAATAAACTAAATTCTTACATATCTGTTTTATCAGAAATACAACCAAAAAGAGACAACTATCTCGGAGTTGGACTCAATTCAATAGAATTATACAAATACGCAGAGGCTCACATCCCTGAAGAAGCTTTGATATTTGATGTGGACAAGAGTTATAAAGCAGGAGAAAAGGCATTTGACATCAAATCATATGTATATTTACTGCGTAGCGCCAATTATGGTAACCCTAAAGCAATGGCACTCTATTTACGCGCAATCTCTTCTTTTATAAATTATTGTTGGTATAGTCCTGACAATGAAAAAAATACAAAGAGATTATTAACTGTGAATAAAAATTGGAGCCAAAAACTAGCCGATGAATTACATGCAATTAAAAGAAGCAGCCTATACAACCTTCACAAAGATATGATTGATGGTTACTGTGCTGAAGTTGAGAAAATCCAAAAAGCACATGCAAAAATATATGATGAATATATATCTGCGCAAGCTGCCGCAGCAACTGAAAGAAAAAAGAAACAAGCACAAGCTCGCTCACGGCAATGGGCAAGCCTAGGGCAAACTTTACTAGGGGTATTGTCTAACGGAGCAAACGCTTATATCCAGACACATGCTAACAGTGGCGCCGGGCAATATTCACAAGGCGGAAAAATGTCATTTCAGGAGCAATATAATAAATATTTATCGCCCGAAGCGTTTTTATACAACTACACACACGGCCTTCCGACACTCCCAACATCTTCAGAAATGGGACTTAACGGATCAAGCGCTTACGCATATGATGTCCAAAGCAATCTTCAATATCGAAATCAGCTTGACAATCTTACCGCCGCCCAAGAAACGCAAAAGCTTATTGAACAAGGGCAGAAAAATGCACAGGCTGAAATCGAAAACTTTGCATTCATAAATGGAAGAGAACCTACGGCAGCAGAAATAAATGCAATTTATGCTAAACACACTCAGGGCTACATTGATTCATACGCAAATTACGTATCTGAAACTATCGAAATCAATAAAAGTCTTGGACTCGGAACTATTGAAAAAGATAATAACAGAACTTCAAATAATTCAGTATACAAAACTACAAATTACAATCCCACCTCCAATACTACTTCAAAACGGCAAACAAAACAGGATTCAAATCATACTGCAACACAAAATAGTACAAAAACAACCATAGTCAAAGGAGATAATAGGGATAAGGACTCTTCTAATGAACATCCCAACTACGGACGATATATTCAAAAGATGGTAACTGTATATGACCTGATTGGAGTAACTATGTTTACGGGGTGTAAA
This sequence comes from uncultured Muribaculaceae bacterium, assembly GCA_910577355.1. Lineage (GTDB taxonomy): Bacteria > Bacteroidota > Bacteroidia > Bacteroidales > Muribaculaceae > CAG-873. Next base: position 21,213 of record CAJTMY010000040.1, read on the forward strand.
GTTTATGAAAAAGGGCCACAGCGATATCTAAAAATCAGAGATTCCTATTACCCTGTATCACGGTCAACAAAACCAAAATACTCTCATAAAATCACATTCGGGCATAAAGAGTATTATTTTAACATGTAAAAAGCCAAGGTGCAGAAGCTCCACGACAAGTATCTGAAACGCATCGACGAGCTGTTTG
>CAJTMY010000041.1 GCA_910577355.1 uncultured Muribaculaceae bacterium
GGTAACCGCCCCCTATCCCGACCCGGACATCCCCGATGCCCGGGTCTTTTTTTTGTGTCAAAAAAACATAAATAGCACAGCGTATTATCCCGGTAACAAAAAAAATATGTACCTTTGCATAATAATAATGTTTTAAAGTAAGTTGCAGCTGAATGCGCCTGTGGTGCGTTTGTGCTCCGAGCTTAAAATGGTATAATCGATGGACGTAAACAAAGTGCTATATATATCGCAGAAGATCTCTCCGTATCTCGTCGAGGATCCTCTGTCGGTGTTTGGCCGCATGCTGCCTCAGAGCATTCAGGAGAGCGGAATCGAAGTGAGGACATTCATGCCCCGTTACGGTTGCATTAATGAGCGCCGCAATCAGCTTCATGAAGTAATCCGCCTGTCGGGTCTCAATATTGTGATTGACGATACCGACCATCCGCTTATTATCAAGGTGGCTACTTTGCAGCCTTCGCGCATGCAGGTGTATTTTATAGATAATGATGATTACTTCCTGCGGCATTCTGCCGACGGCCTCGAGACAGAGACTCTTTTTGCCGATAACGACGAACGTTCGATCTTCTTTGTGCGCGGAGTCATTGAGACCGCCCGGAAGTTGCGTTGGGTACCTTCGGTAATCCATTGCACCGGATGGATCTCAACACTTGCGCCTATGTATATACGAAAGGTGTACGGAGACGATCCCACTTTTGCCAATGCCAAAATTGTATTTTCCCTTTACGATGATCCGTTCGACGGAACATTTGATGACCGTATGGTGGAAAAACTCAAAATGGAAGGCTTCAAGGATGAGGATCTCAAGGCACTCACCGGTGTTCCGGTTGACTACGAGGCCCTCAACCGCCTTGCTATCGATTATGCCGATGCGATTGCTGTAAGCTCGGAGAACGTGCGCCCCGCGCTTATCGAATATGCACGCCAAAGCGGTAAGCCTATGCTCGAATATCCCGGAGCGCAGGACTATGTGGATGCCTACCGCGAATTCTATATCTCGCTCTAATATTTCCCGTATCCGTAAATGAAATCGGTACTTTACACAATACTTGCAGCCGTGGCCGCAGCTCTTGCAGTGGCATGCAACGAATCTTCGTCTATCGGCAACTCCCTTTCAGAAGAAAATATCGTGATTGTTGTCGACTCCAATTTCACAGTCACAGGTAAGACTCTGCCCAACCCCGTGGTGCAGTCACGTACATTAAGCCAGCTTATTGGCGGTGTCGATGCAAAAGGTTTCGGCAGCATACGCAGCGACTTCGTTGGGCAGTTCATGCCGTCGCTCGCACTCGATACGGTCGACATGAAAATCAACGATATAGATTCTGTGAAGCTCTTCATGCAGATGGTGCGTGGCGCTTTTGTGGGCGATTCGCTCGTGCCTATGGGTATAGACGTATACCGCCTTACCAAGGATCTGCCCTATCCGATATACAGCAATTTCGATCCGGAAGGCTATTATGACCCGTCTGTGAAATTCGCCTCGGGCGTCTATACGGCGTCAACCATTAACGAGCCCGACTCGATAAAGGCATTGTCTTCGATAGTAGTGTCGATGCCATTGCCGTTGTCGTTTGCCAAAGAAATGTTTGCGGCCTACGATGCCAACCCCTCGGTCTTCGCCGATCCGGATGTATTCGCACGCGACATATTCAAGGGTGTATATATACGGTCATCGTACGGAGCAGGCCGTATCAGCGACTTTACCACAACCTCCATACGCCTTTATTATCACAAGGAAATATATAATACCGACTCGGCTCGTTACGAGACAAAAAAATATGTCGGCGACTATTTTGCGGTCACCCCCGAGGTTGTCGTGAACAACAATATCCGCTACGATATCGCCCCGGAACTCAAAGCTATGGCCGAAGCCGGCGACAAGGTGCTCGCAGCTCCCGCCGGCTACGAAGTGGAGATGAATTTTCCGGCTCCCGAGCTGATAGCTTCATACGACAAGTACGAGAACCGGCTTCGCGTACTCAACACCCTTACAATGACCATCCCGGTCGAGACGATTGAGAATGATTACGATATCACACCGCCTCCTTACATCCTGATGGTACTCAAGAACAAAAAAGACGAATTCTTTGCCGAAAACTCGCTTGTCGACAACAAGACATCGTTCTACGCCACCTACGACTCATTCAAAAACTGCTATACATTCTCATCGATGCGTGCCTATCTTCTTGATCTCTTGGAAAAGAAAGATAAGGGCGAGCTTACAGCCGATGACTATACATTTGTACTCACGCCGGTGCAGGTGAATAAAGAGGCTTCCGCTTCGTCGGGCGGCTACTATGGCTCCACCGACTATGTGGTATCGAGCATCGTGCCGTATGTATCCAAGCCTGCCATGGGCAAAATTTTGCTCGACAAGGCAAAAATCATCCTTACATTTAGCGCAGGTTCGCAGAATAATTACTAACTTTGCACAGTAAACGCCACGTGCGTTGACAGGCCGCAATAGCTCAGTCGGTAGAGCATTTCATTCGTAACGAAAAGGTCGTGGGTTCGAGTCCCACTCGCGGCTCTTGCACAGCGCCCCTCACAGTATAGCCGTGAGGGGCGCTGTTGCTGTCAGGTTTTGTCCGTCCGGCGCAGCAGCGTCCTGATACGCGCCACACCGGCTTTGCCGAGTATGATTATCGCCGTATACTGAGTGGCCTTGGCAAGGCCGTAGAACGTTGCCCACAGCACACCTTTGGCCACAGCCGGTATAGGCAGCAGCATCTGTGCGAACGAAAGCACGTAGCACACCACGCACATAATCGCCACTATGACACCTGTGCGGAACGACATTCCCTGCAGCCAACTTTTTGCCCTTGTCAGATATGCTTTCAATGTCTACTTATATGAATATTAGGAACGGCTGCTCTCATTGCTGTTGTTCGCCTTCCGGCAGGTGTCCGTTGAACCACTCCATGTTTCGTTTCAAGGCATTTTTTATCCTGCCGGATCTGAGCTGTGCGGTCTGTGTCGGATCTTCATCCCATCTTTCGCAATCATTTTTCCAGGCTTCGGCAAGAGGCAGCACGGTAGTGTCTATGTACTCGTATATTTCATGAAGCTTATCCGGATAGACATTGTTCCAGACAGCCTTGACCGTCTGGCAGAAGCTGTCATACCGTATAATCTCTCCTATCCAGTGCGGTGTAAATCCATAATGGACTTTCATACGGAAAGTATAATCGGTCTTTTCTCGATTGTAGCATGTCACATCCCATATCGGCCCGGCAACCCATCTGGCATTTTCGCGCAGATCCTTATGGAGATAGAAGCTTCCGTGAAAACCATCGGGATTGTCCATCACTTCCTGCAGGATGAAGAAACGGGCCATACTCTCCACATCGATATATTCCTCCCATTCGGTTGAACTCTTGTCATTGGAATAAATTGCCGAATTGATGGCTTTGAATTCTTGTGTCAGCCATTGCAGCTGGGCATTTGACAGTTCTTTCGGCGAGTGGTAGCGGAGGGTCAGATTCCATCGGTTGCATTCCGGGATGGTTATCTGGCATTCATCGCGGTAATTGTCGACTTCCACGAGCCAGCCACCCTCTATCAGTTCGGGATTTGTTTCCCGGTCTTGCTGTTCGTATATATTCACCCGGTTTTTATCTATCCGGATAGTTTCGGTAAGGAAATACAGTCCGATATAATCGTTGTTCAGCATTACCTCCACCGGGCGGAAGCTTGGAGTCCATTCCATATCCATAAGTTTGCCCATCCTGAGTCCGGCGACAGTGTTTTCTGTAGGTTTCAGCAATGCCCAGTGCTTGTTTTCGGGCATGCCCATCAATGCCTTCTTTTTGCCGAGTTTTATTTTATATGGTTTCTTGGCTGCTTTCCATGACGAATGTCCCCGCCCCCTTATCTGCATTGGAAGTGGCTCTGATTCCGTGCCGACAGGGTCTACATCCTTTCCCATCGGGTCAAGCCAATAAGAGGCATTGATATATTGCTCTTTGGATACAATCGGCTGATTGTTCTCTGTCTCTATGTATAAGACCGGCAATGTGCCGGATACAGATACAGTGGATGGTGGCGGCTTGGGTGTCTCATTCTCATCAGAGCAGGAAACGAATGTCAATGCTGATATCAGACAGCAAATAGCCTTTGTTATATTTTGCATGAAGCTGAGGAGATGTCTTAAACGGATGTTCACAGCATGGCGTCGACAATCTGTGCGGTTGTCGGCGCCATGCTGTTTTATGCCTTTATGAAAGATTATTTGTATTCTTTTATCTCTATTGTGCCGTTGAGGGCGCCGAGGCCGTTGGTGGCGAGGGCGAGCATCTCGTTCTCGCCGGGATATACGTGTACGGGAGCAAGGAAGTCTATGTAGTCGGTGAGCCGTTTCACCACATAGTCGCTGTATGCCACACCGCCTGTGAGGAGGATGGCGTCAACTTTGCCGCGGAGCACCACGGCCGAGCCGCCTATCCATTTGGCTATGGAGTATATCATGCCGTTGAGCACCAGCTCGGCCTTTTTGTCACCGGCCTTGATCGACTCCACGATGGCGGCCACATCTGTTGTGCCGAGGTGGGCGGCGAGGCCCGCGTTGCCGCTGATACGGCGTTTGAGCTGTTCCTTGGTGTATTTTTGCGAGTAGCAGAGGTCTATGAGCTTGCCCGGAGGCAGTGAGCCGGCGCGTTCGGGCGAGAATGGGCCTTCTCCGTCGAAGGCGTTGTTCACGTCGATGCAGCGGCCTTTGAGGTGAGTGCCTATCGAGATACCGCCCCCGAGGTGTGCTATGATGAGGTTGAGGTCTTCATAGCGGGTATTGTGTTCGGCTGCGTATCGGCGGGCGATAGAGCGCTGGTTGAGGGCATGCCACGTGGTGATGCGTGGCATTATCGGAGAGCCGGATATGCGGGCCACGTCGATGAGTTCGTCCACTACGCCAGGATCGGCCGTGAGCGAGCGGCAGCCGGGTATACGCTGCGCTATGTCGTGTGCGATGCGGCATCCGAGGTTGCAGGCGTGATTGCGCATCGGATGTTCGATTTCATCGAGCATTACGTTGTTCACTTCATATACGCCGCCCTCGATGGGTTTGAGCAGGCCGCCTCGGGCCACGATGGCATCGAAGCGCATTGGGATGTCGTTTTTGCGGAGTGCGTCGAGCACGAGGTCGCGGCGGTATTCAAACTGGTCGGATACAAGTTCAAATGGCGCGAGTTCCTCTACCGAGTGGCGGATGTTCTCTATAAGAATTGGATTGGTGTCGTCGAATACGGCTATCTTGGTGGATGTCGAGCCGGGATTGATAGTGAGGAGTCGCATACTGGATTATGTGTTGTTAGGTAGTTTTTTTGTGGAAGAGAGATATGGATTGGCGCTATAATCAGCGGTTTGCGGCTGTGAGGCATGCCATCGCGAGGCTGCATAGCTTCGATCGGGTAGAGTCGCCGCGCGATGGGAGCACGACGGGTGCCGAGGTGCCTGCGAGCATGCCGGCTGTGAGTGCTCCGGCAAAGCAGTTGAGGGTCTTGTAGAATACGTTGCCCGATTCGATATCCGGCATTATGAGTGCGTCGGCGCGGCCTTCGATGGGCGATACGATGCCTTTTACCTCGCCGGCGTGCGGGTCGCAGGCCACTTTCACATCCATAGGGCCGTCGACTATGATATTGCCGAACCGGCCTTGAGCGGCCATTTCCTTTATCTCGGTGTAGTCCACCGATACGGGGAATTTCGGGCTTACCTTCTCGGTGCAGTGTATGAGTGCGACGCGGGGCTCATCTATGCCGAAGGCCCGGCATACTTCTGCGATGGCCTCCACCATAGCCAGGCGCTGTGGCAAGGTGGGGAACGGTATCACTGCAGCATCCGTAAAGAACAGCAGCCTGTCGCGTCCCGGAATCTGTGCCGCTGTGATGTGTGTGAGCACGTTGCCGGCCGGAAGTATGCCGTGCTCCTTGTTGAGGACGGCGCGCAGCAGGTTGTCGGTGTTGAGCATGCCTTTCATGAGCACGTCGGCGCGGCCTGTGCGTACGGCTTCCACGGCAGCGCGGGCTGCTTCGTCGGTGTCATCTATCCCTACAAGCTCCACGCGGTCGGCATAGTTATCCATCAGTGGTAGAGCCTTTATGATATCGGCTTTGCCGAAGAATATAAAGTCGGCAAAGCCTTTCTCGAGCGCCGCCTCGATGGCTTCTACGGTGTGGGAGTCGTGGGGACAGGCCACTGCGACGCGGCGGCGTGGGGCATCGGCAAGATGGCCGAGCAGGCTTTCAAAGTTTGGGATGGATTGCATACTTGTTGATATTTTGTGCAAATTTCGTAAAAAATAGAAAACTGTGCAAAATGTTTAACAACATGAAAAAGCATGACTGAAAATTCACAAAAAGTCAGATTGTAATTTTTTATCCCTAAAAACATACGATATGTAAGTATTCAGGCACAATATCGTGGTACCTGAATAAAATCGGCTGCAATGGCATGCACAAATATCTTATTATTGTGCATCGGTCTCCCGGCGTGGTGCTATAATTTTGCGTGGTTTGGCTTTCAGAGGATCAAATCCGTTGCCGTAAACACTGCGGGCTTCCGATTGGATTATGTATGCGGTATCATCGATGCGCCGCACAATCTCATAGATGCGGTCGGCGTCATATTGCCGGCACCACACTATCAGCAGTTCGCGGTGCTCCTTGGTCCAGAATCCCGTGCCGCCCACGGTAGTGACCCCGCGGCCCGATTCGTGTGTCACCCGGTCGGCGATCTCTTCCCATTTGGGCGACAGTATAAGGAACTGGATTGTCTGTTTGTCAAGATTCACGATATAGTTGGCCAGAAGTGAATAGATGATAATGGAAGTCCAGCCGTACAGTATGGTCTGCACGCGGGCCTGGATTCTGGCGTCCATATCGCCGTCAAAGGGCAGGAAAAACGAGCATGTCACGATGGCTATGTCTATTATCATCATCGTGCGACCCATGTTGATGTTGGCCTTCTTCTCGAATACGGCCGCCACTATGTCGGTACCCCCTGCCGACCCTTTGTGCGCATAATACAGTCCTATGCCTATGCCGCATATGGCCGCGCCCATCAGCACGCTCATTGTCGTGTCGGCTACGATGGGCGGGCGCGATGTGAAGTACGACTCGATGGAGCCGATCATCAGCGACAGGATTGTGGCGCCGAACACCGTGCGCACCACAAACTTTCGTCCGAGCACCCGATACCAGCAGGCCAGCATAAGTATGTTGGCCGCATACATCGTTACAGCCACGGGGATATGGCCTCCCGAGGCAAAGAACACAAGTGTGCTGAAACCGGCCATACCGCCCACTACGATCTCGTGAGGCAGGATAAATACTGTGAAACCTATGGCATATATGGCCATGCCCGCTATTATTATCAGATAGTCGCGGACATCCGGGTTGGCATACAGACGCAGTGCTTGCATGGAAGGAGATTTAAAAGTGTATTATGGTTCCATGAACACGAAGTAGACCGCCGCTATCAGGCAGCCGAATGCGGCGAGATGATTCCAATGCAGGCTCTCTCCCTTGAAGAAGAATATCGTGAATACCGCGAATATCACCAGTGTGATGGCCTCCTGCAATACTTTGAGCTGGGGCAGGGTGAATGCGCCGCCGTTGGTGTGGAATCCGTAGCGGTTGGCCGGTACGAGGAAGCAGTATTCGATCAAGGCTATGCTCCAGGATATCAGTATTATCACATACATCGGAGTATCGTTGCCGATCACCTTGAGCTGTTGCAGCTTCAGATGTCCGTACCAGGCGAGTGTCATGAATATGTTGGACACTACAAGAAGCAGAATGGTAAGCCAGGCGCTCATCGTATTGTGTTATAGTCCTGTTCGCTCGTCGAGACCGAAGAGCAGGTTCATGATATGGATTATGTTGCCGGCGCCCGTCTTCATGCGCCCGTCGAATGCCACCGACACAAACAGGCGTCCGCCATCTGTCTTTATGCCTATGACCGATTTGTTTGTCCCTTCCACATGTGCGGCTCTTGCCTCGGGGTAGTTCTCGGGCAGTATCACCACATGACGGTGGTCGTCGTAGAAATCGTGATAAAGCTTGATGATGTCGGGGGCATTCATCTTTGTGTCGATAATGAATGTGCCCATCGACACATCGCCCTCTACCGTGAACGGCAGTATGTTGAGTGTCGAGTTGAACGATATCTGCAACGGTTTCAGTACTTTCTCGCACAGGTCGCAGGTCATGAAATCGCCTGCATGCTTGCCCCAGGCCGCCATGCCATGCGGGCTGTCCTCGTCGTTGGTGAGGAGTACCGATGCGCTGATGTCGCCCGTAAGCAACAGATTCTTGGCGAGCGGCATCAGGGCGAGAGCGCCCATATATGTCGTTTCGTCGGGCAGATAGGCCGAGAGCGCGCCACGCACGAGCGCCTTGCGGTTGAACTCGGGCAGGCCTATCTCTACCGGATGGTCGACGACACCGCAGCAATTCATGTGCGATGTGCAGAAAATCGATTTCATTCCGGATCGTTCCTTTATGCCCTGACACGAGGGATATCCGATCAGCAGGTCTATCGCGTCGAGGTCGGGCTTGTCGGTATATTTCATGTCAAACTCGCCCAACAGGCCGGGATACTTTTCATATACGGGAAAAGTGCGGTCGAAGTTATACATCCACATGATTTCCACATCGGGATGCTTCACGAGTCTCCGTACGAGGTTTTCGACGTCGGGCAGGTTGTGAGAGATGCCTACTTTTATCATGACTGAGGAGATTTTTGGTCTTTGAAAATATCGTTGAATATGGCGTCGGTGGAGCCTATATTGGTCTTGATGTAGTTTTCGGCAGCCTGGCCGGCGGCCTTGCGGCTGTCTTTGTCGGAGAGCATCCGGTCGAGCACCTTGCGGGCGCTTGCGGCATCATTTATCGAGAAACCTCCGCCGCAGGCTATGAGGTCGGACGCTTCCTTGAATTTGTCGTGCCGCGGGCCGAATATTACGGGGATACCGTACACCGCCGCCTCGTTGATGTTGTGTATGCCCGCGCCGAATCCGCCTCCCACGTAGGCCGCCGATCCATACCGGTATATGCTGCTGAGCAGCCCGAAGCAGTCGAGAATGATGTACTGTTCGTCGCCGGTGAGCGGCTTCTCGCGGTTTATGTCGGAAATGCGCCTCGTGCCGCCGCCGAGCTGCTCCTCGAGCAGTCGCAGACGCTCCCCGTTGAATTCGTGCGGCGCTATCACGGCCTTTACCTGCGGATTGGCTTTCAGCCACGGTATATATATATGCTCGTCCGCCTCCCAGCTCGATCCCGCCACAAGGGTGAATTCAGAATTTTCGGCAAACTGCTTTATGACCGGCACATCGAGCGACAGCCGCAGTATGTCGGTCACGCGGTCAAAGCGTGTGTCGCCCGTCACCGCCACATTGTCGATGCCTATGCCGGCCAGCAGATCGCGCGAGCGAGTGTCCTGCACATAGAGTTTCGTGAAGCAGCGCAGCATTCGGCGGAACATCTTGCCGCCCGGACGGAAAAACCGCTGCGACGGCCTGAAGATAGCCGATATTATATAGGTGGGGACATCGCGGCATCTCAACTGTTGCAGATAGTTGCCCCAGAACTCATATTTCACGAATATGGCCATATGCGGGACTGCGGCATCGAGAAACGCCGAGACGAGCGCCGGAGTGTCGAACGGCAGGTACACCACCGTGTCGGCCTTGTCGTAGCCGTGCCGCACTCGGTAGCCAGACGGCGAGAAGAACGTGAGTAATATCTTGCGGTCGGGAAACTGCCGGCGGAAACGCTCGATGAACGGACGCCCCTGCTCGAATTCGCCGAGCGATGCCGCATGTATCCACAGGTCGTAACCCTCAGGAGCCACCTTGCGGCGTGTCTCGGCGAGCGTTGCCAAGGCGACCTTCTGCCCTTCGAGCATCTCGCGGACTTTAGGCGACCGCAGTGCGGCCAACGATGCCGCTCCGCGGTATATGTCTATGCCGAGATTATATAGAGGATTCATCGGCGTGAATGCGCTCGATGGCACGGCTTATGCGGGCGATTGTCTCGTCCTTGCCGAGGATTTCGGTGATCTCAAACATGTGCGGACCCTTGCACTCGCCCACTACCGCCAGGCGGAAGGCATTCATCACATTTCCCATGTGCAGTTCGTTGCTCTTTATCCAGTCCATCACGATGGGCTCGGTTGCGGTAGCCGAGAAGTCACCTATGCTGTCAAGCACCCCGATAAGATCCTGCATTATGGCCGGGGTCTCGGCGTTCCAGCGTTTTTTTATGTCTTTGGGGGCATAAGTCTCTGGTGCCGCGAAGTAGAAACGTCCTGTTTCCACAAGATCCTTTACAAAATTTATGCGGCTTTTTAGTGTGCCGACAGCTTTGGCTATATATTCGTCGGAAAAACGGTTCATGTCCACCCCCTCGGCTTCCATCAGGGGCTTGAACAGTTCGGCGATGCGCTCGTCGGACGTCTCTTGCAGATAGGTGTGGTTGAACCACTTGCCCTTCTCGAAGGCGAATTTCGCCCCCGACCGCGAGCAGTGCGCGAATGAGAACTTGCGTATCAGCTCGTCCATGGCCATCACCTCGGTGTCGTCGCCCGGATTCCATCCCAGCAGCGCCAGGAAGTTCACCACGGCTTCGGGCAGATAGCCGCTCTCGCGGTATCCTGCCGATATGTCGCCGCTCTTCGGGTCGTGCCATTCGAGGGGAAATACAGGGAAGCCCAGGCGGTCGCCGTCGCGTTTCGACAGCTTGCCTTTTCCGTCGGGCTTGAGCAGCAGCGGCAGGTGTACGAATGCGGGTGCCGTGTCGCTCCATTCGAAAGCCTCGTACAGCAGCACATGCAGCGGTGCCGACGGCAACCATTCCTCGCCGCGTATCACATGCGATATCTCCATCAGATGATCGTCCACAATGTTGGCCAGATGGTACGTGGGCAGGTCGTCGGCGCTTTTGTACAGCACTTTGTCGTCGAGTATATCGCTTTTTATCGTCACTTTGCCGCGCAGCAGATCGTCGACAACCACATCACGGCCCGGTTCTACCTTGAAGCGCACCACATACTTCTCGCCGGCATCGATGAGGCTTTCCACTTCCTCTTTCGGGAGAGTGAGCGAGTTGCGCATCATATTGCGGGTGTGGGCGTCGTACTGGAAGTTGGGGATCTCGGCGCGCTTTGCCTCAAGTTCCTCGGGCGTGTCGAAAGCGATGTACGCCCGGCCGCGGTCGAGCAGTATCTTCACATGCTCGCGGTAGATGTCGCGGCGTTCGCTCTGCTTGTACGGGCCGAAGGGGCCTCCCTCGCGCACGCCTTCGTCTATCTCTATGCCGAGCCATGCGAGAGCCTCGTTGATATAATCCTCGGCTCCGGGTACAAAACGTTGAGAGTCTGTATCCTCTATGCGGAGAATCATCTTGCCCCCGTTCTGGCGGGCGAAAAGGTAGTTATATAATGCTGTGCGCACACCTCCTATATGGAGCGGCCCTGTGGGCGATGGTGCGAAACGTACTCTTACCGGTCGTGACATTACGATGATATGTTGATTCAGACCGCAAAGTTATGAAAAAAACGCCGAGCAGGCAAATCTCAATTTATAATAAGTAGTCATTGAAATTAATTTATATCATCTTCTTGCTCTATGCCGCAATCTTTCAACACCGTAGTCTGTAAGTGCCATGTGTGTGGGGTGCGGGTGTAAGGGGCGTTGATATGGGGCGTTTTTATGCCATAAATGTCAGGAGATAGACATTCGGTCAGCTCACGGGCAGGGTGAGGACTTCGTCGAGGATGGCGACGGCGGTGGCTACGGTCTTGACGTTGAGGATGGCAAATGACTGGCGGGCGGCGTTCTGTCGTATCTTCACCCGGCGGGGATGCAGGTTGAGGTATGTGAGCAGGCGTCCGAACATCGGCGACATGTAGTAGGCTTTGTTGCTCTCGCCCACAAAATAGATGTACATCACCCCGCCCTTGAGGTTGACTTTCTCGATGCCAAGACGTCGGGCCAGGCGACGCAGGCGGGGGATAAGCAGCAGTTCTTCGGTTTCGGGGGGGATGTGTCCGAAACGGTCGCGCAGACGCGCAGCGAAAGCCTCCACCTGATCGTCGCGATCGATAGAGTCAAGCTCCTGATAGAGAGCGATGCGCTCGGCGGCCTGTGGCACGTAGATGGCGGGGAGAAGGAGCTCGAGGTCTGATTCGATTACGCAGTCGGCCGCGAAGTCCTCGCTCTGCACTACGTCGTTCTGCGCCTTGACGTCGAGGTCGGCGAATTCTTCGGTGCGAAGCTCGGTGACGGCTTCTTTGAGAATCTTCTGGTATGTCTCGTAGCCGAGGTCGGCGATAAAACCGCTCTGCTCGGCTCCGAGGAGGTTGCCGGCGCCGCGTATGTCGAGATCTTGCATGGCGATGTGTATGCCCGAGCCGAGATCGCTGAAGGACTCGATGGCCTGAAGCCTGCGGCGCGCCACGGGTGTGAGGGGTTTGCCGGGGGGTACGGCGAGATAGCAGAATGCCTTGCGCGACGAACGCCCCACGCGGCCGCGCAGCTGGTGCAGCTCGCTGAGGCCGAAATTCTGGGCGTTGTTGACTATGATGGTGTTGACGCGCGGCATGTCGACGCCGCTCTCTATTATGGTGGTGGAGAGGAGCACGTCGTAGTCGTGGGCGGCAAAGTCGATTATCGCCTGCTCGAGCTTTTCGGGGGGCATCTGGCCGTGCGCCACTATCACACGGGCATCGGGCACAAGTCGCCGCACCATATTCTCAAGTTCGTAGAGACCTTCGATACGGTTGTTGACAAAGAATACCTGCCCTCCGCGGGCCATCTCGAAGTTGATGGCGTCGGCCACGAGGTCGTCGTCGAGCGATGTCACGGAAGTGACTATGGGGTAGCGGTTGGCCGGCGGGGTGGTGATGGCGCTGAGGTCGCGCGCGCCCATGAGCGAGAACTGCAAGGTGCGCGGTATGGGTGTGGCGCTCATGGTGAGGGTGTCGACGTTGACCTTCATCTGCTTGAGCTTCTCCTTTACGGCCACGCCGAATTTCTGCTCCTCGTCGATCACGAGCAGTCCGAGATCCTTGAATTTGACGGTCTTGCCGATTAGCTTGTGGGTGCCTACGATAATATCGATCTTGCCGGCGGCGAGGTCGGCGAGGATTTCTTTGACCTGCTTTGGCGAACGTGCGCGCGAGAGGTATTCGACACGCACGGGAAAGTCTTTGAGGCGCTCGCTGAATGTGGTGTGGTGTTGGAAGGCGAGGACGGTGGTGGGCACGAGTACGGCGACCTGCTTGCCGTCGACGGCTGCCTTGAAGGCTGCGCGGATGGCTATCTCGGTCTTGCCGAAGCCCACGTCGCCGCATATGAGGCGGTCCATGGGGCGCTCCGACTCCATGTCGGCCTTGACGGCACGGGTGGCGGTGAGCTGATCGGGTGTGTCCTCGTATATGAACGATGCCTCGAGCTCTTCCTGCATGTAGGTGTCGGGCGAGAATGCATGCCCTTTCTGCTCCTTGCGTGCGGCATATAGCCTTATAAGGTCGCGGGCGATATCCTTGAGCTTCGATTTGGTGCGCTCCTTCACCTTGTTCCACTGGCCGGAACCGATACGGTTGAGTTTCGGGGGCACGCCTTCCTTGCCGCGATATTTGGCGAGCTTGTGCAGGGCGTGGATGGATACGAAGATGATATCGTTGTTCTGATACACGAGTTTGATCATCTCCTGCGTGCGTCCGCCCACATCGGTGCGCAGCAGCCCGGCGAATTTGCCCACGCCGTGATCGACATGCACCACGTAGTCGCCCACCTCGAGGGCGTTGAGCTCCTTGAGCGACAGGGCGAGCTTGCCCGAGCGGGCGCGGTCGCTGCGCAGGGTGTATTTGTGGAAGCGGTCGAAAATCTGGTGGTCGGTGAACACGCAGATATGCCGCTCGTGGTCGACGAATCCCTCGTGCAGGGTCGACTCCACGGGCGTGAATGCGATATCGTCGCCACGGTCGGCGAATATGACCCGCAGGCGGGCGAACTGCTTTGGATTGTCGCTGAGGATATACATGCGGTAGCCATCGCCGAGCAGTTTCTTGAATGCTTCGCTTATAAGGTCGAAATTCTTGTGATACAGCCCCTGGGGTGTGCAGCCGAAGTCGACACGGGCCGACAGGCCGGTGCGGGCGCTTTCGGGCGCCGCGGTGAACATAAGCCGGGCAAAGCGGTCATATGCGGCGGCAAATGCCTCGGGGTCGACCACGCGTTCCATGGCTTTGGTGTCGATGCCGTCGTCATCGGCCATGAGGGCGTTCTGCGACATGGAGCCGGCGGCTATGGCGCGGATACGGTCGACGAGCATGTCGGGCTCGCGCACCACAAGCAGGCTACCGGGGTCGATGAATTCGAGGAACGACTGCCCGCTGCTGCGGCTGTCGACATCGGCCGTCACCGACACGCTGTCGAGTTGCTGCTCGGAGAGCTGTGTCTCGATATTGAAAGTGCGTATGGAGTCAATTTCGTCGTCGAAGAAGTCTATGCGGTATGGCAGCTCGCCGGAATAGCCGAAAATATCGATGATGGAGCCGCGTACTGCAAAGTGCCCCGGCTCGTATACATAATCGACCTCAGTGAATCCCTTGTCGCGCAGGCGGCATTGCAGGTCGGTGAGGTCGATGCGGCTACCTTTTACAAGGGTTATCGTGTCGCGGGCGAGATCATCCTTCGACGCCACCTGCTCGGCCAAAGCTTCGGGATATGTGACAATGAATCTCAACTTCGGGTCGACGCCTATACGGGCGAGAGCTTCGGTGCGGAGTATCACGGCCGGTGCGTCGATCTGGCCGTAGCGGATGTCGCGCCTGAACCCCGACGGGATGAAAGCCAACGCATCCTCGCCTACAAGGCGGCTGAGGTCGTGATACAGGTATCCTGCATCGTCGGCATCGCTGCCTATGACCACTGCAGGCGCCTTGGCGCCGGGCAGCGCGGCGATGGCCATTGCGGCCGACGACCCTGCCAGACCGCACATCAGCGCGGGTGCCTTGTGTGCGGCTTTCGCTGCGGCGGCAAGAGCCTTGCGTCGCGCCTCGGATGCGAACAGATCCTCGACCGCCGCAAGCGATTCGGCCGATACGGTATCTTGGATCGAATCGCTCATTTGTGTGGGCGTAAAATATTGTTGTAGCGGTCGGTATCGAGCAGTACCGCGCGTGCGGTGTCCACCACGAGGTCGTATTTCAGCGAACGCTTCACCACATCGCCGTCATCATAATACCGCTGGCCTATCTCGTTGTCGAGTATTTCTATGAGCGCGGGACGGTTGAAGTCGAGATCGTGGTTGAGATCGTGCTTTAACATGGTGGCGAGGCGATCGATCTGTGCTATGACCGAGTCGTTCTGATAGCCCTCGGTGCGTGCGGCCTGCCGCAGGAAGTCGATGCCGCTCTCGCACATGCGGTCGTACTTGAATCGGGCCGGATCGATGAAAGCCTTGAATTCGTCGAACAGCGAGTCGTCGGGCTGCCATGTGTCAGCATCGGCGATGCTGTCGTGACGGGCGCGGTAGCGGTTGGCGAAGTCGAATGCCCATTGGTCGGCGAGCACGTTGTATATCAACCTGTTCATCGACGAGTCTGCAGCCGCCACATCGGGCGTGATACCGCCGCCGTCGCGCACCTCACGGCCGGCCGCCGTCTTCCATACACGCGTCAGACTGTCGGGAATTCGTGCAGGGGAGCCGTCGGGATTGCGGTGCGAGTAGTCGATGGCCTGTATCAGGCGTCCCGAGGGTATGTAATAACGTGCCACCGTGACCTTCATCAGTCCGTCGTAGGGGAGTGGCCGTGGCACCTGCACGAGTCCCTTGCCGAACGAGCGTTCTCCCACCACGACGGCGCGGTCGAGATCCTGGAGAGCGCCGGCGGTGATCTCGGAGGCCGAGGCAGTGTTGCCGTCGGTCATTACGACGAGCGGAAGCTTCAGGTCGACGGGCTGGCGTGTGGTCTTGTATATCTTGAGATGCTTGTCGCCGAAGCCGCGGGTGCGCACCACTTCGGTGCCTTTGGGCACGAAGAGTCCCACGATCTGCACGGCGCTCTCGAGGAGACCGCCGCCGTTGCCGCGCAGGTCGAGGACAAGGCCGCGCAGCGCCGGATTCTTCTTCATGTCGAGCAATGCGTCTTTCACAAGATTGGCGCTCTGCTCGTTGAATGTGGTGAGGCGTATGTATCCCACTCCGGTCGAGTCGATGCCGGCATAGGGCATGGGATTCATGGATATCTGGCGGCGCATGATGTCAAACTCGAGAATGGAGTCCTGCACATAGGGCCGGCGCACCTTCACCTTCACGGCTGTGCCCGGCTGTCCGCGCAGCATGCGGCTCACGCGGTCGGTCTCTGTAAGCTTTGTCACATCCTCGCCGTCTATCTCAAGTATCACATCTCCATAACGTACGCCGGCCATGGCAGCGGGAGCGCCGTATACCGGCTCTGATATCATCGTATGGCCGTTGCGATGCTGGATATATGCTCCTATACCGCCATATTGCCCCGAGGATATTGATGTGAGCTCCTCGCGGTTTTCGATCGGATAATACTCGGTATATGGATCTATCTCGTTGAGCATGGCATCGATAGCTGTCTTTACGAGTTTCTCGGAGTTGATGGTGTCCACATAGTTCATCTGCAACTCCTTGACTACTGCGTTGAAGATAGCGAGGTCGCGGGCCACACGGGTCTTGTCGCTGCGCGAGCTCTGCGCTCCCACCGCAGCGGCGGCCATAAGGCCGATGGCGGCAATTACGAATAACAGTTTTTTCATATGATTAAAAAGACATCAGAGCCTTTTAAGTTCAGTTCAGAAAGCGAAGTTACAAAAAAAACGCCTGAAATCGCCAAGTTAAAGAAAAAAACAGCAAAAAAAACGGCGACACACTTGCATAATCAAAAAAAACATCTTAAATTTGCACCGCAAAACCCGAGAGAGGGCATGCAATCCGCTTCAATAGCTCAGTCGGTTAGAGCATCTGACTGTTAATCAGAGGGTCGTTGGTTCGAGTCCATCTTGAAGCGCACAGAAACATCATTATCACACAAGCTTCAATAGCTCAGTCGGTTAGAGCATCTGACTGTTAATCAGAGGGTCGTTGGTTCGAGTCCATCTTGAAGCGCTCAGGCGAGACAGCACAGCTGCCTCGCTTTTTATATGTTGGCGCGGTGGCCGTAGGTTGTGAAATTCACTGTCTGGAAATCAGTGGAATCCATGCGGGGCGTGCTTCGCACGCCTCCCCGTCCGCATATTTCCACACGGGTTACACAGATTTTATAAACGAGGTATATAATGCTTAACTTCGTGACATTGCGGCCTGCCGCGACCCTACATCGGCGGTTGGGTAGCCCCGAGCATACAATCAGAAGGGGTAGCCTACCGAGAAGTGGAATGTGGCGTCGCGGCTCCAGCGGGGATGCAGCAGCGGCCAGGGTTCCTGATTCATGGCGGGGTTGTGTGCCTTGAGGCCGAGGTCGAAACGCAGCAGAAAGTAGGTGAAGTCCATGCGCAGGCCTATGCCGTATGAGGCCGCGAGCTGTTTGTAGAATTTGTTGAACTTGAACATTCCGCCCGGCTGGTTGGGATAGGACCGGATAGTCCATATGTTGCCGACGTCGACAAACAGCGCTCCCTCGAATACCCAGAACAGCTTGGCGCGGTACTCGGCCGAGGCGATGAACGATATGTCGCCGCACTGATTGATGAAGTCGGTGACGGAATTCTGCGAGTCGTAGCAGCCGGGGCCGAGTGTGCGCACACCCCATCCGCGCACGCCGTTGGCGCCGCCGGCATAGAAGCGCTTCTCAAAGGGCACCATCGACGAGTTGCCGTAGGGATATGCGATTCCGAATCCTCCACGGAATGCCAGTGCGTTGCGCGAGTTGAGGTTGAGCGTGTAGGTGTAGTCGATCTCGCCCTTGATATACTGCGCGTACTGTATGCCGAACACCTTGTATGCCCCGTCGGCGCCACGGTTCTGGAATATGGACGATATGCCGTATAGAAGATTGCCGGCTGTCTCGGCCGAGGCGCGCATGGTGGTGATGGACGGCTGCATGGCAAAGGCATTGACCTCGGCGGTGGGGATGCGCCGGTTGGTCTGGTAATATGTGTAGCCGAGGCGCATTATGAAGTGGTCTTCATAGGAATATCGCAGCAACGGATTGGAGGGGGCTATCTGGTCGATGAAGTCGATGGTGGAGCGTGGCAGGCGCACATAATTGATGTCGAGCAGGTCGAAAGTATGTCGCCGGGCTATGTCGCGCAGGCGGTTGTTCCACTTCCACCGCCATGCGGCGCTCCATATCACGCGGGTGTATTCGGGGCGTTCCTGATAGTTGAACGACACGGCAAACTCGGTAGTGGCCTGCATACGCTTCTTGAACGAGCGCGAGGCGAACGGCAGCATGAACTTCGGGAAGGTGATTCCCGTCTCGGCGGCGTACTCGGTGAAGCGCTTGTTGATGAAGCCGTCGAGGTTGCCCGACAGGCTCTCATAAGCGGTGCGGAACTTGACACTGAGCAGTTCGGAGCGGTGAGTGAGGTTGCGGTTCTGATAAGTGGCGCCTATGCCGAATCCCAGGTCGCCCTCCGAGTTGGTGCCCTCCACCTCGAGCGAGACATTCTGCTTCTTGTTGCGCGATATGTTTATCACGGCATCAAGGAGCTCGACGTCGCCCACACGGCCGACGGGGTGCATCTCAATATTTATGAACCGCAGTATGCTCAGGCGTGAGAGCGAGGAGTATGTGCGGTCGACATTGCGCAGGCTGTAATGCTGCCCCGGCTCGATGAAGCACATGTCGTAGAGCGCCGATGGCTTGATATACCGTTCGGAGCCGTAGACCACCGATATGTTACGGTAACGCACTGTGTCGGGATGCTGCGCCGCGAGTGCGTCTTCTGTGACGAATGTCACCGAACGGATGTAGTATATGCGGGCGTTGTGGACGGAGTCGCGCTGCACGGCGGTGGGACGCAGGTTGAGCGTGAGGGCTATTTCCTTGCTGCCGCGCACGGTATCGGCGGTGAAGGTGATGTATTCGCGCGAGAAGTCGTAGTAGCCCTCATCGTGGAGACGTCCGGCGATGGAAGTGCGGAGATTGTCGAGGCGGTTGCGGTCGAATAGATCGCCCTCGGCGAGATCGATAAGGGTAGTGTCGGCCTCGATGATGTCGCGGATGGCCGGGTCGGGGATGTTGAGGCTCATCGAACCGATGACGTGCGGCTCGCCCGAATGTATGCGATAACCGACGCGGGCACGTTTGCGGGCGTGGTCAAGGATAGTGTCGACCTCCACCTCGGCCTCCATATAGCCGCGGTTGATCATCGCCTGGCGCAACTGCCGGCGCGAAGCTTCGGTAAGATCGGCGTCATATATCACCGGCGGACGGCCGAGCTTGCGCAGCCAGCGGTTGTACCACTTGGTAGAGTCGCGGCCCGACAGCGAGTATGTGGCGAGCTGCAACTTGGCGAATCCCAGCACCTTGTGATTGGGCGTCTGTCGCAGGAAGTTGACGAGTTCCTCGGCGCGCACCTCCTTGTTGTCCTCGATCTCTATGCTCACCTTGTCGAGCAGCATCTCACCGTCGGGCACATGCTTGGTAGAGCTGCAACCCCACAGAGCCACAGCCGCCAGAAGCACCAATATCCGGGCGACACTTTTCACACTGCAAAATTAGCGATAATTTATGTAACACCCTGCAATTTTCAGGAATATTCGACAACGAGATAAAACGAAGCCCCCGGCTATTGTTCCGAGGGCTTCGCTTTATTGGATATTCCCAACAAACTGACCCCCATAAAATTATTTAAATTGACCCCTGTGT
>CAJTMY010000042.1 GCA_910577355.1 uncultured Muribaculaceae bacterium
CGAACCTGGACAGACAGAACCAAAACCTGTAGTGCTACCATTACACCATAAGACTATCTGCTTTTTTGCGCTGCAAAGGTAGACCTTTTTTTTCGTTTTTACAAGTTTTAGTGCTGATTTTTGGACTTTGGCGTATACTTGCATTTGTCTTTCGCGTTTTTTTCGTACTTTTGTATCGCTGAATCCCGGTAACATATCATGCATAATATCCCCAAAATAGAAGATCCGCGCGGCAACCTGTCGTTTATCCAGGCAGGCGACGGCGGCGCGTGCCCGTTTGAGATAGAGCGCGTGTACTGGATCTACGATGTGCCCACAGGCCGCGTGCGCCATGGTCGGGCCTTGCGTCATACGTCCGAGATGATTGTGGCCATGTCGGGCAGTTTCGATGTGCTGCTGCGACGTCCGGGCGAGGCTGATCGGCGGGTACATCTGTGCCGCAGCGACCGCGGCCTGCTCGTCGAGCCGGGCACATGGCGCGTGATCGATAACTTCTCTACCAATTCGGTGGCGATGGTGCTTGCTTCGGCGGCATACGACCCCGACGAATATATTGAAGACTTTGCAGAGCTATGAACAGTCATGCCATATCGTCGATAGACCGGTGTAGGATCATAGAGCTCGACCGTAACCGCCATGCCAACGGCTCTCTCACCGTATTCGAGAATGGCGCCGCATACTGCCCGTTCGATGTACGGCGCGTTTACTATCTGTATGATGTGCCTGCTGATGCAAGCCGCGGCGGCCATTCCCATTACGAAGCCGAGGGGCTGATAGTGGCTCTCAGCGGCAGTTTCGACGTGGTGCTTGACGATGGCAAGCAGCCTCCGCGCCGCTATTCGCTCAACCGTCCCTATCGCGGGCTGTATATCACCGCCGGCATATGGCGTACGCTCGATAACTTCTCGGGCGGTGCCGTATGTATGGTGCTCACCTCGCATCGGTACAGTGCGGCCGACTATGTGCGCGATTACGATACTTTCAAACGACTCACTCATGGAGACAAGATATAAATTTCTCGATCTCGGCATTGTCAACGCCCCATATACCGATGCGATAGCCGAGGCCACGGCTCGCGTGGTGCGCAGCGGGCGCTATATCGGTGGCTCCGAAGTGGAGACTTTTGAACATATGCTTGCGGCTGTTGCCGGTACGGACTGCGCTGTTGGAGTAAGCTCGGGACTCGATGCCCTGCGGCTTATACTGCGCGCATATATCGAGATGGGGGTGATGGCTCCGGGCGACGAGGTGATAGTGCCCGCCAACACTTATATAGCATCGATACTTGCAATCACAGAGAACGGTCTGAGGCCTGTGCTTGTTGAGCCGTCGCTCGACACACTTAACCTCGACACCGCATTGGTCGAGAAAGCCGTTACATCCCGCACACGAGCCGTTATGCCCGTGCATCTGTACGGACGTGTATGCTACGACGATACATTGGCCGATGTGGCGCGCCGCCACGGGCTCAAGATAATCGAAGACAACGCTCAGGCCATAGGTGCCCGATATGCCGACGGCCGCCATGCGGGAGCGCTCGGCGATGCCGCCGGGTTCAGTTTCTATCCCACCAAAAACATAGGCGCCATGGGCGATGCCGGAGCGGTCACCACCGACGATGTACGTCTGGCCGATACCGTGCGCGCATTAGCCAATTATGGCAGCGACCGCCAATACCATAATATATATAAGGGTCTCAACTGCCGTTTCGATCCCATACAGGCCGCAGCGCTCAAGGTGAAGCTGCCGTATCTCGAAGCCGAGAACGGTCACCGCAGCCGCGTAGCTGCCGTGTACGAGGCCGCAATAGACAATCCGGCAGTGGTGAAGCCGCTGTACAGCGATGCCGGCGACATGGTGTGGCATCAATATGTGCTTCGTGTGGCAGATCGCGATGATTTTCGTGCATATATGGCCGCCAACGGTGTGGAAACAGCGATGCACTATCCCGTCGCTCCCCACCGCCAACCCTGTATGGCCGAGTATGCGCATCTGCATCTGCCTATTGCGGAGCTTATTGCCCGCGAGGTGGTGAGTCTGCCCGTGTCATCGTGCACTTCCGAGGCCGATGCCGCCGACATCTCAAGCATAATAAACAGATACCGACAATGATCGACCGATCAGTATTCAATAATATCGCCGCACTGTACCACACTTTCGGCTGCAAGCTCAATTTTGCCGAGACATCAACCATAGCCCGACAGCTTGCCGAACTTGGCGTGCGCCGTGTGAGCGGTGCCGAGAGGCCCGATATCATCGTGGTGAACACATGCAGTGTCACCGAACTTGCCGACAAGAAATGCCGCCAGACGATCCGCTCCCTCCACAAGCGCTATCCCGATGCCGCCATTGTGGCCACCGGCTGCTATGCCCAGCTGAAAAGCACCGAGGTGGCCGCACTGCCCGGGGTAGCCGTCGTGGCCGGAATAGACCGCAAGATGGATCTCGCCGACTTCATAGGCCGGTATCTTGCCGGCCACACACCGGAGGTCGACGCATGCGACGCCCGCGAGATACGAGAGTTCCGGCCTTCATGTTCGCGCGGCGACCGCACACGCTTTTTCCTCAAAGTACAGGACGGATGCGACTATTGGTGTACCTATTGCACCATCCCGCGTGCCCGCGGCCGCTCGCGATCGGGCACAATCGACTCTCTGGTGGCACAGGCCGCCGAAGCTGCCGCATCCGGGGGGCGCGAGATCGTGATTACCGGCGTGAACATAGGTGATTTCGGCAAGGGTCGCGACGATACCTTCTTCGATCTTATCCGTGAGCTCGACCGAGTGGAGGGTATAGCCCGCTACCGCATATCCTCCATCGAACCCAATCTGCTCACCGACGGTATCATCGACTGGGTGGCCGGCTCCTCCCGAGCCTTCATGCCGCACTTCCATATCCCTTTGCAGGCAGGCAGCGACGAGGTGCTTGCCCTGATGCGCCGTCATTATGACACGGCTCTGTTCCGTCATAAGATAGAGCGTGTCCGCGAGGCAATGCCCCATGCTTTTATCGGAGTCGACCTCATCACAGGCGCGCGCGGCGAGTCGGACGCGCTTTTCGAGGCTTCGCGGGCGTTTGTCGACTCTCTTGACATCTCGCGTCTGCATGTATTCCCTTATTCCGAGCGCCCGTCGACCAAGGCGCTCGACATCGACGGCGTGGTGTCGCAGCAGGAGAAGCATCGCCGCACCAATGTGATGCTTCGTCTCAGCGAGGCCAAATGGGAGGGCTTCGCACGCCGCTTTATCGGCGACATACGCCCCGTATTGCTCGAACACCCGCAGGGACATGAGAAGCCTATGGCGGGCTTCACCGACAATTACCTGCGTGTGGAGGTCGACGGTGCCACGCCAGAGCTCGACAACAAGATAGTGAATGTAAAGATCACCGGCATAGACCCCGCGGCCGAAACCATGCAGGGGATGCTTTGCGACGCGCCATGCTGAAACGACTGCTGTCACTTCCCGCCCGGTTGCCGCTCGGCATTCTTTACGGCATATCCGATTTGGCCGCACCATTGCTGCACCATGTGTTGCACTACCGCCGCGATGTGGTGCGCGACAATCTCAAAGCTTGTTTTCCGGAAATGACCGCACACGAGCTGCACAAGGTGGAACGCCGCTTCTACCGCAACTTCACCGACAGCTTCGTGGAAACTCTCAAGCTGCTGCATATATCCGATGCCGAGATGAGGCGGCGGTTTGAGTGGGATGGTGTAGAGATCATCGACCGCCTGCAGGCCGAGGGACGCAGCATCGCCGTGTATTTCGCGCACTTCTTCAACTGGGAGTGGGCGCCGTCGATATCGCTCCACACCGCTCTAAAGCCGTCGAACGATACCGTATTCGGCCAGGTATACCGTCCGTTGCGCTCCAAAAGTTTCGACCGGCTGATGTTGTCGATTCGTGGGCGTTTCAGCTCGGTCTGCTACCCCAAGGCCTCTACGCTGCGCCATCTGGTGCTTGCCGCACGCAATGGCGAGAAGACCATCACCGGTTTCATGAGCGACCAACACCCCAGTCATGGCGATCCCGGTCATCGTACCACGCTGCTCGGGCGTCCTACAATGATGATCACCGGCACAGAGACCATTGCCCGCAAGCTTGATATGGCTGCGATATACTGGGACATGCAGAAGACCGCCCGGGGACATTACAAGATAACTGTGCGCCTGCTTGCCGAACATCCCGTCGAGTTGCCCGAAGGCGGGCTTACTGAGCGTTATACCAGGGCACTCGAGCAGACAATACGCCGCGACCCCGCGATATGGCTTTGGAGCCACAAAAGATGGAAATACCCTGTACCCGATGAAACCAAGCAATGACAATCGGCCCCCTGTGGCCGTCATAATATTGAACTGGAACGGCGCCGCCCTGCTGCGCGAATATCTGCCACAGGTGATCGCCAACACCGACCCTGCAGTGGGTTGTATAATCGTGGCCGACAACGGCTCCGATGACGATTCGCGCACGATTCTCGCCGATGAATTTCCGCAGGTGGAACTGTTGGCCTTCGACCGCAACTACGGCTTTGCCGAGGGCTACAACCGTGCGCTCGAGACCACACGCTATCCATATACGGTATTGCTCAACAGCGATGTGGCGCCCGATCCGCAGTGGCTCAACCGCCTGTATGCCTTCATGGAATCCCATCCCGACTGTGCCGCATGCCAGCCCAAGCTGCTCAGCTACCGCGATCCGTCGATGTACGAGTATGCCGGTGCCTGTGGCGGCTATATCGACCGTAACGGCTATCCGTATTGCCGTGGACGCATATTCGGCACATGTGAGCCGGATACCGGCAAGTATGACTCTGAGGCCGAAGTCGACTGGGCTACAGGAGCCGCCCTGATGGTGCGTACCGACCTGTATCTGAAGGCCGGAGGTCTCGACCCGAAGTTCTTCGCACATATGGAGGAGATCGACCTGTGCTGGCGCCTGCGCACCATGGGGCATAAGATATATGCCGTGCCGTCGGCGTCGGTGCGGCATCTCGGAGGCGGCTCACTGCCTGCATCCAATCCACGCAAGACATATCTGAATTTCCGCAACAACCTGTTCATGCTGCACAAGAACCTGCCTGTAGCCGGCAAGCGGGCGTTCCTTATAAAGCGCCGCCTGCTTGACACGATTGCCTGGGCAAAATTTGTGCTTACGTTAGATATGCCGAACGCTGCCGCCATAGTGCGGGCGCACCGCGACTTCGCCCGTATGCGTCGCGAATACAAGGATACGCCGACCTCGCCTATTCCACCTCGTCCGAATATCCTCGTCGAATATTATCTGCGCGGCCACAAGACTTACGATAGTCTTTAATCGTCGGTCTTGGGCTTTGGCATGCGGCCGTGGCGGCGCAGTGATTCGGCTATGATCCATTGCAGCTGGCCGTTGACCGAGCGGAATTCCTGAGCGGCCCACGCCTCGACAAGTTCCATCGTGGGCTTGTCGAGGCGCAACAGAAAACCTTTGCTTTCCTGTTTTGGCATCGGCGATGTTTATTGATACAATGTGCCGGTGTTCAGCACAGGTTGGGCAGGTTCGTCGGCGCACAGCACTACAAGCAGATTGCTCACCATCGAGGCTTTGCGCTCCTCGTCGAGAGTCACTATCTGCTCGTCGCTGAGCTGATCGAGAGCCATCTTCACCATCGATACGGCGCCTTCCACTATCTTCTCGCGTGCGGCGATGATAGCCGATGCCTGCTGTCGGCGCAGCATCACGGCGGCGATTTCGGGCGCATATGCCAGATAGTTGAGCCGTGCCTCCACCACCTCGATGCCTGCCATGGCCAGGCGTTCGTTGAGTTTGGCCTCGAGCTGTTCGTTTATCTCGTGGCCGTCGCTGCGCAGGGTTATCTCGTCGTGTTTGCCGCCTTCCTCGTCGTAGGCGTAGCGGCCTGTCACTTCACGCAGGGCAGCGTCGCTCTGTATGCCCACGAAGGCATTGAGTGCCTTGGCTACCGAATCGCCTGCCTCGGCGCTCTTTATCTTGCCGTCGGCGCTCACCGATATGGCCGGGTTGTCGCCTGCGTCCACGTCAAACACCGCACGGTAGGTGTCTTTTACCCTCCATACCAACACCATGCCTATCATCACCGGGTTGCCAACTTTATCGTTTACTTTGATGGGGGCTATATCCATGTTGCGGATACGCAGCGACACTTTTTTCTTGGTCATGAACGGATTCACCCAAAAGTAGCCCGTATCGCGGAATGTGCCGCGATATTCGCCGAAGAAGATCATCACACGCGCCTGATTGGGCTGCAATACGAAAAATCCGCACGACAAGATTATCATGCCGATGACTCCGATAGCTGTGGCTACTCCCGGAATCCAATACAGGTCGTATGGCAGAAGTAGGTAAAGGGTCACGATAATGGCCGGAATGAGAAGAAGCACCACGGCCAACATGCCGAAACCGCTGATAACCTTACCCTCGTAGGGTATCTCCATATTTTTGTCTTTCATGGCTATGTGATATTGTTTTGATATTATTTCGATGCAAATTTATATAAACAAAACCACATCTCCAAATTTTTCCGTCAAAAAACATAAATAAAAGGATTTCCACAGGTCGCCACAGGTTTAGAATAAAAATCTGTGGTAATCTGTGGAATCCGTGTGCGGTATGATCGCCTTATTTCAGCGTGGCGAGGGCGGCTTCGTAGTCGGGCTCGTGGGTGATTTCGTCGACGAGTTCACGATACACCACTTTGCCGTGTTCGTCTATCACAAGCACGCAGCGGGCAAGCAGGCCTTTAAGCGGGCCGTCGACCATAAGCATGCCGTAATTGTGGGCGAATTCGGGCGAGCGGAAAGCTGATGCTGCCACTACTTTGTCGATGCCTTCGGCCACGCAGAAACGGTTCATCGCGAACGGCAGATCCATCGATACGCATACCACGGCCACGTTGTCGAGGTCGGCGGCTTCCTTGTTGAAACGACGCACGCTTGCTGCACATACGCCTGTATCTAGGCTTGGAAATACATTGAGGACGAGCTTTTTTCCTGTAAAATCGGCGAGATTTATCTCGGCGAGGTCTTTTGTCACAAGTGTGAAGTCGGGCGCTTTATGTCCGGCTGCGGGAACGTCGCCGTAGGTGTGCACAGGTGTGCCTTTGAAATATACTGTTTCCATATGAATTTATAGTATTTGTTTTGATAAACTTATGATGGCGACAGGCTATCGGGCCATGGTCGCTTTCTGTATAACAATTTCCTTGAGGTCATTGTTGCGGCCTACATGTATATCGGCCACGCTGCCGTCTGTGCGGGTGAATATTATGGCCGGAGTGTCGGCCACTCCGCAGTCTCGGGCCAGACTCCGGGCGCTCACAAGTATTGTTTCGCCTGGTTGTACGGTTCCTGTGATACGTTCTATGGCGTCGGTGCTGTTTCCCGTGAATGCCAGTATCAGATCGCAGGCTGCGGGTATCGAGGCCACGGCTTCACGCAAGTCGGCTACTACCTTGTCGGTCGCTCCAACATTATAGTCGAGTATAGCTATGACTGTTGGCGATGCGAATCCCTCGCCTCGTATGTGGCTGTGCCGCTCACCGCTTATAGTGCGGGCACTGAACTCGGGCATGGCCTCTCCGCGTAGGCTCTCGAGTGAGAAGTTGTCGCGGCGGTATTTTTCAAACGGGGTGGGGAAGAGATTGATCAAAGTCCGCTCCGACAGTTCGGGACATCCGCTGCCGGCCGCCGGGGCGTATGTCACCGTTATTATCTGTTCGCCCGTCTCGCCGGGTGAAGTCACTGTCTCGGATGACAGCAGCGAGGCTCCACCGTCGGCCATACGGTATTCAAATTCCTTTATCACGAATCCCCGCCGTGTCTCGCGCCCTTTGATGTCGATTATGTCGTCGCGCTCGTCGATTGTATAGGCGTAGGCCGTGTCTGAAGCCATTGCGCGTAGATCTTCGGCGATAAACTGCGGCAGCAGGCGCGCGAAGCGGTCGTTGCGCTGTATGCCTCCCACATGCTTTCCGCGGGGTGCGAAGGGTATGGGGTCATCGGCAACATGGTATTCGGCAAACCGGCTCGCACCGTCGTAGCTGTAATAATTGCCGTCGAAGTAGGCCGAGAACCCGGTCCCGGTATTTGGTGTATCCCATCTGGCAAGATAGTTGCATGGCGACAGCGAGTCGGCAGGCGCGCTTCCGCGCAGTTCCACATCGTAGACAATAGGATTGCTCGCTCCGGGCAGATACACTTCATACCGCACGTCTGTGGCCACACAATCGTGGCCGGCCAGGCGTGCGGCGATGTCGGGCAGAGCAGGGGCGGCGGCTGCCATGAAAGGCAGTCCGAGACATATTATAAATGATGAGCACTTCATGATACTGAACAGATGTGATGATATAATGTAAAAATACAACATCCGGGCAGTCGCCGATGTTCACTCAATACAAAGTTAAAACCGTATTTTTTATTATTGTGTTTTTTTCGTACTTTTGTAAAAAATTTCGCTTATGAAAAAAATCCTCTTTATACTCTCCTTCATAATCCTTGCCGCTGTGTCCGTGCAGGCGCAGGAAGCCATACGCTGGCGTATGGCTGTGAAGATGACGTCCGACACAGAGGGCGTTGTTACTCTCCGTGCTCTCGTGAGCGACGGATGGCATCTGTATGGCACATCGCTGCCCGAGAACGGCCCGAAGCCCACTGTATTTAACTTTTCAGGCTCGACCGGTGTGAAATTCACCGGCGATATCAGGTCATCGCGCAAGCCTCTTACTGTCGAGGACAAGATGTTCGGCATGACGTTGAATTGGTGGGATGCAAATGTGGAGTTTACACGTACTTTCAAAGTAGAGAAAAAGGACGGAGCCAAGATAGTGGCCGGTATCGAATATATGGGATGCAACGACAAGACCTGTCTGCCTCCCAAAAAACAGACACTCACCTATTATTTCAAATAACAAGGTATGCGACATATCATGCGACACGCCGCACTGCTGTGCGCGCTTATAATCGGCTTTACGGTCGCGGCCCAGCGTCCCGTGCATGTGAAATGGACAACCGAGGTAGAAACCGTCTCGGCTACCGAAGGCCTTGTGCGATGGTCGGCCGATATTGAGAAAGGCTGGCATATATACGGTCTTACTATGCCCGATCTCGGCCCCGATGCGGTGGTGCCTCAGCTTACGACTTTTACCGTGAATCCCGCTCCCGGCCTTGACCTTGTGGGCGAAGTCGAGCCTTCGGTGCCGGCAGAAGTCAAGTTTGATCAGAGCCTTAAGCTCAATCTGCCCATGTGGGAAGGCAAGGTGACATTTGTGCAGCGCTTCAGGCTTGTCGACAACGCCAAGGGTGCTGATATCCGCGGTATGGTGGAGTATATGGCATGCACCGACAAGTCATGCACGCCGCCTGCCCGCGAGCCGTTCGACCTGCATTTCGGCGCCGAGACTGCGACCGAGGCTGTTGCGGCGCCCGGGCCCCGGGCCGACAGGCCGGTCGTGACCGAGGTGCATAAGGAATCGGATATATGGGCGCCCGTAGAGATAGGAGCCGACAATTCAGCCGCCGCTCCCGCCGAGGGCTCGCCGTGGTGGGTGATCTTCGGTCTGGGCTTTTTGGGCGGCCTGCTCGCTTTGCTCACACCATGTGTTTGGCCCATGATCCCCATGACAATGAGCTTCTTCCTCAAAAAAGGAAAGACCCGCCGCCGTGCCGTGTTCGATGCCGTGACATACAGCCTCAGCATAATAATCATATATCTGGTGCTCGGCATTGCCCTTACATTGGTGTTCGGGGCCTCGAAGTTAAACGATATCGCCACAAGCGCCGGCTTCAACGTCCTGTTCTTCGTGCTGCTTGTAGTGTTTGCTATCTCGTTTTTCGGTGCGTTCAATATCGAATTGCCGTCAAAGTGGAGCAACGCTATCGACTCCAAGGCCGAGAAGACCACCGGTCTGCTCAGCATATTCTTCATGGCTTTCACACTGGTGCTTGTGTCATTCTCGTGCACCGGTCCCATTATAGGCACACTGCTTGTGGAGGCGGCCTCGCAGGAGAGCGTTCTCGGCCCGGCACTCGGCATGGGCGGTTTCGCGCTCGGTCTTGCGCTGCCTTTCGGTCTGTTCGCGTTCTTTCCGTCGCTGCTCAAGGAGATGCCGCGTTCGGGTTCATGGCTCAACACCGTCAAGGTGGTGCTCGGCTTTATCGAGCTTATCCTGTCGCTCAAATTCCTGTCGGTGGCCGATCTGGCCTACGGATGGCGTATCCTCGACCGCGAGGTGTTCCTGGCACTGTGGATAGTGCTTTTCGCACTCCTTGGCCTGTATCTGTTGGGTAAACTGCGGTTCAGTCACGACTCACCAGTGGAGCATACGTCGGTATTCCGTTTCTTTCTGGCAGTGGCTTCGTTCAGCTTTGCCGTCTACCTCCTTCCCGGCCTGTGGGGCGCTCCGCTCAAGAGCATCAGCGCCTTCGCTCCGCCACTCACCACTCAGGATTTCAATCTGTATGGCGGTACATTCAAGGAATTCCACGACTATGACGAGGGCATGGCATATGCCGAGCAGAACGATCTGCCCGTCATAGTGGACTTCTCGGGTTATGCCTGCGTCAACTGCCGCAAGATGGAAGGTGCAGTGTTCGATACCCCCGACGTGCGTACGGTTATGGAGCGTGACTATGTGCTCATAAAGCTGATGGTCGACGACAAGCACAAACTCGACGAGCCTTACAAAGTAGAGGAATACGGAGGGCTTACCGACATAGAGACCGTTGGCGACCGCTGGAGCTATCTGCAGCGGCATAAATTCGGCATAAATTCGCAGCCATACTATGTTCTGCTCGACAACGACGGCAAGCCGCTCGCCCCGGCCCGCGCCTACGACGAGAATGTCGACGAGTTTGTGGAATGGCTCAATACCGGTATTCAAAAGTATAAGGAGACAAAGTGACACAAGATATCCACACACGTGCCGAGCGCCTTGAGGCGCTCGGTCGCATCATGGACACGCTCGACATTCTGCGGGTGAAGTGTCCGTGGGACGCCAAGCAGACCAACGAGTCGCTTCGGCCCAACACCATCGAGGAGGTATACGAGCTGTGTCAGGCGCTGCTCGATGATAATTCGTCGGAAATCCGCAAGGAACTCGGCGATGTGCTGCTGCACATACTGTTCTACTCCAAGATAGCCTCCGAGAAGGGGCAGTTTGACATCGCCGATGTGGCCGACGCCCTAAATGAGAAACTTATTTTCAGGCATCCCCACGTGTTTGGCAAGGAAAAGGCCGATACGGCCGAGAAAGTCATACAGAACTGGGAAGAGATAAAGCTGCGCGAGCGTGGAGGCAACCGCACGGTACTGGCCGGAGTGCCGACTGCCCTGCCGGCGTTGATCAAGGCATTCCGCGTACAGGAAAAGGCTGCCAATGTGGGCTTCGACTGGCAGTCGCCCGAGCAGGTATGGGACAAGGTGAAGGAAGAGATAGCCGAAGTATCCGATGCCATCGCGTCGGGCGACAAAGCCGACATAGAAGCCGAGTTCGGCGACCTGCTGTTCAGTGTCATCAACGCCGCCCGCCTGTATAAAGTGAATCCCGAGAACGCCCTCGAACGCACCAACCGCAAGTTCATATCACGATTCAACTACATAGAGGCCGAGGCCGGTGCGGCAGGCCGCCATATACGCGACCTTTCGCTCGACGAGATGGAAGCGCTGTGGCAGCAGGCCAAGACAGAGGCAAAGCACGACTGACCTGTGAAGCTCTGTATTACCGAGAAACCGTCGGTCGCAGCCGACATCGCCCGCATACTCGGCGCCGACCGCCGTCTCGACGGCTTCTACGAAGGCGCCGGCTATTGCGTCACATGGACATATGGACATCTGTGTTCGCTCAAAGAGCCCGGCGACTACACCGACCGTTGGAAGTCGTGGAATATGTCGAGCCTGCCGATGCTGCCTCCGCGCTTCGGTATCAAGGTTATTGACGAGGAGCGCATCAAGCGGCAGTTTCATGTCATCGAGAATCTGATATCAAAGGCCGAAGAGGTGGTGAACTGCGGTGATGCCGGTCAGGAGGGTGAGCTGATACAGCGCTGGGTGATGCAGAAGGCCGAGATACATTGCCCTGTGAAGAGGCTGTGGATATCATCGCTCACCGACCAGTCGATACGCGACGGCTTCGCATCGCTCGAACCGCAGGAAAA
Organism: uncultured Muribaculaceae bacterium; assembly: GCA_910577355.1. Classification (GTDB taxonomy): domain Bacteria; phylum Bacteroidota; class Bacteroidia; order Bacteroidales; family Muribaculaceae; genus CAG-873. Next base: position 12,167 of record CAJTMY010000042.1, read on the forward strand.
ATACGACAATCTCTATTATGCGGGACTGTCGCGTGCCATAGGCGACTGGATTCTGGGCATGAACGCCACGCGCCTATATTCGCTCAAATATTCACGGCCCGGAAGCGTGCTGTCGGTAGGCCGCGTTCAGACCCCCACGCTCGCCATGATAGTGAAGCGCCATTTCGAGATCCTGAATTTCACGCCTAAGGACTACTACGAACTGCACACAAGATATCGCGATGTCGACTTCATGGCGGCGGGGCGCTTTGATGATCCGGAGAAAGGACGTGTAGTCTGTGATGCCATAAAGGACAAGCCGTTCACTGTCACCGATGTCGCTGAAAAGCAGGGGCATGAAGCTCCGCCGCGGCTGTTCGACCTCACATCGCTGCAGGTGGAGTGCAACCGCCGCTGGGGCTGGAGCGCCGACGACTCACTTAAACTCATACAAAGCCTTTACGAGAAAAAAGTCACCACCTATCCGCGTGTCGACACCACATATCTCCCCGACGATATATACCCCAAAGTGCCCGACATATTGCGCCGTATGACGCCCTATGCTCCCCAGACCGCTCCCGTACTTGCCGAAAAGATACGCAAAAGCAAGAAGGTGTTCGACAACTCGAAGGTAACCGATCACCATGCCATAATCCCTACCGGCGAGCTGCCATCGCGTCTTGTAGGTGACGAACGCAAACTCTATCATCTTATTGCATTGCGCTTTATAGCGGCGTTCTATCCCGATTGTTCTTTCTGTCAGACCACTGTGCAGGGTTGCGCGGGAGATGTCGGTTTCAAGGCTTCGGGCAAGGTGATCACCGATCCGGGATGGCGCACGCTTTACGACACCGCCGCAGAGAAGGCCGTCGCCGACAGCGACGATAACCGGACAGCGGAGGACGACAGCATATTGCCGCCGTTCAATAAAGGCGAATCCGGCCCGCATACGCCGTCGCTCGTCAAGAAGACCACTCAGCCCCCCAAGCTGTACACCGAGGGTACGCTGCTGCGTGCCATGGAGACAGCCGGCCGTACTGTGGAAGACGAGACACTGCGCGAAGCTCTGAAGGAAAACGGGATAGGGCGCCCGTCTACCCGCGCCGCCATTATAGAGACCCTCTTCCGTCGCCGCTACATAGAGCGTCGCCGCAAGAGCATAGTGCCCACGCAGGCCGGAATAGACCTTGTGGCCACAATAAACGAGGAGCTGCTCAAAAGCGCCACGCTCACCGGTATATGGGAGGCAAAACTGAGGCGCATATCGCGTGGCGAATACTCGGCCGGTGAATTCATCGGAGAGCTGAAAGACATGATCGCCAAGATCGTTTACGACGTGATGTGCGACAGCTCGTCTCGGCGTATCGAGGTGAAAGACGAGGAGCCGGCCAAGGCGGATGCCAAAAAGAAATCCCAGACATCGGAAAGCCCCAAAAAGAAAACGACGACCCGTCGCAAGGCCAAACCGTCCGTGACCGATCTGTCGCAGATCGTATGTCCGCAGTGTGGCAAAGGGCATCTTCTCAAAGGCCGTACGGCCTACGGTTGCTCGCAATACGCCGCCGGGTGCACATTCCGCCTGCCTTTCGAGCAATATCCCGATACCCTTACACCCGCACAGCTCGCGGCACGACTCAAGAAATGATGGAGCTGGTTCTGATACTGCTGATAGTGGCTGCGGCGGCATATGGTCTGTATCGCATGTTGCGGCGTCCGCAAGGCAATGACAGCTGTGCCGGTTGCCCGCTGAAAGACAAATGTACGGATAGAAAGCAAAAAAAATCCTCAAATACTTGCACAGGCAAAAAATAAGCCCTACCTTTGCACACGCAAACCGGTTCCATGGCCGAGTGGTGAGGCAACGGTCTGCAAAACCGTGTACAGCAGTTCGATTCTGCTTGGAACCTCCAATCCTCCGATCTTTTCAGGTCGGAGGCATTTTTTTATATGATGCGGGCCATGCAGTCGCTATCGTTTTTTTGGCCACTTGTGTATTTTTGATTATCTTTGCAGTGTAAAAATACCCCGATATGAACGTCAAGGATTCAATGCGCAAGATACTCGAGGCCGAGAGCAAAGCCATTATGGCCATACCCGTCACGGATGATTATGAAAAGGCCGTGAATATAATAGTGGAGCGGGTATCCCGCCGTGGCGGCAAGCTCATCACCTCCGGTATGGGTAAGGCGGGTCAGATTGCCATGAATATAGCCACTACATTCTCCTCGACAGGGACTCCGGCTGTAAACCTTCATCCGGCCGAGGCACAGCATGGCGATCTTGGTGTATTGCAGCGCAATGATGTGATGCTGCTGATATCCAACTCCGGAAAGACCCGCGAGATACTCGAGCTGGTGCAACTGGCCCGGGTGCTGTATCCCGACATACCCATGATTGTGATTACAGGCAATCCCGACAGTCCGTTGGCCCGTATGGCCGACGTGGCATTGTTCACCGGAGGCGCTCCCGAAGTATGTCCGCTTGGCCTCACACCAACCACCTCCACCACCATGATGACAGTGATGGGCGATGTGCTTGTGGTGAACGTAATGGAGGCGATAGGCTTTACCCGTGCAGATTATGCCAGGCGGCACCATGGCGGATATCTCGGACAGGTGTCCAAAAACGACAACCAAGCCACGGATTGATACGTTATTTCTGATATGAAAAAGATAATCTGTATCGGCGAATGTGCGCTCAATGTAGTATTTGAGCAAGGCAGGCCGGTCGGCGCTGTTCCCGGCGGCCGCATCGCCGCGGCCGCCGCGCTTATGGCGCGTGCCAAATGTCCGGTGGTGCTGGCTTCCGAAGCCTCTGCCGATCCGGTGGGCGATATGGCCGTGGGCCCGCTTGCCGAAGCAGGAGTCGACATCAGCTCGGTGGATCGTTTTACCGAAGGCCGTACACCGGTAATGATATACACCGAGGATGCCGACGGCACTCAGCATGTCACACGCTATGAAAATTATGCCGAGGAGGCTTTCGATATAGTCTGGCCCCGGGTAGATGAAGGCTCGGTGGTGGTTTTCGGCGGCTATTATGCCATCGACAGGCGTATGCGTGCCCGTATGCTGCCGTTCCTGAACCATTGTGCGGAGCGTGGAGCCATACTTATATATCTTCCGGGTTTCATGCCTCAGCAGGAGTCGCGTATCACACGGGTGATGCCGTCGATACTTGAGAATCTCGAACTGGCTCATCTTGTGATAGCCTGCGACAAAGATCTCGCTCTTATTTTCGGTACCCCTGTAGCCAACGTCTGCTATGCCGACCACATAGACTTCTATTGCCGGTCGCTCGTCAACATTGATACAGCCTGCCGCAGGCTCAACTATTTCAGCGGCAAGGAACTCACACAGACCGAGATACCCGCTGCGGTATGCGAGACTATGACATGGAATGCCGGCGTTGTGGCCGGAATCGCAGCCGGGATATTCTCGCAGGAAATCACGGCCGACATGCTCGATACGCCCGACGAGGATCTGCGCCAACGCCTTCTCGGGGCGGCAGCCGATTCCGCCCGCATGGCAGCTCTCGGACTCACACAGCAGTGGCAGTATAAAATCAAATAATTTTCAAGCTATATGGCTTCAAATCAGCATAATCTTCCAAATCCTTTCAACGCCGCCATAGACGGCGACGTACGTGTGGCCATCATCTCCGCCGAGTGGAACGGACATATCACGGCTCCGCTTACCGACAGTTGTATAAAGACTCTTGCCGCGCATGGCATCGATGACGATATGGTCGATGTATTCCATGTGCCCGGGGCAGTGGAGCTTACTTTCGCCGCCTCGTCCGTCATCGAGACAGGAGCATTTGATGTCGTGATAGTGTTTGGCTGCGTTATCCGCGGCGGCACACCGCACTTCGACTATGTATGCCAGTCTGTCACACAAGGTGTGACGCATCTAAACGCCGAGTGTGATATTCCGGTGATATTCGGAGTACTTACCGTAGATACCGAGCAGGATGCCCTTGACCGTATAGGCGGCGTCCACGGCGATAAGGGAGCCGAGGCCGCCGAGGCCGCCTTGAAGATGGTGCAGTTCGCCCGCGAGGTAAAGGATATCTGATCATGAAATTACCCGTAGCGATAATACTTGTCATAGTCTTGGCGGCATGTAGCGGTGGCAAAGGCCCGATGCCCCCTGTGGCACAGGCGCAGGCCGATTTCGAGGTTGGGGATTATGACCGGGCGCAGAAAATCTGCGACCGCGTGATGGCCGATTCGGCAGGTTTCCGCACCCTTGACGTGGCACAGCTGTGCACCCTTGCCGAGTTGTACATACGCCTTGATTCGGCCCGCATCGACGCGCTGTCGGCTGTGGCCGAGCCCAACGAGGCATCGGCGGCCCGTTGCCTGGGACGCGCGCGCGAACTCAGCGCCGATTCGGTCGACGCATTCATCGCAAGCCGTCCGCGCGAGCGTGCGTCCCGTTTGGCTGTTATAAATATAGTAAGCACCTACCTCGCCATTCCGCGCGATTCGCTCGTGGTGGAAGACGAGCAGATATACGACTCGCTATGAGCGCTCCGCACGATTGGCGCGATGCCCTTGCATCACTCCTTCCCGAGGATCATGTGCCGGAACCCGAGCAGGATTCCGCGTCCGGCGCCCTCGCGACACAGAGCGGCACACTCCGTGTGCTGATAGAGCGCAAGGGCCGTGCGGGCAAGGTGGCCACGATAGTGAGCGGTTTTACCATCGACGACGATGCCGTGGCCGATGTCGCATCAAGCCTCAAGCGCAGTCTCGGCACCGGAGGTTCGGCCCGAGGCGGCGAGATACTGATACAGGGCGACCGTGCCGATGCAGTAGTGGCGGCATTGGTAAAACTCGGCTTTAAGGCACGGCGTGTGTGAAGATTAGCCCTGTTATGAAATATTAAAGAAATTTTTCCTTAATAATTTCCTTATCACTAAAAAAAGTTATAACTTTGCACTCGGAAAACAAGAACCGTAACAATCCCGTCCGGGATGCGTTATGCTCTTGCAGCCAAAGACATATTTTACTGCGAATTATATCATTTACCCATATTTTTTCTACGCAACATGAGCAAAATAGAAGAAGTCAAGAAAGCCCGTCTGGCCGGTGTTGAAGCCGATCTCGCCAAGTACGGCATCAAAGACGTGAAGGAAGTGGTCTACAACCCCACCTACGAGCAGCTCTTTGAAGAAGAAACTCTCCCCACACTCGAAGGTTACGAGAAAGGTGTTGTCACCGAGCTCGGAGCTGTCGATGTGATGACCGGCGTATACACCGGCCGTTCGCCCAAGGACAAATTCATCGTTCTCGACGAGAAATCAAAGGACACCGTATGGTGGACAACCGAAGAATACAAAAACGACAACAAGCCCGCCTCTGAAGAAGCATGGAAGGCATGCAAGGATCTCGCCATCGAGGAGCTCTCCGGCAAAAAGCTCTATGTTGTCGACGGCTTCTGCGGCGCCAACAAGGACACCCGCATGGCCGTGCGTTTCATAATGGAAGTGGCATGGCAGGCTCACTTCGTCACCAACATGTTCATCCGCCCCACAGCCGAGGAACTCGCCGACTTCACACCCGACTTCATCGTATACAACGCTTCCAAGGCCAAACTCACCAACTATAAGGAACTCGGCCTCAACAGCGAGACAGCCGTTGTGTTCAACATCACATCGCGCGAGCAGGTTATCATCAACACCTGGTACGGCGGCGAGATGAAGAAGGGTATGTTCTCGATGATGAACTACTATCTGCCCCTCAAGGGTATCGCATCGATGCACTGCTCGGCCAACACCGACATGAACGGCGAGAACACCGCCATCTTCTTCGGCCTCTCCGGTACAGGCAAGACCACCCTCTCCACCGACCCCAAGCGTCTCCTTATCGGTGACGACGA
>CAJTMY010000043.1 GCA_910577355.1 uncultured Muribaculaceae bacterium
ACGCCCGCGGGCATATCACGCTCCAAATTTAGTTATATTTTTTTAAATCGCAAAATTAATATTAAAAATCGATCATAATGTTAAAATAGATTAAATTATAGTACTATGTATTGCATGGTACTATAAATCATCGTAACTTTGCCGCTGTAAAACTCTTCTCAAATTTTTATGAATATCGAAAATCTAAAATCACAGATGCGCAAAGGGATGCTGGAGTTCTGTGTTCTCCTCATCCTGCGGCAGCGGGCCGCATACGCCTCCGAGATGATAGGAGCGCTTAAAGAAGCGCGTCTCATCGTGGTGGAAGGCACGCTCTATCCGTTGCTTACCCGGCTTAAGAACGATGGTCTGCTGTCCTACGAATGGCAGGAATCCACCGCCGGCCCCCCCCGCAAATACTATACCCTGACTCCATTGGGAGAGCAGTTCCTGCAACAGCTCTCGGCATCATGGAAAGAAATCTCCGACTCAATAAATCACCTTAACAATCCCTCCATATAAAATGAAAAAAACATTTCCTGTAAATATCAACGGCTCGATATTCTACATTGATGAAGATGCTTATCAGCTGCTCAATACCTATCTCGACCAGCTGCGCAACGCCTTTCCCGGCAAGGAGGGCAAAGAGATTATCGCCGATATAGAAGGTCGGATCGCCGAACTTTTCAACGAGATAATAGCCAAAGGCGCGCGTGTGATCAATCTTGATGACACAAACCGTGTCATCGAGCAGCTCGGACGGCCCGATGCGCTGGCCGATGATCCTGCCGACGACCGTGATACCGGGGATGCGGATACAGCTGCGGAGGCTGCTGCCGGTACCACTCCGCCGCCATTCAACGGTGCGGCGCAGACGGGACCCGTGCGCAAGCGTCTCTATCGCGACGAACGCAACAAGGTATTCGGTGGTGTGCTTTCAGGCCTCGCATGTTATTTCAATCTCAATACCAACATCCTGCGCTTGCTCGTGATATTGCTGGCCATCTTCACCAAGATAATCCCCTTGTTTATAGTTTATCTCGTTGCGTGGATGATCATTCCTCCGGCACGTACACCGCGGCAGATACTCGAGATGACCGGCACACCGGTCAATCTCGGCAGTCTCGGCAAAACCATTCTCGGAACATATGACAATACGATAAATCCTCAGGGCAGCAACTTCTTCCAGACATTCTTCTCCATCCTCGGCAAGATTGTGCTGATATTCATCGGTCTTGTAGCAGCCGGAGTGGCCATAGGCTTCATCACGCTGTGCATCGCCTGCCTGTGCGGAGTGATAATATACAGCGGCTGGGGCAGCATCGAGCTCCTTGACCAGATCGACCTGTTTCCTGCTGCGGCTCACCCGGTGCTCGGCTCGATAGGTGTGATACTCATCTGCATAGCTGTAGTGATCCCCTGCATAGCTCTGATATGGGGCGCATGCTGCATGGTATTCAAGACACGTGGTGCCTCCAGAAATGTGATAATCACAGCCTCGGTGCTCGAAATCATACTTATTATCGCCGGCGTGGTGGCTCTGTCGGTGGCAAACATCGAACCTTCGTTTGGACACATCGCACAGGTCGGCGCCGTGTCTACGACAATCGCCGGTTCTGCCTCATTCTTCTCTCTCCAACTCTCTTGAAATATTGCAATTCATAAACTTTTGGCCGACGGTGTTGTGAAATACCATCGGCTTTTTTTCAGGTATCTACAATAATCATATAAAAGACACGTTATATATTCAAACCCGTCTAATAACCATAAGTGCCTATGAAGAAAAGCTCTACACCTGCATTCGGTTCGGCTGCCGTAATAAGCCGCGGAGGCGACGAAAAGCTTTCGCCACGCACATCCACAATCGCTTTCCTGCGCCAGTTTGCCCGCGCATACTGTGCCGCACCGGCATCTGCGATGCCCGGAATTGTGCTGAACTGACCTCCGAGTCCGTAAAAACCGAAAAACCCCGGAATCTCCGGGGTTTTATTGTTTTGAAACAGGAGGCGATCCCTCTCACAGATCTTCGCCGGGATGGAATGTATCTATATGGCGGCGTTTCTTGGCGTCGAGAATCTCGTCTACGGCAAAGAATATTCCGCTCTCCTCCACGTTGCCGAATTCGTCATTGATAGCCGTGCCGAACATGTGCATCGTCGGCGACAGACTCATATAGGCGTTGACCAGCGGCGGGATGTTGTCTCCGTGGGCACGCACCTGTCCGTTTAGTATCACATAATCATCCTTGAAATTGTCGGATGTGAATATGCGGGCCATCTCTTCGGGATCACTCGCATAGGGCAGGGGATGTATGGGGCGCACAAGCTCCTCCGGATCAGGAAAATGTTTGTGAAGGAAATACAGTATCAGGTCGCGGCAGCGTTCGGTATAGTTGGGATACATTGTCACCTTGCCGAAGAGATATCTGATTTCCGGATTTATAACGGTGAGGCTGCCCAGGCCATCCCAGAGATTGTCGAGGGCGTAGAGCGCCTTGGCGCCGGCGCGCGACGACTGGTACTCGGGCCGCACGAACGATCGGCCCAGCTCAAGCGTATAAGGCAGATAGTCCCTGATGAACCTGTCGCTGAAACGGAACATGTGGCTCGTGGCTATGCGCGGGCGCCCATGGCTGTCGGTGCGGATGTCTTTGCCGCATATATAACGGTAGCCGCCGAGTATGAGCTTGCTGTCCGGATCCCACACTATCAGCTGCTTGCATGGCGGATCCATGGTGTCGAACTCGTCGATGTCGCAATCCTTGCCCGAGCCGCCGCCGGCACTCCGGAAAGCTATCTCGCGCAGACGCCCTATCTCGCGCATCACATTGGGTGAATTGTGGGCGTCGACTACATATATCACATTACCGCCCTTGTTGGTATGGCGCAGAAATCGCTCGGGCGTCAGTTCGGCCTCTATAAGTGCCTGATCTACGGGGTCGATTATCTTCTGATTCATTTTCCTGAATTTTCTGAAATTTTGCGTATGCGGTCGACTTCCGCCGCAGTATCACCGCTCAGCGAGGCATGGCTTACTACGGGTGCGACATGTATGCTGAACGTCTTGCCGCGGGCCTTGAATATCTCGCCCGGAAGCAATATCATCTCGAAGTTGAATTTTATGCCGAGGCGTTCGCGCCACTTCGCGATACGGTAAAATGCAGGAGAGTTCTCGCCGCCGAATCTCAGCGGCACTATGTCGCGTCCGTATTCGCGGGCTTTCTGTACAAACATCTTCCGCCATTCGAGGTCGGTCACTTTGCCGCGTATGCTGCGCGAGCACAGGCCGGCCGGAAAGATGATCACCGGGCGGTCGCCGGCCATGGCGCTGTCGATGGCGCGTATGGCCCCGCGGCTCTGTGCCCCGTGCTTGTTGACAGGCAGAAAGACGTCGGAGAGCGGATCAACAGCCATCAGCAGGTCGTTCACAATAAACAGCGGCTCCACTCCGCAGTGGCGTTTTACAAACGCTATCAGCGCCATCCCGTCGAGGCCGCCCAAAGGGTGGTTCGACACATACATCACACGTGTGTGACCCGGTGCCGGCATATTTTCCATACCGTCCGTGTGCAGCTCTATGCCGAGATGCTTTATCACGGCCTCGCAGAATTCCGCACCGCGGCGTGGAAATGCCATGCGCAACAACTCGTTGAGCTCATCCTGATGTATCAGCTTTTCAAGGCGATGCACCAATCGGCGCGGCACCAGACGGCTGCGTGAGCCGAGGCGCTGCGCGAGCACCGATGCTATGTCGATGCGGATGGGGCTGTCGGTACGGGTGGCTTCGCGATTTTCCATTTAGGGTGCAAAATTAGAAAAAAATGGTAATATCGATTCACACAATATACTATTTTTTGAGAATTTTATTGTTGTCTGCGGTTGAAATCGATATTCATTTTGTAATTTTGCACATTATATTATATAATGCGCGAAAAAAACGTATGAAGCCAAAGATGCCTACCGTGCACGTGTGCGCGCCCGCACGCGAATTCATATTGCCATATATCGACCGTGAACTGTCCGGATGGTATGAGCGTGTCGATGATCCTGCCGCTGCCGATTTTCGCGTGGCTGTGATAAGCCCCGGCGATGAACTTCCGCAAGGTTTCCCGGCCGGCGGCACTGTGCTCGAATGCCCCAACATAGTCGGTACCGGTATGACAGGGCTGCCTATGGAGATTGCCCGTCGTATTGCCGGCGGTACATATTTCCATATACTCGGCAATGATGCCCGCCTCTCCACCATACACGCCTCGGATGTCGCCAGAGCTGTATATCTGTCGATAGGTTCCGGGCGCCGCATCACTCTCACCGATGGAGCCGATCCTACGTTTATAGACTTTGCGGATGCCTTGGCCCATCGTATCAACGACAAGCGGATACTCACTGTAAAGCCGCTTTGGGCCCGATTCCTGATGAGAGCGGGTCTGCGCCGTATGGTCACCACCGATGCCGTGGTGTATCGGGTTTCCTCTCTCGAGGGCTTCACCCCCACACCTGTCGTGGAATATCTGCACACACATGTATACGACGATGAAAGCCTCTGAGTTTCTATCCTGCGTCGGTGACTCGGCCAAGGCATTGGTCAAGATTGCATTGCAGTCGCGCCGTACCATCGCCCCCCGTCCAAGCGCCAAAGGCGGTGACAGCATCATAATCCTCGGCAACGGACCGTCGCTCAAGGATACATTGTCATGTCACGGAGCGGAGATTGCCGCCAAGCCGTCGCTGGCCGTCAATTTCATGGCCAACGCGCCTCAGTTCAGAGAGATAAAGCCCGATTACTATGTGCTGGCCGATCCGCATTTCTTCACAGGGTCGGGCAATGCCAATGTGGATTCGCTGTGGCGTGAACTCGCCTCGGTCGACTGGCCGATGACCCTGTCGGTGCCCGTATCGAAGCTTGCCGGGACGCGGCGGTTGCTCGGTGCCGATGCAAATACCTGCCTTCGCCTTGCTACATTCAACTTTGTCGGCATAGAGGGATTTCATTGGCTTGAGAATATCGCATTCGGCCGGCGTCTGGCAATGCCGCGCCCCCGCAATGTGCTTATACCGGCCATCATGACTGCCATTTCGGCCGGTTATAGACATATATTTCTTACCGGAGCCGACCATTCGTGGCTTGAGACAATCCGCGTCACCGACGAGAACCATGTAGTGTCGGTGCAGCCGCACTTCTACGCCGATTCCAAGACTGAACTCAAACGGTCGGAAGCAGAGTATCGGGGCTATCATCTGCATGATATACTGCACAGCTTTTATACGGCATTCCGTTCTTACCACAAACTCAGGCGTTATGCCGACTCACATGGCATATCCATATACAATGCCACTCCTGGATCCTATATCGACGCCTTTGAGCGATGCGGTGATTTTACACAGTTATAAGGATTTTTATATTTTTTTGGAAAAATGACAAGAATGGTGTATATTTGCTGCTGTTAATGATAAACCGATCGATTTAATGAAAAAAACACTTATAGGCGGCATGATGCTTCTTGCCGCGGCAAGCCAGTCGATATTTGCCGTGCCGGCGCGTCCGGGCGTCATCAAGACCCTTACCCAGCCCGACGGCTCCACTCTTGAAGTCACGGTAGTGGGCGATGAATTCCGCCATTGTTACCTCACTTCCGACCGTATTCCGCTTATGCGCGACGCTGAAGGCCGCTATTGCTATGCGACGGTCGATGTCGCCGGTCGTGCCGTGGCATCGCGGTTTCAGGCACGCGACGCAGCCATGCGTACCGTTGCCGAGAAGGCATTCATATCCACCCTCGACACACAGTTTATAGGCACGAAGATCTTCGAGCGCACATCCACGATGCGGAAAGCCTCGACGAATATCTCGGCCGGCATAGGACTCGACCCCGGTGACACCTGTTTTCCGCACGAGGGCGATGTGCATGCTCTTGTGCTTCTCGTCGAGTATTCCGACGTTAAATTCAAAGTGCCTTCCCCTTCCGATTACTACGAGAGATTCCTTAACGAGGAGGGTTTCACCGACGACAAGGCCACAGGCTCGTGCCGCGACTATTTCATGTCTGTGTCGAACGGCCGGTTCCGTCCCACATTCGATGTGGTAGGCCCGATCACTCTCAGCCGGTCTATGTCGTACTATGGAGGCAACGACATCTGGGGTAACGACCAGCGCCCCGAGCAGATGGTGATAGATGCCTGCAAGCTTATCGACGATGACATTGACTTCAACGATTACGACATCGACGGCGACGGCGAGGTCGACAATATCTATATCATCTATGCCGGCAAGGGCGAGGCGTCATACGGCTCCGAGAGCAGTGTGTGGCCGCACCGGTGGACACTTGATGCCGCTGGCGCGAGCCTACGTCTCGACGGCGTGAAGATCAACAACTACGGCTGTTGCAACGAGTGGGACGATATCCGCCCGTCGGGTATAGGCACATTCTGCCATGAGTTCGGCCATGTGATGGGACTCCCCGACCTGTACAGCACCGACTATGGAGGCGCCGAGCGCGCTACTCCCGACAGCTACGATGTTATGGATCGCGGCTCATATAACAATGACGGCCGCACACCGCCCGCATACTCCGCATTCGAGCGCAACGCGATGGGATGGATAGATCTGCAGGTGATCGACGGCCCCGACGCCATCACACTCGACAACATCGCCGACAGCAATACCGCCTGCATTATCCCAACCGGCGACAAGAATGAGTTTTTCCTGCTCGAGAACAGGCAGCTTACCGGATGGGATACATATATCCCGGGTCACGGCATGCTGATATGGCATATCCACTTTGACCTCGGAGTGTGGAAAGACAACTCCGTAAACAACGACGTGAACCATCAATATGTCGACATTGTGGAGGCCGGCGGTCGTGCCAACAGTTCCAATGCCGCCGTTCTTAAGTCATATCCTTTCCCGGGCACGTCGCGCAACACCGAGTTCACCGACGATTCCGACCCGGCCATGGTTACGTGGGACGAGAAGACTCTCGGTCTGCCGATTACTGAAATCGAGGAGAATAACGGATTGATATCCTTCAATGTCGCCGGCGGATATGTGGATCTGGCCACTCCGCAGCCCGTAGCCGCATCGGTCAATCCCGGCGGATTCACCCTTTCCTGGGATGCCGTGGCAAAGGCCCTTTCATATACCGTGAATATATACACCAAGGATGAGGCAGGCAATGCAGTGCCCACTCGTTTTACCGATTTTGTAACCGAGTCAACCTCTCTTACAATAGATCGTCTCGCCCCGGAAACCCGTTATTATGCCACTGTAGTGGCCCGTCGCGGAGCTTTCAGTTCCGACATATCCGACGAGATCGAGGTGCTCACCGCCGATGCCGACTTCACTTTTGCCGTGCCGGTGGCACGTGCGGCCGCATCGGTAAGTGCCGACGGCTTTACTGCGGTGTGGGATCCGGTCGACGGAGCTTCAGGTTATCTGCTCACAGTAGAGGCTATGCGCACTATCGCGCCCGAAGACAATATGGCCGACTTCGGCTCATCGTCCTCCAAGGCCCTGATACCGGAAGGTTGGGAATCCTCGTCCACAAAGACCTATGCCTCGCCCGGATATTTCGGCAAGTCGGCTCCTTCTCTCAGGTTTGACACACATGGCTACTATCTTGCCACTCCCGTATTCGAGCATGATATCACCGCCTATGAATTCTGGGCAAGAGCTACCGGTATGACCACCGAAAACTACATTGAGATCGAAGCCCGTACCGGCGACGATGCTAAATGGATACTCATAGGGCAGGTTCACGTTCTCAACTCTGCTACCGGCGAGACGGTGCGCTCCGCCGCGCTGCCCGAAGGAATGCGTCAGCTTCGCCTCACATATTGCAAGAATGTCAACGGCAATATGGCCGTCGATGACATATGCGTCACAACCGGCGGCAACAAATTGTTCGTGCTCGACGGCTATGCCCCCAAAGAGCTGGGCAATGTCACATCGCACGGTATCAGCGGCCTCGACCCGTCTGTTAAGGAATACAGCTATACCGTGCAGGCAGTGGCCGCCGACGGCCGTAAATCGCTCGTGTCGGATCCGGTGAGGGTGGACACCTCCGGCCAGATGGGTGTGACCGATGTTGTCGGCACTCCTGCCGAAGGCGACGTAGAGCTTTACAACATGCAGGGAATGCGCGTCTCCGGCATCCCGTCTGCGGGAGTATACATCCGCCGTTGCGGTTCGCATGTCGAGAAGGTATACATACATTGAAACATAATTATTCTTAAAAAGACGGGGTCGGTATGCCGATCCCGTCTTTTCTGCAATCGCCTGTTTGCCCGTTAGAGCTATTTTTTATAATTTTGTGCAAAATATAGTGTTATGAAAAAAATATTATCAGCTGCGGCGCTTGTTCTCGTCGCTTTCGCCGCGAATGCGGCCGATCCATATAAAGTGACTCTCCCCACCACCGCCGACGACGAGGGAGCCATGGCATACCTCATCAATTACGACAGCGGCGAGAAGATCGACTCGGTTCTTGTCGCCGACGGCGAGGCCAAATTCAAAGGCTCGCTCGACGAACCCTTCTTTGCCCTCATCAAGATTGACGACAACCTCCGCGGACGGATGATACTCGAGTCGGGTACCATCGTGCTCGACCCTCAGCGTCGCATAGCTTTCGGATCGCCGCTCAACGATGCCATGAACGAAATAAACGACTCGGCAGCTGTCATTGCCGCCGACTATGAAAAAGCGTCCACCGGCGAGGAAAAGCAGGCCGTCATCGACCGCTACAACGCATTCATGCAGCAGAAGATGAAGCAGAATCTCGACAATCCCATCGGTTATGTGATATTTATGGATCAGGCTTATGGTATGTCTGCTGCCGAGATCCAGTCATATATCGACATGGTGCCTTCGCTCAAGAAATATGAGTTCGTCGACAAGATGCTTAAAGTTGCCACGACCAAAGAAGCCACCTCGGTAGGCAAGCAGTATCTCGACTTTGAAGTCAACGGCAGCAAGCTGAGCGACTATGTGGGCAACGGCAAATATCTGCTCGTCGATTTCTGGGCCAGCTGGTGCGGGCCGTGCCGCCGCCAGATGCCGGTTATCAAAGGTCTGTACGACAAATATAAGAACAGTGGACTCGAAGTGCTCGGTGTGGCCGTGTGGGATAAGACCGACGATACAAAGCGTGCCATTGAGGAAGAAGGAATCACATGGCCGTGTATCATCGATGCCGGCACGGTGCCTACCGATCTTTACGGCATTTCCGGCATCCCGTGCATCATGCTCATAGGCCCCGACGGCATAATTCTGTCACGCGACAAGCAGGGCGACGAGCTCGTCGCCGATGTCGAAAAGTACCTTGCAAAGTGATTTTCGACTGCTCCCGCCTTTGTTAAAAACCTATAAATTTAGTTGATTTTAAGGCGCGTTTGCGCGCCGTGTTTGCAGGAAATTATAACTTTGCAGACTGAAACAGATTCTATGCTTATGTCTCTACGCAAAATCACCTTTGCGACAGTGCTTTGCTTGGCTTCGGCCGGGTTTATTGCCTGCAATTCACATACCGCCGGCGAGCTTGAGGAGGAAATAGCCTCTAATGCCGCAGTGCGCACATTCTCTCTATCGGCCAATACAAAACTTATGTATGGCCTTGATTCTGTATACTTTTCGATAGATCTTATAAAGGGTATTATTTTCAATGCCGATTCATTACCCTTTGAGACAAAAATCACCAAACTTGTGCCTGTGGTGACGACCCCCGACGGCGCTTCTGTCATAGAATTCAACGTGAAGCAATCCAACGGTACGGATACGGTGTACAACTATCTCACCAATTCTACCGATTCTATCGACTTTACCAATCCGGTGAGACTGCGCGTGGTATCGAAAGACGGACGCAACGAACGCAATTATACCGTCACGGTGAATGTGCACAAAGTCAAATCCGACTCGCTGATGTGGGGCGACAACAGCCGCACACTCCTGCCTACGTCGCTGTCGGCTCCCGACAGGCAGCGCACCGTACGCTCTGGCGACACATTCTATTGTCTCACCGCCTCGGGCTCGCAGTATTGCATGGCCTCGCACAGCGGTAATTTCGCCGGTCTCAATGGTGCTGTGATGAACCTCGCCGACTGGGAAAGCAAATCTGTCATATTTCCGTTCATGCCTGTTGTCGAGTCGCTTGCCGCGACAGACGATGCCATATATATCCTTGATACAGCCGGACATCTATATCGTTCGGCCGACGGAGGTGTGTCATGGCAGAATACAGGCCTCGTATGGAAACACATATACGGCGGATATGCCGACAAGGTGCTCGGAGCCGCAAATAGCGACGGCCGATGGACGATACAGACTTATCCTGACGGCTCACAGCAGTCCATGCCCGAAAGTATGCCTGTAAGCGGCACTTCTATTCCGGTATATTACGAGTTTCCGATGGCTGCCGACCCGCAGATGCTTATCGTGGGCGGACGGATCGCCGACGGCTCGCTCACGTCGGCTACATGGGGCTATGACGGCG
Organism: uncultured Muribaculaceae bacterium; assembly: GCA_910577355.1. Lineage (GTDB taxonomy): Bacteria > Bacteroidota > Bacteroidia > Bacteroidales > Muribaculaceae > CAG-873. The sequence goes on from CAJTMY010000043.1 coordinate 10,463, forward strand.
CTTCATGGATGAAAATTTCAAAGCGCGACCTCCCGGTAGCTCTCGCCGATGTTTCCGTGGTCCCCTACTTCACAGTTTCCGGCAAGACCTGGGCGCCGGTGAGCCGGGCCACTTTGGTGGCAATGGGTGGCGTTGACAGCAAAGGCAACCGCACCGACAGCGTTTATATATCAGATGACTACGGATTCAACTGGCGTAAGGCCAAGGACAATATGAAACTGCCGGGATATCTTGGCAAATTCTCCGGTGCCCAGGCCTATGTCATGTCATCCACATATTATGTGGCCGATATCGCACCTAAGATAGCGCGCCCGTCCGAGTCGTGGGAATGCCCGTTTATATACCTCTTCGGCGGCATCGATGAGCAAGGCGTCATGCGCAACGTTGTGTGGCGTGGCGTTATAAACAGCATGACATTCCGTCCTATCGAGTGATAATGATGAAAGCTGTTGTCCGCTACATCGTCATGGCTGCTGTAATCGCGGCAGGCTGCGTGCGACTTGTCGCGCAGGATGCCGTCGCACCCTACAAGTTCGATCTGGGTGCCGGTCTGGGCATGAGCGGATATATCGGCGATGTAAATTCTTCCAATCCATTCCGTCATCCCGGTTTCACGGCCGATCTACGTTTCGGGTACCTGATCGATACGCGGTGGGCTGTGCGGGCATCGTTGGGCACAATGGGTCTTAGCGGTTCCACCGAGGATATGGCCAATGTGCTCCCTGCTGGTGAAGAGCATCGATCCTTCACCTCGCAGGTATACGACCTGAGCGTGCGCGGAGAGTTCAACTTCTTCCCATATGGTATCGGCGAGACATATAAACGTCTGCGCCGGTGGACTCCATACCTTGCGCTCGGTGTCGGAGCCTCAATGGCATCGTCCTCGGGCAATACCGCCGCCGGTTTCTCTATTCCGATGGCCTTCGGATTTAAATTCAAGCTCAAGGAACGCCTCAACCTGCATGCCGAATTCAGCATGACAAAGGTATTCAACGACAATATTGACGGTAAAGATTTTGCCGATCTCAACCATATCAAAACCGACTTCTACAAAAGCACCGACTGGTTTTCGCGCCTTACCGTAGGTATCTCATACGAGTTCGGAAAGCGCTGCGAGACCTGCCACTATGTAGATTGAAATATTTACCGCTGTATATATGACCGCCACGACAACCCGCACCGCACCACAGCCAAGCCTCGACAGCGTTCCCGCCCATGTAGCCGTTATCATGGACGGCAACGGCCGTTGGGCCACTGCCCGCGGTCTGGAACGGTCGGCCGGACATGCCGAGGGAGTCAAGACCGTGCGCCGTATAACTGAAGCCGCCTCGCAGCTCGGTATATGCTACCTCACGTTATATACATTCTCTACCGAGAACTGGAACCGCCCGCAGGACGAGGTTGACGCTCTCATGCATCTCATCGTAGTGGCCATCGAGCGCGAGACTCCCGATCTTATCAAGAATAATGTGCGCCTTCGTATGATCGGAGATATAGGCCGTATGCCTTCCGAAGCCCGCCGGCGCCTCGGACAGTGCATAGCCGATACTTCGCACTGCACCGGACTCACACTTGTGCTTGCTCTCAGCTACTCGGCACGGTGGGACATCACGCGGGCCGCCCGCCTTCTTGCCGAAGATGCCGCTGCAGGCCGTATCGACCCCTCGGCTATCGACGATGCCGCCGTGGCCGGGCGTCTCTCCACATCATTCATGCCCGATCCCGACCTGCTCATACGTACGGGCGGCGACCACCGCATCAGCAACTATCTGCTGTGGGAACTCGCATATACCGAGCTGTATATCACACCCGTATATTGGCCCGACTTCTCGCAGGCCGATTTTGAGGCCGCCATATCCGACTTCCGTACCCGCCAGCGGCGGTTCGGGCTTACGGGCGGCCAGATCGAAGACCTCTCCAAATCCAACCAACAATAAACATCTCCTCGCCACACACTCTCAGTCTTATCACAAGCTATGCGTTATAAACTGCCTATAATCCTGTTGATCCTGCTCTGCTGCTGCTCTGTAATCGGTGCCGCACAGTTGCCGGCCGACACAGTATTCAATCCTCCGGTGCTGTATTCATCAATGCCGCGTACCTACGAGATCGCCGGTATACGTGTGGAGGGCGCGCCCAACTACGACGACGAAATCATACTCGGATATGCCGGCCTCAAGGTCGGCGAGCGTGTGGCTATTCCCGGGCCCGACATTACCAATGCAGCCAAGCGGCTCATGCGACACAATCTGTTCCAGCAGGCGCAGTTCAGCCTTGAGAAGGCGGTGGGCGACAAGGCATGGATACTCCTTACACTGCGCACGCAGCCGCGCATCTCGCAAGTAAACTATATAGGAATGAAAAAAGGCGAGCGCGACGACCTGCAGCAGCGTCTCAACCTTATAAAGGGCAACCAGATAACGCAGAATATAGTAGACCGCGTACAGCTTATTACAGAAAAATATTTCGATGACAAGGGCTTTGCCAACGCCAAGGTTAATATCACACTGCACGAGGATCTCTCCGCTCCCGGGCAGATGATTGTAGACATAGCAGTCGACCGCCGCGACAAACTCAAGGTGCACAAGATCTATCTTGATGGCAATGAGGTGCTCTCCGACCGCAAGATCAAGCGGGTGATGAAGAAGACAAACGAGAACAACGACCTTCTCAAGATCTTCTCACAGAAAAAATTCGTGCGCAGCGACTATGACGACGACCTCAACCGCATTCTCACAAAATACAACGAACTCGGCTACCGAGATGCAAAGATCGTGGCAGACAGCGTTGTTCCGTATACCGATAATCGGGTAGACGTATACATAACAGTCGACGAAGGCCGCCGATACTATATCAAAGACATCGACTGGACAGGCAACACCGTGTATCCGACCGAACTTCTCGAGGCTTGTCTCGGTATGCAGGCCGGCGACGTCTACAACCAGACATACATGAACAAACGTCTCAACGAGGACGATGACGCCGTATCCAATCTGTACATGGATCGCGGTTATCTTTTCTACAATCTTGTCCCCATCGAGCGCGACGTCGAAGGCGACAGCATCTCGCTCGAGATGCGTATAATCGAAGGCCCCCAGGCCCGTATCAACAATGTGATAATCAACGGTAACGACCGGTTGTACGAAAAGGTGATACGTCGCGAGCTGCGAGTGCGCCCCGGCGATCTATTCTCAAAGAGCGATCTGATGCGTTCGGCACGCGAGATCGCGCAGACCGGTCATTTCGATCCCGAGAACATGGATGTCCGTCCCGAACCGAACGAGGAGAACGGTACTGTCGATATAATTTTCAATCTCGAGTCAAAGGCCAACGACCAGATCGAATTCTCGATGGGCTGGGGGCAGACCGGTATCATCGGCAAGCTTTCTCTCAAATTCACCAACTTCTCGCTCAAGAACCTTTTCTATCCCTCCACCTACCGCGGCGTGATACCCCAGGGCGAGGGACAGACATTTACTGTGAGCGCGCAGACCAACGCACGCTACTATCAGGCATACTCCATATCGTTCCTCGACCCGTGGTTCGGCGGCAAGCGGCCCAACTCGCTGTCGTTCTCGGCATATTACAGCCGTCAGACCGGTGTCAACAGCTCATATTACAACTCCCAATGGGCTCAGGGCGGATATTACAATCCGTACTACAGCGGCGGTTACGGCTATGGCTACGGATATGGTTATGGCTATGGATCAGATTATTATCAGAACAGCTATCAGGCATCATACGACCCCAACAAGGTGCTTCAGATGGTGGGCGTGAATATCGGTTTCGGCAAACGTCTCAAATGGCCCGACGACTACTTCACATTCACCGCCGAGCTCGGCTACAACTGGTATTACCTCAAGAACTGGGATTATCTCTATTATATGCGCAACGGCACATCCAACGCCATCGTGCTCGGCCTTACCCTTGCCCGCAACTCTATCGACAACCCCATTTACACCCGCAGCGGCTCGCAGTTCTCGCTCAACCTGTCAATCACGCCGCCCGCATCGCTCTTTATGGGCAAGCGCGACTGGAAAGCCCTCAGCGAGGCCGGTACGACCGAGAGCAAGAAAGAGCTCTACCGTTGGATAGAATACTGGAAGCTCCGCTTCAAGTCCCGCACCTACACCCCGCTGTGCAATGCCGAGGGCACATATACCCCCGTGCTTATGACCCGTGCCGACTTCGGCCTGCTCGGCTCATATAACAAATATCTCAAATCGCCGTTCGAGACATTCTATGTCGGTGGCGACGGCATGTCGGGCTCATATACCTACGCTACAGAGACCATTGCCCTTCGCGGCTACGACAACGGTGTGTTCACTCCCTGGACGCGCGAAGGCTACGCATACACACGCTTCGGCGTCGAGTTGCACTTCCCGCTTCTGCTCCAGACATCAACCACCATATATGCCCTCGCTTTCCTCGAAGGAGGTAATGCATGGACATCGGTGAGCAAGTTCAATCCCTTCGAGCTTAAGCGAAGCGCCGGTTTCGGTGCCCGTATATTCCTTCCCATGGTGGGTATGATGGGTATCGACTGGGCATACGGCTTCGACCGTGTCGACGGAGTGAAGGGCGGAAGCCACTTCCACTTCATTCTCGGTCAGGAATTCTGATCTTAAACCTTTTGCCGTATTGATTGTCTTTATAGTTAAGCATCAAAACTCAGAAACATGAAAAAAACACTCATTTCCCTGCTCCTGCTTGTGACCGCGGTCGTCACCGCATCGGCTCAGAAATACGCCATGGTCGACATGGACTATATATTGCGTAATGTCCCCGCCTACGAGATGGCATCCGAACAGCTCAACCAGCTATCGCAGCGTTGGCAGCGCGAAGTCGAGGCCGTCGGCAAGGAGGCCGAGACTATGTATCAGAATTTCTTGTCCGACAAGGTATTCCTTACCGACGAGATGGTCAAGAAGCGCGAGGCCGAGATTGTGGCCAAAGAGAAGGAGGCCACAGATCTGCGCTACAAATACTTCGGCCCTGAAGGCGAGCTGTACAAGAAACGCCTGTCGCTCCTCAAGCCCATACAGGACGAGGTATACGAGGCAATAAAAGCTGTGGCACAGCAACGCGGATACCAGACGATATTCGACCGCGCCTCGTCGTCCAATATCATCTACTCCTCACCTACCATCGACGTGTCTAACGAAGTGCTCACACGCCTCGGATACAGCAATAAATAATCTTAAATAATAATCAATACAATATCACTAATACATTATGTTCAAGAAATTAATCCTGGCCATTGCAGTGGTGCTTCCCCTGTCGGCCTTCGCTCAGAAATTCGGCACCGTAAAAGCAGAGGAAGTTCTCGAGGCAATGCCCGAGTACACCGCGCTCTCTTCACAGATCGAGGAAGCCTCCAAAAAGTATGAGGCCGAGTACACAAAGCTCAACGACGAGGTGAACAAGCTGTACGCCGACTTCCAGACCATACAGAACGATCCCGCCACCCCCGAGACCATCAAGGAACGTCGCATGCAGGAAATCCAGGAGCGCAGCCAGAAGATACAGCAGTTCCTCCAGACCGCCCAGCAGGATCTCGCCCGCCAGCGCGAACAGGGTCTTGCCCCCATCACCTCCAAGTTCAACGAAGCCGTCAAGTCGGTAGGCCAGGAAGGCGGATACACAATGATCCTACCCTACGATCCGGGTTTCATCCTCTATCAGGGCGCTGATGTTGTCGACATCACACCCGCCGTACGCACAAAGCTCGGCCTCAAATAATAAGTACCTTTTCGTACTGAAAACAGCGGCGGACGCCATAATGGTGCCCGCCGCTGTTTTTGTTCCCGTTTACCTCACAGTAATATAAGTGTGACGATATAGCCTACGTAGCACGCGGTCATCAGCGCGCCCTCGGCGCGGGTGAACGTCCGCTCCTTTATAACCGCGCCGAACAGCCAGAACAGCAGGCTCGCACCCGTAAGCGTAAGCAGATCGAAATTGCCGATGCTGCCGAAGGGCAGGGGACGTATGGTGGCCGCGCTGCCCAGCACCAGAAAGATGTTGAAGATATTGCTGCCCACCACATTGCCTACGGCCATGCCCGGTTTGCCCTTCACGGCGGCAGTTACCGATGTGGCCAATTCAGGCAGCGATGTGCCCGCGGCCACTATCGTGAGGCCTATTACAGCCTCGCTTACACCCATGCCGGCTGCGATACCCGATGCCCCCTTTACAAACATATCGCCGCCGAATATCAGCCCCGCCAGGCCTGCAAGCACCCATATCACGGCGCGACCCATACCCATTGATGCGCTCCGGCTATCGTCTGTTTCCGCTACGCCCGGGGTGCCCGTTTTGGCCGATGCGAATGTATAGCGCATGAATATGGCGAAAAGCAGCAGCAATATTATGCCGTCTACACGAGTCACGCTGTTGATACCGGTGCCCGGGTCGAGCAGCGTTGCATTGCCCATCGCCAGCAGGATGAGCGACGACAGTACCACAAACGGTATCTCGTTGGTCATGATGCTTCGTTCCACCGACAGCGGCCTCACCATAGCGGTTATACCTACGATAGCCAGTATATTGAATATGTTGCTACCCACGACATTGCCTATGGCGAGCCCCGCATTGCCGTTGATCGACGACATCACACTGATCACCAGCTCCGGCGCCGACGTGCCGAAAGCCACCACTGTCAGGCCGATGACAAGATCGCTTACACCCCATCGGCTCGCGATGGCCGACGAGCCGTCGGTGAGCATGTTGGCCCCGGCCAATATAAGCGCAAGACCTGCTATGAGAAAAACTATATCAAGAAGCATGGCAGAAATATGTTTATGTTATAACATGCTGTATTTGTCAGGAGTTCAATAAAAAAGCAACCGCACCCGGCGGTTGCCCCTGTACCCCGAAGGAGAATCGAACTCCTATCAAAAGTTTAGGAAACTTCTATTCTATCCGTTGAACTATCGGGGCGCACTGCAAAGTTACGCAATTTTTTTGAATCAGCCATCCGGCGGCTCTATTTTTCGGAGTTGCGGAAGCATCTGCGCACCAGGCGTAGGTTCAACTGGCAAGTGCAAAGATAGCGATTTGTTTGAAGAATTCGGTC
>CAJTMY010000044.1 GCA_910577355.1 uncultured Muribaculaceae bacterium
CATGCACACCCCTCCCGGCACGGCTTTTGAGTAGCACCTGATCAGCCTCGCCCGGGACGTGACAGCGGCAGGCCGCGTCACACCCCCGCAACGGCTTCCCGCCGCGAGATTGTCGACTCGCGGCAGGAAGCCGTTCGTGCATACCCTCGTAGGGTCGCGGTCGCGACCACCGCCCCGCAAGCCAAAACGCCCGGAATGCAAAGCGCGCTGCGAGCGTCTCCATACCACCCGCAAGGCGCTTCCGTCAGGACACCCGGACTATACGGGAGCCGAGCAAACAACAACGCCGCCGGCGTGCGTGGCACGGCCGGCGGCGGGTTATATCGGATTTGCTATTGCTTTAGCAGTATTTGCCGAGGTCAGCGTTGCGCATGTCGCCGGTTTCGTTGAACGCGTTGTGGAAGGCGAATGCCGCGCTTAGCGAATGGGGTGTCTGGCCGCCTTTGCCCATCTTGAGGTAGTCGAGCAGCAGGGGACGGTAGTCGGGGTGTGCGCAGTTGTTGATGATCTCGTATGCGCGCTGCACGGGGTCGAGATGGCGCAGGTCGGCGATACCCTGATCGGTAACAATGACATCGACTGAATGCTCGGAATGGTCGGCATGAGCCACCATAGGCACGATGTTGGAGATAAGACCTCCCTTGGTAACCGACGGGCAGGAGAAGATGGAGATGTATGCGTTGCGGGTGAAGTCGCCCGAGCCGCCGATACCGTTCATCATGCGGGTGCCGAGCACGTGGGTGGAGTTTACACCGCCGAATATATCGGCCTCGAGGGCGGTGTTCATGGCTATGACACCAAGACGGCGGATAACCTCGGGGTTGTTTGAGATCTCGGCGGGACGCATCAGAATCTTGTCGTGGAAGAAGTCGATGTTGCCGAACAGTTCTTCCTCAACCTTGTCGGAGAAAGTCATCGAGCATGTCGAGGCGAATGTGCACTTGCCCTTTTTCATCAGCTCGAGCACGGCGTCCTGTATCACCTCGGTGTACATCTGGAATGTGGGGAGCACGGTGCTTTCGCCAAGGTCATACAACACGGCGTTGGCCACGTTGCCCACACCGCTCTGCAAGGGCAGGAATTCCTTGGGTATACCGCCGCGCTTGTATTCGTTGATGAGGAAGCTCACCACATTGGAGCCGATCTGCTTGGATATGTCATCGGGCTCGGTGAAGGGCTTCACGCAGTCGTACGAGTCGGTGCGCACGATGCCCACCACCTTGGCGGGGTCTATCTTGAGAATGGGCGAGCCGATACGGTCGCTGGGCTTGTATATGCCGATCTCGCGACGGTATGGGGGATCGGCGGGCAGATATACGTCGTGCATGCCGAGCAGTGTATGGGGCAGCTTGGCGTTGAGTTCGATGAAGATCTTATCGGCCAGATGTGCGAAAGTGGGGATATTGCCCACGCCGCAGCCGAGGATCACCTCGCCGTCGGGTGTGATGTCGGCGGCCTCGATGATGGCATAGTCGATCTTGCCGTAGAATCCGTAGCGTGTTTCCTGAGCCATATCCGAGAGGTGCCTGTCGAAGTAATGCACATCATGGCAGTTGATACGCTTGCGCAGATCGGGGATATTCTGATAGGGAGCACGCATGTTGATGGCGTTGGCACGCGCGAGTACACCGTCGAGATGATCGGAAGTCGATGCACCGGTGAAGACGTTGATTTTGAACGGACGGCCGGCGGCATGCTCGCGTTCGGCCTTGGCGGCGATATGCTCGGAAATAAATTTGGGGGCGCCGGGGGCTGTGAAGCCCGACATGCCCAGAGTATCGCCGTCTTTAATCATTTCGGCGGCTTCTTGAGCCGTGATATAATTATAAGCCATGTGATGTGTTGATGGTTAGGTATTTGATTTTATTCTGTTTTTTCAATATTTCTTTTTCAGTATCTCGCTCCAGACGAGTGCGCGACGCAATTCGCGGTTGCGTCTTCCATGCATCTTTGGAGCCGACGTAGGCATGGGCTGCATATCGGGGACGGCGCGTATTCCCTCGTCGGGCATTGTATGAACCGCTGCAGCCTTCGGGACATCGGCAACAGGGGCTGTCTCCGTTTTCCACTCCGGCACGCGGCGGCGCGGCGCGGCATCGGGGACGGCCTTGCGCTTGGCAAGGGACATCTCATGCGCCCGCTTAACTTTTTTAAGATAAGGCAGGAACATGCCGAGAAGCACTATCCATGGTACTATTTCCTCGATTATTTTCCCTAAGTCCACGTTTTTTCGTATTTTTGCACAAATTTAGTTATAATAGTGCAATAGCACAAATTTTTCACAGAAAATGTCTGAAACATATATAAAAAACGGCGGTGAGCACAGCGATGACTCCCCCCGCCTGTATATCGAGACTTATGGCTGCCAGATGAATGTGGCCGACTCGGAAGTAGTGGCATCAGTAATGGAGATGGCCGGCTACGAGATGACCGAAGATATAGACAAGGCCGATGCCATATTACTGAATACCTGCTCGATACGCGACAATGCCGAGCAGAAGATACTGTCGCGTCTGCAATATCTCGGATCGCTGCGGCGCAAGAAAGCCGGACGCCGGCTGCTCATAGGCGTGATAGGATGCATGGCCGAGCGTGTGCGCGACGGACTTGTGGCCAAAGGAGTGGATATTGTGGCGGGCCCGGACGCATATCTCGACCTGCCGGCTCTGTTTGCAGCGGCCGAGGCCGGCGAGAAGGCCGTGAATGTGGAGCTGAGCACCACCGAAACCTACCGCGACATCGTGCCGCGCCGGCTCGGCGGCAACCGCGTGGGCGGATTTGTGAGCATAATGCGCGGCTGCAACAACTTCTGCTCCTATTGCATAGTGCCGTATACCCGCGGCCGCGAACGCAGCCGGGAGCTCGGCAGCATACTGCGCGAGGTGGCCGACCTGCGCGCCCGAGGCTTCAAGGAAGTGACCCTGCTTGGACAGAACGTGAATTCGTATCTCCATACCGACAGCGAAGGTCGCATCACCGATTTTGCCGCTCTGCTGCTCGCCGTGGCAGATGCCGCACCCGACATGCGCGTGCGTTTCACCACCTCACACCCCAAGGATCTGTCGGACGATGTGATATCCGCCATAGCCTCGCGCCCCAACCTGTGCAAGCACATACACCTGCCCGTGCAGTCGGGCAGCGACAAGGTGCTCGCCGCCATGAACCGCAAGTATACCCGCGAATGGTATCTGGGCCGAGTGGCCGCCATCCGCAAAGCCATGCCGCAGTGTACCATCACCACCGACATGTTCACAGGCTTCCACGACGAAACGGAGGAAGACTTCGGGCAGACGCTGTCGCTGATGCGCGAGGTGGGATTCGACGCCGCCTTCATGTTCAAATATTCGGAGCGCCCCGGCACTCTCGCCTCGCGCACCATGCCCGACAATGTGCCCGAGGAGGTGAAGATCGACCGGCTCAACCGCATGATAGCCCTGCAGAACGAGCTGTCGGCCGAGTCGAACCGCCGCGATATAGGCCGCGAGTTCGACGTGCTGGTCGAAGGATTCTCAAAGCGCAGCCGCGAACAACTCACGGGCCGTACCGAGGGCAACAAGGCCTGCGTGCTGCCTCGCGGAAACATAAGCATCGGCCGGACAGTGCGCGTACGCGTGACAGACGCCACATCGGCCACACTGATATGCGAGCTCGTTGAATAATACATATCATTTATCCCAAAACCTTCCACTATGTCAAAGAATCAATTCGGATCAAAAATCGGCCTTATCGCCGCCACCGTCGGCTCGGCAGTAGGTCTCGGCAACATATGGCGCTTCCCGGCGGTGACACAGGCCAACGGCGGCGCCGCATTTCTGCTGCTCTATATAGGTTGTGTGATATTGCTCGGCATCCCCGTCATGCTTGCCGAATTCTCATTGGGCCGTGCAGGGCAAAGCGATGCCATCGGCGCGTTCCGCCGTCTGGCGCCAGGCAAGGCATGGTGGATTGCCGGCGCACTCGGCATATTGGCTTCGTATATAATCACCTGCTTCTATATAGTGGTGGAAGGCTGGACTCTCGAATACCTGTGGCAATCGATAAGCGGCGACCTGTATGCCGGAGTGGGACGCCTTGAGGCAGGAGGTGATTTCTCTGCCGCCGACGCCGTATTTCTCGGCAAGATGAACGAATACATCAGCACTCCGGTGGCTCCGGTGGCATTCACGTGGCTGGCCATACTGATCAATCTCGGCGTACTGACAGGCGGCGTGCAGAAAGGCATCGAACGCCTCAGCAACATATTGCTGCCATTGCTTTTCGTGCTGTTGGTGGCGCTGTGCTGCGTCACTCTCACGCTGCCGGGCGCAGGTGCCGGCGTGGAGTGGTTCCTGAAACCCGACTTCTCTGCCATCACGGCCGGCACTGTGATCAATGCGCTGGGGCAGACATTCTTCTCGCTCAGCCTCGGCATGGGCATACTCATCACCTACTCGGCCTATTATCCGGCCAACACCAAGCTCACGCCCACAGCCGCCATAGTGGCGTTGATGACATTGCTGGTGGCACTGCTCACCGGCTTCGTGATATTCCCGGCAGTGTCGAGCTTCGGTCTTACCGACCATTCGCTCACGGGCGCCACACTCGTATTTCAGACCTTGCCCGAAGTATTCGCATGTCTGCCTGCGCCGCAGCTGCTGTCGGCGATGTTCTTCCTGCTGCTGTTTGTGGCAGCGCTCACCTCCACGGTATCAATAATCGAGGTTTCTATAGCCTTCTGTCGCGAGCGCTTCGGCATGAGCCGGTTCAAGGCCTGTCTCACCACCATCCTGCCGTTGCCGTTGCTGAGCATGATATGTTCGCTGTCGTTCAGCTCCCTGTCCGATTTCAAGGTATTCGGCCTCACGATCTTCGATTTTCTCGACTCGTTCGCCACAAATATCCTGCTGCCCGTGGTATCGATCGGAGTATGCATATTTGTGGGGTGGTTCGCACCCAAAGGGTTGCTTAAACGCGAGCTCACCAACAACGACACGGTGCGCTCGCGCATCGCCGGCGCGGTAATGTTCATCATACGCTATCTCGCTCCGGTGCTCATAGCCCTGATACTGGTATATACATTTATATGAAAAGCGACCGGTACACATCCCGCACCACCGTGGCCGCGATATGCACCGGCATACTGCTCACGCTGATAGCAGGCGTGGCCGGTACGCGCTGCAATCACGGTACCGGACAGGAAACACCGGTGGTGATTGTGGATACAGTCAAGGCCAAGCTCGACAGTGCCGCAGTAAAACAGAAAGTTGCAAGAAAACGTAGAAAGAAACAGCCGAAAAAACCGCCGGCACCTCCGCGACAGCGCGATTACCGTGATGAAACTGTAAGCCGGCCATGAAAGTGATACGCAACAGACTACTGCCCATAGGACGAAACTACGGCGCCATAAACCTGTTTGGAGTGCTGTTTGCCAAGCACGATATGCGCATAACCTCCGAAGTGATAAACCACGAGACCATACACACGCGGCAGATGCGCGAACTGCTGTACCTGCCGTTCTATATTATATATGTGTTCGAATGGCTTATACGACTCGTACAGAAACGCGGCCGCACCTTCGAAGCCTATATGGCCATAAGCTTCGAACGCGAGGCATACGATCACGGTCGCGACACCGGATATCTCTCTCACCGCAAACCATACGCGCAGTGGCGCCGCAGATAAAATTAATTATGTTTTGTTTGCGTAACTGAAAAATTAGTCATACCTTTGCGCAGTGACTAAAAATTTAGTCATCATAAAACACTATACCAATTCATCACTCACAATCCTCTCTTTCCATGAGAAAATTCATCACTTGGGCATTCATTGCCATAGCGGCGGTCTGCGCTTTTGCTGCCGACAACGACCTGCGCCTCATAGGCCGCGTGAAAGACAACCTGCGCAAGACCGACCTTACGCAGGCCAAGGTATTGCTTTACGACGCGGAGGGAAACGTACGCGACACTCTCACAGCCAACCAAGGACGTACCTACCGCATGGGGGCGATCGACACCATATCGCAGTTCGTAATGGCTGTAACACGCGTGGATTCGACTTATGTATTCGATGTGATATGCGACGGCTACAACATGCAGACAGTGACATATACACTCGACAAGATAGGACGCCGCGAGAAATACCGCAACATACCCACAATATATCTCGAACGCGCCCCGCAGGTGCTCAACGAGGTAACGGTGACCACCACTAAAATCAAATTCTACAACAAGGGAGACACAGTGGTGTACAACGCCGACGCCTTCCAACTTGCCGAGGGCTCGATGCTCGATGCCTTGATAGCTCAGCTACCCGGTGTGGAGCTTAACAACGACGGACAGATAAAGGTGAACGGACAGTTTGTGGAGTCGTTGTTGCTAAACGGCAAGGAATTTCTCGACGGCAACAACAACCTGATGCTCGAGAACATCGGCGCATATACCGTCAAGAATATCGAGGTATACGAAGGACAGAGCCGCAAGGCCAAGCTCACCGGCGATATCGCCGCCCCCAAGCTGCTCACCATGGACGTCAAGCTCAAGAAAGAATATAACATGGGCTGGATAATCAACGGACAGGGAGGCTACGGCACCGGCGACCGGTATATCGCCAAGCTGTTTGCCTCGTGGTTCAACAGCACTACGCGACTGTCGTTTGTGGGCAACGTAAACAATCTCAACGACAACCGCACACCAGGACGCAACGACACATGGACCCCGGAAATGATGCCCAACGGCAAGAAAGAATACCGCATGGCGGGCTTCAACTACAACCACGAAAATCCGGACGGCAATCTGTCGGCCAACGGCAACATACAATTCCGACAGACAGTCAACAACGTACTTACAACCACCGCTCGCACCAATTTCCTACCCGGAGGCGACACCTACGACAATTCGTTCAGCGACAGTCACAACCGCGAGACATCAGTAAACACCTACCATAGTTTCTACCATACTGTTAAAAACAGCATAAACTACGGCGGCGACATATCCGGTAGCTACGACCACAGCAAGAATTCCGGATCGAGCCTCGCCGGGACTTTCGACGAGGAACAGGAAGGCATCACTGCCGAGATTCTCGACGCCATTTACTCAAACGGCACACCCGAGCAGCTCGGCGCCATCATCAACCGCTCCAAGACCCGCAGCGACGGATGGCGACGCACCCTGTCGGGCGACATATCCCCATATTTCGGCATCAAGATACCGAAGACATCCGACTGTGTCATGGCCGGCATATCGGTGAGATACGCCTCAACCAAGGAAGAACTGTGGCGCGACTATGAGATCAACTATGGCCGAAATCCCGTGGCCGCCGACCGTCGCCGTCAGTATATCGACAACTCTCCCAATCACACCTTCACTATCAACAGCGATATAAGCTATTCGGCACAGCCCGGCGATTTCTATCTAAGTATAGGCTACGCGCACAGGTTTTCCGATCAGGCCAAGGATTCGTACATGTACGCCCTCGATCGCCTAAACGACATGGGTGTATACGGCGTGGTGCCGGCAGGCTATCTCAGCGTCCTCGACCCTGCCAACAGCTATACCTCGCGCACCATCGAGAACCGGCATTCAATACGTCCTATGGCGATGTACAACAAAAGCACGTCCGACGGCTGGCTCACCATACGCCTGCAACCGCGTGTCGACCTCACTCACCGCAACTTCACCTACTGGCGCAACAACCGCCCGTATAAACTTTCTACCGACAACGCCACTCTCACCATCAGCAGCATATGGACGGGTATGATCGAATACCAGTTCAACAAATCAGGCGAAGGCCGCGGTCAGCGTTACCGCAACTCCGTGCGATACAGCTACCGCATCGAGCCGAAACTTCCCGACCTCGCCGACATGGTGGATGTGGTGAACGACGCCGACCCGCTCAACATATATCTCGGCAATCCAGATCTGAAGGTACAGACCCGTCACAACCATCTCGTGCGGTGGAGCTACACCCCGGCATCGCACACATTCAACAACATTCTGTATCTGGGATACATACACACCAATGGCGAGCTTACCCGCGGCTACACCTACGACACATCGACCGGCGTACGCTACAACCGCATGTACAACGTGAGCGGCAACAACCGCGCGGCTGTTACCAACGAGCTCAGCTGGCAGTTCGGCGGCAAAAAACAGTTCACGCTCAGCTCGTCGACCGATGCCGTACTGTCGCACAACAACGACATGATAGGCGTGGACAAGCAGGAGCCCGAGCACACCAAGGTGAAAACGTCTACAATAACGCAGAACCTCAAGATGTCGTGGCAGATAGGCAATCAGATGCTCCAACTCCGCGGCGACTTCACAAACCGCCACACCACATCTTCACGGACAGGTTTCAACACTCTCGACGCAAGGCATTTCAACTACGGCATAACGGGCATATTCAAGCTGCCTGCCGGCTTCGGTATCAGCACCGACTTCACATGCTACACCCGCCGAGGATATGGAGTCGATTATCTCGACACCACCGACCCGATTTGGAACGCGCGCGTGTCGTACTGTCCTCCGCGCAACAGCCGATGGGTGTTCATGGTCGACGGCTTCGACCTGCTGCACAAGCTGTCGAATGTCAACTATGCTGTCACCGCAAGCGGCCGCACCGTATCGTATACCAATACACTGCCGCGCTATGTGCTCTTCTCGCTGCAATACCGCCTCAACCTCCAGCCCAAGAAGAAATAACTTCAAGGTTATAAGGTTATGAGTTTATATGGTTAATCCATGATAAAAAGACGGGAGCGATGCCACGCGGTACCGCTCCCGTCTTTTATCATTTATATATGTCCGGAAATCTACTCGGTTTCTTCCTTGCCTGCGAATTCCATAAGGTAGGCTTTGATGAAACCGTCTATGTCGCCGTCCATCACTCCGCCCACGTCGGATGTCTGGAATCCTGTACGGTGATCCTTCACACGGCGGTCGTCGAACACGTAGGAGCGTATCTGCGAGCCCCACTCTATCTTGAGCTTTCCGGCCTCCACCTTGGCCTGCTCGGCAAGGCGGTGCTGCAGTTCCTTGTCGTATAGGATAGAACGCAGTTGGCGTAGGGCGTTTTCCTTGTTTTTGGGTTGGTCGCGTGTTTCTGTGTTCTCGATTAGGATCTCCTCTTTCTCGCCCGTATACGGATCGGTGAACTGATAGCGCAGACGCACGCCCGACTCCACCTTGTTCACGTTCTGGCCGCCGGCACCGCCCGAGCGGAATGTATCCCACGACAGCAATGCCGGTTCCACCTTCACCTCTATGGTATCGTCGACAAGCGGTGTGACGAATACAGATGCAAAGGATGTCATACGCTTGCCCTGAGCATTGTAGGGCGACACACGCACCAGGCGGTGCACGCCGTTCTCGCTCTTGAGGTATCCATATGCGAAATCGCCTTCCACATTGATGGTGCACGACTTTATGCCGGCCTCATCACCGTCGAGCAGGTTGGAGATTGACGTCTTGTATCCGCGGCGCTCACACCAACGCATGTACATGCGCATCAGCATCGATGCCCAATCCTGAGCCTCGGTGCCGCCGGCACCCGAGTTGATCTTGAGCACCACGCCAAGCTTGTCCTCCTCGCGGCGGAGCATATTGCGGAGTTCGAGAGCCTCGATCTTCTCTATCGCCGTGCTATACAGCCGGTCGACATCTTCCTCCTCCACCAGACCTTCCTTCACAAAGTCGAAGGCCAGCGAAAGCTCCTCGCATACGTCCTCGATCTCCTTGTAACCGTCGATCCAGGCCTGTATGTCCTTGATTTTTTTCATCTGCTTCTGTGCCTCCTCGGGATGCTCCCAGAAGTCGGGCACATGTGTGCGCAGTTCTTCTTCCTCGACTTCTATTTTCTTGCTGTCGATGTCAAAGATACCTCCTCAGCGCCAGCTTGCGCTCAAAAGTCTCTTTTAATTGTTCCTGAGTAATCATGATTATCTATTTGTATTATTTGGTATTCTGTTCAATGGCGATTGCTATCTGGTCGGGACACGATGTGGGCTTGTTGCCGCAGCGTATGCCACGCAGTGTGCGGGCCACCTCGTCGGCACGACGGCCGCAGCACAGAGCGGCCACGCCCTGCAGGTTGCCGTGACAACCGCCGGTGACGCGCATGTCCACGACGATGCCGACATCGTCGATCTCGATTTCGATAAGGCGGCTGCATGTGCCGGAGGGGGTATATGTTATTTTCATAATCCTTTGAATTACAAAAGAAATCCCCAATCAGAGGGAGGGTATCCGCTAATCGGGGAATGTCGGTGCTCGAAGTGGGACTCGAACCCACACGGTCGCAATGACCAAGGGATTTTAAGTCCCTCGTGGCTACCATTACACCATTCGAGCCGGCCGGTTTTCGGGTGCAAAGGTAGATAAATTTCGGCATAATTGCAAAGAAAGCCCGCAAAACTTGATTCAAGGGCAAAAATTATTAGTAATTTTGCACAAAATTAGATATAATGGCTGTAATACTGAATATAGACACCACAACCGCCGTATGCTCGGCAGCCCTCACTGCCGAGGGTATGATATTGAGCCATGCCGAAGAGTTCGAGGGGCGCAACCACGCCGCGATGCTCAGCGGATTCATCAAGAAATGCCTCGACTTCGCCGCCGAGAAGGAGCTTAAACTCGATGCTGTGGCCATAAGTCTCGGGCCTGGAAGCTACACTGGTCTGCGCATTGGACTCAGCGAGGCCAAGGGACTGGCATTTGCATTGTCGATACCGCTCATAGGCATAAATACTCTTGAACTGATGGCCACGCGCGTCATGTTCTCGACTGACGATGTCGATCCCGACTCGATTCTCGTCCCTATGATCGATGCCCGGCGCATGGAGGTTTTCACCGCGGCCTACGACTTCGGCCTCGCTGAGCTTCACAATCCCGGGCCAATGATTCTCGATGCCGATTCGTATTCCGATCTTATATACACCGGTCGACCGCTACTTATATTCGGCGACGGCTCGGCAAAGGCTGCCGAGGTGATGACGGCGCCCAATGTAGTGCATGTGCCCGATGTGGTGCCGTTGGCCGTGGATATGGTGGCGCTGTCGGAGCGCGCATTCCACCGCCGCGACTTCCTCGATCTGGCATATTCCACGCCGCTATACCTCAAGGAATTTCAGGCCACGAAGCCAAAGAGCAGGCTATAAGACTGCGTTATCCGGACTAAATTAGTTTATATTATATTTGCCACCATAGGCCAATAAAATCCGGGCTGACGATGATGGAGCGTAGCTGTAACTACGTGCCTGAAGAGGATTAATGGAGTTTTGCAGTCAAATATGTATTAGCACTCATATTTTATAGAAGTTTCAATCTCATCGTAATCATAATATTCCGTTCGCGTAGACTGTATGTACTGGTGTAGATATCCATTGCGGTATAGCTCACTTTTGTAAATGATTTGAAGTTAAAAATATTGTTAACAGCCAAATTCCATTCAAATCTTCCTTGCCGATAAGTTATTTTTGAATCTCCAAACCATACGTGCTTGCTGCCGGAAGTCAGATTCGTATAGTTGTTTTCTGCTGAAACATTAAATATCAGATTCTTGAGGGGATAGAAGTTAATATCGGCTCTGCCGGTCCAAGTACGTACCCATGGCGAACCGACTTCCATTCCTTCCGTTTCGCTTCTATTCTCGCCGTAAGCAAACGCAAGAGCTGCGCCCATCCAACGTGCAGGCGTAGTTGAAATTAATATGCTGCCACTCCATGATTTTGTGCTGAAAGCAAACAGCGACTCATCAATCAACGAATTGCCTTTGTATAGAGACACGCTCGCTCCAATCTTTACGGTCGTACTCCAGAAGCCAAGTCCTTTGTTTAAGTTAACGCTGGCGGAGTATTGGTTTGAAGTGTTTCGCAATGGTAGAGTTACACTCACTGTGGACAAGCCGTCATACTCGTAGCCTGTTATATTGTTATGCTTAAACTGATTCCAAGATAAGCTTGCATTGCCAAAAATCTGTCTGAATGGATTGGAAAAATAGTAAGCTAATGATGTTAGCCACGTTTCATCTTTCATTGTACGCTCAATCTCCGATCGTCGGAACGACAGGTAGTCAGTCATTACAATCCCTCTTGCCGCTCGTTGAGAATTATCTCTCATTCGGTTATAATTCACGTCTAATGCCAACCAGTTGCGTCCCATTTTATAGGTCAGATGCATCTGAGGCATTAAAATGATATAATTCCAATTAGAGGCTCTGGATTTGTCTATCCTGTCGTCAAGCCACTGCAAGTTATAAGAAGCCGACAAATTTAACTCTGCATAAAAATTTCCTATTGGATAGGATACTTTTGGTTGAATACCGATATTGAACTTTCCGAATAAAAAATCATTTTGCGTCAAGTCTTTGTCGATCAGTTGCATTCCGTCAAATTCAGACCTCACGTTTTCTATATTGAACCCCGTGAAGATGCCTGTATACAGTCTTACTTTATTAATCAGTAAGCTCCTTGAAGTGAACAGATTTGCCAACACTGCATCAGTAATATAGTTCTGAATAAGATTATCACTCTGGGGCATATCATTGATATCTCCTGCCACTGATAGTGATTGGGGTTTGTGATTCCAGCCTGTAGACAAATACATTTCCCAAGAGTGCTTCCCATTATTCTTAATAAAGCTAAGCCGGTCGGTTATTTCAATGCTCGGATTATCAAGATGCTGGTCAACTATTGTTGCCCCGGATGTAAAATTACTGGTTGTTATTGCGGTACCATCGTCATGGTTCCAGTTCGCTTTAATATTTAACGAATTATCCAGGTATAAATTTTTATCATTCCTCTTAAAAGTCGTTGCTGCAGATAACGAATTGATGTAGTTACAAGCATTCAACTCCCTATATATACTTCGATAATTTCCGGAAACCGGTTCAAACTGCCGAGATATTGCTTCTCCGGATTTACGAAGCAGGTCATTATAATACCCTAAATTTAACGTTAAAGTTGTAAGTGAATCAGCTTTAAATAGCTGATTTATACTTATAGTGTTTGATCTATTGTCAATATAGCGCCTGGGGGCTATTCCGGGATTGGGAGGAGTGGTAACAGAAAGTGGTGCTTTATTGATGAATGCCGGTTGATTATCATCTGTCATTGACTTGAGCTCGGTATTGACATCAACACCACTATTATTTCCCTTGTAAGTAGTTATGTTCTGCACTTTCTTTCCGAAAAACATAGCTACAAGCTCAGCAGCCCATAATGCAGGCTTATATCCGGCTCCACCCATCGCTGAGACTGTCCATGTGCCTTTCGCGGATGATTTCAACTTAAGATTTATGGTTATGTCTTCGGAAGGAGTTATATCTTTCAAGGCCCTTATCGGCTGATGATTCTGATAGACTTGAACCGAGGCCACATCATTGGCCGATACATTGTTTGTTGCTATCCCATACCTTCCTTGCAGAAGATCCATGTCTTCCACGTAGAAATTTTTCACATCCTGGCCGTTGAAACTGATACGCCCGGATTCACTGACTTCCAATCCGGGCATCTTTTTTATTACATCACCGATAACACGGTCAGACTTGTCTTGGTAAGAGCCAACATTAAAACTTAGAGTGTCTCCTCGTTCAGTAATCTTGTCGGCAACTACAACAAATTCTTTCAGCACATTCCCGCCCTGTAAAACTAAATCAACACGGCTTGAAGCTGCTGAAAGATTCTTTTTAAGAGTTGTATATCCTAACATTGAAGCTCTAATCGTGATGCTATCAGATGTTGAGCTAAACTCCAGGGCATACTCCCCGGTTTCTTCTGCCAAAGTATGCGCCACAATCTTACCCTCATCCACAACGATAACCATTGCCTCGAGTGCTTGACCGGATGTGTCAGTTACCTTTCCGGACAACTTGATTTGCGCACCAACCGCCTGTGCACAGATCAAAAACATCAAGGTCAATATAACAGATATGTGTTTCATCAAAAGATGTTACTCTAACTCCAGCTGTGTATAAGTATGTTTTCGTGAATATAGCCATTCACCAAGTTTTAGATTAAATACTGAATGACCGGTTGTTTTTAAATAATCCTCATTCAAATCACGTTGCAACTTCCACACTTTATCGCGGGTGGATAGCTTATACTTACTGCCTCGGGGAGCATAGATTGGGAAATTTCCGTTCTCCACGGCAACAGCCTCAAAAGTATATATCCCATCTTTGTCTGAGACCTTCATAATCAAGCCCGGAAGGCCGCCGAATTTCCAAGGACCATATTCTACCGGAATATCCGGAGTAAACCACGCCGTGAAATCACGACCACGCCAATGGCATATTGCCTTGATACATTCGTAGCCGCATATTGTGGCCATATCTGTTCCAATCTGCCAGTTGAAAAGTGGAAGATTCTCTGTATAATATAGGTTTTCCGTATCAAGTTCTCTCGGCATAGTGGCCCATTCCGTCAAGACCCCATCTTTAGTTGTTATCTGTGAATACTGGTACTCTATCCAATAATCGGGGCGAAAACCCTTAATCCAGCGTGCCGGAGGATAAGCTGCATCTCTGCTGTGGGTGTCGAACCAATTAGCCAGACTATCCTCATTGACCTCGACAAAGAAACTGCTATAGTCTGTCATGTCTGGAGCGATCTTCAACTGCCCCTCGTCAATCCACGTAGACTTGTCGTTTATATTCTCCGCATTAAAAGCATATCTGATGCGAATATTCGCATCAGATATCTTTTCCCTTTGCCCTGTTGCCGACCTTACATAATTGTAGGGAGATATTTTAGCATCAGAGTCTTTTCGCTGAGCCCAAAGACAATCTGCTGACAGACTCGAATATATAATAGCGGCTATAAATGCAACATATCTTATCATACGTATGCGTGAGCGAACAATAACACCCATATCTTCGCTATCGTACCCAACTTTGTCACAAGTTCCGGAAGATATTATGCTACCTCCAGTGTAATTTGCTGACATATTTGCAGAAGTAGATGACGGGGCATTACATCCGCAGCCACACTCAACACCACCTACCATGTGAATAAGTTCGTTTGTAGTCATAATCTCATCATTGAGAGTCTATAAAGATATTTTCTTGTTTTTCATATGAAGAAAAATATTCAGTTAATTTTTTCGCCGTAAATTTAAAAAAAATAATTAAAATTCCAAATTCATCGCTTAATATCATCACAATAATAACCTATATTAACACAATCAGATAACAAAGCCCCGGCTTGCAAAAGTCAGGGCTTTGTTTTATGTTTTTCACCATATTACATAAAAGAGACCGTGTCTATTTTGACACAGCCTCTTTTCATATGCTTGAAAGTATTGATTACTTGTCGAGGTGGGGACCTGCGGCTACGAGAGCCTTGCCTGCGGCATTGTTCTCGTACTTCTTGAAGTTCTTGATGAAGCGGGCAGCGAGGTCTTCGGCCTTTTCGTACCACTGCTTCTCATCGGTGTAAGTGTCGCGGGGATCGAGGATCTTGGGATCTACGCCAGGGAGTTCGGTAGGAATTGCGAAATCGAAGATGGGGAGTTCCTTTGTGGGAGCCTTGAGGATAGCGCCGTCGAGGATGGCATCGATGATACCGCGTGTGTCGCGGATAGAGATGCGCTTGCCGGTGCCGTTCCAGCCTGTGTTGACAAGGTATGCCTTGGCACCCGATGCTTCCATGCGCTTGACGAGTTCTTCGGCATACTTGGTGGGATGGAGTTCAAGGAATGCCTGGCCGAAGCAAGCCGAGAATGTGGGAGTAGGCTCGGTTATGCCGCGTTCGGTACCGGCGAGCTTGGCGGTGAAGCCGCTCAGGAAGTAGTACTTGGTCTGCTCGGGGGTAAGGATCGATACCGGGGGCAGCACACCGAATGCGTCGGCGCTGAGGAAGATGACGTTCTTGGCGGCGGGACCGTGCGAGATAGGCTTAACGATCTTCTCGATGTGGTCGATAGGATAGCTTACGCGGGTGTTCTCTGTAACGCTCTTATCGGCGAAGTCGATTTTGCCTTCGGCATCGACGGTAACGTTCTCGAGGAGAGCGTCGCGACGGATTGCGTTGTAGATGTCGGGCTCGCTGTCCTTGTCGAGGTTGATGACCTTGGCATAGCAACCGCCCTCGAAGTTGAACACGCCGCTGTCGTCCCAGCCGTGCTCGTCGTCACCGATAAGGAGACGCTTGGGGTCGGTGGAGAGGGTGGTCTTGCCTG
>CAJTMY010000045.1 GCA_910577355.1 uncultured Muribaculaceae bacterium
TTATCGCTAATCACCAAATTTTCAATCACTTAATTTTCATCGAACTCACGTTATTGTAGCGCCGGTGAATCCGCCGGTGCGGTCGCACGATACGAGCGAGGCGTCGATATTGTCGGCGAGTGTCTGCCATCCGGCTCCGGGACGGCGGTATTTGAACGAGTAGTTTGTACCGTCGCACTCCACGAGCATCTCGACAGGGGCGTCGGAGGCGCTTGCCGCAGGCAGCGCGGCCTGCGCCAATACGGTGGGTTGTCCTTTATAATACTGTATGGCGTAGAGATTGTCGCCGTCGGAGGAGAAGAAGTATTGGTTGGCCTCGTTTTTAAGGATCAGAAGGCCGGCACGGTGCGAGGGCGAATCGGGGTTAAACCGCATGGTGACCTGTACGGAGTACGCGTGGTGCTGTATTCGGCGGCCGATGTATGCCGGGACATCGCGGCCTGTGGCCGGAGTGGGGGTGCAGTCGAGGTGCAGGGCGCCGTCGCCGGTGCGATGGCTTACCTGACCTCGCAACCCCATCCACTCGGGTCGCAGCCGGGGGCTTCTGAAATCATCTGTCCATGTGAAGTTGCCGCTCTGTATGCTGCTGTCATCGCGTCTTACATTGGGCCGTGACAGCACCAACGGCACGGTATCCATGCATTGTGTCATATACGGGTAGCCGTCTTTGCTCCACTTTACGGGCATAAGGAAGGTCTCGCGCCCGAGAGCCTGGAATCCGCCCGGGCCGGGGCGCTGTGCGAGGAACACCGCCCACCAGTCGCCTTCGGGTGTCTGCACAAGGTCGGCATGGCCGGCGCATGTCACGGGATTGCTGCGGTTGTCCTTGAGTGTGCGCTGTGTGAGGATGGGATTTCGCCACGAGCGCCGCCATGGCCCGCGTATTGCCGGCGCGCGGTAGATGTTGGCCGAGTGCTGCGTGCCGGTGCCGCCTTCGGCAGTGAGCAGATAATAGTAGCCGTCCACCTTGTAGATGTGGGGGCCTTCGGCGCGGTCGAGACGTTCGTCGGGGGCGACATCCGGCTCGTAGAGCGGCCACGACTCTCCCACGGTATTGCCGGCCACGGGATCGAAGGCGATGAAGCGTATGCAGCGGTAGGGACTCCACTTGGGCTTGCCGGCGGTGTCCTCTTTGTACACGATGTAGGAGTTGCCGTCATCGTCGAAAAAGAACGACGGGTCGATGCCGTCGATGCACTTGAGGAATGTGGGCTCGCTCCATTCGCCGCGCGGGTCGCGGGCGGTGACGTAGAAATGACCCTCCTTGAGTCCCACATCAGTGGTGACCATGTAGAAAAGGCCGTTGTGCGGATTGTAAGATATATGCGGGGCATAGATGCCGCCTTTGTCGAGGCTTTGTCCCTTTAGATACGGCAGCTGCGACGGACGGTCGAGAATATTGCGCACATGTTCCCAATGTGCCAGATCGGTACTGTGATACAGTGGTATACCGGGATAGTAGCCGAATGTCGATGCCACCAACCAATAGTCATTACCGTGGCGCACGATGCTCGGATCGGAGTTCCAACCCGGAATTATCGGATTATAGAATTCTGTGGAATCGGCAAGCGGTCTCAGACGATAGAATTCGTCGTTGCCCTGATATGTGAAATCTGAAAAGTGCGCCGTGCTTGCCTGTGCGGTGAAAGCGGAGCAGGCGATGATTGCTATAATGGAGGTAAGTCTCATATTTTCACATTGATTTTTTGAAGATCTTTATTGTCGCTTGAGGAGCCAATAAACAATTCATATTCTCCCGGCAGGACGGCCATGCGTTGCGTGTCTTCGTCCCATACCTCGAAGTTGTCGCATGGCATATCGATTGTAACGTTGCGGCTCTCGCCGGCCTTGAGATCTACACGTGCATATCCGCGCAGTGTCTTGTTTGGGCCTGCGACGTCGCCGGGACGGCGGAGATACAGTTGCACTATCTCGCTACCGTCGGTGTTGCCGGTATTCGTTACTTTTACAGTCACTTTGCCATCTTTATATTGGGGCTTGGAATATTTGAATGTGGTGTAGCTGAGACCGTGGCCGAAGGGGTAGAGCGGTTCTTCGCGCAGATAGCGGTAAGTGCGGCCGTTCATATGGTATTCGTCGAACGGAGGCAGCTGCGCGTCGCATGTGTAGAATGTCACGGGGAGCTTTCCCGACGGATTCACATCGCCGTAAAGTATCTCGGCCACGGCGTTGCCTCCCTCCTCGCCCGGATACCATGCCTGAAGAATCGCGTTGCAGGTCTTGTCCTCGGGTGTGAGCGCCACGGCGCTGCCGCTGCAGTTAACAAGTATCACCTTCTTGTCGGCGGCATGGAGAGCCGCCAATATGTCGCGCTGGCATTGTGGCAGCTCGATGCTTGTGCGGTCGCCGTTGTCGAAGCCCGGTTCGGTCACTTTGGCCTGTTCGCGTTCGAGCGCAGGCGATATGCCGCCGAAGAATACCACGATATCGGCGTCTTTGGCTTTTTCGACAATCTGAGGCACTGACACTTCGCGTGTGCGGCGCAGGTCGAAGTTGAATGTGGCGTCGTCCTTTAGCTGCATATAGTTGAGTTCGATGTCGTATTTTTGTCCTTTCTTGACGTTGAGCGGGCGGGTGCGGAAGTTTAGTGAGTCGTGTTTCCAACGGTTGTGCACAGTATCGCCGTTCACTATTATACGCATGCCGTCGTCATTGTTGTAGATCATCGTGAGTGTCTCGTCGGCCTCGGCTACAAATGAGCCCTTGATGCGGACTGTGAAATCGGTGAGTTCAACACCGGGTGCGAAGGCTGTGTTGCCGCCGTTGTCAAGCAGTATGGGCGACGTATATTGCGCCTCGGCGGCCGGAGTACCGGCCATGTCGGTGTTGTTCCAATATGTGGCATGCATTCCTTTGCGGCCGCTGTCGTCGCTGAATACATCCATTATGCTCACGCTCTCCGAGAGTGCGGTGATTGTGGAGCCGTTGTAATATGGCAGCTCACGTCCGGATATATTGCGCATACCTTGCAGCATGGTCACGGTGTAGGCCGGTTGTCCGTAGTATATGCCCCATTGCATAGTGGAGTCGGTGGCATTGGGCCCCATCACCATCACGTTGGCATCCCGTTTAAGGGGCAGTATTCCGTCGTTTTTCAGCAGCACGCATTGCTCCTGCGCCATCTTGCGGGCAAGGGCGCGATGTTCTTTCGAGGCTATGACGTCGACCGGGATCTTCGACCATTCCACGGCGTCGCCGTGATCGAAGTCGCCAACCCGGAAGCGCTCGGCAAGCAGCCGCCGTACGTTCACATCTATGTCGGCCTCGCTTATGTCTCCGCGTTTCACGGCCTCGGGTATGTTCTTGTAAATGGCGCCGCACTCCACGTCGGTGCCGCTCATGGCGCCGAGAGCCGCTGCCGCGGGTGCGTCTTTGGCCACATCGTGACGCTTGGGCAGGTAGAAGTCGTTGATGGCACCGCAGTCGCTCACCACCATGCCGTTGTATCCCCAATCCTCGCGCAGTATCTGCTGCAGCAACCGGTCGGAGCCGCAGCAGGCCTGTCCTTCGAAGCGCTGATAGGCACACATCACTTCGCGTACGTCTCCCTGTTGGACAATGGTTTTGAAAGCCGGCAGGTACGATTCCCACAGGTCGCGCGCCGGCAGATTCTCGATGTTGAAGTTGTGGCGGGTCTTTTCCGGCCCGCTGTGTACGGCGAAATGCTTGGCACAGGCCAGGAGTTTCTTATATCTGGCATCGGCCGGACCCTGAAGGCCGCGCACCACCCGCAGTCCCATGCGGCCGTTCATATACGGATCTTCGCCATAGCTCTCCTGTCCGCGTCCCCAACGTGGATCACGGAATATATTTACCGTTGGAGTCCAGAACGACAGCCCCTTGTATTTGCCCATTTCGCCTTTTGTCCGTGCCTGGTTGTTCTTTGCGCGGGCTTCGTCGCTTACCGCCGTGAATATCTCCTCGATAAGATCGTCGTCAAATGATGCGGCCATGCCTATGCACGACGGAAAAACCGTAGCCGTGCCGTTGCGGCCGACGCCGTGCAGGGCTTCGCTCCACCACTCGAATGCCGGGATACTGAGCCTCTCAATAGCCGGTGATGAATTCATCATCAGTCTGGTCTTTTCTTCAAGTGTAAGTCTGTCGCACAGGTCGGCTGCTCTCTCTTCGGGGCTGAGAGCCGTATCCTGATATGGATAAATTGCGGAGCAAGTTACAGTGGCCGCGGCAAATAACGACAATACAGATATTTGTTTCATGGCGGGGTTTGGATAAGGATTGGTTATTGTGAAAAACGGGCCGTATCCCGGCATTGGCGTGAGATACGGCCCGTTGTGGATTACTTAGAAATTGTTCTAAAGGAATCTTTGTAAGGATTTGGATAGCTGAAGCTTATTTATTGTAGATTTTGGTGCCGTTGCTGAGGATGATGAGACCCTTTGCGTCGGGAGCCACTTCGATGCCCTGAAGGTTGTATGCCTTGACAGGTGCGTTTTCACCGGCTATGATGTCTTCGATGCCGTCCGAGCCGTTTTCCCACCAGTTGGGGGTGTTGCCGAAGCCGAGACGGAGGAGATTGATGGTGTATTTGTTGGATACAGGCTCCTGGAAGAGGAGGTGCAGGATCTTTGTACCGGCGGTAAGGTCTATGTCGTTTACGATTTTCGAGTAGTAATCCGTCCAGCTGTTTTTGATGCCTTCGTCAGGAACGAGAGTATAAGTCCATTCGGCAGTTGCGCCGGTGGGATCTTCCTCATAAGCGGCCTTGTCGAAGATCGAGAAGATTACAGAAGGAGTATCACCGTCGTTTTTCTTGCAGGAATATGCTACATTGAAGCTGTATGTACCTGCCTCCGATACACGGATCTCGAAGTCTTCGGTCTTGCCGTTACGGTAATCGCCGAGGTTGTTCACCTTGCCGATTTCGCCGTAAGGTTCTCCATCGAGTTTGAGCTGTTTGGTAGATGTCTCGAGCTTGCCACCGGATACGAGTCGGGTGTCAAAGTTGATCCAACCGGGGAGCTCGGTGTACATCTTCACTTCGTCGAAGTATGCGATAAGCTCTGTGGATTCGGTCATGATGATCTTGTAAGGATTTTCTTCGATTACATCACCGTATCCGTTTTCAAAATGGTTGAACTTGTAGCCGCTCTTGGCAACAGCGGTTGCGGTTACTTCAGCTTCGGCAAGGTAGAAGTTCTGTGAGGGGCTGAGTGTTATAGAGCCTGCATCATCACCGGGTTCAACGTAGGTGTAGAGGCTGAACTGTTCGATGTTTTCACGGGCTTCGAATACGAATTCGCCGATGTTGAATGTGTTAGACTTGCCGCCGTTCTCGTTTTGGAATTCAATCGAGAAGATATATTCGCCGGCGGGGATGGGGTCGGTTACGTAGATTTCGGAAGGACCGAGGCCGTACCATGCTTTTGCTACGGGATCGAATGTGTTGGTCTGCGACCATACAACATCATCGGTCGCTTTGTCTTTGAGCGAGAATACGCCGTACGATCCCGGAGTGTCGTTCTTGGCGGCTACTTCAAATTTTATGATGTAGCAGGACTCCTGGGTGCTCTTTACGCAGAGTTCGGCTATATCGCCGGGCTTGAAGCTCGAGAGATAGTAGGCCTCGCCGTTTTTGTATTTTTCATGTGTTACGGCACCGCCGGGAGTCTCACCTTCCTCAAGGGTGTGGTTGATGTAGGTCTTCAGGTAGTCACCGGTAAGCAGCAACGGAGTCTTGTTGGGGATGTCCTGAGCGGTCTGGGCATTGGCGGCGAGGCCAAAGCCGAGAGCGGCAGCACAAAGGAGTAAAGTCTTTTTCATTTGTTTAAGGTTAAATGAATATTGTTTTGATTGGTTATAGTCGGATGTGATTTCCGATGCCAAAATTACTATTATAGCGCGGGTGGATAGGCGGAAAATTTATCGCGAAATGTGTAAAATCCACGCATCGTCATTTTTTCTGTCATAGTCCGAATAAAATAGAGACACAGGCCGATTGGAGCCTGTGTCTCTGTTATTGCGCGTAATATAGATTACTTTATAAGGATCTTCTTGCCCTTGTGGATGTACAGACCCGGTGTGGTGGGAGTCTCGAACCGTATACCTTGCAGATTGTACCATCCGTCGTCGTAATAATCGTCGATGTCGACGGCCACGTCGTTCACGCCCGAATTCTCGGTAGTGTAGAGAGTGACGCGCATCAGGGGGTTATTGCCTTTCCATGTCATTGTGAGGTTGTTGATGACGCCGTCGCCGAGTGATACGTCGAATGTGCTGTTCTCCGTGTCGCTGCTGCCTGTAGGCTTTCGTAGCGAATATGTACCTTCGGGGTATTGGGCGCCGTTGAATTCGACGAGGTGTGCGTCGGTATAGCTTGATGTGGCGTAGCGGCCGCGGCCTTCAAATCTTGCCCATCTGATTGTAGCACCGCCCGGCAGGGTGTAAACGTGCTGCATGTCGCGGCCGTAGCCTACCAGATCGCCGCTGGTGGTGTATCCTCCGTTGGCTGTACTGACCGATATGCCGTGGCCGAACGACCATGTGCTGCCCTCGCGGGTGGTGTTGTCGATGATATAGAAGTCCTCCACCGGTTCATACTCCACGATGGCGCCCTCAACGGTACCGCCGGTATTCTGTGCTTCTGTGATGTGCTCGACAATGCTTGCGAGGTATACTTCGAGCATGGTGTAGCCCTCGCTGTTGTACGAGTTGCCGTCGGCGGCATTCTCCGGGTCGAGGCCGTTGGCGCGTTCCCATTCGTCGGGGATACCGTCGCCGTCTGTGTCGGCGGGTGCTGGTGCCGATTCAAGGGTAGGCCATGCGCTCCATCCGGCGGGAGCGTCGGCGGGTTTGTTGTCGTCCTGTGTGTTGATGAGTCCCTTGGAGCATCCTGAGCCGGTGTAGGTCGCTTTGCCGTTTCTTGTATCGGATACCATGAGTGCGTCGTGGCTGTCGCGGCTCAGCGATGCGCCGGCATAGTCGAGCACGCGGTCGTAGGCGTCCTCGGCGCTGTGGGTGGTGGTGTATACGAAATCGATGGGAGAGTCGAGACGCATGTCTTTCTTCACCTGATTGCTCCATGTGCCGTCGTTGCCATCGGTGTCGATCTGGTTGTACATGCCGTAGTTCCAGTTGTCGCGGGTGACGTCGCTGTACTTGCTGTTGACGTTGCCATCGACAAAGAATGTACCCCAGCGGTGCAGCGCGGGATGCCATCCGTTCCATGCCACATCCACACTTTTGCCGTCGTACATGAACTTGTCGGTCATTGGATCGACATCATAGCGCTTGCCGTCGATGGTAAGGTATGTGACGCCGTCGTGTGCGATCTTTATGGCCGATGCCGATACCGTCTTGCCTGTCGCGTTCTTGATATTGGCCGCTGTGCCGGATGCGTTGAAGCAGTAGCTTACCGTGCGGATCCCTATGCCGGCTATGCGACGACCTCTGTAATTGGTGGGAGTGGCGGAGCCGGGTTTATAGTAATTGTTTACGATGTTTACGTTCATGGCTTCGCCGCCGTAGCATCCGTTGCCGCTGTAGTTGTAGATTACATTGTTGCGCATATCCATGCGCTCGTCGAGCTGTGTGCCTGTGCGCGGGCCGAGGCGGGGAGTGCGCGAGCCGTGATGTGCGAGCAGGTTGTGGTGGTATGATGCGCCCGAGCCGCCCCAGTTGCCTCCATAGCCGTGCGCGCCTTTCGAGTGACCCGAGTTGACGAGGCTCTGCGATACGATGCTCCACTGCACAGTAGTGTTGTGACTGCCGTATACCGAGCAGCATTCGTCGATGCTCCAGCTTATAGAGCAGTGGTCTACGATTATGTTCTCGCTGTCCATGGCGCCGAGTCCGTCGCCTTCGTGCTTGTCGCTGTTCTTGCTGCCGAGCCGGAAGCGTATGTAGCGTATCACATTGTTGGAGCTGAGTGTCACGGGATAGTCGGCCAGACATATGCCGTCGCCGGGTGCGGTCTGGCCGGCGATTGTGGTATTCCCCGGAATTGTGAGGCCGCTGCTTAGATGGATAGTGCCCGATACGTCGAATACGATTGTGCGGGGGCCGGGCTGGCGCAGTGCCCATCGCAGCGAGCCTGTGCCGTTGTCTTTCAGATTGGTGACGTGGTATACTTTGCCGCCGCGGCCGCCGGTAGTATAACGACCGAAGCCTTCAGCGCCCGGGAAGGCCGGAACCTTCTCGTTGCTCTGCGCTGCGGCCGGAAATGCGCACATCAGGGCGCTTGCCGCGAGGGCTGCAGTAGCTACGCTATGAAATGTCTTGAATTTCATGGAGATGATAGGAGTAGTTATCTGATTAATATTTTCTTACCTTTATTTATATAAAGCCCGGGTGTGAAGGGGGCTGCCACCTCGATGCCCTGCAGGTTATACCACTTGTCGTTGCCCGTAAGTTCGGTAGGTACAGATACCTGATCGCCGATGCCGAGCGACGAGTTGTCGGTGTAAAGCGTGATGACGCAGCAGGGATTGTTGCCGCTCCACATCATGTCGAGTGTCCCGGTTGCCGCCGGCTCGACGTCTACGGTGAATTCGCCCGGCTCGCTTCCTTTGGGCAGGCTGTAGGTGCCGGTATCAAACTTGTTGTCGCCGAGTTGTGTGAGCGATGCGTCGCCGTAGCTGTCGCCGGTATAGCGGCCGTAGCCCTGTACTTTGATCCGGTTGATACGGGCGCGCTCGGGCAGTGTGACGGTGTGGCGGTTGTTGCGGCTCAGCGACACATAGTTACCTTGGTTTGCATAGCTTCCTCCCGACAGTGATATGCCGCCGTCGAAGTCCCATCCGGTGTTGCCTGTGCGGGTGGCCATGGATATCTCGTAGCTGTCGCGCACTTCCGGATAGTATTCGCGGTATCCGTCGGCTGTGCCGCTTTCGTTCTGTGCTTCGGTGATGTGGTCGACGAGCGAATTGATGTAGACCTCCACCATGGTGTAGCCTTCTTCGTCGAGAAGATTTCCGTCGGCAGCGTCGGTCGGGTCGAGACCGTTGGCCAGTTCCCATTCGTCGGGCATGCCGTCGCCGTCAGTGTCGACAGGCGCAGTCTGCGACAGCAGGGTGGGCCATGCGCTCCAGTTGTCGGGTGCGTCGACCGGGCGATTGTCATCGGGCGAATCGATTATGCCGGGTGCATCACCCTCGCCTTTGCCTGTGTAAGTAGCCACGCCGAGGCGTGTGTCGCTCACCATGAGTTCGTCGTGGCTGTCGCGGCTCAGCGATGCACCGGCGTATTCGAGCACGCGGTTGTATGTATCCTCGGCCGAGTGGGTGGTGACATAGTAGTATTTGACGGGCTCGGTGAGGCGCATGCGGTTTTTGTCGAGGTTATATTGCGATGCGTTGTTGCGGTATTTGCTGTCGATCTGCATCCATATGCCGTAGTTCCAGTTGTCGCGTGTCACATCGGCATGGTCGGGGTTCACGTTGCCGTCGACATATATCGTGGCCCACACATGATACATGGGGTTGTCCTCCTGCTCGTTGACGCCCACGCCGCAGATGCGTCGCCGTATGTTTGTGTCGCGTATGCGGGTGGCGGGGCCCGGCTTGTAGTAGTTGTTCAGGATGTTCACGTTCATGTTTTCCGCGCCGTAGCAGCCGAGTCCGCTCCAGTTGTACATCACGTTGCAGCGGAAGTCGGTGGTGTCGCGCGGGCCGGTGGCAGGGCGCTCGCCAAGGCGCGGGCATCGCGAATCGTGGTGCACGAGCATATTGTGGTGATATGATGCGCCTTCGCCGCCCATCATGCCGCCGTAGCCGTGTGTTTCTTTGGAGTGTCCGCCGTAGCGCAGGCTCTGCGATATGAGGCACCACTGCACGGTGGAGAATGTGTTGCCGTATACCGAGCAGCACTCGTCGGTGCTCCAGCTCAGCGAGCAGTGGTCGACCATGATGTGATGCGTGTCGTTGCACGACAGGGCGTCGAGGCCGTCGAGATTGTCGCTTGATTTGTTGCCGGGTCGCAGGCGCAGATATCGCAGCACCACGTTGCTCGAGTTGATGGTGAGTGGAAAGTCGGCTATGCATATGCCGTCGCCCGGGGCTGTCTGGCCGGCTATGGTGATGTTGCCGTTGCGTATGGCGAGGTCGCTGTGCAGGTGTATGGTGCCCGACACGTCGAATACCACAATGCGCGGGCCTGAAGCCTCGACAGCGGCGCGCAGTGAGCCTTTGCCGTTGTCGTTGAGGGTGGTGACATGGTATACTTTACCGCCTCGGCCCCCTGTGACGTAGCGCCCCCATCCTTCGGCACCGGGAAACGAAGGTGTACGTTCCACCCGTTCGGCGGCCGGGGCGGCGGCCGAGAGTGCGATTGTGGTGATAATGGATATGTACAAGGCTTTGAGATTCATGGCATATTCGGTTTATGCTGCAAATTTATGTATTATTTGTCGTGCAGAAGCGTAAAAATTGTCGGAAGTTAATGTAAAATGTCCGCTGATGCGCGATTTAACACAAAAAAGCGCGCGCCCTGTCGGGGACGCGCGCTTGTCGTATCTATTATATAGGAGGATCGCTTAACGTTTGTAGATCTTCTCGGCCTTGCGGCTGCCGTCGGCTGCGCGGGTCACGCGGATAACGGTTCCGGTGGTGTTGGAGTCGACACGGATACCCTGCAGGTTGTAGTATTCAACGGCTGCGGCATTGTCGGCGTCGATGCCGATGATGCTCTGGGCTTCCTTGGCGGCTTCCGACATGGCGCCGCGGGCTGCGTTGGCGTTGAGGGCGGCCACGGTGTAGACGACATCGGCACGTGCGCCGGCGAGGTCGTATGCTGTGGTCGGAGTCATGCCGAGGAATTTGCCGTCGGCGAATACGAGGTAGCCGGCGGCATCCTCAACGGCTTCCCATGTGAGGCCGTTTTCATCGATATAGACCACGGGTGCGGCGCACTCGGCTGTCATCTCGGCTGCATCCCACGAGTCCTTGCCGCCGAGCACGTTGCGTACGGTGAAGTAGTCGGCGTATTCCTCGGGCAGGATAGGTGAGTAGGTGTTGGTCGATGTGGGCGAGTTGATGCGGTTGCTAAGGTCGAGGGCGTTGCCGTCGGCATCCATCGAGTTGTACTCGAAGAAATGTGTGGGCAGATCGGCCATAGAGCGCCAGCCCTCTTCGTTGGGCTTGGCCTTCATGGTGGTGTTGAGGACAAACATGCGGGGTTCGTTCTGCCAGGGACGGCCGAGGTGGAAGTTGTCCTTGCCGCTCACGGTGCAGCCTTGAAGCACGTAGCCGTGCTTGAGACTTGCAGCAGTGGAAGGAGCTGCGATTACACCGCCTTCGTGTTCCATCACGAATTCGCAATGGTCATAATAGTTGTCACCGCCGCCGCAGATATAGTCGACTGTGCCGTGGATGGTAAGGTTGAGATAGTAGCCCTTCTCACCGGTAACCTGAGTATCCTGAACAGATTGCAGGGTCACATTCTTCATGATGTCGCGGTTGCCGCCGTAGTGTGCCACGCCCACACCGGCGCGGTCGGCCTTGCCGAAGTCGAGGTCGTTGCGGCTGGTGAAGTTCTCCATATAGATATTGGTGGAGTAGCGGGTCGAGAATGTCGGGTCGCTGATGCCGGTCTTGTAGCCGTGCATGAGCACGCCATCCTGGCTTTCGCCGATGAGAGCCACGTTGTAGAGGTTGCGGAGGTGGAGCACGTCGGTACCGAGGTCATAGTCGCCGTCGAGCATGTAGATGACGCTCCATGCGGCATCGGCGGTATTGTTGGTGGAGCTGAGGGCAGCGACGGCTGCGCGGAGCTCTTCAACGGTGCTTACAACGGTGAAGCGGTCGGCTTCGATAGCCTTGACGGCGGCCTTTTCGCCTACGTTGAGTGTGAC
Source organism: uncultured Muribaculaceae bacterium (assembly GCA_910577355.1). Taxonomy (GTDB): domain Bacteria; phylum Bacteroidota; class Bacteroidia; order Bacteroidales; family Muribaculaceae; genus CAG-873. Next base: position 11,831 of record CAJTMY010000045.1, read on the forward strand.
GGTGTAGTCATCGTCGGTCTTGTTGCCGTACTTGTCCTGAGCTGCGCCGGCAGGCAGGGTTACAGTAACCTTGGAAGAGTAGGGGAGATCCCATACGGAGAATGCGAGGTCGGTGGTGCCGCCGTATGCCTTCAACTTGGTACCGTTGACTGTGATCTCGGCATCGGCCATGGCGCGATCGAAGCTGAATGTCACTACTGCGTGGTTGCAGTTGCCTACCGGAGTGGCATTTGTCTTCACGAGCGAGGGAGCGCCTTCTGGAGCTACTTCCTCGTAAATGAATTCAAACCATGCAACCGGCTGGTTGCCGCCGTCGAATGTGATTTCGAAGGGTGTTCCGGGAGTGTGGTTCTCTACGTTGATGATGAGGTCATAGCGGTTTGCATCGCCTGTGGTGAAGAAACCGTTGCTGGGAGTCCAGCAGGTAGCGCCTTCGCTTGTCACCGATGCCACGCGGCCGTTGCCGTAGTTGTCGCCGAGCTGTGCGAGACGCAGCTGCTTGATGCGCATGTCGGTGGGTACACCGAGTGTCACGGTGCTGTTGCCTTTCAGTTTGAATTGCTTGCCGTCCCATCCGTCGTTGCAGGGATTGAGGCTGAAGAGGCCGTTGTTCCATGAGCCGTCGCTCTGCTTGGCTCCGCCGTCAAATGTCACTGCTTTTTCGAGGTCTCCTTCGGCTTTGTTGTATATGTGGAAGCCGGGGAGATTGAACTTGTAGTCCACAGTGAGGTCGCCGGCTTTGCCTTGGAATGCGAAGTCGGCTGCTGTTCCGGATTCGTTGAGTGTGCCTGTGGCTTCGACCACGCTGCCGTCGATAAACGATGCAGTTACCTTGGGCATGGCGGTGAACACATAGCCGTCGAGCTTGATGTTCTGCTCTTTGTCGTTGAACTGTTTGAGCACGTCTTCGCCCATCTTGATGCTGCCTACGTTAAGGTCGGTGAGGATAACATCGCCGATGTGGAATATGCGCAGCATATATTCGGTCTGGTTGGAAGCAGCGCCTTCTTCGGGCGTGATGACAAACTTGACGATTGCAGCCTCGCTGCGTGCGGGGGTGGGGATGGTGAATGTGCCGTCGCCGTTGTCGGTCACTGTGGCGCCGTCCATTGTGGCGGTTACGGTGCCGCAGGTGTGAGCCACCTTCACGGTCATGGATTCCTTGGCATATTCGTAGGGAATATTGAAGTTCCAGTCGTAGCCGTCCATTGCCACGGGGGTGCCGTCTTCGAATGTCAGGCTCGAGATCTTGGCGAACTTCTCGCCTATCTTGGTGAATACCGGTTCCTTATAGTTGAACAGGAAGCCGCCTGTGTTGCTCAGGAAGTTGAGCTGGATTTCCTTCTTGCCCTTGGTGAGCACGCCTTCGATGATGAAGTCCTGCGGACCGCTTTCAGCGCCTACTGCGCCGATGTTGTCGGCTTCGACATTTCCGGTGGCGAGGTCGGTGACGAGTGTCTGTATCGAACCGCCGTCGTAGATGCCGGTCATGTTGATATTGAGCTTATAGACGCCTTCCTCGCGGCAGAAGAATTTGACTTTGGCCCAAGTGCCGTTCTTCACGTAGCCTACGTTGCTTGCGGGCTTGCCGCCTTCGAGGCGGGCGCCGCTGTATGTCCAGTCGTCAATCTTGATTTCGCCGGGGATGTATGGCCAGTCGAGGGGGCCGCCCCATTCGTCCACTGCGTCGGTGAGCTCGCGCACTGTGAGGTTGCCCCAGTTGCCGGCATAATTGCTGCCCTGAAGGTCGTGTGCGAAAATCTTTAGGATGTAAGTGCCTGCGGGGATAAGGTCTGTTTCACCTTCGAAAGGAGCGGAGGGAGTCCATGATCCGGTATTGAGGACATCGTGTTTGCCGCTGAATACGACTTTGCCGGCGGGAGTCATCAATGTGACATCAAGTACGGCTGTGCCTTTGGCTCCGGTCTTGAACGATATGCGGTATTTGGCGTCTTTCTCGCTCACAAGTTTGAATGTAACGGTGGTGCCGTCGCCGGTTGAGCCGATGTTGGCGCCGTTGTTCTCCACCTTGCCGGCGGTTTCGTTGAACGAGCACAGGTTCCAGTCGATGAATTCGTCCTTGGCTGTGGGGATGGACACGGGGGTGAGATCCTCGCCGAGAGCACTGCCTTCGCCTGTCCATGTGAACACGGGCGACTTCCAGTTGAAGCCGTTCTCATGGCTGGGATTCTCGAGCGATTTGAATACTACGGTCTTGAGACCTTCGCTCACCACACCTTCGAGGTCGAATTCCATGACTTCAAACGACGAGTTGTTCTTCGGCATCACCGATTCGAGAGTTGCCTCGACAGCTTCTGTGGCGTTGTCTGTGACAGTGACGCTGAACTTGGCGTCGCCTACAGACCAGTCGGCCGGAATGGCTACTTTGTAAGTGCCGGCCTTCTCGCAGTTCACGTTGTTGAAGGTTACGGTCATATCGTTTTTGAAGTAGCCTATCTTGCCGTCGCTTTCTACACGACAGGGGCTTGTGCACACGATGTCGCCGTCGGCGGCATCAAGGGTGAGTGTACCGGGCAGAACAAAATGATATGAGGGTACCTCGCCTTCGCCTGTCCAGGTAAATTCGGGCGATTTCCAGTTGAATCCGCCCGAATGGCTGGGATTTTCGAGAGATTTGAATACGATGGTCTTGAGACCTTCGCTGATGCGGCCTTCGAGGTCGAATTCCATGACTTCGAATGATGAGTTGTTCTTCGGCATCACCGATTCGAGAGTTGCCTCGACAGCTTCGGTGGTGTTGTCGGTTACGGTAACGGAGAACTTTGCGTCGCCCATCGACCAATCGACAGGAATACTTACTTTATAAGTGCCGGCTTTCTCACAGTTTACGTTGTTGAATGTCACGGTTGTGTTGTCGGAGAAGTAGCCGACTTTGCCGTCGCTTTCCACACGACAGGGGCTTGTGCACACGATGTCGCTGTCGGCAGCATCGAGTGTGAGAGCGCCGGGCAGGGCGAAGTGTGAAGTGGCATCTGCCTCGCGTGCGATGGCGCGCTGTGCGTTGGTGGCCGCATATGCGGCACCGGCTGCTACAGCCACTATTGCTGCACCCAATACTGCTTTTGTAATTTTTTGCATGGTAAAGGATTTTGGTTAATAATTGGTTGAATTTATGCTGCAAATTTATCGCACGCGAGCATGAAAAAAGGTGGAAAAATTGTCGAAATAGGGTGCGAAAAAACGAAATTGCACCTAATACGGGTCAATGTAAAAAGCATGTTGTTAAAATAAGGTCAAAGATGCTTACCTTTGC
>CAJTMY010000046.1 GCA_910577355.1 uncultured Muribaculaceae bacterium
GGTAACCGCCCCCTATCCCGACCCGGACATCCCCGATGCCCGGGTCTTTTTATTTATATAACCTATACAAAACAATGACTACAGGAGAACTTATACCCGAAGTACTCGGCACCGATGCCGCAGGTCACGAGGTAAAGGCATCAGACTTTGCCGGCAAGCCCCTTATAATCTATTTCTATCCCAAAGACAATACGCCCGGATGTACCGCCGAGGCCTGCTCGCTGCGCGACGGCTACGAATCCCTGCGCGCCCGCGGATACGTCGTTATAGGCATAAGCAAGGACTCCGCAAACAGCCACGCCCGCTTTGCCGACAAATATTCATTGCCGTTCATCCTGCTCAGCGACGAATCTACCGAGGTGAACCAATCGTTCGGCGTGTGGCAGAAGAAAAAGATGGCCGGCCGCGAATACATGGGCACCGTACGTACCACCTTCATCACCGATGCCGACCACCGCATCACCCACATCATCACAAAGGTCGACACAAAGAACGCCGCCGCTCAGATAGAGAAGCTCCTCGACACTTGATTTTTTTATCGACGGTCTGCACCGGTTTTTCGTCTTATTTTGCTAACTTTGCACCCGTATAGCGAAAATATAAATGATGGAGAACAAATTTGAATTAGTGGCCAAGACATTTCAGGGGCTTGAAGAAGTGCTGGCCGAGGAGCTGCGCTCGCTTGGAGCGGAGAATGTGATGCCCGGCAAGCGCATGGTGTCGTTTGACGGCGATCTGGAGATGCTTTATCGCGCCAATCTGTCGTGCCGCACCGCCCTGCGTATCTTGAAGCCTTTTTTCAAATTTAGAGCAGGAGATGCCGATTCGCTTTATGAACGGGCCAAGGAGTTCGATTGGTCGACGCTGTTGTCGCCCGACAAGACTTTCTCCATCGACACTGTCGCGAACTCCGACGAGTTCCGCCATTCGCGTTTCGTGACATATCGCGTCAAGGACGCCATCGTCGACTGGTTCAAGGATCGCTATGGCGAGGATAAGCGCCCCGGTGTGCGCCTTCAGGATGCCGATGTTATGATAAATGTCCATATCAACGGCCGCGACGTCACCCTTTCGCTCGATTCATCGGGCGAGTCGCTGCACAAGCGCGGCTACCGCGTGGCGCAAACCGAAGCTCCCATCAACGAGGTGCTTGCTGCAGGCATAATCCTGCGCACGGGATGGCGTGGCGACACTCCGTTTGTCGACCCGATGTGCGGCTCGGGCACATTTCTCATCGAGGCCGCACTCATAGCCGCTAATATCAATCCCGGTATATACCGCCGTGGATTTGCGTTCGAGCGTTGGCCCGACTTCGATGCCGACCTGTTCGACCGTCTGTACAACGACGATTCCAACGAGCGCCTCGTTGCATGCAAGATCTACGGAGCCGACATTTCGCCGGAAGCAATACGTATTGCCGGCGAGAACATAAAGAGCGCCGGCGTGGGCAAGTATATCGAGCTCGAGCGCCGCGCCATATCCACATGGGAGGAAGCTCCGAAACCTGCCGGCGTCCTCGTTACCAATCCCCCATACGGCGAGCGTATATCTGCGCCCGATATGGAAGGCCTGTACCAGACCATCGGCACCAAGCTGAAGCGCGTATTCACCGGCTACCATGCGTGGATACTCGGTTACCGCGACGAATACTTTGCCAAGATAGGCCTGGCCGCCTCCGAAAAATTGCCGATACTCAACGGTTCGCTCGAATGCTCGCTCCACGAATATGTGATATTCGAGGGCGACCGCAAGAGCTTCGTGCGCGAGGGCGGCAAGATTGGCAAGGGGCCTGCCGAACGTGAGCGCGAACGCGGTATACGTGGCGAACGTCGCGGTGAGCGCCGTGATACCCGTGGCGACCGGTTTGCCGACCGTCGTCCCGACCGCAGGGGCGACCGTCCTGGACGTCCCGAGCGCCCCGAACGTTTTGAGCGCAAACCCGAAGCCGAACCTGAGAATCCGCTTGCAAAGCGCCGCAATCCCGGTGCGCTTCTGTCGATCAAGGGTCGCACACCCTCGCTGCCTCCGCAGGAAGGCCCCATAATGCGCAGCCGCGGCTGGAAAAAGAAAAATTAATCAACACTCACTATAAGATATGAATATCCTTCTGCTCGGTTCGGGCGGCCGCGAATCAGCCCTGGCATGGAAAATCTCGCAAAGTCCCCGCTGCACACAGCTGTGGATCGCTCCCGGCAACGGTGGCACCGGCGCGTACGGCACCAATGTCGACATGAGTCCGCTCGATTTCAAGGCAATCGAGGATTTTGTAGCCGAAAATACCGTCGATATGATCGTTGTGGGCAATGAGGATCCTCTTGTAGCCGGTATATACGATTATTTCGAGCACATGCCCGTGCTTGTGGTGGGGCCGTCAAAGGCCGCTGCCGCGCTCGAAGGCTCCAAGGACTTCGCAAAGGGCTTCATGAACCGCCACGGTATACCCACAGCTGCATATGAGACATTCACAAAGGATACGCTCGAGGACGGCTATCGGTTTCTCGAATCGCTCCGTCCGCCCTATGTGCTCAAGGCCGACGGCCTCGCTGCAGGCAAGGGCGTCCTGATACTTCCTGCTCTCGACGAGGCCAAGACATCGCTTGCCGAGATGCTCGGCGGTAGCTTTGGCGAGGCATCGAGCAAGGTTGTGATAGAGGAATTTCTCGACGGCATAGAATGCTCCGTATTTGTGCTCACCGACGGCAACGGCGGTTATCGCGTGCTGCCCGTCGCCAAGGATTACAAGCGCATAGGCGAGGGAGATACAGGCCCCAACACCGGCGGTATGGGAGCAGTAAGCCCCGTGCCGTTTGCCGATGAAGTGTTCATGGACAAGGTGGAGCAGCGCATCATCCTGCCCACATTGCGCGGCCTCGCCGAAGAAAATCTCACCTACCGTGGCTTTATATTCCTCGGTCTGATCAACTGCGGCGGCGATCCCAAGGTGATTGAATACAATGTGCGCATGGGCGACCCCGAGACCGAAGTGGTGATGCCCCGTCTGAAATCCGACTTGGTCGACCTCCTTGAAGGATGCGCCAAAGGCGCTCTCGGCGAAATCCCCGCCGAGCACGATCCCCGTACGGCGGTCGCAGTCATCGCAGTGAGTGGCGGCTATCCCGGTTCATATCCCAAGGGAAAAGAGATTACGGGCGAACTTGCTCCCGCGTCATCCATCGTGTTTCATGCCGGTACGAAGCGCGAAGCCGACGGACGTCTGCTCACCTCGGGCGGTCGCGTATTGGCCGTCACATCCTATGGTAGTGACATAACCGACGCGCTCGGCCATAGCTATGAAGCGCTCGGCCGCATCTCGTTCGACGGCATGAATTATCGCAGCGACATAGGCCGCGATCTTATGAAGCTCTGAGATCCGACATATGAGGTCGGCACTGCTGAGTCAGAAATTCCACACATCGGCGGCCGCGGCGATCATGATTGCCGTGGCTGCGCTCTATGTTCTTGCCTCAGGTACTTTAGGGAGCATTCTGCCCGGACATCCCGATTCAGGTCTGAGCTTTCCGTCCGTATCGGCGTGGAATCTCGGTTACTGGTATGGCTTTGCGGTGAATGTGGCTCTTAATGTAGCCATCATGGCCATGATGGTTATCATCGACAAGGCGTACAACGTGCTGCGGGCAGCCACTCGCCTGCATATAGGCCTGTTCGCCGTAATGCAGGCAGCCGTGCCGGCTGTGGTGGTATCACCCAATTCGGGCAGTTTGGTGGCTCTTGTGCTGTTGTGCTGCATCTACCTGATGTTTAGTTGCTATGATGCTCCCGGACTTGTCAAGCGGGTATTTCTCACATTCATGCTGCTGTCGCTCGGTGCAACGGTGCAATACTGCTTCGTGTTGTTCATACCGGTATTCTGGCTCATATGCGCGCAGATGCGCATATTCACGCTGCGCACGTTTGTGGCGTCGTTGCTCGGGATAATCACAGTATGGTGGCTTCTTCTAGGCTTCGGCATCATATCGCCGGCCGATGTGCGCATGCCGCATATTACAAGTATCGCCGATGCTCTTGACCTGAATTCCACCGTATATCTGCTTATAGCGACGGGTATCACAGCCTTTCTGCTTGTCGCATCATTGGTTCTCAACATATTCAAGACCATAGCATACAACGCGCGTGCCCGAAGCTACAACGGTGCTCTCACACTCGTGGCGTTCGTGACCATAACGGCCATGGTGTTCGATTACAACAACATTGTGGCATATCTGCCGTTGCTCAACGTATGTGCCGCCTATCAGATAACCCATTATTTTGTCCGTCACCCGTTCGACCGCCAGTATGCCGCCGTGCTGTGCGTGGGAGCCGTGTACGTGATGTTGTATCTATGGCGGCTGGCGATATGAAAAAACTCCGAATCGTAGTGGAACGCAACGTTCCGTTTCTCGAAGTGCTCGACACCGTGGCCGACGTGGTGCGTCTGCCATATACCGAAATCACTGCCGATGCCGTGCGCGATGCCGATGCTTTGGTGGTGCGTACACGCAACCGCTGCGACGCATCGCTTCTGGCCTGCTCGAATGTACAGTTCATCGCTACCGCCACTATCGGCACCGACCACATCGATCTGCCATGGTGTGCCGCACACGGCATAGAGGCCGTAAACGCGCCCGGCTGCAACGCACCCGCGGTGGCTCAGTATGTATTCTCGTCGCTGATGCGCGTCATCAACAGGCCTATATCCTCCTACACAATAGGCATTGTGGGAGTGGGGCACGTAGGATCGATAGTAGAGCGATGGGCGCGTGGACTCAGTATGCGCGTGCTGCTCTGCGACCCTCCGCGGCAGCAGGCCGAGGGAGGCGACCGGTGGGTCTCGCTCGACGATATCGCCGCCAAGGCCGACATCATTACTTTCCACACACCGCTTACCCGCGAGGGCGCCTGTGCCACATACCATATGGCCGGCGAGGCCTTTTTCAACAGCCTGCGCCGTGCGCCCGTCATAATCAACAGTGCCCGCGGCCCCATTGTCGACAATTCTGTATGGGCCGATGCTCTCGAAGCCGGGGTATGCGGCCCGGCCATAGTCGACTGCTGGGAGAACGAGCCGCAAATCAATCAGCACCTGCTCGCGCAGGCCTCCATTGCCACACCGCATATTGCCGGATACTCCATAGAGGGCAAGCGCCGCGCCTCGCAGATGTCGCTCGACGCACTATGCCGACACTTCGGGTTGCCCGCGCTGCATATAGCAGGAGAACTGCCACCCGCGCCCGCCCGCGCCATCACAGCCGCCACAGCCCTTGAGGGCTATGATCCCCTTGTAGACACCGCAGCATTGAAAGCCGACCCCGCGTCCTTTGAAAGCCTCCGCAACAACTACCGTCTCCGCCCCGAGATCCCCGAAGCAGAGGAGCGGTAAATAAATCGCGAGTCAGAATTGTCTTCGTCTATTTTGATTTGCAGCTTTTTATATAAAAATAACACAGTGCTTGCAATTCATAAGAATTGTTATTAATTTTGCGATTGCAAACTGCTTGGCAGACCACGCCGCCGGGGTGGGCTCTTTCAGATCAGCCTGACGGGTGATATGTAAGGCAGGGTGTATCGACATACAAAGAAAGCGTCATCCGCGCTTGTTCTTGACCGATCGGAATTCTCGCAAAATTCACAAGGAAGTCAAGGATAGAGCAACGATAGATGCCCGTGGGTATGTAGTATTTGTGTATGGATGTATCTCGTGAGAGATATGCTCCGTAGCACTGATCGCATATACCGGCGTGGGCTTCTGCGTTGCCGTCCGACTTCCAACGGGCAATGCGAGAAGCCTCGATCGGTAGGACGGCAACAGATACAGATTTCCACGCTTTTTTCGTTATAAACCATTCATCATCGGCTGTCATGGAAATCGGGCCGCGCCTTAACTCTTATGCCACATATTATCCGTCTTTCCGTTCTGCTGCTGATGGCCGTATTGGGCCTCGCAGTGTCCGCACGCACTGTCACGCCCGATCAGGCCCGGCAGATCGCAGGTGAATTTTTCGGTGAGCAGCCGCAAGCCAACGCTCCGCTGAAAATCAAGGCTCTCGGCAGCGGTGCCGACCAATCCGCTCCGCAGCCATACTACATCTTCAACTCCTCGACTCCCGACCACGGCTTCGTGATAATAAGCGGCGACGACCGCGCACAGCGCATCCTCGGTTACTCCGACACCGGCACCTTCGACCCCGACAACATCCCGCCACAACTCGCCGACCTGCTCGGCCAATATGCCACACAGATCAAATCCATAAAATCGGGTGATACCCATCCCTCATGGAACGTACCCGCCCGAGTCGCGGATAACGAGGACGGCATACTGCTTGAGACCGCCAACTGGGGACAAGGCGCGCCCTACAACGCCCTCACCCCCGAATTCGACGGCGAACACGCCCCCACCGGCTGCGTCGCCACCGCCATGGCCATCGTCATGAAATATCACAACTGGCCGCCAAAAACAAACGGGGAGAGCATGAGGGATTATTTTTGCCAAAATTTATCGTTTGATTATTCAGATTATATAATTGATTGGGATAAACTAAGTAAAGATGTTCATTCTTCAGAGTTTATGTCGGAAATATCTAAACTTATGTTGGCTGCCGGCGTGTCTGTTCATACAATATATGATGAAAAAGAGAGTGGTTCGCAAACTTGGTATGTGGGACATATACTTACCGAACGCTTTTCGTATTCTCCTGAATGTCAATTTATTGAGAGGCAACATTTTGATGATAGTTCATGGTCGGAATTGATAGATGATCAGCTTAGTCGTAAGCTGCCTTTGTTGTACATAGCCTCTGCCGTCAATGGTGTGGGACACTGTTTTATAATAGATGGAAAATCGAAAAACTCCCTATATCATATTAATTGGGGTTGGGACGGCCTTTCAAACGGCTACTTTGCGCTGGATAATCTTAACCCGGAAGACCATGATTTCGTTAATTCCCATTCAATAATATATAATATATCACCGGATCGGAGTGGCAGGACTTATTCTAGATCGTTTATATGTAATGCCAATGTTTATGCAAGTGAAGATATACTATGGCATGATTGGAACTTTTCGTCACCCGATATATTGCCCGGTAATACATACAGATATGTTTCACCATTTATTTCTTTTGCTCCATATGTGCATAGTTTGATCAGACTTGCTATTGTTGATACTAATGATGAGATCGTTGATTTTGTCGGCGATGTAGCTTCCTATGTTTCTCCGGGGGGGTGCTTCTATAATGGAACTAATTTATACCAATACTTTGAGGCTCCAAAAGAACCTCTCAAAGACGGTTTTAGGTATCAGTTAGTAGGCAAAGAAGTTTTTTCTGAAGAAAATGAATTGTCACAAGAAGAACGGGATGACCTTAATTATTATAAATTAGTTTTGGGCGGTATAATCCATCCATCGTATTTTATGCCATATGGCAACCGTTCGGAATTATGCACTGTTCGTTGGCATAGAGAAAGACACCCCGTGATCTATGAGGATGAACGCTTCCAAACCTCATGGGCAGAGGGGCTTGAAACTCTTCCAAAAGGAGCCAATTTTGGAAGAAACCTATATTGTCCGAGTATTGGAGAATTGAATATGAATGTAATCTGCAAAGATGATGGTCGTATAGTAGATCCACATTATGTATTTAATTCCTGTGGAGAAGGCGCTTATTCCTCTAACGTTTCTTTGTTCTCTGATGAAGTTGACATATATTTGGATTATAAGCTTCCATCTGATACTAAGCATATTCCTGATGGGATTCTTGAGGAGAACATAGTACATCTTGATGGTTTGGTTTATTATCTTAATAAGGCTGATCAAATGATTCTGTGTGGATACGATGAACCTGATGTCGATTGTCTGATTATCCCGGATATTATTATGTGCAAGGGAAAGGAATATCCCGTTGTTGGTTTAGGTGATTTCGCTTTGTTAGGTCATAATGCCTCAATATTGCAATTAGGTAGGAATGTGACCATATATGGAAATTGGAGTATTGGTTATCTTAAGAATCTGAAAAAATTAGTTATACCTAATTCTAAATACAATAACGAGATTTTCAACTCGAGCACTTTTGCGGCATTTTCTCCTTTAGAGAAAATATTTATTCATTCCGGAGAGTTCTTAAAACGTTTTGATTGGCATTATATTCTCGGCCATACTGAGGGTTGGCAGCCGAGAAACCGAATTGATTTGTACTTAAGTGATGTTGGTAATAGCGAAAATTTATATCCTGTTTATTTTGTCAATCTTCCTTGGCGATATATTGTTCCTACGTATGTGTTCATGCCTTCATATCTTCCTGTAGTATTTAATATCCCCGGTATCAATAAATTTAAAGATTGGTTGAACATAGATAGTGAATATCGGGAAATGTGGCTGTATTCAATAGATAGAGCCAGTGGTAGGATAAGAATCCAGCCGAATATTGATGGTATTGAAATCAAAAGAGTTATAATTAACGGTGTTGAAAATCATCCTGCTCCAAATTATTTATATTCATTTGATACTTCTGATAAGTTGACTGTCTCGGTCGATTACAGATTATATGATGAGCAAAATATGACGACTGTATACCCTCCTGATTTTAACGAGCAACTGCCAAATGAAAATTTAGATGCTGATATTTGGGACATAAATGTTGATCGCATTGGAGTGCGCGTCAACCATGGAGTTATTAGTATTACTGGCACAAACTTTAGAAATGTTAAAATATATAATACTGTCGGATCTCTTGTTTATAGTGGGAAGGACTCTTCGATCGACGGTTTAAGCCCGGGCGTATATATTGTTGTGGTTGACGGGATGACTTTCAAGGTTGCAATTTAAAATTTTGAAATAAAGCAAAGGTCATTTCCTGTTTCATGGAAATGGCTTTTGCTTTTTTTAAATTTGAATGTTCCATTTTTTGAGTCAGTTAAATTGTTTGGACTGATGAAGCGGAATCTTAAAAATATATTCGCATCAGGCGAATTGGAGCGTGATGTGAATATTTCCAAAATGGAAACAACCACTCTGCATGGTGCGATTGCCTGCAAGATTCAGACAAAGGAAACTAAATTTTACAATCTCGATGCGATTCTTTCTGTGGGCTACCGTCAATTCAAAAAATGCGACTGCTATTTCATAAATTTGCACTAAATTTGTGGCATAATTAACATTTGAGTTCTTCCTTTGAGAATTATATAAATGACTCGCAACTTCAACACATACATGGATTCGCCGGTGGTGGCGTATTGGCGCGAGCTGTGCCGGAGGGAGGGCGTGCTGCGCCGGTATGACCGGGGCGAGGATTTCTTCACGGTGGGCAGTGTCGCGCGGTACATCGGATTCATACAAACGGGCACACTGAAATATGTGGCATACGGAGCCGACGGCGCCGAGCATGTGCTGGGGCTGGAGTTTACCAACGAATTTGTCGCCGATTTTCCGTTCTCTTTCAGGGGCATCCCCGCACGTACATCCGTAGTCGCCACTACGCCCTGCGAAATCCTGTGTGTGCCGACAAGGACAATCGGCGAGCGCATGAACGCGGATGCCGAGCTGCGTGAGGTGATAATGGCAAGCACCGAGGCCGTATTCTCGACTGTCTATGATCGTTATGCCGCCGTCTATGCCCAATCTCCGCAAGAGCGGTACAACGGTCTTATATCGAGGCATCCAGATCTGTTCAACCTGTTCTCGCTCAAGGACATCGCTTCGTTTCTCAAGGTCACGCCCACACATCTTTCCAGACTGAGAAAAAATATCTGACCGGGATTCTTCACTTATCAACATATGTTGAGAGGGGTTGTCACATTCCTCTGTAATTTTGCGTCATATATCAAAACGCTTATCAGAAATGAAGAATATACTCGTACTCAGCGCGGCTATGCTGTGTGCCGGAAATATCGTGGCGCAGACCGAGGCATCAGACTCCACCGCCACGCAGGAGCTTCACGAGATAGTAGTGAAGGCTCCCAAAGTGATCAGAAAATCAGACATGGACGTCTACCATCCATCGCAGAGCGCGGTGGATGCGTCGAAGAACGGCATGCAACTGCTCGCCAACCTCATGATACCGTCGTTGTCGGTCAACGACGCGCTCGGCACAATACAGGCCGCGGGACAATCGGTGCAGGTGCGCATCAACGGGCGTGAATCGTCGGTCGACCAGGTAAGGGCATTGCTCCCCGAGACTATCAAGCGCGTGGAATGGATGGACAATCCCGGTCTGCGATACGGGGGCGCCAACTATGTGCTCAACTTCATCGTGGCCAACCCTACCGTGGGCGGCTCGCTGCAGGCTATGGCCCGCCCGGCTCTAAACCAGGCATGGGGCTTTTACATGGCCGATGCGAAATTCAACATAGGCCGCTCCCAATGGGAGGTGGGCGCCAACTCCAAGCTTACAGAGAACCTCAAGACTCACCGCGACTATACGGAGACATTCACCTATCCCGACGGCACTTCGCTCACCCGCAGCGAAACATCGCGAGGTGGCCGCCTCGACAACAGCTTCGGCAACTTGTGGGCCTCGTACAACTATATCAAGCCCGACACTACCGTATTCATGGCCGAATTCGGGATGTTTCATAAGTTCTCCGACAAATTTTTGTACAACGGCCTGCTGTCGCTGAGCAACGGCGCCGACGATATCCTGCTCACCGACTCTCACGGCGACAAGGGCACGACTCCGAGCCTGTCGCTGTACCTGCAACAAAATCTCGCACACCGGCAGATGCTTGTGGTCGATTTCAACGCATCGTTCTATACAGGCCGCTCTTATTCGGATTATCTCGAGCAGCGTCCGGATGTATCGGGCTATCTCACGGATATCCACACCAACATCAAGGATCGCAATCAGGCATACGCCATCGAGGCCGATTATATCAAGAACTGGGATAAATCGCGCTTCACGGCCGGAGCTTCGTACACGGCCAACCGCAACCGCTCGCGATATGAAAACCTCGGCGGCGACGTGTTTCATCAGCGGCAGGACAGGGTCTATTTCTTCGCCGAATATTTCCGGCGATTCGGCAAATGGACTGCCACAGCCGGCATAGGGGCGCAATATACCGACTTCTATTTCAAGGAATCGGCAAGCGGCAATAAATCATGGAGTCCGCGGCCACAGGCTACAGTCACCTACTCGTTGAACCAGAACCACAACTTCCGGCTCAATTTCACCTCGTGGCAATCCAATCCGTCGCTCGCCGAGACCAATCCCGTGCCGCAGCAGCTCGACGGATTCCAGTGGCGCATCGGCAATCCCAACATCAAGACATCTACGTCATATATGCTGACGTTCCGCTACGGGTTCAACCTGCCGAAGGTAAGCGGCTCGTTCGGAATCCGCGCCTTCACCTCGCCCGACGCAATAACTCCACTGCTGCGATGGGACAAAGACAAGCTCGTCACCACCTATGAAAACAGCCGTGGCCTGAAAAATCTCTCATTCTTTCTCGCTCCTCAGATCGACATCATTCCCGATTGGCTCATGGCAAGCGGATATCTCCAATTCCGAATGGAACGCATGCAAGGTACCGGTTACAATCTCACCAACAACGACTGGAGCGGCAACGCGACACTCCGCCTGATGCACTGGGGCTTTGTATTGAGCGGCAGCTACACCCGCGCGCAACACGACCTCTGGGGTGAGAAAATCAGCTGGGGCGAGAGCCTGTCGATGATCGATCTTTCATACAACTGGCGGGACTGGCAGTTTGGCGCAGGCATGATAATGCCGTTCGGCAGATATGACCAGGGCAGCCGATCGCTCAGCAAGTGGAACACCAACGAGCAGCACATGCGCCTCGATATGCGAATGCCGTACATCTCCGTCAGTTACAACGTACAGTGGGGCCGACAGAAGCACGGGGTGAACAAACTCGTCAACGCCGACGCCAAGACCGACGCCTCCACCGCCGGAGGCCGATAACTGTGGTCTCACACTTGAAGTAGGAGAGAGACTGTACGAAAAATAACCTGTAACTATTCAGCTAAAGCAACATGTTGAATTTCATTGGCTTGTAGGGCCGTACGGTTCGTGCGGCCGGTTTCAACCGAATGGCGTCCGTGCGGTGGCGGACGCACGAACCGTGCGTCCCTACTTTGAAAATCAAACTGTCATAACTTTATATAGTGTTAATATATTTCTAATCCACAAAGCAGCTGATACATTGCGTAGGTGGCAGATCTTTCGTAACTTTGGGCAATAATACTCATCGTAAAACCGTAATAATAGGCTTATGGCAATAGATGTCAACCTAAACATTTATACTTCCGCGCATAATCATATCAAGCTTGTACATCTTTATTTTGGACAAAAATTAACCGGACTTGGTGCTAAATTTGAATGGATCGAATCTATTGGCATGAGTGTTGACGGGCCTTCGGCTTATGAAGACGGTGCTGTCCGGCATGATGGTAATGTGACCAAAGCTCTTCTTAAAACCTGGATTGACAAAGGGTATTTAGGACGATATCCGAATAAAAACGATAGTTCTGAGTTCTTGGATGGATTCCCTGATAATACAATATTCAATTTATGGTTTGTTGATTGGAGCTGATTAAGACACGTACATTATACTTTGTAGCTTTTACCCTTTACGAGTCGGGGTGAGAATATAAATCGGTTTGTCCCGATACCGTACCGATTAATGATGCTATTTCCGCTTTCAAAAGCGGCAAGTCTTTGATGACGATTGCCCAAAGAATCTCATAACGCAAGCTATCATATCCATGGATTACATAATTGCGATATTCATCTGAACAGCCCTTATCAGAATTGGAGTTTTACAAAAGACATCGTAACGACGAGGATACTGACCTACAAATGTTTCAATTTCATTTATCGCGAATAAAATATCTTCAAGATATTTTTTCAACTCTCTATCCATAAATCAGTCGGCGTTTTTCGTTAAGTTCTTCACGGAAATATGGATTGCGCACTGCGCTGTCATCGGTTATGTCAACCTTCCGGCCAAATAAATCCTCAAGGGCGTATTGGAAATCAAAGAAATTATCGGCAGCATCCATCAACGGAATGTTTTTCCAATCAAAATCCACACACAGATCAACGTCGCTCTTATCATTAAATCGGTTCGTCAGAATCGAGCCGAAAACCCATAGCCTGCGCACATGGAACTTTTTGCAAAGTTCGATGATCTTTTCGATGTTCAGTTCTATAAGTTTCATGTGGTATTCTGATTATGTGCCGACTGTTTTTTAAAAAGGCGCAACTCATTGAGTTGCGCCTTTTCTGATCGAATTTTGTCGGGGTGAGAAGAATAAACGACCCCGAATTTTCTTTTGTAAAGGGCGCGAACTCAAGCATTTCAGTGTTCATAACTATATGCTATTGTTCCGTTTTTGTTCCTTTTAGCTCCGCTATCTGGGCTTGTAAGGATTGGATAAACCGCTCCTTTTCGTCCAACAGGGCTTTGTATAGAGCTTCATTAGCTCCGAAACTTATGCTGGCTGCTCCAAGTATGGCCTCGGCATGGTTATCGGAGTTTATTTTTTGTGGGTATGGTACACCCTCAAATATGAGCATAGGAGACAGCCCGGCCACGATGCAGAGCTTTTCCATAAGCTTCGCATCTATGGATTCTTTGTTAAAGATGTTGGAGAGATAGTTATAGGTTATGCCAGCAGCCTGTGCTACGTCTCCTTTCCTTAACCCGTTGGTCTCTATGTGCTTCTTTAGTACCGCGCCGAAATGTTTCATACGGGAGTATTGTTAATAATATTTAATTTAATTGTGAAATATTTCACAATGTGTTTATATATGGATTTTGTTTCGTATTTTTGCGACATAAATTTACGCATAAAGTTTTAAACGGACAAATCACATGAGAGCAAATGAGGCTTTTTCTCACCACATCGACATGCTTTTTGAGCAAAATCCGGCAGAAGCCCGCAGAATAGTCAAGGAAATCAAGACTGCCTGTGGAATATCTTCTTGCGTTTACTCAAATTGGAGGCGTGGGGTAACGCCCATACGAAAACTTCAACGGGCCGAAATTACACAAATTCTCAACCATGATTTGTTTAAAGATGTCACAGATTGATAAAAATAGCCTGCATGTGCTATTAGAGCGCATTGAATTCTTCGCTTTTGAACATGAGTTATGGTATCGGTTACCCGATGGCACAACCACCCGTATTTCTGAAAAAGATAGCAATATGATTGCCGCGCTATTCTCGACCGTCGAGAATTTTTATCCTAAAGCTTTTGCTGCGCTCTCAAAGGAATACAATTCATGCAGACCCAATATCACATATTTTAGGTTTAAGGTTGTCGCAAGGTTCTTGAGGTGTAACTTCTCAATACTCGATAATGTGCCCGATGTTGCCAACGGCTTGTTCTCCGGCTTTGAATATGTAGCCTGCCCCCTCCGGGGCGAGTGCCCCTATGAATGTGTCATTTGCCGCCCGGAGTTTAATCACAAACTTAGCGCCGCAGAAATGCGCGTTATGTCGCTTTGGTACACCGGCCTTCAAGAAGATGGCATAGCGGAGCAACTTTGCATAAGTCCTTATACCGTTCATAATCATGTCCGCAACTCCTATATCAAACTTGCAGTTCATACTCGCGCCGAGTTTGTAAAATATGTGGATAAGCATAATTTGTTCCGATGACCGACAATCCTAAATACGACAAATTTACTGTCGAGCGTGTCAAAAATGATGCAGACATCCGCGACTTTATCCCTGGTTGTTCCCGTAAGCCGGAGCAGATGGTCGAGTGCCCTTTTTGTCACTCTAAGAAACTAAGTGTCGTTCATAAGTGGAAAAACTCAATTAAATTAACCCCGTCGTGGTCAAAGAAACTGCCCCCCTG
>CAJTMY010000047.1 GCA_910577355.1 uncultured Muribaculaceae bacterium
TCTCAATATTTATTACAACTTCTAAACAACTTCAAATTTTGATGCGGTTGCCCTGTCTTGTTCATAATAGAATAGTATTGTTTGAGTTATATTCTTAATTTGATTCCGCCCATGGCATTGAATCCCGGCATGGGATATCCGTAGTTGATGGTATAGCGTGCGTCGGTTATATTTTCGAGACGGCAGAAGATATCAATCCATCGTGTCACGGAATAAGTGGTTTTGATATTGAGCAGGGCATAACTTTGTCTCTTAATGCTTTTGTCGACGAACAGACCTTCGACGCCTTTGAGTTCGGCCGATATGCTTAACGGCTTTACCACGCGCCAGTCGGCGCCGAGGAAATATTGGTTGCGCGGCGCACCGGTGAGATTGTCGAGTGAACTGTGCAGCAATGAATATGATGCCGACAGGGTAAGGAAGTCTACCGGGTGTGAATGCGCAGACACTTCTAGGCCTTTGTTGATGAACCGGCCGGTATTCTCGTTGTGCATCGCTACCTGTTGTATAATGTTTGATCCGCGGCTGTAATATACTGTGACATCTATCTCCAGCCAGTGCGACAGCCGGCGTCCTATCGACGCCTCGAAATTCCACATCTTTTCGGGCTGAAGGTCGGGGTTGGCCATGCGGTAGAGATACAGTTCGCGGAACGACGGATTGCGGTAGCCCATCGCAGCCGAGACCTTGAAGGTGAATAGATCGGCCGGTGACAGCACGATACCGGCCTGCGGCACCCACTGAGTGTGGAATCGGTCGCTGTTGGACATGCGCAGGCCTGCCGATACGATAGCCTGTCCGTCGGCAAACGATTGCGAGAGGGTGAGGTATGGCGAATACTCTGTTATGGTTTTTCGAGGAAGAGTGCCCAAAGAAGCCTGTTCATGGTTCTGGCCCCCCGACACAGGTATCTCACCTGAATAAGAGTCGAAATCAAAACCGGCTGTAGCCGCGGCGCCGATCCAGGGTGTGAAATTCTGGTAGGCCAGTATGCCGAGGCGGTCGTCGGTGCTGTGGAAGTGGCGTGGATCATCTATATAGTGGTTGCCCCAGCTGTAATATGCCCGTATCGAGCCGTCTGTACTGCTGTATCGGTTGGTGGCCGACAGGGATGCCTCGCCACGGGTGACGCTTTGATGGTACACGTCGGTGGATTCCGGATCTTCGATCGTCGCGAATACTGGATCGTCGGCCTTGAAATTGGTTAGCGTGAGGTCGGCGGTAGCTTTCCATATGTCGTTTATATTATATCCGGCTTTGGCATATCCGCTCCATTGTCTGAAAGTCATGCCTTCGATGTTGCCGTCGGTGCGGTCGTATGATACTGATGCGAGGGCCGAAAAGCGTCCGTGGCGTATGGTCGCGTCGGCCGTGGTCTGCCACGTGTTGTAGCTGCCGTACTGTGTGGACAGCGATCCGTGGAAGCCGTCTGTTACCGCATTGCGGGTGATGATGTTGATGACGCCGGCCATGGCATTTGAGCCGTATAGCACCGAGCCGGGGCCGCGCAGCACCTCCACTTTCTCGACATATTCCTTGGAATAGAAGTCGGCCACGTGGTGGGAGTATATGCCGGCATACTGGGGTTGTCCGTCGACCATCATGAGCACGGCGCTCGCCCGGTCGCCACCCACGCCGCGCATCTTGATATGCCCGGAGCCGCCATGGCTGCCTACGCTGAATCCCATTATGCCGCGCTCGGTGACAAACAGGCTCGGCACGCGCCCGGATATTATGGACAAAAGCTGCGTTGAACCAGACCCTTCGAGAGCGTCTGCGCCTATGATACTTACGGTATATGGTATCAGATTACGTCCGACTGCCGAGTTGCTGCCGGTGACTACAATCTCGTTGAGTGGAGTGGGTGATATGGAATCAGTGCGGCCTGAAGCATTCGTGGCGGCAAACATGCAGGCCGATAACGATAAAACAACTTTTATTCTCATCAGTAAGATTTCTTATTTTGTGCAAAATTAGGAAATCTTACTGAATATCAAGATACCAATATTACTTGTATCATGACCATAAATCCCGATATCAGGCCTGAATATAGCTTGTCAGATATTCGAATTCGTCGGGTGCCTGTACAGGCATATCATTTATGGCAAAGGCCCCTGTGATATTTTTTTCGCGGCATCCTGCCTCAAAGTGGCATAGCCCTATGCCCATGTCGATAAGCGTGAAACGCCCCGGCTTGTAGTAGAAATCAACTTGATTGCCGCGTACCAGAGCACGCCATGGCTGCGAGTTGGAGGCCGACGGAGCGAGGCGCATCAAGGAGAGCGGGCCGGCAAACTGGCCGTCTTCGGGCAGCGGAGTGCTGAAATTGTTCATGAAGAACAGTTCACCGAACGGTCTGCGCCTGCCGCTTCGGGCTGCCATGTGCAATATTTTGTCGAGGAGACCTGTGCGGCGCGCGGCCTCGCCTACCGGCAGGATAGCCATGAGAGTCTGGCCATCCGGAAGTCCGGCGGCCTTGGCAAATGATCCTTTCTTGAAAGTACCGCCCACCCAGCATGTGCCGAGTCCCAGACGAGTGGCTTCGAGTACGACCAGCTCCATCATGAATCCGCCGGATACGGCCGACCATTTGTCATCGGCGCATCCGAGCAGCAGAAAGTCGAGGGCGTTGCGTATGATACCGTATGTAGAAGGTCTGAACTCCTCGCCGATCCCTACCGATGCGAGTCTGATTGTCACATCGCCCTTGAACGGTGAGCCGGCATTTTGTATAGCTTGTTCAAGTGCTGCCCTCACAGATGCCTGCAAAGGTTCTCCGCAGAATGTACGTACCGAATGGCGTGCGTGTATGGCTTCAATTATATTCATAGTGATTAAATTATGCAAAAATATAAGATTTTTATATTCAAAACACGCGAAATCGTAGTTTTGAATCTGTAATTTAGCAAATTTTATACATTTTTCACTTAATACACGTTAAATGTCTTGTGTATGCCATGGAAATTGGCTTACTTTGAACAGTTATCATTCATAACCGAAGATATTATACCATGGAACTACCTTTTGCAGAATCTTGGAAAATCAAGATGGTCGAGCCAATACGCAAGTCCACACGCGAGGAGCGTGAGCAATGGATTAAAGAGGCTCATTATAATCTGTTTCAGTTACCGGCAGATCAGGTTTACATCGACTGTCTCACCGACTCCGGAACCGGCGCGATGAGCGACCGCCAGTGGGCCGCTCTGATGATGGGCGACGAAAGCTATGCCGGTTCGCGCTCGTTCTTCGAGTTGCGCGATGTCATCACCCGTCTCACCGGTTTCGAATATGTAATCCCCACACATCAGGGTAGAGCAGCCGAGAATGTCCTGTTCTCCCATCTTGTAAAGGAGGGTGATATCGTGCCCGGCAATTCGCATTTCGACACCACCAAGGGCCATATCGAGTCGCGGCATGCCACCGCGCTCGACTGTACCATTGCCGAAGCCCGCGATACGCAGCTCGAACTTCCTTTCAAAGGAAATGTGGATATTGAAAAACTCGATAAAGCGCTTGCCGAGCATGGCGAGAAAGTGTCTTTTATCGTGGTCACCATAACCAACAATACTGCCGGCGGCCAACCTGTATCGATGCAGAATCTGCGTGATGTACGCCGCACGGCCGACAAATACGGCAAACGCGTTATCCTTGATTCGGCTCGATTTGCCGAAAACGCATATTTCATCAAGACCCGCGAGGAGGGATATGCCGACAAGACCATAAAGGAAATCACACGCGAGATGTTCTCGTATGCCGACGGCATGACTATGTCGGCCAAGAAGGACGGTATCGTGAACATGGGCGGCTTTATCGCCACACGCCACGCCGACTGGTATGAAGGTGCCAAGAAGTATTGCATTCCATTCGAGGGATATCTCACATACGGCGGCATGAACGGCCGCGACATGGCCGCGCTGGCTGTGGGTCTCGACGAGAATACCGAGTTTGACAATCTCGCCACCCGTATCCGCCAGGTGGAATATCTCGCCGCACGTCTTGACGAATATGGCATACCTTACCAGCGTCCTGCCGGCGGCCATGCCATCTTTGTCGATGCATCCCTCGTGCTTATCAAAGTGCCCAAAGAGGAATTTCCGGCCCAGACTCTCGCTATAGAACTCTATAAGGAAGCCGGCGTGCGCGGATGTGAGATAGGCTATATTCTGGCCGACCGCGATCCTGTGACCCGTGAGAACCGCTTCGGCGGCATGGATCTGCTGCGCCTGTGCATAGCACGCCGTGTATATACCAACAACCATATGGATGTAATCGCCGTGGCTCTCAAGAATGTATTTGACCGCCGTAATGAGATTACCCGTGGTTACGAAATCACATGGGAGACCGAGCTGATGCGTCATTTCACAGTTCAACTCGCCCCGTTAGGATAATATCCATATCGGCAGAAAGCACAGATGCCGCTGACGAACAGTAGTAGCGGCATCTGTGTTTTCAGCTGAACAGTTTTATGAGAGTGTCCTTGTCAAGGTCTTCCAGATCTATGTCGGGCGGGGTTGCAGATGCAGGATCGTATATCTCGAAGCCGGCATCGGCCATAAGGGTGGCGAGCATTGTGCAACATTGAAGGCGAGTTGTAAGAGCGGCGATTGCCGTTATACTTCTGTCTGTCTCGGGCACAAGGCTGTCGCCGCTGCTCACTGCGGTGAAATATACTTTGCCTTCGTGGATGAGAGCTATTGTCTTTTCGCGGTTGTCGGACACGATATCTTCTGTAAAGTGTATCGAATCGGGATGCACCATATAGTTCTGCGGCAATTCCTTCAGGTTGTCCGAGCCGAAGAACAATCTGAACATGGAGCCTTCCATACCATTGTATCTCAGCACCTGGACGGTGCTGTCGGGCCATGAGCCGCGGCCATAGAATATCTCGGCCGCTTCGGGGTCGGCATTGGTCATGTCGCCCGAGAATAATATTTCATCGGTCTTGTGCTGCGATGCCCATCCCACGCGGTTGCCGGTGGAGTCTGTGAGCCACAGGTCGAAGTCGCGTGTACCCCATTCGTTGCGCCAATATATGCCTATATAGTTGTTTTTATGTAGGGTATATGTCGATCCGTATGGCATGGCCCCGACCATCTGACGCTCAGATACGGGAGCTGCCACATCCACGTATCTCGGCAAACGTACGGTAAATGTGCGGCCGTCGGCGTCATGCGCCTTTGCAGCGAGCAGTTGCAACAACCGGTCGTATACGATGCGGCGTATGTCTGACATCATG
Organism: uncultured Muribaculaceae bacterium; assembly: GCA_910577355.1. Classification (GTDB taxonomy): domain Bacteria; phylum Bacteroidota; class Bacteroidia; order Bacteroidales; family Muribaculaceae; genus CAG-873. The sequence continues at coordinate 5,237 of CAJTMY010000047.1, forward strand.
GCAAGCCGGACGGTAGTCGTCGGTTTTGCAGGTTTGAAGAATACTTTGCCGTTACGTATGATATATGCCCGAATATCCGTATCGGTGCGCGAATATTCGATATAGTTGAGCAGTTTTATCAGTTTGAACATCGAGTCTTCGGTATTCACGGCTTTCTGAATTGCGTCTGTACTGTGTCCGCCCGCCAGATTTTCGAGTATTCCGGCCTTCATGGGCCGGTGGTATCTGTATGCGAGGCGCCGTATGCGGTTTATAATATGTATTATACGCGAGTAGCGGTTGTCGTATTCCCGGATATATCCGGTAGAATGTTTTTTCTCCCATGGCTTTTCGTCCCGTACTTTTTTGCGGGAATGGGATATTCCCGATCGTATAGCCAGAAATATGGGCTTGTAGCGGTAAAATACTGAGGCGAGCCCGCGGATGCGACGGTCGTCGAGCCGCAGGATGTCGTCCGAGATTTTATCGGCATTTTCGCCAAGGCGTTTCCATGTGTCATGATTCTTGATTATGACGGAGTTGCCGGTGGCTACATATACAAGATATCGTACGAGCCGTTCCGGGCTTGCCGGCACGATGCCATAGAGACGGCACAGCCTTACCTCGGCCTCGCGGTTCGCTACACGGTCTATGTCGGCCATCCATCCATGACTTTCGAGATATTGTCGCATCTGAGCTATGATAAGGTCGAGTGTCGCTCCGGATATCGCGATGCCTGAATCGAGCATCGCCTCGATGCGGTCAAACAGTTCGCGTCCGGTGCATGGACTCAATACCGTGAGTCGGGTAGGGTCGAGAATGGCAGGAGCTTCGTTCATGGTGAACGTGTGGCCTTGGTAATCCGTGCCGTATGTGCTGAAGTAGTGTATAAGCTGATTTATGTACAGTTCGAGTTCGTCGCGTCGGCGTATATCATCCCAATTCTTATAGAATGTGGAGTTTGGATTCATTTCCTGCGATTTAAGAAAGCTTATACAGTCGGTTGTACATGCTCCCGGCATGACGAAATAGCCGCACCGCATTGCGTAGGCATTGACCTGCACCGGATCGAGAAGTGTCTCTCCGGTATCTACTGCAACGACCTTGAATAGTTTTATAAGTTCCGGAATCATATTTGTCCTGATATGAAAAACCGGTCGGCGGGAAGTAAATTTCAATTTAGCAATAACTGATAATATAGGAACTTCCTATGCCGACCGGTTGTGTATCTTGCTGCAAAGATAACCGATTTCGGGATATAAAAGTTGTGTGCGATGTGGTTTAACATAAATTAACCGGGTAATATACCGCCAACAGGGTATTTCACATCCCCGGTCTATATGGTAACTTTGCAGACGAATTAAAACAATTAGTTTGGTTTATGCTTTTACATTAGCCCTTACTCATAAAAATTATCTTGTCTGTGCCTGTGAAGGTGCAGGCGGGATATGGGCGATTTTGTCAAATGATGAAAAATGACTAATTTTGCAGTAATGAACTCATCACAATCCGTTCTGTTTTCAGGAAGCGACATGCTTTGCTACACCGGCAGCCACAAGATGCGCGGTCTGGTCGCTGACAATCCATTGCTGTTGCCGGCGTTTGCCAGGTTCGGCATTTCGCTCGGATTTGGCGACCGTACCGTTTCCGATGTCTGTGCCTCGGTCGGAGTGGATTGCCGTACATTCTTGTCGGTAATCAATTTCATAAGCGGTAAGCCGTATGATGCCGGTGAGCTTGATGCGCGGACGCTCGTCGATTACTTGAAAAGCGCCCACGATTATTTTCTCGGATACTGTCTCCCCGATATCCGCCGTCGTCTCATCGGTGCCATCAGCACAGGCGCCCCGGGCGATATAGCTTTGGTGATATTGAAGTTTTACGACGAATATGTATCAGAGGTGCGCCGGCATATGGAGTATGAGAACGCGCATGTTTTCAGCTATGTGGACGCACTTCTCAGCGGTCGTGCCACGGAAGGATTCAGCATAGCGGCCTTCAAGGACAACCACCACCCAATAGCCGCCAAGCTCAAGGAGATAAAGGACATATTAGTATGCCATTTTGTAGCCGACAAGGCGCGTGTGGATATGCTCAACGCGTTGCTCTTCGACATCGTGGTATGCGAGCGCGACATTATGGCGCACTGCCGTGTAGAGGACGAGTTGTTCGTGCCCACGATACTTGAACTTGAGAAACAGGTGCCGTGCGTCGAGACGGCCGATACCGTGGATACGGGAAGCGCCCTTGACGAGCATGGCGACATAATGCTTACTCCGCGCGAACGCGATATAGTGATATGTATCGCCCGCGGTATGTCTAACAAGGAGATAGCCGACAAGTTGTTCTTGTCGGTGCATACGGTGGCCACGCATCGCCGTAATATATGCTCCAAGCTCGACATACACAGCGCTTCGGGTATGACCGTATTCGCGATATTGCATGGATTGGTGGATATTGAGTCGATGTCATAATGACTTATTCTGTAAAAGCAAAATGAATTTCAAACTAATATCTCAGGCCAAAGACACAAAAGCACGCGCGGGAGTGATCACCACCGACCACGGCGACATACTCACGCCCATTTTCATGCCTGTCGGTACGGTCGGCGCCGTAAAAGGCGTGCATTTCAAGGAACTGCGCGAGGATGTCAAAGCCCAGATAATACTAGGCAACACATATCATCTGTACCTGCGGCCCGGCATGGACATAATAGGGCGTGCCGGCGGCCTGCATAAATTCAACGGATGGGACAGGCCGATACTTACCGACAGTGGCGGCTTTCAGGTGTTTTCGCTCAGCGCCAACCGAAAGCTTACCGAGGAAGGCGCATGGTTCCGCAGCCATATAGACGGATCGAAACATCTTTTCACGCCCGAAAAAGTGGTGGATATACAGCGTACCATCGGATCGGACATAATGATGGCGCTTGATGAATGTGCTCCCGGAAATTCGGATTACAATTATGCGCGCCGTTCGCTCGAGCTGACCAAGCGCTGGCTTGCCCGCGGATGGAAGCACTTCAATGATACCGAGCCTCTATACGGCCATTCGCAAGCTTTTTTCCCGATAGTGCAGGGCTGCACATTCGCCGACCTGCGCCGCGACTCGGCACGGTATGTCGCCGATCTGGGCGCCGAAGGCAATGCTATCGGCGGTCTGGCGGTGGGCGAGCCTACCGAGGTGATGTACGACATGATAGAGGTGTGCAACGAGATACTGCCCGAAGACCGTCCCCGATATCTTATGGGTGTGGGCACGCCGGCCAACATCCTCGAGGCCATCGACCGCGGGGTGGACATGATGGACTGTGTGATGCCCACCCGCAACGGCCGCAACGGCATGCTCTTTACCCCCGAGGGTACCATGAACATGCGCAATCTCAAATGGGCCGACGATTTCAGCCCCATATGGGCCGACAGCCCATGCGAGGTCGACCGTGTGTATTCGCGTGCATATCTGCGCCACCTGTTCATCGCTCAGGAACTCCTTGCCATGCAGATAGCGTCGATACACAATCTTGCTTTCTATCTGTGGCTTGTGAGCGAGGCGCGCAAGCATATCGTCGCAGGCGATTTCGCCATGTGGAAGAAAGATATGGTGGAGAAACTGCAACGCCGCCTGTAATCCAACAAATACAGCAATGTTCAAACTCCTCGACAAATATATAATAAAGAAATTTCTCGGCACATATCTCTTTGCCATAGGATTGCTGATGGCCATCGTGGTTATGTTTGATATCAACGAGAAACTCGACGCATTTATCAAGGCGCCGCTCAAGGCTACCGTTGTGGATTATTTCCTCAACTTCATGCCTTATATTGCCACACAGTTCTCGCCGCTGTTTGTGTTTATCGCGGTGATATTCTTCACATCGAAGCTTGCCGGCAACAACGAGATAGTGGCTATGCTGTCGTCGGGGGTAAGTTTCCGCCGGTTGCTCAGGCCATATATGCTCTCGGCACTCGTCATCGCCGTATCCACGTGGTTTCTTGATGCATATGTTATACCGCCCGCCAATGTAGAGCGCATTCACTTCTACAATACGTATGTCAAGAACAAGGGCGTGGATTACGGCTCCAATATAATGTTGAAAGTCGCTCCCGGTGAGATAATGCATATGAGCCGCTATGATGCTTCCACGAAGAGTGGCAGCGGTTTCCAGCTCGACCTCTTTGACGAGAACAAAGAGATCAAATCACGTATGACAGCCTCCACCATCAAATGGGATACCTTGTATTCGTGGCGTGTATACGACTATGTGATACGCGATTTTGATGACGGTCGCGAATTCATCACCAAGGGCAGCGGCCTTGATACGGTGATTCCTTTCGAGCCGCGCGATTTTCTTATAGCCGTTAATGACCATGAGAAAATGACCACACCGGCGCTCGACGAGTATATCGAGCGCCAACGCAACAGAGGCGTGGCCAATATCAGTAGTTTCGAGGTGGAATATCATCGCCGGTATGCCATGTGTGCCGCTGCGTTCATCCTTACGGTCATAGGCATGTCATTGTCGTCGCGCAAGGTGAAAGGCGGCCTCGGCCTTAATATCGGCATAGGCCTTGCCCTGTCGTTCAGCTATATATTGTTCATGGCCATCACGCAGAGTTTCGCGTTCTCCGGACTGACATCTCCGTTTGTGGCCATGTGGATCCCCAATGTGCTTTACGTGATAATCGCCGTGGTACTGTATCGTCGTGCCGAAATGTAGAAATTTTTGCGTCATGATGCTTGCATTAATGAAATAATTGCTAAATTTGCAGGGTAAAACATAAACAACCAAAACCAAACTAAAACAGAACAATCATGGCATACGTAATTACCGACAACTGCGTGGCTTGCGGCACCTGCCTGCCCGAGTGCCCCGTGGAAGCCATCTCCGAAGGCCCTATCTACGTTATCGATCCCGACACATGCATCGAGTGCGGCTCCTGCGCAGCAGTCTGCCCCAACGACGCTATCCTTCCCCCGGCTTGATAAAGCAGTCTTTGAAACCATAAAAATCTGCCTGCGGATGATCCGGGATCGGATTTCCGCAGGATTTTTTTAATATAAACCATTATCAAATGAAAAAATTAATATTACTGTTGGCTGTCGCTCTTATGTCGGTAGCAATGCCTGTATCAACCACGGCTCAGTTGACTACGGCTCAAAAGAACGAAGTTCTTAAAATGCTGAATGAGGAAATGCAGAACGGGCAGAACGGCGATGAGGATTTTTCCGTATTGCGCTTTGAGTGGCATTCGACCGGCGCGCTGTGCTGTGTGATAAAAGTCGCTCAACCTGAATTGCAGAATAAGTGGAATCATACATTGATAGATGCGTTTAAGGAAGGATTTATGGAATCCTTTGACGACGAGGCCAAAGAACTTTTCAAAAATCTCTCAGGTTCAGACAGGATGTACCTTAAAGTGTTTAACCTCAAAGGTGTGAATATAGCCAATTTCCCGGTACGGCTTTAACGCCCGACATATAGAGCTATGAGGAAGAGGTATCGACGATCGGAGTTGATACCTCTTTTTCTATTCCTCGATGATTTCCTTGAGTATATTGTGGTCGCGGCAATGTTCTTCGGGCGATTCGCCGTCTTCGCGGTGAGTGATATAGCGGTCGTAGTAGGCCATCAACAGTGTGGTGAGGGGTAGGGCGATGATGAGGCCGATGAAGCCGAGAAGTGTTCCCCATACCGACAGCGACAGCAATATGATCGCCGGATTCAGCCCCATGGCTTTGCCCATTATCTTGGGCGTGAGGAAAAGATCCTGAAAGCATTGCACCACCACATACACGGCCATGCAGCTCCACCATACTTCCCAGAAGCCCAGTTCGGAGTTTGCTGTGTACACGAGGCACAGCAGGGTGGTGGGGATAATGGATATGAGTTGCAGATACGGCACCATGTTGAGCAGCCCTATGAACAGTCCGAGGATCACCGCCAACGGAAGCCCTACGATGAGGAATCCTATGGCGAAGCATATGCCGACTATCAGCGCTACGAGCGCTTGCCCGCGGAAGTAGTGATTCATGCTGTTCTTCACGTCGTCGAGTATGCTGAATGTCATGGTGCGGTACTTTGGAGGTACCATGCGCCGCATACCGTGCAGCAGCTTCTCGTAGTCGAGCATGATGAATACTACATACAACAGCACGATAAACCAGTTGAAAATACCCAGTATCATGTCGATGCCGCTTGACAGCACGCCGCCCAACGCATCGATTATAGAGCTGAAATCCTGTCGCGTTAGTTCCTGAGATATCGATCGGAAATCGATTACATTGCGCAGATAATCGTGGAACTCTGCGGGGATGAACGGTATCGGGGCAGAACCGTTGGCATATCGGTTGATGAGGTCGGCTACCTGATGCATCTCGCTGATTATTGACGGGACGAAGAAAACCCCGAGCATGGCCAATATTAGGATTCCTTCAAACAGTGTCACAAACACAGGCACGATGCGCCTCCTTAGCCCGAGGATGCGACGGTTGTACTGCACGAAAGGCTCGAGGATGTATGCTATGAGCCAAGCCACAAGGAATGGCAACAGCACGGCGCTGAGCACATTGAGCAGCCACACGGTGCCTACGAGAGTGAGTAGTGATATGAGCAGGCGCACCACGCGGTCGAATGTATATGGCCGGCGTCCGGCTTCTTGGATATCGTTCATATAGATAAATTTGCGGCAAAATTAGCAAAAAGCCCCGATATACAGCTGTATTTGAGAAAAAATTCCTAATTTTGCATTCATAATAAACTAATCTATCATATTGAAAATGACTGAGAATGTAAAAACAGCCTTGAACGACAAGGCGTGGGCGAGGTGGACAGCTCTGGCGCTGTTGGCCTTAGGCATGTTCTGTTCCTATATCTTCATGGATCTGCTGTCGCCCATCAAGAATCTGGTGCAGGAGACCCGCGGATGGGATTCGTTGGCCTTCGGCACCATGCAGGGATCGGAGACGTTCCTCAACGTATTTATCTTCTTTCTGATTTTTGCCGGCATTATCCTGGACAAGATGGGCGTGCGTTTCACCGCCATCCTTTCGGGCGTAGTGATGCTTGTAGGCGCTACGATCAACTGGTATGCGCTCACTGATTCGTTCTGCAATCCGGCCAATTCGCTGTATCAGTGGTTCAACGATCATCTCAACTATATACCGGTATTCGATGAGCTTGGTGTATCGCCTTTCTACGAGGGGATGCCTGCCTCGGCCAAATTTTCGGCCATCGGCTTCATGATATTCGGCTGCGGCGTGGAGATGGCCGGCATCACCGTGAGCCGCGGTATCGTCAAGTGGTTCAAGGGCCGCGAGATGGCTCTTGCCATGGGCTCGGAGATGGCTCTTGCCCGTCTCGGCGTGGCCACGTGTATGATCTTCTCGCCCCTGTTTGCCACGCTCGGCGGCGATATCAGCGTATCGCGTTCGTTGGCTTTCGGTGTTGTCATCCTAATGATCGCGCTGATAATGTTTATCGTGTACTTCTTCATGGATCGCAAGCTCGACGCCCAGACAGGGGCTGAGGAGGAGAAAGATGATCCCTTCGAGATACGCGACCTCGGCAAGATACTCTCGAGCAGTGGTTTCTGGCTTGTGGCTCTGCTGTGTGTGCTCTACTATTCGGCTATCTTCCCCTTCCAGAAGTATGCCGTGAACATGTTGCAGTGCAATATTGCCTTCACCGCTCCCGACAGCGAGTTCTGGGCAAGCGACACCGCAACTATCATACAGTATGTGATAATGCTAGTGGTGGCTGCGGCGGCCTTTGCAAGCAACTTCCAGAAGAACAAGGGCGCCAAATACGGCCTCATGGCTCTTGCCGTTGTATCGCTTGTGGTCTACTGCTACATGGGCTACAAATGCCAGTCGGCCTCGGCCATGTTTGCTGTATTCCCGCTGCTTGCCGTGGGCATCACCCCCATTCTCGGCCATTATGTCGACTATAAGGGCAAGGCGGCCTCGATGCTCGTGTTCGGCTCGCTGCTGCTTATCGTGTGCCATCTCACTTTCGCTTTTGTGTTGCCGCAGCTTAAGGATACCCCGGCGGTATCAATAACCGTGGCGTATATCACAATTCTGGTGCTCGGTGCCTCGTTCTCGCTCGTGCCGGCGTCGCTGTGGCCGAGTGTGCCCAAGCTTGTCGACAGCAAGATCATCGGCTCGGCATATGCCTTGATATTCTGGATTCAGAACATTGGCCTGTGGCTCTTCCCGCTGCTTATCGGCAAGGTGCTCGACAATACCAATCCCGACATTGCCGAAGGGATAGCCAACGGTACCCTTACCGCCGAGGAGGCTGCGATAAGCTACAATTATACCGCGCCGCTTGTGATGCTCGCATGCCTCGGTATTGCCGCGCTTGCGCTCGGCCTTATCCTCAAGGTTGTCGACCGCAAGAAACACCTCGGCCTCGAGGAACCCAACATCAAACCTGATGCCGGCGTAGAGACAGCCGAAGCCGTCGCCGCCGAGGAATAATATAATAATATTATGAATTAATAGCAAAGCCGCATGTAACAGCATCGTTGCATGCGGCTTTTGATATATTGAAATTATATTTTCAGGGGCGGCCGGCTGTGATTGTATATCGTATGTATCCGTCTTTGTCGGGCTTGAGCAGGAGTAGGTAGTTGAGCGGCGTTTCGAGAGTGCCGGCAATGTTTACGGGGTCGGCCTCTACGTGTAGTGCCACGGCCTCTACGGCCTCGGGTTGCTTGGAATCGGGGATGTTGCGGCCTTCGGAATATGCCGTGGCAGGCACAATGAAGCCGCCGCGGTTGTCGATATCAAGTTTCTGCACGCCGGTACAGAATACGTCGTCGGGATCGGCGCCGTCGAGCCTGATCTCGACATCGATTGTGGGTGTGGACGCATGCGCTGTATAGTACTCGAGCACGTCGATGCGCCGGCCGCGATATAGCCAACCGCGGGCGGTGACGGCCACGGTGCTGTCGTTGAGCACTGCCTGTGCTCGCGACTGCACAGTGTCGATATTCACGGCATCCGAGCCGTCGAATCCTCTGAATGAGCCGGCACCGATGCTTTTGCCTACTTTGAGCACGTCGGTGCCCCGTCCTGCCGCGACAGCTTCGGGAGTGGAGTAGAAGGCCGTGCGGCGGCATTCGAGACCGGGAGTCTGCTTGAGGTAGACGTCGACGGCCTGTGTCTCGTTCATGTAGATGCGCAGAGCCACCCATGGATTCTCGATAATGGCTCCGTGGCTGTATATGGCGTCGTAGGCTTCGCGCCAGCGGGTATCGCCCGGAAATTCGACCGACACTACTTCGGGATGCTTCTTGCGCTCGTCGCGCAGGCGCAGGATGGCGTCGGTGCCGTCGTAGGCCATAGCCGTCGAGGCGCATACGGCAAGTATGGCTACTATTGTAAGTCGTTTTTTCATATGGCTATCGCATAAAATCCTATTGTAACGTGAGTTCGATAAAAATAATCAAAAGAGAGTCAACTGATTATCATAAACTC
>CAJTMY010000048.1 GCA_910577355.1 uncultured Muribaculaceae bacterium
AGGAGAATATATTATTCCATACACGATGTTTTGCACTTCGATTTGGAATCTTCAGAAAAAGCCCTCCGCGACCGGATGCGGAGGGGGGATGGATTCATCACGGCAGCTTGGTGGCGTCGCGCTCGAGAATCTGGGCTGCCAATGTGTCGGCCGTGTGGATGAGTGCCACGAGCGGAGAGCGGTCATGGGCCTTGCGGTACGACTTGTCCATCTCTATCGACTGGGCCGGCAGATCCCACGGCCCCATGTGCCAGCGTATCGCGAATATCTCCTCGTCCTCAAGGTCGAGTCCCGAGCGCAGCAGCATTATCACCGATTTCTCCCCGTGCCCCACCGGCATATTCGAATAGTCTACCTCGTAGCCTTCGATTTCCTCCCATACGCCTATCTCGTTGCGTTGTTTGCGGCGTGTGCGGCGGTAGATGTCGGTCTTGCATACGTCGTGAAGCAGGGCGGCGATGGCAATGGAGCCGGGGGTGAGAGCCCTTCCCATGTCGGGACGCAGGGGGATGATGGCCGAGCGCACGGCCATGGCCATGTCGTATACGTTGAGCGAGTGGAGGGCGAGACCGCCCGGAAAGTTGAAATGGTTGCGAGCCGAAGCGGGCGCCTCGAAGAATCCCCACGAATCAAGATCCTCGATCACATAGTCTATGTTCTCGCGGCCGGTGTCGCGGAGTATACTGATGAAACGTTCTCGGTTGGCTTTTATATCAACAGGCATTTTTCTATATTAATTAATGTATGAGGATTGGTTTATAATATCGGGCTGAGCAGGCGCACTACCGATTCTATAGCGCGTCGGACAAGCGGACGCTTGCGCCATCTGGCCGGGACGATACGGGTGGAGTGTGTCAGATCCTCGCGGTATATGTCGAGCATCTTGTCGGTGAATTCGCGCGAGTAGAAGAACAGGTTGCCCTCGAAGTTGTGCTCGAAACTGCGGAAGTCGAAGTTGGTCGATCCGATGGTCACGAAGTCGTCGTCGACTATGATCATCTTGGAGTGCAGCATGCCGGCCTCGTAGAGATATATCTTGATGCCTGCGCGCATGCATTCCGTTATATACGATGACGAGGCATAGTTGAGTAATGTGGAGTCGCCCTTGCGCGGTATGAGAATACGCACGTCCACTCCCGACAGTGCCGCTGTGACAAGTCCTTTGAGCAGCGCGTCGGTGGGCAGGAAATACGGGCTTTGGATATATATGCGGCGCTTTGCATTGCATATGGCCTTGTGGAACATCAGCGATATGTTGCTCCACTGCGACGTAGGCCCCGATGTGAGCAGCTGGGCTGCGACGTTGCCTTGCCGGGGGCGGTTGGCGAGTACCGCCTCGTCGATGAGTGGCTGGCCCATGAAGTGCCAGTCGACGGCGAAAGCATATTGCAGCGCCGCTACCACAGGCCCTTCGACACGTACATGCGTGTCGCGCCATGATGCGAATTTGCGGCCGCCGTCGATATATCGGTCGGCGATGTTCATGCCGCCGAGATAGCCGACAGATCCGTCTATCACACACAGTTTGCGGTGGTTACGCCAGTTTATGCGGGTGCCGAGCTGCGGAAATGTCACCTCGAAGAACGGATACACCATTATACCGGCCTTGCGCATGCGTTTGAAAAAACGGTTCTTTACACGGAACGAGCCAACATGGTCGTATATGACGCGTACGTTGACTCCGGCAAGGGCCCGGTCGATAAGTATATCGGCTATTTCGTTGCCTATGTTGTCGTTTTCGAATATGTAATACTCGAGGTTGATATAGTGGCGGGCGTTGATGAGGTCGGCCTTGAGGCGGGCGAATTTGTCGGCGCCGTTTGTGAATACCTCCACTTCGTTTCCGTCGTAGAACTGCGCATCGGCCAGCGACTTGGCAAGACGGATGTTCTGTATGGCGCCGGGCGACAGATCGAGCTTGCGGAAATCGGCGTGTGATATGGCTTCGCGTTTTTTCAGTTTGCGACGGTTGCGACGGCTCAGCTTGTGCTTGTTTGTGATGTTGCGGCCGAAAAAAAGATACAGGATGATCCCCACCATCGGAAGAAGCAACAGCACGGTGACCCATGCCAGCGATTTCACGGGATTGCGGTTTTCAGATACGACAATCACAATGATGCTGATAATGGTAAGACCATAGGCCAGAAAGATTATGTCCCGGGCCCATGTCCAGTCGATACCGTTGGCGATGGAATCAAACATTTTCAAAATTAGCAATAAAGTACGATATGATGCGCCGTATTAACTTTTATTAATAATAGGAGGCTTGTAGAGAAGTTAAATATGGTTAATATGTTCCGTCGATTGTAATTATTATAATAAAGGATCGTCTTTAATATATTAGGACATAAATCAATTCATTATCAGTATGAAGAAAGTGATATTCGGAGTTCTTGCAGGCATGTGCGCCTTTGGCGCTGTCGCCGCCGATGCTCCTTTGTGGCTCCGCAACGTGGCTATATCGCCCGACGGCGGCACCGTGGCTTTCACCTACAAGGGCGACATATATACAGTCCCCGTCGATGGAGGAGCGGCACGGCAGATAACTTCCGACAAGGCTTATGACAGCTATCCCGTGTGGAGTCCCGACGGCAGCAGGATTGCGTTCGCGAGCAAGCGGGCCGGCTCGGAGGATGTGTTTGTGATAGATGCAAATGGTGGCACGGCCCGGCGGCTTACCACCAATTCCGGCTCGGAGCAGCCTAAGGCTTGGCTCGACAACGAGACGGTGCTGTTTGCGGCAAGCGGAGCGCCAGGACGTATGGCGGCGCAAGGCCCGTTCGCTTCACAGATCTACAGTGTCAAGGTCGACGGCTCACGCCCCGTCATGTATTCCACGATTCCTATGGCGGCTATAAGCGTGCGCCCCGACGGATCGCTTCTTTATCAGGATCGCAAGGGCTATGAAAATGCCTTCCGCAAGCATGAGCGTTCATCGAGTACCGGTGATATACGTCTGATAAAGGACGGCTCCGACAAGCTCCTCACCACATTCGACGGCAATGACCACAATCCTGTATGGACGGGAGATGACACATTCGTATACCTGAGCGAGGAGGACGGCACACTCAATGTATACTCTCGCAATCTGTCGGGCTCCGACAAACGCAAGCTCACCGCGTTCACTACCCATCCCGTGCGCTCGCTGTCGGCGGCCGGCAACGGCACGCTGGCATTCAGTTGGAACGGTGAGATATATACACTTGTTCCCGGTGCCGAGCCGCGCAAGGTGGAGGTAAGCATCGTGAGCGACGACTATGATCTCGACCTTGTGAATCAGCTGCGCAAATCGGGCGCCACGGCCATGGCTGTAAGCCCTACCGGCAAGGAAGTGGCGTTTGTGATACGCGGCGATGTATATGTCACTTCGGTGGAATATTCCACCACAAAGCGCATAACCGATACGCCCGGACAGGAACGTCAGCTGAGTTTCAGCAAGGATGGCCGCACACTGGTATACGACAGCGAGCGCGACGGCCTTTGGCAGCTGTTCACGGCCACGATAAAGAATCCCGACGAAAAACAGTTTGCATATGCCACCGAGATCGAGGAGACCCCACTTTATAGCAGCGACAAGCCGTCGCAGCAGCCTGAGTTCAGCCCCGACGGCAAGAAAGTCGCATTCCTTGAGGATCGCACGGCCATACGTGTCATCGACATGGATACCAAGGCTGTGACCACCGCGCTCGACGGCAAGTACAACTACTCGTATGCCGACGGGGATGTCGAATTCAGGTGGAGCCCGGACAGCCGCAACCTCCTTGCGAGCTACATAGGTGTGGGTGGCTGGAACAATACCGATATCGCCATGGTGGCTGCCGACGGTTCGCAGGTGGTCGACCTTACCGAGAGCGGATACTCCGATTCGAATCCGCGCTGGGCTCTCGGCGGCGAGGCTATAACATGGCAGAGCGACCGTTACGGCAAGCGCAGCCATGGCTCGTGGGGCTCGGACAACGACGTGATGTTCATGGCTCTTACCCCAGAGGCCTACGACAAGCTACACCTTACAAAGGAAGAGGCCGAGCTGGCCAAGGAGCAGAAGGACAAGAAGGACGAAGGCGACGATAGCTCCGATAAGAAAGACAATAAGAAGGACAAGAAGAAAAAGAAAGGCGGCAAAGACGAGACCGACGATACAAAGCCGGCTATCAATTACGATCTCGACAACCGCTTCATGCGTGTGGAGCGTCTTACTCCCCGTTCGGGTGCCAACGGCGACTATGTGCTCTCGGCCGAAGGCGACAAACTGTATTTCGTGATGGCCGATCCAACGGGCAAATACAACCTTATGGAGACCGACCTGCGCGAAGGTGAAACCAAGGTGTTGGTGCGTGGCGTGAGCGGCGGCATCATACCCGACGAGAAGATCGAGAATCTTTACATGATCTCGGGTCGTGGCATGAAGAAGGTGAGCCTTGCCAAGGGCGATGCCGAGGATATAGAGTTTGAGGCATTCTACGACCGCAAACCCTCGCTCGAGCGTCAATATATCTACGACCATATGCTGTCGCAGGTCAAGGACAAATTCTATGATGCCGACCTGCACGGTGTGGACTGGAAGGCATATGGTGAGGCATACCGTCGCTTCCTGCCGCATATAGCCAATAACGATGACTTTGCGATCCTCCTCAGCGAGATTCTCGGCGAGCTCAATGCATCGCATACCGGCGGCCGGTATTATTCCGGCTCGAATTACAGCACCGCCGTGCTCGGCGCGTTCTTCGACGAGGCTTATGACGGCGATGGTCTCCGTGTCGCCGAGGTCATAGCCGGCGGCCCGCTGTCGACCGCAAAGGCAGGTGTGAAGCCCGGCGATGTAATCACAGCCATTGATGGCAAGATCATCACCGCCGGCATGGATTACAATCCCCTGCTGATGGACAAAGGCGACAAGCGTGTGCGCCTCGACATCGCACCGGCCGATGGCTCCGCCGCACGGTCGATTGTGGTGAAGCCTATCGAGGCTTACGAGCAGAACGATCTGCTGTATCGCCGCTGGGTACGTCGCAATCAGGAGGTTGTCGACAGCGTGTCGGGCGGTCGTATCGGTTATGTGCATGTCGAGGGTATGGATTCGCCGTCGTTCCGCACGGTGTTCTCCGAGATGCTGGGCAAATACCGCAACCGCGAGGCTATAATCGTCGACACACGCTGGAATGGCGGCGGATGGCTGCACAACGACCTCGCCATATTGCTCGGTGGCAAGGAGTATGTGCGTTTCGTGCCTAGAGGCCAATACATCGGCAGCGAGCCGTTCTCTCAATGGACAAAGCCATCGGTGATGCTTGTCAACGAGTCAAATTATTCCGATGCCCACGGCTCGCCGTTTGTGTATCAGACCCTCGGCCTCGGCGATGTGGTGGGAGCACCTGTCCCCGGCACGATGACAGCCGTGTGGTGGGAGAATCAGATCGATCCGACAATAGTGTTCGGCATCCCGCAGGTGACATCGATGGACATGCAGGGCAACGTACTTGAAAACCGGCAACTGAAGCCCGATGTGGTTGTATACAACGATCCTGTGCGTGTGGCGGCAGGTATTGACGACCAGCTCATCAAATCGGTGGAACACCTCCTGCGCAAGCTCGACAAGAAATAAAGCGGTCTCCAATCCGCGTATAGCGCCCCCGTGATCAGATGCAGTCGCGGGGGCGTTTCATTAACATGCTTGTAGATAAAGTTTAGGACTGAAAATAGAGCGCTATTGAAAAAAAGTAGTAACTTTGCAGAAACAACCTACAGATGATGAAACTTACAATACGTCATATTATATTCGGCATCGCCATGGGATGTACACTCGTCTCGGCCGCTCTCGACCTGCCCGTAAGGCGTGTCAACGGCAAGGATTACTATGTGTATACAGTGCAGCGCAACGAATCGCTTATCGATGTGTCCGACAAGCTCGGCATCACCCGCGATGATATCATAAACAGCAATCCAAGTGCTGTCGACGGCGTGAAGATGGGGCAGAAACTATATCTGCCGGTATCTGAATTTACCGATGACAATGATTCGACATCGGGCGCGACTGCCGACGGCACGCAGCTCCGCTACAAGGTGGGCAAAGGCGAGACACTATTTGGTATCGCCTATCGCTTCGGTGTCACTCCCGACGAGATCGCCGAACTGAATCCCCGCGTAAACGCCGGTGTGAAAGCAGGGGACATCATTCTTATTCCTGCCGGTGGAAAAGACCGTCAGGCCGCGCAAGACAAAGAACTGCCCAAGGCTGCCAAAGTCACCGAGGCAAAACCTGTCATTGCTCCTGAAGGTACCGTGGCCGACAATGGCGAGCGTCGCCTGCGTCCCGTACGTCCGGCCGTCGGGCCTGTGCAACCTGCCGATGATGGAGATGACGAAGATGCCGTTTCCGACGAGGCAGTCAATGAGACTGTCGAGGTCGTGGATATTGATGAGGCGGATGCCGACACTGCCCGGATAGCCCTTATGATGCCGCTTATGCTCGAGGGCGGCGAGCTTGCCGGCAAGCAGTCGAGACATTCGCTCGATTTTGTGCGTGGTTTCCTTATCGGGGTAAGATCGATGAGCGATAAATGCCGGCCTGTCGAGATCTCGATAATCGATACACGCGAATCGCCCGAGGTGATTGGCGGTGTGCTCGGAAGCGACAGCATGCGCGATGTGGATGTGATCATAGCTCCCGAGGATGCGGCTTCGCTGCGACCGGTGGTCGAGGCTTCGGCTGGTCTTGATACATATATCCTCAATCTCTTTGCAATCCAGGATACTTCCTATATGGCTGATGGACGGGTGATACAAGCCAATATCCCGGCGAAACTGATGTACGAGAAGGCAGCCGAGGCACTGATGAGTGTTTATGACGGATACAGACCGGTCTTCCTTATATCCAAAGGCGGTCGTGTGGAGAAACTGCCATTTACCGACTATGTGCGAGGCCTTTATGCCGAGATGGGCGTGGAGCCGATGGAAATAGCCTACGAAGGAATGCTCTCGCGCGGCGATCTTGAAAGTCTTGATGTCACAGGCCGGTATGTGTTTATCCCCGGGTCGGGTTCTGTGGCAGAGTTCAATAAGTTCGCACGTGCCATAATATCATTGCGCGACGATTTCGCAGACCCGTCGTCGGTGGGCGTCTTCGGCTATCCCGATTGGACGGCATTCCGCGGCGATGCGCTCGACAACCTGCACAGACTCAATGCTACCGTCTATTCGCGCTTTTTCAACGACGAGAGCAACTACGATACACGTATGTTCAATGCCGAATACGAGCGTCGCTACGGCACCAAACCCATCGAGCAGGTGCCATCGCAGGCTCAGCTCGGCTACGACACCGCGCGCTACCTGTTGGCCAATATCAATGCCAACGGCGGCCTGTATACTCCCGAGAATCAGCCTCTCTACACAGGCTTGCAATCGTCGTTCCTGCTGATGTCCGACAACGAGTATAACAGCAATGAGAAAGAAGAGATAACGGGTGGCCCTGTCAACCAGACGCTTTACATCATCACATACCGGCCCGGTGTGGAATCGGTCGACATAAAGGTGCTATAAGCCATGAAGTCCATTCGTCTGTTGATTGTACTTATTGTCGGAGTCTTTGCGTACCCCCCGGCCGGAGCCCAGACTCACTACAAGGCGCGGCTGTCGGCAGGCGTGCGTGGCGGTGTCACACTCGCCAGGCAGGATCTGTCTCCGTCGGTGCCGCAGAAATTCGTTATGGGCAGCACAGGTGCGGTCACGTTCCGCTACACCGAGGAGAAACTTTTCGGCCTTGTAGCCGAGCTTGGATGGACACAGCGCGGCTGGGAGGAGGATTTCGAGGAATCGCCATTGCGGTATTCGCGCAAGTTCACCTATATGACCCTGCCCGTGATGACGCAGATCATATTCGGCAGCCGCAGAGCCAAGTGCTTCATCAATCTCGGCCCGGAGTTCTCGTTCATGGTAGGCGAGAATATAAATGCCAATTTCGATTACAACGACCTGTCGTCCGTAACCGATTGGCCCGAGCGCAAACGCATGACCGAGCAGCTCGGCATGAAGGTGGCAAATAAATTCGACTACGGCATCACGGGGGGCATAGGAGTGGAATTCTATGTGCAGCCGCGCCATTCCATAACACTCGAAGGCCGCTATTACTTCGGCCTGGGCAATATATTCAAGTCCTCCAAAGCCGATACGTTCAGTGCATCGCGCTGCACATCCATAGAGATAAGCTTAGGCTATAATTTCCGATTGAAATGACAGATCAATCCAGCCGGTTCAACAACCGTCCCAAAAAGAGCGACGTGGCGTCGCCTCTCGAGCTTGCCGGCCTCAAACCGCCGAGCGATGTCGCTTCCGAAGCAGCTGTGCTCGGAGCACTGCTCATTGCCAAAGACGCATATACAAGTGTATGTGACACGCTTCGGCCCGAAGTGTTCTACGAGCCGGCACACAGATATATATACGAAGCCATACAGACTCTTGGCGCGGCCCAGCAGCCCATCGACTTCATTACTGTAATCAATCAGCTCGAGAAAAACGAGACTCTCGAGAAAGCCGGAGGCCGTGCTTTTGTCATAGGCCTTACCACCAATATCGGCTCGGCCGTGCATATCGAGACGCACGCTCATATCGTGATGCAGAAATATCTTGCGCGCGAGCTTATAACATTCGGTGCGAAGGTGCAGTCGGCCGCTTTCGACGAGAGCAACGATATCGAGGATGTGATGCAGAACACCGAGGGTGAGCTTTTCGAGCTGTCGCAGCGCAACGTCAAGAAAGATGTCACGCAGATCGACCCCGTCATCATGCAGGCCGTAGCCCAGATGCAGGCATCCTCCCAGCGTGCGTCGGGTCTTAGCGGACTCGAGTCGGGCTACCGCGAGCTCGACCGTCTCACATCTGGATGGCAGAACTCCGACCTTATAATCATCGCCGCGCGCCCCGCAATGGGCAAAACGGCGTTCGTGCTGTCCATGGCCAAGAATATGGCGGTGAACTTCAATATCCCCGTCGCCATCTTCTCCCTTGAGATGAGCAACCTTCAGCTTGTAAACCGTCTTATATCTAATGTATGCGAACTCGATGGTGCCAAGATCAAGTCGGGACAGCTCTCTCAGCTCGAATGGCAGCAGACAATGGCCCGCCTGAACGCACTATACGGCGCACCGCTGTATGTCGACGATACTCCGTCTCTCTCGGTATTCGAGCTGCGTACCAAAGCCCGGCGTCTGGTACGTGAGAAAAACGTGAAATTCATTATAATCGACTATCTGCAGCTCATGAATGCCTCGGGCATGAAATTCGGCTCGCGCGAGCAGGAAGTGTCGATGATATCGCGCTCACTAAAGCAGCTCGCCAAGGAGCTGAACATCCCTATTGTGGCCTTGTCGCAGCTCAACCGATCGGTGGAATCGCGTACCGACAACAAGCGTCCGCAGCTCAGCGACCTGCGCGAATCAGGCGCCATAGAGCAGGATGCCGACATGGTATGCTTCATCCATCGCCCCGAGTATTATACCCGCAGCGGCGAGGACGCGCAGGGCAACGATATCCGCGGTCTTGCCGAGTTTATCGTGGCCAAGCACCGCAGTGGCTCGGTCGATGACGTGAAGCTGCGTTTCCGTGCATCCTTCGCCCGTTTCGAGAACTGGGACGAAGTAGCCACGTCGTCGGTCGAGGAGCGCTCGAGCATCGGATCCGGCGCACCTGCGGCCA
This sequence comes from uncultured Muribaculaceae bacterium, assembly GCA_910577355.1. Classification (GTDB taxonomy): domain Bacteria; phylum Bacteroidota; class Bacteroidia; order Bacteroidales; family Muribaculaceae; genus CAG-873. The sequence goes on from CAJTMY010000048.1 coordinate 9,688, forward strand.
ACCCGTTTGCCGGAGGTACTGTAAGCCTTCCTCCGGCGCCCGATGGCGAGTCAGCCCCGTTCTGACAATAGTTCAGAACGATGGTGCTATGAATGCCGCCACATCAGTGTCGCCGGCAAGAAATGCCACGGTGAGCCATACGAGCAGCAATACTATGAGAATGGCGGCTCCGATGGCCACCCATATATTTATTTTAGTTTTTACTTTCTTTGACATAACTGACAAGGATTAGATGTATATTGTTTAAACAATCCTGTGCCGGTTTTGCTTACGCACGGGCGCAAAAAAAGAACCTGCCCGGAGCGGAATTGCTCTCCCGTGGGCAGGTTCTGCAAGCTGGAGTCGGGAAATTTTTTATTTACCCTGATGCTCGTAGCGGAGCGTGAGCGAGGGCTGGTCGCATACCTCGGTCGGGCCGAAGTACTGTATGGGGCCCGGGTAGATGTAGCATGTGTTCATGGCCCAGTCTTCGCGCTGCGAGGCGAATTTCTTGAAGGGAGCTCCGTCAAGTTTTACAAGAGCCTTTTGTATCACGGGCTTGTCGGCACCGTTGCGGCGTTCGATGTTCATCATCATGGTGATGGGGATGCCGCCGGCTATCCACTGTACGGAGGGCTTCACAAGGTTGCGGATCGACGACATGTATCCGGTGACGCCGGCATTTATGAGGCATGCGGCATTGAAGCCGAGGGCATAGCAGTAATCGGCGTCGAAGTTGGACGGGTCGGCGCAGCGGCCTTCGTAGCCGAAGAAGTGGTGCAAAGCCGAGTACTTGCCGTGGAACTTGTCCTCTGCGGCCATGGCATCGAGACGGGTGCCTACCATATCGGCAAGAAGCTTCTCTGTCTCGATGAGAGATACCTGCACATTGCCGTGGGGATCGCGGTCGAGCATGAGCTGGCGAGCCACATTGGCCGGGAGGCTCTTGAGAGTGGCGGCATTCTCGGTACTGAGGTTTCCGGCTATGAATGATTCAAGATCTGCGCCGGCGAGGCTTGCCACCTTGTCGGCGTTGACAGCAACCACTTCGTTCAGCTCTGCGATAAGCTTCTTGATGGCGGGGATGAATTCGATGAGCCCCTCAGGTACAAGTACGGTGCCGAAATTGTTGCCATATTCGGCACGTGCGGCTACGGTATCGGCGATATTTGCCACGATGTCGTCGAGGGTCATGTTCTTGGCCTCTACTTCCTCAGATATGATGCAGATGTTGGGCTGGGTCTGCAACGCGCATTCCAGTGCGATATGGCTGGCCGAGCGGCCCATCAGCTTGATGAAGTGCCAGTATTTTTTTGCCGAGTTGCAGTCGCGCTGTATGTTGCCTATCACCTCGCTGTACACTTTGGTGGCAGTGTCGAAGCCGAACGATGTCTCGATGCATTCGTTCTTGAGGTCGCCGTCGATTGTCTTCGGGCAGCCGATCACCTGGATGTCGGCACCGATGGCCTTGTAATATTCGGCGAGAACGGCTGCGTTGGTGTTGGAATCGTCACCGCCGATTATGACAAGTGCTTTGATTCCGAGCTCCTTGCATATCTCAAGTCCCTTGTCAAACTGATCCTTGGTCTCGAGTTTGGTACGGCCGGAGCCTATGATGTCAAAGCCGCCGGTATTGCGGTACTCGTCTATTATGGCCGACGTGAGTTCGATATATTTGTGGTCGACAAGACCGCCGGGACCCATGAGAAAGCCGAACAGGCGGCTGTCGCGATGTATCTTCTTGATGCCATCGAACAGGCCGGAAATCACGTTATGACCGCCGGGTGCCTGGCCGCCAGAAAGAATAACGCCTACATTCACAGGCTTGCCGGCTGTAGGATTGGTATTCTTCTCAAACTTGAGCTCGGGGAGACCGTAAGTATTCGGGAAGAGATTTTGTATTTCTTCCTGATTGGCCACCGATTGGGTGGGCTTGCCTTCAACGGCTTTTACTGCGCCGGTGAGAACGATGGGAAGCTTGGGTTGGTAAGCCGCACGGGCTTTCTGCAGGGGACTCTTTTTCATCAGAATCTAATGATATAAGTTTTTTTGTTGAATAATCAGATAATTCTACGGCAAAGTTGGTGAATAATCTTGTAATATAATAGCAAATTATATTAAAATATGTAAACGAAGCAGTAAAATGCTTGCATCTGTCCGATCATTCCCACTCGATGGTTGCCGGTGGTTTTGACGATATGTCGTATGTGACACGGTTCACGCCGCGCACCTTGTTGATGATGTCGTTGGATACCTTGGCGAGGAACTCGTAAGGCAGATGGGCCCAGTCGGCTGTCATGGCGTCGGTCGATGTCACGGCACGCAACGCCACGGCGCTCTCGTATGTGCGTTCGTCGCCCATCACGCCCACGCTCTGCACGGGCAGCAGTATCACGCCGGCCTGCCATACCTTGTCGTATAGATTCCATTGGCGCAGACCGCTTATGAAGATGTCATCGGCCTCCTGCAGTATGCGCACTTTCTCGCGGGTGATATCACCGAGTATACGTACCGCCAGACCCGGACCCGGGAAGGGATGGCGGCCGATAAGATGCTCTGGCATGCCGAGAGCTCGTCCCACACGGCGCACCTCGTCTTTGAAGAGCCATTTAAGAGGCTCGCACAGGCGCAGGTTCATTTTCTCGGGCAGGCCGCCTACATTGTGGTGACTCTTTATGGTGGTGCCGGTTATCGACAGCGATTCTATGCGGTCGGGGTAGATGGTGCCTTGGGCAAGCCATTTCACATCCTTGAGCTTGTGAGCCTCAGTGTCGAACACGTCGATGAAGCCTTTGCCTATGATCTTGCGTTTGCGCTCGGGGTCGCTTACTCCTGCCAGTTCGCTGAAGAATTTGTCGGAGGCGTCTACGCCGATTACGTTGAGTCCCAGACAGCGGTAATCGTCGAGCACCTGCCTGAACTCGTCCTTGCGGAGCAGGCCGTGGTCTACAAATATGCAGGTGAGATTGTCGCCGATTGCCTTTGAGATCAGAACGGCGGCCACCGACGAGTCAACGCCGCCGCTGAGTCCGAGCACCACCTTGTCGTCGCCGAGCTCGTCGCGCAGCTCGCGCACCGTGGTCTCTATATACGCGTCGGCGCTCCAGTCGGCTCTGGAGCCGCAGATTCCGCACACAAAATTTTTAAGGAGCTGTGTGCCGCAGGTGGAGTGGAATACCTCGGGGTGAAACTGTACACCCCACACGCGTCGTCCTTCGGCTCGGAAAGCTCCGCATGCAACCTCCTGCGTCGAAGCTATGATACGGAAGTCGGCGGGTAGGGCAGTGATGGTGTCGCCGTGGCTCATCCATACTGTCTCCCCGGGCTTTATGCCGGCCATAAGAGGATCGGCCTCGTCTACGTGGCTCAGTATCGCGCGGCCGTATTCACGCGACGGCGCGCTCTCCACGCTGCCGCCGTTCTGCCATGCGAGCAGCTGGGCGCCGTAGCATATGCCGAGCACGGGGTAGTGTTCGGCGATAGGGGCGATGTTGATTTTGAACGAGCGCTCGTCATATACCGAGAACGGGCTGCCCGAAAGAATAACGCCGATAACGTCGGGGTCATCGGCGGGAAACTTGTTATAGGGTACGATTTCGCAATAGGTGTTCAGCTCGCGCACGCGACGGCCTATGAGCTGCGTGGTTTGCGAACCGAAATCAAGAATTACAATCTTTTGTGGCATAAGGGCTTGGGTTGTTATTGTGCTAAGTGCCTTTTGATGGGTGCAAAGGTACTAAATTTCCGACAATAAATAAAACGGATTGCGGAAAAATTTCATCAATCCCTATGCATATGCAGATTTTTTTCAGAATTTATATATAAGCATGAAAGCTATGCTGTTGCGGCGGATGTCAAGTTTGCGGGCACCCTGCGACATCGATGCTGCCGGGGTGATGCCTGCCGCGCCGGCCAGCCCGAGGCAATAGTGGTTTTTATATGTGAGCCCGGCAAAGAATCCCCATTGCAGGTCAAGCCTATGGAATCCTCGGCCGAAAAGATTTATCGGGTCGGGTTCGATATCAGAAGCCTCGAAGTCGGGCGACGGATGCTCCTTGGCATAGATGTTTATATTGAGCTGCGGGCCTGTGGCAAGCGAAAGACTGAGATCATATGGCAGCTCGATGCGATAGCCGGCCTGAACCGGTACGCGGGCGCCGTAGTTCTTCACAGTCCCTTCGTAGATATGATCGTATTCAGGGATAAAATCAGTGCCCATCGTGCTGTAAAAGGCTGCTATGGCCGGCGATATGAACCATCGCGGAGTGAAATAATGGGTATATGACAAAGACAGGGTGGCACCGCCCCCGGTTGTCCACCGGCCATGGCTGCCGGTAGGTGTGGTGAGCTCGAAGGCCAGATGGGTCGACAGGCCGCTGCGGGTGGGATTCTGATTCAGAACCTCGCTTTCGGCTATTGATTGCGCGCAGGCTACGCAGACACATGCGATTATGCAGTATAGGGTAATTGTCAGACGTTGGGACATGGGCCGTTAATTTATCTGAAAACACCTTTGCGGTCGCTGAAGTTTGCAATATGTATGCTATTTAACATTAGAAAAAGCATGAAGATTCCAAATCGAAGTGCAAAACATCGTGTATGGAATAATATATTCTCCT
>CAJTMY010000049.1 GCA_910577355.1 uncultured Muribaculaceae bacterium
TGACCCTCAACGGTTTTCAAGACCGCCGCAATCGACCACTCTGCCATCTCTCCGTGGTTTTGCGGTGCAAAGTTACACTTTTATTTTGGTTTGTGCAAGTGTTTTGCAGGGAGTTTTCATTTTATCACTGCAAGTCCGCCCTGCGCGGTCTCTTTGTACAGCGACGGGATGTCGTGGCCGGTCTGTTTCATCACCTCCACTATGCGGTCGAAATCCACCGAGTGACGTCCGTCGGAGAATGCCGCATACAGGTTGGCGTCGAGTGCACGGGCCGCGGCATATGCGTTGCGTTCGATACAAGGGATCTGCACGAGGCCGCATACGGGGTCGCAGGTGAGGCCGAGGTGATGTTCGAGTCCCATTTCGGCCGAGTATTCGATCTGTGCCGGTGTGCCGCCAAACAGTTGTGATGCCGCCGCCGCCGCCATCGCGCATGCCACACCTACCTCGCCCTGGCAGCCTACTTCGGCGCCGGATACCGATGCGTTGTGCTTCACCACGTTGCCGAACAGACCGGCGGTGGCCAACGCGCGCAGGATGCGTTTCTCAGAGAAGCCTTTGGAGGTGTGCAGGTGATAGAGCACGGCGGGCACTATGCCGCACGACCCGCATGTGGGGGCGGTGACTATCCGGCCGCCCGAGGCGTTTTCTTCGCTTACTGCAAGGGCATATGCATATACCAGTCCGCGCGATTTGAGCGACGAGTTGTAGCCGGCGGCGTGCACGTAGTAGCTCACGGCTTTGCGGCGCACGCCCAGTCCGCCGGGGAGCACGCCTTCTGCCTCTATGCCGCGTTCAACGGCCGCTTTCATCACGCTCCACACCTCGGCAAGATAGTTCCATATGTCGTCTCCCTCAGTCTCGCCTACATATTCCCAATAGGATTTGCCTGTTTTCTCGCACCAGCGCTGTATGTCCTTTATCTTGTGCATCGAGTATATCGACTCGGCCGGCATGCGAGGTTCGCCGTCGAGCACGATATCGCCCCCGCCCACCGAGTAGTAGGTGCGGGCGATGGTCTCGTGTCCGGCGGAATCGAATGCGCGGAACGTCATGGCGTTGGTGTGGAAAGGCAGCACCGTCTCTGGCTTCCATATTATCTCGGTGGGCATCAGTGGGCTGAGCACGTCGAGTATGGCCTTGTCGGTAAGGTGTCCCTTGCCGGTGGCGGCGAGCGATCCGAACAGTGTTACCTCGCAGCGGGATGCCCCTGAGGCTGCGTCGGCAAACAGCAGTGCGGCCTTGCGGGGGCCCATGGTGTGCGACGACGACGGGCCGTTGCCTATCTTGAACAGTTGGCGTATTGATTCCATTGATTTATTTAAATAGGTGAGAAGGGGATATCAGTTGTATCATATGTCTCCGTCGGTGGCCATCTGCGATTCGGCCATGGCTTCGAGGGGCTTGCCGGCAGCGCCGGTCTGCGAGCCGAAAGTCTCCTTGATATTCCATACAGCCAATGAGCCGATGAACATCAGCACGCCCGATACTACCAGCATCCATACAGTTGCCGGAGCGCCGTTGGCAGCCGGAGCGAAGCAGTGCAGGATAGCGCCGCCGCACAGAGCCGCTATTATCTGCGGTATGCATATCGTGCAGTTGAACAGCCCCAGGTATGTGCCTATATGGTCGCCGGCAAGAGCATTGGTAAGTATTGTGAACGGCATCGCGAGCATTGCAGCCCAGGCGCAGCCCATAAGGGCATAGCTCACACCGAGCATATACTTGTCGGTGATGAAGAATACCGAAGCGAAGCCCACGGCACCGATAAGGAGCGACAGCGAGTAGGCCGGTTTGCGCTTCTTGAACTGTGCGAGCACCACAGCCCACAGCACGGCGGCGATGGCCTGGATGGCCAGAAGTACGCCGTTCCAGTCGCCGGCATCCTGATACTGTTGCGAGGAGGCATTGAGCACCGTCGAATAGTTGACATCAACCTTCGAGCCTTCGGATATGGCCGGTATGGGAGTGGTCTGGTCAAGTACATACTCGCCGTCGGCCTGCAGCTTGGCTATATGAGCCAGGGTGAGAGAGGCGTCGGGCTGTACGAGCGATAGTTCGGATATTGTCGATGCGCCGTCTAGCACAGGCATCGGCGGCATGCCGTCGATTATAAGAGTCTGCCCTTTCTGTGCGAGTAGTCCTTTGCCTTCGGGATTCACCGCGGCCTTCGGGATGCCGTAGCTGTACACCACCTGCCGGCCTGATACCACGGTGTCGCCGTCTACGACCACGGTTTGCGGTTCGTAATACTGTCCGTCGACCTCGATACCTCCTATTGCGAGGCGTCCGTCCTGTATAACGGGTCGCTCGCCGTTGAACACATATTTATCGTTGTAGGCCTTACCGTCAATGGTGAGTCCTGTGACAATATCGGTCGAGGGGGCGCCGAATGCATGGCCTGCGATGGCGTCGGTCGAATATGTCCACATATACAGAAAAGCCGCCCAGCAGAAGAACTGCACTATACCTACCGTCCAGAATACCTTGGGAGCGCGAGCGAGCAGTTTCACCACATTCACCTTTTCTTTGGGCGCGTCGGCCGTCTTGCCCTGATACATGGCGTATTCATGGGGCGGCATTTCCTTAACCTTGGCAAAGGTGTATATCACACACAGCAGCAATACGGCGGCACCAATGTAGAACGCCCATGTCACCGTAGGGGGCACCTCGCCCGAAGGGGCTGTGTTGCTGAGAAACAGCGCAAGCACTATCGGGGCTATATACCCCACTACGGAGCCTGCATTGCACAGAAACGACTGTATCGAATAGGCAAGACCCTTCTGCTTCTCGTTCACGAAGTCGCCCACAAGCATCTTGAACGGCTGCATGGCCATATTGATCGATGTATCGAGAAACATAAGCATCACCAGTCCGAATATTATGGCCTGCGACACTCCGAGCCCGAGTGAGCCGGAATTGGGAAGGAAGCACATCACCACGATTGCCACGAGCGCGCCTATAAGCAGATAGGGCAGGCGGCGCCCGAAGCGATTCCACGTCTTGTCTGAGGCGGCGCCTACTATGGGCTGTACGACAAGGCCCATCAATGGCGGCAGAATCCAGAAATAACTGAGATCGTGCGGGTCGGCGCCGATGGTCGAGAATATGCGGCTCACCTGCGAGCTCTGCAAGGCGTAAGCTATCTGCACGCCGAAGAACCCGAACGACAGGTTCCATAATTTCCAAAAGCTTAGATCGGGTTTGCTTTTCATGGATTTAAGTAGTATGATAGTAAGTTAATTAAGTATGAGCCGTCTCTGCACGGCGAGGCCTCTGGAGGCATTATCATGCAAAAGTACTCAGAATATCCCGATTGTCAAAATTTTTTATTGCCTTTTTGTCTGGTTTACAATATTTAGCAGATGCATCTTTTGCAGTCAAGGTAGAATTTTGTAACTTTGTAAGTTAAAAGGATTGTTGATGACTCAGAAGAATATCGTTATAAAGGGTGCCCGGGTCAATAACCTCAAGAATATCGACCTTGAGTTACCCCGTGGGAAATTTATTGTTGTCACCGGTCTCTCCGGCTCAGGCAAATCGTCGCTCGCCTTCGACACCCTCTATGCCGAGGGGCGTCGCCGCTATGTCGAGAGCCTGTCGGCCTATGCACGCCAGTTCCTCGGCAAGATGACCAAGCCCGAGTGCGACTTCATCCGCGGTCTGCCGCCTGCAGTGGCCATAGAGCAGAAAGTCAATACCCGCAACCCTCGCTCCACGGTAGGCACATCCACCGAGATATACGATTACCTGCGGCTGCTTTTTGCCCGTGTGGGCAAGACCATATCGCCCGTATCCGGTGCCGAGGTGAAGAAGCACACCATCGAGGACGTAGTGGCAGCCGCACAGGCTCGCGGGGTAGGGACTCGTGTGGCCGTCGTGGCTCCTGTCGGAGTGCCCGAGGGACGCGACATGGCCACGCAGCTCGACATATTGCAGAAGGAAGGATTCTCGCGCGTGGTGGTCGACAACCGCTTTGTCGACATCGACGAGGCTCTGCATGACGACGCCCTGCTGCGCCGTCGCACGGTCGACCTGCTTATCGACCGCCTTGCCGTATCCGACGGCCGCGACGAGACATCACGCCTTGCCGAGAGCGCCGAGACCGCATTCTTCGAGGGGTCGGACAAATGCGCGCTGCTCGTTTTCGGCGAGAACGGTGTGGAACGGCTCGATTTCTCCAAGCGGTTCGAAGCCGACGGAATGACCTTTCCCGAGCCTACCGACCAGATGTTCAACTTCAACAACCCTTACGGCGCCTGCCCCACCTGCGAGGGATTCGGCATGGCTCTCGGCATCGACGAGGGGCTTGTTGTCCCTGACCCTACACTTTCCGTCTACGACGATGCCATAGCCCCCTGGCGCGGCCCGGCCATGAGCGAGTGGAAACGCGACTTCATAAATCATGCCGCCAAGATTGATTTCCCTATCCACAAGGCATACTACAAGCTTACCGACAAGCAGAAGGAACAGCTGTGGCGCGGATTTGGCAGTTGGGCAGGCCTCGACGGTTTTTTCGCATGGATGGAGTCGCAGCGCCACAAAGTGCAGTATCGCGTGATGTATGCGCGCTACCGTGCCAAGACGATATGCCCCGCATGCCATGGCTCGCGCCTGCGTCCCGAGGCATTGAACGTGAAAGTGGCCGGCGCGACCATTGCCGAGCTCGTACGCATGCCGGTCAACCGCCTGCGCGAATGGTTCGACAGCCTAATATTCAGCGACAACGATGCCCGCATCGCGGCGCGTCTGCTCGTGGAGATCAAAAACCGCCTCGCCTACCTCGTCGAGGTGGGCCTCGGCTACCTCACCCTCGACCGCCTCAGCAACTCCCTGTCGGGCGGCGAAAGCCAGCGTATCAATCTCGCCACATCGCTCGGCTCGAGCCTCGTCGGCTCGCTATATATCCTCGACGAGCCATCCATAGGCCTGCATCCGCGCGACACCGACCGCCTCATAGGCGTGCTGCGCAAGCTGCAGCAGCTCGGCAACACCGTATTGGTCGTAGAGCACGACGAAGAGATAATGCGCGCCGCCGACATGCTTGTCGACGTCGGTCCGGATGCCGGACGTCTCGGCGGCGAGATAGTATTCAGCGGCCCCTTGGCCGATCTGCCCTCGGCTCCACGCTCCTACACCGCCAGGTATCTCACCGGCGCTATGAAGATACCCGTGCCCGCGCATCGCCGCAAGTGGCGCGACTATGTGGAGATAACACACGCCACCGAGCACAATCTCAAGGACGTGACCGTGCGCTTCCCCCTCGGGGTGCTCACCGTCATTACGGGTGTAAGCGGCTCCGGAAAATCCACGCTTGTGGGCAATATCCTGTATAGGGCGCTTGGCCGCAAGCTTGGCGTCGAGCAGGCCGCACCCGGCCGTTTCTGCGAGCTGTGCGGCGACATTCAGCGCCTCGGCGACGTCGTCTTTGTCGATCAGAATCCCATCGGCAAGTCCTCGCGCTCCAATCCCGCCACCTATCTCAAGGCCTACGACGAGATCCGCGACCTCTTCGCCCGGCAGCAATCGGCCCGGCAGATGGGATTCACTGCCGTCCACTTCTCGTTCAATACCGAGGGGGGGCGGTGCGAGGAATGCAAGGGCGAGGGCACCATCACCATTCCCATGCAGTTTCTCGCCGACGTCACAGTCACCTGCGAGGTGTGCGGCGGCAAGCGTTTCAAGAAAGAGATACTCGAGGTGAGATACCGCGACCGCAATATCAACGACGTGCTCGACATGACCGTCGATCAGGCCATCGACTTCTTTTCCGAAGGAGCCGACTCCGTGGAGCGGCGTATAGTGGCTCGACTTCAACCCTTACATGATGTAGGCCTCGGGTACATCAAACTCGGCCAGTCGTCATCCACCCTGTCGGGCGGCGAGAACCAGCGAGTGAAGCTCGCATCATTTCTTGCCGACAACCGCGCCAAGCCCACCATGTTCATATTCGACGAGCCTACCACCGGTCTGCATTTCCACGACATCAACGTGCTGATGTCATCGTTCAACCGTCTGATAGAGAAAGGCCACACACTCGTCATCATCGAGCACAACCTCGATGTCATCAAATGCGCCGACCACGTCATCGACCTCGGCCCCGACGGCGGCGAGGCCGGCGGCCGAATAGTGGCCGAAGGCACTCCCGAACAGGTTGTCGCCTGCCCCGACAGCACCACCGGCCGCTACCTCAGGCCATATCTGGCCAATTAGTCCGATTCACCGCAGGCGGTCGACCGAGCGCAGCAGGTGATGGTCGTGGCGCATGCCGCGCAGGGCGAGCAGCGCGAATATCACCGCGAGCACAAGAAGCATCACACCGCCGAACAATATCGGCGTGGCACCCTCAAAGCCGGCATAGATATAGAAGAAGCTTGTCACGATAGATACGCAGATAAGTACCATCGACAGGATGGTGAGCTTCATCTGCCGGCGCAGATCCTTGTACAGGAATATAGACAGCACCAGCAGGACGGCTATCAGGATGTTTACCACAAGCAGCACCGGCGCGTCCTTGGCATATATGGCCTGTGCCGCGGCATTCCCGGCCTGTATGCTGGCGAAGGGGGTGAAGCAGAATACCGCCATGAATATGGCGGCGATGAGAAGCATGAGGGTCTGGATTCGTTGTATTTGCATATCTGTGAATGTTTTTACTTTGTTGAATGTTCAGTCGGCGTATTTTACGGCTTCTACAATCAGCATCATCGACGAAGTGTCGATGCCTGCCTCGCGCAGCTGCCTGTCATCGGCCCGGAGAGCCTTCTCGAGACGGTCGGGGTCGGTCGCCTCGCTGTAGGCATACAGCCGGTAATAATTTATGGCCTCGCGTATGTTGCCGAGCGCGCGGGCGGTATGCCCGGCGTTGAGGTAATCCTCGGCAGAGGCGCCGAGGGCTATGATCTTGTCATACGACTCCTTGGCCCGGTCGAATTCATGAGTCAGGAATCGGGTCCAGGCAAGTCCCCGGAGCGGTTTCAGCGAGTCGGGGGTAAGGTATGCGGCCTTGTGGAATTGTTTTTTCGCATCTTCCGGCTTGCCGGCTTCGATAAGGGCATATCCCATGTTGAGGGCGATGGCCGGGTCATCGGGCAGCATATCGGACAGGCGCGCATAGTATCGGGCGGCGCGGTCGGGGTGCCCGTCGCGGCGCAGCGCCGACGCCAGTCGGCGCAGTGTCCACTGCGAGCCGCCGTCGAGCAGCTCGGCCTCCTCATAGCGGCTTATCGCCCCCGGCACATCGCCGGCGCATTCCAGGGCATAGCCCCATTGCTGCGAGCGCCGCGCATCGGGCATCGACATGCCGTCGAGCATGCGGAATGCCGCAGCGGCCTCGCGCCAGAACTTATGCCTGAAATAGAATTCGGCCACGGCTGCCACCAGCTCCTCGTCGTCGAATCCCGAGGCGAGCGACGGCACCTGCATCATGTCGGGCGCCTCGCCGAACAGCGGGAAAAACTCGCTGCGCCGGTTGTGTATCTCGAAGAAGCGGTACAGGTTCTGCACATATTTGTTTATGGCGTTGCGCATCACGTTGTCGCCCGACGCCTTTTCCATCTCCGTCATGGTCTGCCGCGCCTGCTCGGCCTGCATCTTCATGGCGCCTAATGCCGCCTCGCGCTGTGCCGCCGGCATCGTGGCGGCCGCGAGCACCAGCGAATATTTGTCGCTGTCGCACAGCACCGGCAGCATGCGCAGCAGGCTCCCGAGACTGCCCTCGAGATCGTCGACCGACGCCACTGCCGAATGCGTGTCGTGGAAGGGCAGAAACCAGTTGCCAAGCCGGTGGAAGAAGTGAAATTGCTTCATATGGCGGAACGAGCTCATCATAATGTCGCCCCCCTCTGCCTGAATGTCGCTCAGCTCCTTGAGTGAGCGGCCTATGTCGCTGCCGGCGATGGCTTCCTCCCATTCGGGGTTCATGCCCTCGGCAAGCGACTGTGCGTCGAAATCCCCGCTTTGGAGCTTGGCCTGCAGTTCAGGGTCAATCTTCATAAGTGTGGGTATCACCTCGTTCTGCATCTTCTCGGTGATGCGGCGCGTGTCGAATGCACGCATGAATTCAATGGCCGTGCATGCGAAGTGCCGCTGCCATCCGGCGGTTTCCTTCATAGAAGCCAGCCGGTTGGCGATGTCGCGGGGCACAGGCCGGTTGCGGTAGCGGTACATCGATGCCGCCACCCCTACGAGCGCGCGGGCGTCGATGTCCGCGTCAGTGCCCGTATATGCGCCGATAAGCAGCCCCAGACGGCGTCTGTCGTAGAATTCGAGCATGCCCAGTGTCACGGCGCTTATCACGAGCCCGCGGGCATGGCGGGGCATGGTGCTGCCCGGTGCTGTAAACGATGCGATGGCCTCGGCATCTGCGGCACTGAGAGGGTGTGACACCCATATGCGGTCGAAGAGCGAATTAAGCAAATCCTCGGCCCGGCGGGTACGCCCCGGGTCGGCTATCGACTCAAAGTCCGTGTCGAGCCGCAGCAGTTCTGCCTTGTAGTCGGCTGTGAGCGACGCTATGCTTTCCGCGCCACGGGTGGTCAGTGTGCGTGCCGTGCTGTAATACAATGCCGGATTTTCGGCCATGTCGGCCTTGCGCGTGAGGCGGTCTACAATCCCGAGAGAGTCGGTCACGAGCGAGTCGTATACCGCTCCCCGCCCGGGATCTTCCACCCCGGCGGCCACATAGTCCAGCATATATCGGTAATTCTCTTCTATGCGGTCTATATCAGGATTCACCTCCCGTATCATGGCGCTGTCGCTCATGGCGCGGATGTCGGCGAGAGCCTCGCGCAGTCGCCCTTCGCGTATCTTGCGTGCGGTGCGGTTCTTGAATATTTTTATGTCGTTGGGTTTCATACCTGAATGTAAAACAAAAATCGTGCCCGATGGTGCACGCGGTTGTCATTTATCGACAGTTATGTCGGTTATGACAAATTCCACGAAATCGTCTATGACATTTTTGCGCGTATTGTCATCATAATTCACCAACGCATGCGCGTCATGGACTGTTTCCGACACTGTGAGAAACCCTCCGAGCAATTTGCAGCGGTCGCGGCGGAACACTCCGTCGCGCACGCCCTCGGCCAGAAGCCGCACGAATATCCGCCCTTCCTTCTGCAGCGCCATATATCGGATGCGCTCCACCCGTTTTCGGTCGAATTTCATCCATGCCTTCAGTGAGGCCGACGCTGCCGGAGCGTAGTATCGCTCAAGCCGTGCACGCATGAACATCGCGAGGCGTTGCTCCACCGGCATGCCGGCCGAGGCTATCGTGCGCATCGACTCCACAAGCCGTTCGCTCTCTGCTTCGATCACCGCATTGTATATTTCGCGTTTATTTTTAAAATATGTGTAGATTGTGCGCCTGCCCTTGGCCGAGGCGTTGGCAATATCGTTCATGGTGGTATGGGCCACTCCCTTGTTGGTAAACAGTTGCCTGGCCGTTTCGATCAGTCTTTCGCGGGTTTTGCTTGCCATGATTGTGCCGATATTTTTGCTTCTGAAATGCAAAGTTAGCTTTTTTTTGTTTCTTATGCTTAATCTGCGCGGTAAAATCGTTAATTTTGCATTACAAAAATTAAACTGCATGATGAAATTACGGATTTTACCCATATTGCTTGCCGTGGCCGCATGTGTGCCGCCGGCCATGCGTGCCGAAAATATAATTGATATAGAGGGTGCCGATGCCACCACGATAGGTATATATATCAAGGATCTGGCTACTGGCGACGAGATTGTAGACCACAATTCGTCGCTCGCCATGACACCCGCCAGTGTCACCAAGGCGCTCACCACAGCGACGGCTTTGGCCACGCTCGGCCCCGACTTCCGATTCACCACCACCGTCGAGTTCGACGGCAGGCGTGTGGCCTCCGACGGCCGCTGGAGCGGCAACCTGATAATAAATGCCTCGGCCGACCCCACGATAGGCAGCTCTGAATTCAAGATCTCCGAGGCATTCACCGACTCGATTATCGCCGGCCTGAAACGTCTCGGCATCAGCAGCATCAACGGGGATATCATCATACGCGAGCAGCTTGCCGATGCCGGCCCGTGCCCTACATGGGAGGTCGAGGACATCGCTTGGCCATACGGAGCCGGCCTGTTCGGATTCAACTATAACGGCAACACCGTGCGGATGTATCCCGGCCGCAACAACTCCGTGCCGCCTTCCGAACTCAACGCACAGACATTCACATCCGAGCGTACCGACGTGCTGCGCGGCGTGGGCTCAAATGATATAAAAATATGGACAACAGCCAAAAACCGCAACAACAAGGCCTGGAACGTGTCGGTCACCGTACCCGACCCGGCTTCGGTCTACGTCCATGTGCTCACAAAGCGCCTCGAGGAGGCAGGCATCAGGCTCAACGTCAGAAAATCAGCCTCCGGCACCCGCACTCCGGTATATACACATAGATCCCCGGCCCTCAAAGACATATGCCGCAATCTTATGAAGCGCTCCGACAACCTCTTTGCCGAGGGCATGCTGCGGGCGCTAAAGTCCGGCGAGTCGCGTGCCGAGTGCATCAAGTACGAGAAGAAATTCTGGGGCGAGCAAGGTATTTCCACCCGTTTCACGGTCATCAACGACGGCAGCGGCCTCACCCGGGCCAACCGCATGTCGCCGCGTTTTCTCGCCGATATTCTCGAGTGGATGGCACGCTCGCCAATGGCTGCGGATTACCTCGATTTCTTTCCGGTAGCCGGTGTCGACGGCACACTCAAGTCATTTCTATCCAAGACCCGTCTCAAAGGCCGGTTGGCCATGAAGACCGGCTCTGTGAGCGCCGTGCAGACCTACGCCGGCTATAAACTCGATGCCGGCGGCAACCCTACACATGTCGTCGTCATTATGGTCAACGGGTTCTTCTGCAGCCGTTCCGACCTGCGCAAAGCTCTTGAAACATTTCTCCTCGATACATTTGAATGATTATGGAAGATACGATAAAAAAACTCATACGCCTCAATGTGGAACTCGAAGGCGTCCTCCGCGTGGCCTTCGACCGCCCGTGTGCCGAGGCAATGGATGCCGCCCGCGACAAATTCGCAGAGATGTCGGCGCTCTTTGCCGGTCTCGGCAAGGCTCCGGTCTGCGAAAAAGCCCCCGTTGCCGACGAACCGCTGAAAGTTGCTCCCGAGCCCGAAAAAAAGGCTCCGCTCGCCCCCCTCGACCCCGCTCCGGCTCCTGAGTCCGCGACGACAGCGGCACCGCCTGCCGCCGCTCCCCGTGGCGACATTCGCAGGATGCTCACACTCAACGACAAGTTCCTGTTCCGCCGTGAGCTTTTCAATGGCAGCGACACCGAGCTCAACGACACTCTCGACCTTGTCGCATCCATGGCATCCATGCGCGAGGCCGAGGAATATCTCTACGACGACCTGCAGCTCGACCCCGACAGCGACAGCATGCGCCAGTTCATAGAAATACTCGGGTCGTACTTCAATACCTCCTCACGATGAGCGGCGTGCTCTACATAGTGCCCACCCCCGTGGGAAACCTTGCCGACATGACCCCGCGTGCTGTCGAAGTGCTGGGCCATGCCTCGCTGATACTTGCCGAGGACACACGCACCAGCGCCCCGCTGATGCAGCACTTCGGCATCGGTACACCCATGCAGAGCCATCACAAATTCAACGAGCACGACACCGCCGCCGCCCTGGCCGCCCGTATAGCTGCCGGCGAGACGATAGCGCTCATCTCCGATGCCGGCACCCCCGGCATCTCCGACCCCGGTTTCATGCTCTCGCGCGAGTGCCGACGCCTCGGTGTCGACGTCGTAACCCTGCCGGGACCCACCGCATTTGTCCCCGCGCTCGTCGACTCGGGCCTGCCATGCGACCGCTTTGTGTTCGAGGGATTCCTGCCGCCCAAGAAAGGCCGATCCACACGTATCGCCGCTCTTGCTTCCGATCCGCGCACATTTGTGCTGTACGAGTCGCCGCTGCGTCTTGTCAGGACACTCGGGCAGCTCGCCGAGGCATGCGGCGCCGACCGTCCCGCCTCGGTGAGCCGCGAGATATCAAAACTTCACGAAACCACTGTCCGCGGTACACTCGCCGAGCTTATCCGGTTTTTTGAAATGAACCCTCCGCGAGGAGAGATTGTTGTAGTTGTATCGGGCAAGGCAGATGATACCCCCCGCACGCATACCAACAAATACAAAACCTCCGATTAAACAAGAATCGATATGAAAAAACTGTTTATCATTGCTATCGCCGCCGCATCTGTTCTGTCGGCATGCAATACCAAGGAAAAATCAGACGCCGAAGCCCAACAGGCTATTCAGCAGGCTAATGCCGAACAACTGCGTGGTGCGGTCGCCGACCGAGACTCGCTCCTCAGTCTCGTCAACGACATATCGGCAGGCATGGATCAGATCAAACGTCTCGAAAACATTCTTACCGTCTCAAACGGATCGGCCGGAGAGACCTCATCCCAGCGTGCCCAGATCCGCGCCGATATCGCTGCAATACAGCAGACCCTCGAGCAGCGCCGCGAACAGCTCGCCGCACTTGAGGCACGTCTCAACAAGAGTAATCTCAGCAACTCAAATCTCCGCAAAACCATCGAGACCCTCCGCCATCAGATCGATTCACAGTCGTCCGAGATCGAAACTCTGCGCAGCAATCTCGACGAAGCCCAGGCCCGTATCGGTACACTCAACCAGGCTGTTGACTCGCTCAACCAGACCGTCGACACCATAAGCTCGCAGCGCGACGCCGCACAACAGGAATCCACCGAGCTTGCCAACGAACTCAATACCTGCTACTATGTCGCCGCCTCCTCCAAGGAGCTCAAAGACCATAAGATCCTCCAAACGGGCTTCCTCCGCAAGTCCAAGCTCCTCAAAGGCAACTTCGACCAGAGCTTCTTCACCACGGCCGACAAGCGCGACATACGTATCATAAATCTCCACAGCAAGAAAGCCAAAGTGCTGAGCAACCAGCCCGAAGGATCATATCAGATCATCGACCAGAACGGACAGAAAGTCCTGCAGATCGTCAACCCCGACGCCTTCTGGAGCCTCACCAACTACCTCGTGATCCAAGTGGATTGATATGATTGACTTACAATATAATAAAACGCCGGAATGTGGCAACACATCCCGGCGTTTTTACGTTGCAGACCTCCCACACAGATTCCGCGGATTTCCACAGATGTTTTTGGCGTCCGTCGAGGACGCCGATTTCATAGTAACCCCGTACGCCGGAGCTTGCGGAGGCGTGCGGGGCTGGCGAATCAAAGAGCCAAGGCGTCCGTGAGGACGCCGATTTACAGACCAACGGCGCCAAATCAAAAAAATCCGTGTAATCCGTGTGCGGATTTTCGCGTAATTCGTCCCCGATCCCAAAAACACACCGTGGCAGCCGCAAAGCATCGTACCTTTGCAGCGTTATGAAACAATACCGCCCCATCAACACCCGCCTCTACACCCGCTCCTTCACCGGGTGGTACGGGCGCGTCTACGGCGCCGACCGCGCCCGCTCCCTGCCACGCAACCTCATCCTCGCCCTCGAGATGATGCGCCTGCGCAGCCCCCTGCGCTCAGTCCGCCTTCTGGTCCACGACCCCGCGGGCGCCACCGGCCCCCACCTGCTCGCCTACCTGCGGTGGTACAACGAGCGCAT
>CAJTMY010000050.1 GCA_910577355.1 uncultured Muribaculaceae bacterium
GAACCGAATTTATTTAATTTTTAACCTCGTCCATTTTTTAGTGGACAGTAGTGACTTGCAAATTAAAACAATCAAAGCCGGACAATGGTTTGTCGAATGGGAAAAATTGATTAACTTTGCGTATCGCTAATCCTGAACGATGAAATATATCAGTACAACCGGAACACACACTGTCGATCTTCGCGGAGCTGTACTTCAATGCATTGCACCCGACGGATCGCTGTATTTGCCTGAAAGCCTGCCTCAGATACCGCGCGCTCTGTTCAATAATATAGACGAGATGAATCTGCGTGAGATAGCATATGTTGTGGTGTCGAATCTCCTCGGGAGCGATATCGACCCTGCTTGTCTCAAAGGTATAGTCGACACTACATTCAGTTTTCCTCTTCCATTCAAGACTCTGCATGGCGGCCTTGATATACTTGAGCTGTTTGACGGACCGACACTGGCATTCAAGGACATCGGGGCACGGTTTGTAGCTGAATTTTTCAAGGCTTTCCATAAACCGTCTTATGTGAGGAGGATAGCTGTTGTGGCTACCACGGGCAATACCGGAGCTGCGATAGCCAACGCATTCTCTGCGTTAAAGGATATACCGTTGGTGATCCTCTTTCCGCGCGGGGCGCTCTCACGCAGCGAGCAGGCCATGTTCACTACGGCAGGGCCGAATGTCCACGCCCTTGATGTATCGGGCAATATAAGCCAATGCAAGAATATGGTATGCGAGGCGCTCCGTGATGTATCTCTCGACGGGATTATGGAGCCGGTATGTGTCAATACCCACAATATACTGCGAATCATACCGCAGGTGGTATTCTATTTCTATGCCTACGCCCGGCTCAAGAAGCGGTATGCCGGAGCCGATGGCTTTACAGTGGCGATTCCCTGCGGATGCCTGAGCTCGCTCACTGCCGCTGTCATGGCCAAGCGTATGGGGCTCCCTATGGGACGCATAATCGCCGGATGCAATGCCAACGATGACTTCCGGCGCATAATGCGCGGTGAGCTTCCGCTCGACAAGGTCAATGTCAACTCACGGCCCACTATCGCAAAAGCCATGGATACAGGGTATCCGACCAATCTCGGACGTCTGGTGCGTCTCTATGACGGCAGTCGTGAGGCCGCTGCTGCGGATATTACGGCGATAAGTCTTACCGACAGCCAGATAGCAGATGTGATCACCGACGAACTATACAGCAGCCGTTATATGGCCGATCCGCATACAGCCACGGCGCTCGGCGCGTTGCGTATGGCCGGTATAGACTGTTCGCCGGATTGTCCGGCTGTAGTCCTTGCTACGGCGCATCCGGCCAAATCGCTCGATATAATGACATCTATAACAGGCCGTGCCATAGAGCTGCCGTTGCAGCTTACACGCTTTATGGGCAAGGGGGCGCAGCCATACAAGATTCCACCCACATATCCTGCATTGCGCCGTTTCCTTACATCTCTCTTATAAATACGATTCCAAACCAATACTAAAGAATATGGCTTCAAAACGACAACTCAAAAAACGCATCGACAGCATCTGTACAGATCTTGCCAACGACATACAGCATGCCGCATGGCTTTATCCTCAGATCGAGGAAGAAAAGGCAATCGCTCTGCTCGCCGACATCGCGGCCCTGAAAATCGACGCGCTGTCCAAAGTATCGTTCTCGTTCGACAAATGTGTCAAGGACTTCGATTCCAGGCACGACTACCGCAAGGCTCTGCATGCATACAAGGCGGCGGCATATACAAAGCTCCGCAAGGAATTCGCTGACAAGGCATTCGAGATAGTGAAACGCATGAACGAGCTTGTGCCCGCCGACGTGCGTGTGCTCGTAAGTCCCAAAGGCTGAGAGCTGTCATGAACATAGCAGCGCGGATATTACGGCTCATGGGCTGGTCTGTTTCGATAACCGTGCCCGACGTCGACAAATGCATAATCTGTGTGGCGCCGCACACCAGCAACTGGGATTTCGTCGTCGGCAAGCTTGCCTACGCGTCAGTTGGCCGCGATGCCGGATTCCTTATGAAAGCCCAATGGTTTTTCTGGCCTTTGGGATGCTTTTTCCGCGCTATCGGCGGTATACCTGTCCAGCGTAAGAACAAGACTGTGTCGCTCACCGATGTGGTGGTGGAGAAGTTCCGCACTTCGCGACGCATGCAGCTTGCCATCACACCCGAGGGTACGCGCAGCCGCACATCGCAGTGGCACACAGGATTTCTGCACATAGCCAAGCGCGCCGGGGTGCCGATACAACTCGGCGTGCTCGACTATGCCGCAAAACGGGTGATGATCGACCACACGTTCGAGCCTACAGGCGATATCGAGGCCGACCTGCGACGGGTAAAGGAGTTCTACAAGCCTTACAAGGGGAAGTATCCCGAAAAATTCACAACTGAATAGATGTCGGATGTGTTGAAAATAGCCCTGTTGGCGCTCGACATTGTGTGGGCCGACAGGCAAGCCAATCTTAAGGCTGTGGAGCGCTATATGGCCGAGATAGGGCCGCAGGCCGACATTGTGGCATTGCCTGAACTGTTCACCACAGCCTTTGTACAGGATAAACCGCTACTCATGCAGCTTGCCGAGACAAATTCAGGCTTTACCGTCACGGCTCTTAAATCGCTCGCACGTAAATACGACTGTGCGATCTCCGGCTCGTTCACGGCCTGTGACGATAATCGCGGGCATGTCTACAACAGAGCGTTTTTCATCGAGCCCGACGGCCGTGAGACATACTACGACAAGCGCCACCTGTTCACCCTCAGCAGCGAAAGTGATATCTATACAGCCGGCACGGCCTGTGTGCCGGTAGTGAATTATCGTGGATGGAACGTCGCATTGCTTGTATGTTACGATATCCGGTTTCCGGTGTGGACACGCAATGTCGGACACCGCTACGATATAATGCTTGTGGCTGCCAACTGGCCCAATGCACGCGGATATGCCTGGCAGCATCTCGTCATAGCCCGTGCCATAGAAAATCAGGCCGTATATGTTGCAGCCGACCGCTCCGGCACGGACGATTACGGCAACTACGACGGCCTCGCACAGATCTACGATGCCAACGGTTATCCCGTGGGCGAGCAACAGCACGGCATACCTGTGATAACCGCGACAGTATCAAAGGAAGATCTGATCAAAGTACGCCGCCGCCTGCCCGTCATTGACTCCGCCGACACCTTCGACCTCCACTGCACGGTGGAGTGAATTTTTAGGAAAATTTCTGTCCGGGCGTTTGTGGATTGAGGCATTTTTCATAACTTTGTGCAGCCGTCGCAATAGAACGGCGGCTGCACAGACATATGAACTCAAACAGCCTCGTTTCAATCGCCGACATCTCCAAAGACGAGATTCTCGACCTGCTCGACAGGGCCCGTTATTTTGAGGAGCATCCAAACAGCAAGATCCTCGACGGCCGTATCGTGGCAACACTTTTCTTTGAGCCCTCAACCCGTACGCGTCTCAGTTTTGAAACCGCAGTAAACCGTCTCGGTGGTCGCATAATCGGTTTCTCTGATCCGGGCACATCGTCATCGGTAAAGGGCGAGACCTTGAAGGATACCATAAAGATGGTATCGAACTATGCCGATCTTATAGTGATGCGTCATCATCTCGAAGGTGCTGCGCGTTATGCTACCGAGGTGACTGAGATACCTGTAATCAATGCCGGTGACGGTGCCAACCAGCATCCGTCGCAGACGATGCTCGACCTGTATTCGATCTACAAGACGCAGGGACGCCTCACGGATCTTACGATAACCATGGTGGGCGACCTCAAATACGGGCGTACGGTGCATTCGCTGCTTATGGCCATGAAATATTTCAAGCCGCGGTTCAATTTCGTGGCCGCCAAGGAGCTTGCCATGCCACAGGAATATAAGGATTTTTGCGATGCCGAAGGAATAGAGTACACGGAGACCGCCGATTTTTCGCCAGAGGTGATCAATTCGTCGGATATCATATATATGACCCGTGTGCAGCGCGAACGTTTCACCGATCCTATGGAATATGAACGGGTTAAAGATCTGTACACGCTTCACAACGCCATGCTCGGAGATTCCAGGCCCAATCTGCGCATTCTGCATCCGCTGCCCCGTGTCAATGAGATCGATACCGATGTCGATGACAATCCCAAGGCATATTACTTCGAGCAGGCCCGTAACGGACTTTTCGCCCGTCAGGCCATTATCACCCGTGCGTTGGGTATCAATGTCAAATAATTCAGTAGATTATGAAAAACGAACTGGCAGTAGCCGCACTCGAACGCGGTACAGTTATCGACCATATACCTTCGTCGGCCGTATTCAAGGCTGTTAAGATCCTCGGCCTTGAGAATACACCGCATGCTGTGACAATCGGCTGCAACCTCGCGAGTTCCAAGCTCGGCAACAAAGGGATAATCAAGGTGGCTGACATGGAGTTTGACGACACGACCATCAACCGTATCGCCCTTATCGCACCTACGGCGGTCATCAACATCATCCGCGACTATCATGTGGTGGAGAAGCATCCGGTGGCGTTGCCCGATACCATCGTTGGCATAGTTCGCTGTGCCAATCCCAAGTGCATAACAAACAACGAGCCGATGGCTACGAAGTTTGATGTGGTGGCCCGCGAGCCGCATACCATTATCCGCTGCCGCTATTGCAACCATTCGGTAGCCGGCGATCAGGCAAAGATACTATGAAGCAGAGCTGGAAGCCCGGCACGATGCTCAATCCGCTTCCCGCAGTGCTTGTAAGCTGCGGCGATGCAGAGTGTTCCAACCTCATCACTGTGGCATGGACGGGTACCATATGTACCAATCCGCCCATGCTCTACATATCGGTGCGTCCCGAACGGTATTCCTATCAGATGATAAAGGAATCCATGGAGTTTACTGTCAACCTCACTACTACAGCTATGGCGCGTGCCGTCGACTGGTGTGGCGTGCGCTCTGGCCGCGATTATGACAAGTGGAAGGAGTGCGGCCTTACTCCGGTGCCGGGAGTGTCTGTGGCTTGTCCGGCCGTGGCCGAGTCGCCGCTGAGTATTGAGTGCAGGGTGAAGGAGATAATGCGGCTTGGCTCGCACGACATGTTTATTGCCGATGTGCTCAATGTACTTGCCGACGAAGCATATATCGACCCCGATACCGAGGCTTTCGATCTTGCCAAGGCCAATCCGCTCGTTTTCTCGCACGGCAATTATTACGCTACGGGAGAGCATTTGGGCCGTTTCGGCTTTTCGGTTAAGAAAAAGAAATAACTATCAATATACCAAATAATAAATTGTAATGGAAAAAGACTCTGAAATCTTCAAGTTGATAGAACTTGAACACCGGCGCCAGAAGAAGGGCATCGAGCTTATCGCATCCGAGAATTTCGTGAGCGACGAGGTGATGAAAGCCATGGGCTCGTGCCTCACCAACAAATATGCCGAGGGTTATCCCGGACACCGCTATTATGGCGGCTGCGGGGTGGTCGACATGGTGGAGGATCTTGCCCGCGACCGTGTCAAGGCTCTTTTCGGCGCTGAGTACGCCAATGTGCAGCCCCATTCGGGCGCGCAGGCCAATATGGCCGTCTTCATGGCATGTATGAAGCCCGGCGATACTTTCATGGGTCTTAATCTCGCACACGGAGGTCACCTCTCGCACGGAAGCCCTGTAAACTTCTCGGGGCTCGTGTTCAACGCCGTGGAATACAATGTCGACCATGAGACGGGGCGTATCGACTACGACCATATGGAGGCTACAGCACGTGAAGTCATGCCCAAGCTCATCGTGGGCGGCGCGAGCGCCTATTCGCGCGAATGGGATTATGGCCGCATGCGCAAGATCGCCGACGAGGTGGGCGCTATCTTCATGGTGGATATGGCGCATCCCGCCGGTCTTATCGCTGCAGGTCTGCTCGAGAATCCCCTGCCATACGCACATATCGTGACATCGACCACGCACAAGACACTACGTGGCCCGCGCGGCGGCATTATCCTTATGGGCAAGGACTTCGAGAATCCATGGGGTAAGAAGACTCCCAAGGGTGTCACCCGCATGATGAGCTCGATACTCGACAGTGCCGTGTTCCCCGGTGTGCAGGGCGGCCCGCTCGAACACGTTATAGCCGCCAAGGCTGTGGCATTCGGCGAGGCTCTCAAGCCTGAGTTCAAGGAATATCAGGAACAGGTGCGCTCAAATGCCCGCGTTATGGCAAAAGCTCTTATGGACAAGGGATATGATGTGGTGTCGGGCGGTACAGACAACCATTGCATCCTTGTCGACCTGCGTGGCAAGTTCCCTGAACTCACCGGTAAAGTCGCCGAGAAAGTTCTGGTTGAGGCCGATATCACAGCCAACAAGAATATGGTGCCTTTCGACTCACGTTCACCGTTCCAGACCTCAGGCATCCGTCTCGGCACACCCGCGATCACGACCCGTGGTGCCAAGGAGGATCTTATGGTGGCCATAGTCGAACTTATCGACCGTGTGCTTTCGGCTCCTGAGGATGAAAAGGTGATCGCCGATGTGCGCGCCACTGTCAACGACATCATGTCGAACTATCCCATGTTTGCCTGGTAAGGATTGGACAAGATACATATAATAATAGTAGCTGCCGGCAGCGGCTCCCGATACGGGGGGCCGCTGCCCAAGCAGTTCTGCGACCTGGCCGGGCGGCCGGTGCTGATGCACACCATCGAGGCTCTGCAGCGTGTGCCCGGGGCGACCGTCACACTGGTGTTGTCGCGGCACGACCATGATATGTGGCGTGGACTGTGCGACCGGCATGGATTCGACTCTCCAGAGGTCGTTTACGGTGGGACGACCCGCTTCGAATCGGTACGCAATGCTCTCGCATATGTAGATTCCGATGCAGATATAATAATGGTTCATGACGGAGCACGGCCTTTCCCGTCGCAGCAGATGATAGCCGGGTTGCTCGCTCCGTTTGCCGACGCGGCGTGTGTCGGTGCTTTGCCGTCGCTTCCGCTTACCGATTCGATACGTCGTATGGCCGGCGATGGCAGTGTGGCTGTTGACCGAGCCGATTATCGCAGCGTTCAGACACCGCAGGCATTCCGTGCCAAGGCGTTGCTGAAAGCCTATGACAGCGCTCCCGACGATGTGGCCTTTACCGACGATGCATCGGTGATGGAGTACCATGGCTCTTGCCGGATAGAACTCGTAGCCGGAGATCCGCACAATATCAAGATAACGAATCCGGGCGACATAGAACTTGCTGAATTTTTTCTTGAGAAAGGACGATGCAGTCGTTAAGACGTCTCGACATCAAATATGTAAAAGGCATCGGTCCGCAGCGAGCCGAATTGCTGTCGAGGCAGCTCGGTATCTACACCGCTTATGACTTGCTGCACCATTTTCCCACATCATATGTCGACCGCACGTCCATCTACGCCATACGCGAATTTACCGGCGATATGCCCTATGTGCAGGTAAAGGGTCGTTTCGTGAGTTTCAACGTGCTTGGCGAAGGTGCCAAGACACGACTTGTGTCGCTGTTTACCGACGGTACAGCGTCAATGGAAGTGGTGTGGTTCAGATCACTGAAGAGCATACGCGAAAGTCTTCATACAGGTACTGAATATGTATTGTTCGGAAAGCCGACAAGTTTCAACGGACGCTGGCAGATGGCGCATCCCGAAATCGATACGCTCGATAAGGCGGTGGTGCAGCAGGGGCTGCGCGGTGTGTATCCGCTCACTGAGACTTTGCGCAACCGTAATATCGGCTCTCGGCAGCTGCATGCATGGATATGTTCGCTGCTCGATTCGCGACAGGGACTTTCCGATCCGTTGCCTGCATCGGTGGTGGAATCGTGCCGCCTCATGCCGCTCGACCGGGCAGTCCGTGAGCTGCACAGACCCACTGCCCCGGCTACCCTGCAGAAGGCTCGCGAGCGCATGAAATTCGAGGAACTGTTCTATATACAGACCGACATGCTGATGCAGTCGCGCCGGCGCAAGTCGCTCACCGAAGGTTTCCGGTTTACGACAGTCGGACGATATTTCAACCAATTCTATTCCACTTGCCTGCCCTTTGAGCTTACCGACGCGCAGAAGCGTGTGGTGAAGGAGATACGTATCGACACCAATACCGGCAGGCAGATGAACCGTCTCGTACAAGGTGATGTCGGTTCGGGCAAGACTCTTGTCGCTCTGATGGCTATGCTGATAGCGATCGACAACGGCTATCAGGCCTGTCTGATGGCCCCAACCGAGATATTGGCCGGCCAGCATTATGAGACGCTGCGATCCATGGCTGCGCAGATAGGTGTGAACATACGTCTGCTCACAGGATCGACACGGACTAAGGAGAGACGAGAGATCCACGCTCAGCTTGCCGAGGGTACATTACATATTCTTGTAGGCACTCATGCCGTGCTTGAAGAACCGGTGGTGTTCAGCAATCTGGGGATCGCGGTCATCGACGAGCAGCATCGCTTCGGAGTTGCGCAGCGGGCAAGGTTATGGAAGAAAAACACTCGGCCCCCGCATGTACTAGTCATGACGGCGACACCTATCCCGCGTACTTTGGCTATGACGGTATACGGCGATCTTGATGTGTCGGTAATAGATCAGCTGCCGCCCGGCCGCAAACCTGTATGTACATTGCTTCGATACGACAGCCAGCGCGAGCAAGTGTACCGCGGCATAGGTCGCCAGCTCGCCGAAGGCAGGCAGGTATACATCGTATATCCGCTTATAGACGAGAACGATAAGCTTGAACTTCGCTCTCTTGCAGAAGGGTACGATTCCATATGCGAGATATTCAGCAATTACCGTGTTGCATTTGTTCACGGACGTCTTAAGCCTGTGGAGAAAGATTATCAGATGGAACTGTTCGCATCCGGGAAGGCGCAGATCCTTGTGGCTACCACCGTCATAGAGGTAGGTGTGAATGTGCCCAATGCCACCACGATGGTAATAGAAAATGCCGAACGGTTTGGTCTGAGCCAGTTACATCAGCTGCGCGGCAGGGTGGGACGTGGAGCCGATCAGAGCTATTGCATACTTATGTCGAAATATAAGATTGCCAAAGAAACGCGTGAACGCCTTGAGCTGATGACCCATACCACCGATGGTTTTCTGATAGCCGAGGCAGATATGAAGATGCGAGGCCCCGGCGACATAGAGGGCACCATGCAGTCGGGACTGCCGTTTGAGCTGCATATCGCGAATCTTGCCACCGACGGCCAGATAATTTCTCAGGCCCGGCAGGCAGCCGAAGCTCTTCTCGATATTGATCCGGAACTTTCAAGGCCCGAAAACAGAGCTCTCGCTTCGGCATTGCGTGATAACACAAGGCGCACGGCCGACTGGAGCCGCATCAGTTAGAGCTTGTTTAAAAACAAATGTGAACTTTCAGGCACGAAAGGTTCAGTTGGATTTGGTGTTGAAATGAAGGAGCTTATCGAGATAAGTGACTGAATTGAAACGCCAAAGACATTGAACATTTCGTGAGGTATCAGCATTGCCCGTATAATATTTGTGTATGTCGTTCTTAAGTTACTTTTGCATTGTGTCTTTTTCGTTAAATCACTTCTCGTCATCGGTCATGTAGCAACGCTACACTCCCTCTTCCTCATAGCAATTTAATCGAAAAATTCACAACCTGAAAATTCATATTTGTTTTTAAACAAGCTCTTAATTCATCAGATCCTCCACCATCGAGCGGGCCATACGTTCGTTGGCTAATACACGCGGCAACGCTATCGCCAGGCCGGCCGCCAAGCCTATACCTCCACCGATCAAAGCCGGCATACGATCTCCGGCCGGTATGAGGAAGCCTCCGGTACCTATGAGTATTATTCCGCATATCCATGCTGTCGCTCTGATTTTCTGTTGTCTCAGCTTTATGATCAGTGCGCGCTCGATAGCGGCGGCCACAGGCATGTCGGTAAGGCGTTCAGATCTTATGAAATTTGCGAAATTCCACCATATCGCGGCAAATACGACTCCAAAGAGCGCATACAACGCGCAGTACCACCACGGCAGATCGGCGGTTTCGTGCAGAAGAGGAGCCAATACAGGCAACACCAAGCCGATGAAACTCCATCGCCAGATAGTGTCGGCAAGGCGCTCCTGGGTGGAACTTACCTTGCTGCGGGCCATACGCTCGGATAGCCGACGGTTGGTCTCTTCCAGATTTCGTGTCAGTTGCGACAATTCCTGCCATTGTTTTTTCAGTTCGTCAAGGTTATCGGTCATAGTCGGTGGGATTCATTGGTTGGCGAGTTCCGAAAGCTTGGCGCGCACGCGGTGCAGACGGGTAGCCACGTTGGCTTTCGAGATACCTAAAATAGAGGAGATTTCATCATAGGGCTTTTCATCTAGCCATAGAGTCACGAGAGCCTTGTCAAAGGGTTCGAGCCGGGATATAAGCCGGTACAGTTCCTTGATACGTCCGCTCTTGTCGTCATCCTGGTCCGCTATTTCGAATGCCGATTCTATCGGGATGCCGAATGAGTGGCGTCTGTTGCGCCGGTGCCACGTGATGCACGTGTTGATCGCAAGCCTATATATCCATGTCGACATTTTCGCGTCGCCACGGTAGCTCTCGAGACCTGTCCACAAGTTCACCATCACTTCCTGATAGAGATCGGCAAACGGAGCTGCATCAGAGGCATACACCGAACATACCTTGGCGATGACATCCTTGTAGTTGTCGGCAAGGTCGAGGAATATTTTCCGGCGGTCGGTCGATGTTTTCTGCTTCATGACATATGTTAGACGCAACAACCGGCTTTAAATTACACAGCCGACGATTATTTTTTCATTTGTTTACGCTTGTCTGCGTAGTTTTGCAGCGATACCT
This sequence comes from uncultured Muribaculaceae bacterium, assembly GCA_910577355.1. GTDB lineage: Bacteria > Bacteroidota > Bacteroidia > Bacteroidales > Muribaculaceae > CAG-873. The sequence continues at coordinate 10,806 of CAJTMY010000050.1, forward strand.
CCTTTTTACATTCGTTGATCTGTCGTATCACACGCATGTCGAGGTATCTCGGGCCGCTACCACCGGGGTAGGGGATAGCACTGCGTCTCAGTTCCATGGCCTCCTCGCATGCCGAGCTGCGCCATCCGGTCATGTCGGGTCCGAAGCGTTCGGGAATATCGGAGAGTGTCACTGCATTGGTCTCAGCGCATGGCGGATATCCCAATGCCGCCCACATGAGCATTTCGTTGCATGGCTGTCCCGGAGCCACGCCCTCGATTACAATCGATGATGTGGATATGTTGCGGGGTATGAAGTCTTGATCCACAACATAATCATCCATATACAGGTCTCGTCCGAGCAAGCTGTGGTAATACGAGCGCGACAGATATTCGGTGAACAGTTCCGGCGCTATCCTGTCATACTCCGATGCTTGTCTTATAAGGCTGTCGGCGGTGTTGTATCGAATATACCCATATCCCTGTCCGTCAATACCTGAGAACGAATAGTTGGAACGTATCAATATTCCGCTTGGGGATTCATCCACATCAAATCGTCGGAAAGTATGATCATCAGTCTCGAAGTAGGCCGCTCCGCCCTCTGCGTCGATCACTCCGAAATTGGCTTGCACGCCGAGAGGCTTTGGGAGCGAGGAGAGAAGACTCTCGAAATCAGCGACACTGCGGCAGGTCTTGAGGGCGCGGGCCATCACTGCGCCCTCCTGATCCTTGAATGCGGCGGTATCGGGCACGAGATTGTAGGATGCCGTGTTCATTATGGCGAATCCTGCATCGTTCATCCCCATCCATGCTTCGGTGAGCAAAGAATCTCCGCCGTTGAACAGACCCACATATCCTATCTCTCCCTTGGCGGCTTCGACTCGAGCAAGGAAATTATTGTCGGCTCCTGTGTCCCGGTGCTTCCACAGCAATGGGCGCCCCGATGATGATGCTCTCGCGCTTACAATAGCCGATGTACAGGCCGAAGTGTTTACAGCTGAGAGTAAGATTGCTGTGATACATGATATGATTCTGAATATACGCAATGATTCCATAGATAATTTTTTACAAAAATAAGAAATATAATTGAAAAAACTTTATATAGCGGTAATATTAATACATACGGGGCAGGTTCAACTGGCAAGTGCGCCTGCCCTGACAAGTGCAAAGAACACGGCTCTTTCATTTAAAGCAAAAGTAATGACATATGTCCCTTACCCGGTTCATTGCGAATCTGGTAAAACGCTTACAGCTGTATGTCAGGCAGTTACTGTCTTGTCAGAAAGGCGGTTTTTATCATTTTTGTGATGAGAAACGCATCAGCCCGGTAAAACTCATTGATACCCGCCTAATAAGAGCTGCCATACCCAAGTTCCTGTCCGAGCGTTTTTTGCGGAACCTTTTCCATATGGAGAACACAGAGTAGACCAGTCTCTGTATTGTGTCGAGATTGCGGACAGCCCTTATGGATTTGCGTATAATCTTGTCTTGTAGCAGATTGACATCCAATCCCCAGTACATGCTTTCTATCGACCAGTGGTTACGCACTATCGCCCCTGACATCGGTGTGTCTGTGGGCAGACTGCTCACAGACAGCCGTTTTTCAGAGGCGCACGCCCCTGTTGACTTTTTGACTGTGGATGACTCGTATTCAATGATTGTCATGTTCCCGCCCCATTTCTCCTTGTCGGCCATGATGTTCATATCGGCACGTCCGACATGCCCGGCGATGCGACCGAGTATCATCAGCATGATTATGTCATCGAGCCGATGACGTATGTTGACTTTATTTAATCTGCGGAAATCCGGCACAGATGACGCAAACGCTCTCAATTCTTCCAGAATGCTGATTCTTGTGTCGAATTTATTGTGTACTTTTGCAGTGTGATCAGGCGTGCTTACGCCTATCGAACGGACTTGGCCGAGTGATTGGATTTTATTCATAACTTATTGATTGTCGCCTATAAAGTTACGAAAAACCTATCACTTGGTCAAATTTATAAAGCGCTTATTTAATTGAAAATCAGCAATAAAAGACTTCACTGTTCGTATAGGTCCCGCTATAAAATAACTCAATTTCTGAAAAAGCATCGCTGTTTTAAATGAAAGAGCCGTGCTGTGTGCGTAAAAAAATCATAAAAAACTTGCACAATAAAAAAATAATACGTACCTTTGCACTGCTTTTGAGAGATAACACTCACAGCATGATTCGCTAGCTCAGCTGGTAGAGCACAACACTTTTAATGTTGGGGTCCTGGGTTCGAGCCCCAGGCGGATCACAGAACAAAACGGCAAGACGCCGCAAATCGCTGAAACTAAGACAGTTTCAGCGATTTTTGTAATACCCCTATCCGGCAAAATGACGCACATTGTAGGGTTCAGAGGTGTGCAATTCGTGAACAGCCTGTGCCGTGAACAGTTTTGTTCACGATTTCCGGGTGTGATTTGTAACTCTCTAATCTTCTGCGTTTTTCTGCGATTTACTGTCTTGAAAGTGGGGCTTTCATACTCTCCGCAGGGTTCAAAACCCCACTTTTCGGGAATTATGAGTTGATTTCGGGCGAAATTTAACATCAATTTGGATTTTTAACTGTTTGACCGCCGATTTAGCCCTGTTTTTAACTCTTTTCCGCCTATTCTGCCGTGCTTTGGAGAGCGTCTAATCGTGAACAAGTCGGCAGAATGGTGAAATATGGAAAAACTCAATTAAATTAACCCCGTCGTGGTCAAAGAAACTGCCCCCCTGA
>CAJTMY010000051.1 GCA_910577355.1 uncultured Muribaculaceae bacterium
CACAGGGGTCAATTTAAATAATTTTATGGGGGTCAGTTTGTTGGGAATATCCACCGTTTCGGAGGGCGCGGGCTTTCCTTGCGATGAACGACAAGGTGAAATAAGAATCATGTAACATAGTTTGAAATTGTGGTTTAATGGTTACATAAATATAATCATTTTCGCCCAATTTCACAACAGGCAAGCGCAAGAAAATCAACACCGTATGGCAAATCCCGTGAACACTTCCGTGAACAGGAAGAAACTTCCGGATTTTGTTCACGAATTATTGTTCGGCAATTTCATCACTTTTCTCCGTTCTGCCGACCTGTTCACGATTAGACGCTCTACAAAGCACGGCTGAATAGGCGTGAAAGAGTTAAAAACGGGGCTAAATCGGCTGTCAAACAGTTAAAAGTATAAATTGATGTTAAATTTCGCCCGAAATCAACTCAAAATTTCCGAAAAGTGGGGTTTTGAACCCTGCGGAGAGTATGCGAACCCCACTTTCAAGTTGACAAATCGCAGAAAAACGCAGAAGATTAGGCTGTTACACTCATCGGTGTTGTCATCGTGAACAAACTGTTCACGATTTTGGCTGTTCACGAATTGCACACCTCTGAACCCTATAATGTGCGTCATTTTGCCGGATAGTGACATTACAAAAATCGCTGAAACTGTCTTAGTTTCAGCGATTTGCTTGATTTTGCCGTTTGGCTTGGTGACCCCGGAGAGGCTCGAACTCTCGACCCACTGATTAAGAGTCAGTTGCTCTACCAACTGAGCTACGGAGTCTTTTCTTTTCCTGTTTGCGGTGCAAAGTTAAGAACTTTTATTTATTTGGCCAAATTTTTTGATGTGTTTTTTATTGTGTGTTGAGTTTTTTAGTAGAGAACAGGTTCTATTGGCAAGCGCAAAAAAATATGGATATCTTTGAAGCTTTGTTATTTAGTAGCTGAAAAATTGTGTTTTTTCGGTGTCTGAAGTCCAAGGATTTTTTAGAGGTCTTTCATTAATATGATATTGCCCTTTAATGTATATCTTCAAGGTATGATCTTTCTGGGATCAGCCCTCAGGAAGGGATTCGTGTAAGATCTTATTTGTGTTCTCGACAGCCCGGTGTCGGGCGGTGTTGTATGGAGCTGCAAATATAAACTGTGCATCCGATGATCTTTCTGGACAGATCTGTTTTTGGAATCCTAAGCTGTTAAAAAAATGTCTGCTTGAAAAAGATGTGCAGTCTCAGATCTTCGGCGCTGTATACCGGCATTCGTGCAAAGCAATCCCCTCTCTTGCCGATTCATCCGCCGCAAACTTCAATATCCGCCGGATATTGCCCGCCCGCCGTACAATAGTCTTGGCGGAGAGTCCGTTCATATAATTGACAAGTTCGATATCGGCGGTCATCATATTATGTATCATGCGTCCGTATAGAGGGTCACGGAGAATGGTGCGGGCAAGCAGGGATGAGCGCTCCTCTTCGCTCAGGCTTGGATACACATATCCAAAAGTACTGAGATACCACAAGCCGTAGTATTCAAATGCAAGCCCAAGTTGCCGGGCGGTTTTTATATGGTTTTCGCCATACTTTTTTAGGGATGCAGGTGTTTTGCCTTTGCAATATTGCGGAAAAAGCGTGCCGATGTCATCGAATGTAAAACCGGGATTATTCTCGTCTATAAGATTCTTGCACATCTCTATCGTACAGGCTCCTATCGAGCTGAACTGTGTGATGTCTCCGGTGTGTGGTAGAGGTATCTCGGCATACTTCAGGAAGTCCAGAAAGCATTGATACGGGGTGTTGAGAATACGCCGTACAAAGCCTTGAATACGGGTTACCGGTACGACATATGCCTTGTCGTCGAGGACCTTTTCGTTTATCACATCCTCAAAAGCCCGTGAAAAGAATATGTCTGTCGTCTCCTTGTCAGTCATGGTCGAGAATGTTGTCGATATGAAGTCTGATTTTACGGAGTTTGAACATAAGTTGTGCATCTGAGATGTAATCCCGGAATGCGGCCTCCTCTTTGCCAAGGATGTCTATTATTTTCTGAGCCTTTGCCTGCAGGCCTGTGAGCCTGCTCTCGGAACTAACCATATCAAGACCTTCCTCAAGGGTTATCTCGCCACGGATAAACTGCCGGATGGCATCCTCGGCATTTTCTCCCGATGCACTTACTATTGTGCCCACCTTGCGTATTTCACGAGCATCGGCAAATTTATCTTCCTTTATCATATCGATGATAGATTCTACAATATCATATTGAGGATAATTCTCGTTGGCCTTTTTAATAGACGGATTCTTGAACATCTCGAAATAATAGCTCCAGCGCGTGGGCACGACGTCTTCATGTTCTATCATGAGCTGATATACCTGCACATAACGCTTGGCATCGGTAGCCGATATTCCAAGCTCGGCCGCGATCCCCTCGATAGACTTGCGCGACTGTCTTATATGACGGTATAGATATCCCGCCTGCTCAAACGGTTGCCATGGAGTCTTGCCGATGATATGGAGGGTGCCGAGCATGGAAAATATGTTCTGTTCCGTGACATCCGATGGCAGCACTATCGCCCTTATATATCCCCATTTCACCGCGTCGCTTGCCGCCAGCAGCCGGTAGGCCGCGAGGCGGCTGTTTCCCTCAAGCACTATATTGTCCTTTACGATGATGGGATCCATGAGTCCGTCATGGGCAATGATGCTTTGTCTCAATTTCTTGACATGTTCCATGCCTTTCATCAGTTTCTCTATGTCTTCCTGCGACGGAGAATCACCGAGGCTGGTGTCGACTATGGTCTTGATACGCGGATTCTCGGTATAGAACAATAATTCTGCCTGATTGACATCTTTTTCTTCTGCATGAATGTCGGTGCCGTCAATACGGACAATCTTTTGTGTTGTTTCCATGATAAATATTATATGGGGTTGAGTATCTGTTGTACTATATGTGCAAAACTATAATCGGCTGTCTCCCGGTATTGCCCGACAGACACATCGCCCTGCGCAAGAAGAGCGGCCTGTCTCTTGGCTTCGAGCAGCTTGCTTATCCATAGATCGATGCTGTCATCGACCATAAGATTGTATATATGGCAATCCTTCGTCTGGGATATGCGGTGTATGCGGTCCTGGGCCTGCAGATAGTCGTCGAGATTGAAACCGCGGTCATAGAATATGGCGTGGTTGGCATTTGTGAGGGTAAGCCCTTCTTTGGCCGATTGCGGAGTGGCAAATAGCAGCCGTGCACTTCCCTCCTTGAATGCCGCCACCGAGCGGGTTCTGTCATATACACTCATCTTTCCGGTTATCTTCACCGCTCCCAACGATTTATACTTTCTGCATAGTGAGTCTACATTTCCTGTAAATATCGACCATACTATCGCTTGTTCTCCCTCTCCGGTAATTTTATCGACAAGTTTGTCGAGAGCAACCGCTTTGGCCGGAATGCCTCTGTATGCATTATCTATTATAGCCGGATTGGAGGTTATCTGCACCAGTCTCAGCAATCTCTTTATGGCTTCCGGAGATTCGTCGAGAACGGTCTTGTCTCCACGGCGCAGTTCGAGCTGCATTTCTTTGCGCATGCGCTCGTACATGTCCTGCTGACACTGCTCGAACTCTACATGGATATCATGATAGATTTTCCGGGGAAGGCTTATGATGCCGCTATTCTTTGTCTCGCGTACGGTAAATGGCTTTATGCGGCCGAAGATCGAGGCTATTGTATCCTCGAAGGCTTTACGTCTGTGCTTGTCATTCTCAAGGCTGTTGTTGAGATCGGTCGCGTGTTTGAATTCGCTGAAATCGGAGCCGAGAGACAATCCTCCGTCAAGAAAAAATATCTGAGCCCATATGTCGTATGGTCGGTTGGCGACAGGTGTGCCTGTCATTATCACTTTTATATTGAACAATGGAGCAAGCTCGAAGAAGTCGCGGGTGAGTTTTGCATCGGGATTCTTGATCTTGGCCGACTCATCGACAACCACAGCTACATTGCGGCTCTTCAGGAATAAGCGCAGACGCTCTTTCTCGGCCGATACTGTCTCGAAATTTGTGATGATTATCCTTGATGCGCTGTTAAGGACATAGTAGTTTGCGGATTTATTGCTGTCGAGGATTTTGGATCTCAGACATGTATGACCGGAAATCTCATCCACCCAGTTGGCGACAAGAGTCTTTTTCGTAACAACCAGAACGGTATCGATATCCCGATATTGCAGCCAGTAAAGAATCAGGTCTATGGCGATCTTGGTCTTGCCGAGTCCCTGTTCATGAAAAATGGCGGCATAGTTGAGGTCGCGCACGGACATATATGCCTCGTGCTGATAAGGGAATGCTTCGTATTTTGCATCCATCGGCTGGCGGCTGTTGTGTATTATCCGCATCATATTGTCGCAGGGGAATGATAAGGAGCCAGAATATGAAATGTTATGTCGCCGAGACCCAGCCTGCGTTTTTTGCGTATCGCCATATTCTTTAGCTCGGGGAAAGAGACAAACGAGCAGGAAAGTATGATATGGCGTTCGAGACTGAATATGCGGGTATGTTCTATATATGCATCAAGCTGGATTTCGGTATGGCTGTTATCAATGTCATGGTCGGTTTTGGCCTCGCCTATTGCGATGATGTCGTTGTCGCGGTAATATACATCGGGGTAGTATCTGTTCATGGCCTGAGTGGTGCGGCCGGCGAAATCGGGCAGTTCGGCCTCGATAAGCGATGCCATACAACCGGACCATGACGCAATGTACTCGACAATACGCCTTACATAATTCATATGCGCTATGGATTCTGCCATCACTCAGCGGTCTCTATCTGTTCCAATACAAAATCCGTAATCCTTTTAAGCAGTTTGAGATGATGTACTGTCCTTGAGGCATCAGCATCCTCGCCTCGGGCCATACACGTTATCTCGTCATAGTCGAGGGCATCGACCTTCTGCCGCAACGCCCGGAGAAGAGTCTCCATGGGATATTTGCTGAGATCGGTCTTTGTCTGCCGGGCAGCATTCACCACTTTCTCAGCTTCCGACAGATTCTTCTTGAGAAAAACCGTCCGTGCCTCCGGATTGGCCATTATATCGGGAAGCTCGCGTACGCCGAGCGCTTTATCGACATTGCCTTCCGCCACCCATTCGGCGAACTTCGATTCATCAAACCCTTGCCGTGTTATACTGCGGCGGACGACAGGAGTAAGGAACTCCTGAAATTTTGAAAATGAACGAGGCTCGAAATCATAACCGTGCTTATCCACATAAGTACGATAATGGTCTTCCATATAGACATACGTATCTATCGACTTTCTGATTTCAGTCTTTCGTCCGCCGCAAAGATCGACGAGCTGATCCATCGGCATATGCTCAAGAGTACTGAGCTCCCACAGATATTTTGCCTTGGAATATGGATCCCATTCGCGCGGGCCGACAAGGTGCGACTGGAGACGTATCTCATGTTTCTCCAACGGTGTAAGGCCATGATACACCATTGCCGGGATGCGGCTCCAGATGGAATCTCCTGTCTCGGTATAGAATTCCTTGTAGATATATAGCCGGGTATTGCCCTCGATGGCGACGTAAGTGCCGTCCGGCTCAAGATTTACAATGATCGGATGTATGATGCCCTTGCTGGTGCGGATTGAATCGCGCAATGCGCTGAACGACATCTGCCTTTCGCCTGAGCTTGATGAATTGCTCAGAGCCAGCGCGATACTGTCGGCCGTTATTTCTCCGGCATATATCTCAAGAAAATGTTTTATACGGGGATTGCTGCGGTCAAGAACGATATCCTCAATCGGCAGATTTAAAAGTTTTGAGTTATCCATGGTTGTAGGGTATTGATCAGCCATTCCAAAGTTGTGGATTTATAAGATCGCTGAATCTGTAATTGATCATTTCCATGAGTTCGTCTTGTCTGTCACGAAACCGTTCAATGAACGAAAGCAATGTTTTAAGAGGACGCTGAATCTTTACATCATTGTAATATCCGGCATTATAATCAACGAGAAATTCTTCATATGTCTTTAGATCCACGACATCGCGTCCCAATGTCCTCTGCTCCCAGAATGTCTGGTTTCTATAACAGAAATCCCAGAACGACATCTTCTTGTAGAATCCCGGCTGATTGCACCATCGTGCTATCTGCACATATATATTGTTCAGCTCATGCTTATGATAGTCTTCATGGCGCATTACATATCCGAGACAGCCATACTGCATAAGAATTTTTATTCGTTGGAAAATCTCCCATACATCTCTATAAAGTCGCTCGTCGTCGCCTTTGGCAAGCCTGAAGCCACAGAAAAGATAGAATTTTGTGGTCTTGTTGTTGTATTTCTTCCATATCTTCAAAGCTTTCACAATTTTATCCCGGTCACTCCAGTTGTCGAAAGCAAATATATAGTCGCCATGATATCTGCACTGCGACAGTTTTTCCGCAATCTCCGTGCCATAAGGGCTTTCGGCGATCATCCGCTCATCAAGCCCCTGACGGAACTGGAACGGACGTCGCGTGGCGATAAGTTCATCAAGCAGCGGCCTCCATACCCGCGGCGGCGATGCCAGGAAGTTGTCATCCCATAGGTTTATGTACGGACGCTTCAACCGTCCTTTGCCATCCCGTTCGTTATCCATGAAATATTCAAGTTTGGAATAAGGTATAACCCTGTTTTCCAATCGGTTCACGCAAAACGGGCACTGCCTGAAGCAGCCTCGGGTAAGAAAACCTATTGAGAATTTCAGATAATCCTTAAAATAAGCCCTGTATCTACCTGCCGCTATCCGTTTTTCGATATACGGTATGTAAAGATCATAGTAGGGCATCTGGCGGGCCATGGATATCCCCATCGCCTTGCCGCCGCGCCGATTCGGATAACGGTTCAGAAACTCGTCATTCTCGAGGCGAGCCATATCGTCTGTACGCGCGCGGGTAAAGCAGACATCATCCTCCACCGTCGCATAAAAGCCGGTGCCCCCCCATCTGAATTTTGAGCGGCGACCTTTTTTGCGCTCCGCCTCCTCGTCGAAAAAAGCAGGATTACGTGTAAAGGAAAACACTTTGGAGATATAGATATAGCGATATCGTCTCGGATTTATCTCATCCGAATCGATCAGTTCGAAAGCGATACCTTGATCGTGCAGAAATCCGGCCAGCTTAAGCAAAGCGAGATTCGGATGACGGGTGCCGCCATCCAGCAAGTCTGCATCCACCAAGCCAATAATAAGTCTTGGCGCAGGCCTTGTCTGTGGTGATACGTTGCTCATCTTGATATCCATTAATACAGGAAATAATTTATATAGCTTCTCAATCGTTGAATATAGGCCGCAGGGATTGAAGGCGTAACGGCCATTGTATGTGGCTGTACCAATTAAGTGCCCTGATTTTACCGGCAACCTGACAAAGTTACGATAAAATCTGAAATATATAGTTTCTTTCGGCTATAAAATGGACGGGCATTCTGAAATCGTATATGTCGGGATCATGCGCCGGCGTTTTTCGTAAGGGCGTCGGGGGGATTTATGAGGTAGAGGTGTGTGCGGGCGCGAGTTACGGCGGTGTAGAGCCAGCGGTAGAAGTCGTGCCCTACCTGTTCGGGCGGTATGTAGCTGAGGTCTACGATGACGTTGTGCCATTGGCCGCCCTGTGCTTTGTGGCATGTGACCGCATAGGCGTATTTCACCTGCAGGGCGTTGAAGTATGGCGACCGGCGCATTTGGCGCAGGCGGTCGGTGTGCGTGGCGTCGGCGGGGATGTAGTCGGCGTCGTTGTATGCCCCCTGCCATAGCATGCGGGCTGATTCGTTGTCGAGCGCGGGGGCGTCGCCGTGGAGGCAGTCGAGGATTATCTTGGTCTCGAATGTGATGTCGGGGCGGCCGGCGGTGGCTACTGTGACGTCGGCGAAGCGTAGGCCGTAGCGTGTTTCGGTGGAGTGGACGGAGTGGACGGTGAGGAGCTCGCCATTGGCGATGAAGTCGAGGCCGCGTACGGGTTGTGTCCAGTGATAGTTGTTTTTGGCGGCTATGAGGAGGTCTTCTTTGGCGAGTTCTTCCTCTCGGTCGAGGACTGTGGCGCGTATGGCCCGGTTGAATTGGGTGGCGGAGCGGTTGCTGCGTGTTATGACTATTGTCTCGTCGGGACCGTCGGTGCGGTATAGTGTGTCGATAAGGTCGGGGAGGTCTTCGGCGGATACGGTGGTGACGTCATCGGTGCCGGTGACAAGGGGGATTATCGGCAGGGCGGGGTCGGCGATGATGGCGGTAAGGGCGCGCCGCAGACGTGTGGCGTTGCGCAGGATTCCGCTTTCGTTGTTCTGGCGAGCTACCTGTGTGATGGTGGCATGTGTGACTTTGAGTCCGTATCCGCGCAATGTGTCGGTGTTCATGGCCGGCGATTCGCTTTGCCCTACGGGCGGGAGCTGGGCTGTGTCGCCGAGGAGTATGAGGCGGCATCCGGGGCCTGAGTATACGTAGTGTATCAGGTCGGTGAGAAGGTTTGTGTCGCGGTCGTTGTCTGATGCGATCATGGATGCTTCGTCGACTATGAATACTGCGTCGCGGAGTTTGTTTTCCTGTGGGAGGGGGCCTGTAGCGGTTCCCGGGAGGGCGTGGCGGTATATCTTGCGGTGGATGGTGTGGGCGGGAGCGTCGGCTCCGGCGGCAAATACCTTGGCGGCGCGGCCGGTAGGAGCCATGAGTACGGTGGGGATGTGCTGTGCGGCGAGTGACTTGACGAGGGCTCCGGTGAGCGAGGTCTTGCCGGTGCCGGCATAGCCGTTGAGGATAAATACGCGGTCGGCCGACGGTGTATCGTCGGTCGACCGCGCGCAGAATTTCGCAAGAGCGAGTGCCACGCGCATCTGCTGGTCGTTGGGCCGGTAGGGCAGGCGGCTGAGCAGGTCGGCGGCGAATTCGCGGATTGTCATGACGGTGTGCGGGAGCTATTTCAGGCTCCACTCCCAGCCGCCGTCCTTGGTGTCCTTTACGTTGAAGCCTATGGCGGCGAGGGCGTCGCGGATGTGGTCGGATGTGGCCCAGTCTTTGCGTGCCTTGGCTTCCTTGCGTATGCCGAGGAGCAGGTCTATGGCTTCTTCGTATGGTTTGAGCGATGTGGAGTCGGACTGTGCGGCGTCGGAGTCGAGGCGTATGCCGAGGATGTCGCCGAGGAATGTGGAGAAGAGGTCGCGCAGCTCGTCGATGTCGGCTTGGGTGGCGGTGGCGTTCCCGTCGTTTACCTGATTGATGATGCGGCAGGCGTCGAACATCGCGGCGATCACCATGGGTGTGTTGAGGTCGTCGTCGAGCGCTTCGTAGCATCGGGCGCGCAGGGGGGCGACGGCTTCGGCGACGGTGGATGTGGCTGATGCCTTGAGTGCGTGCAGGCGCTGCCATCCTTCGGTGATGCGCCGCAGGGCTGTCTCGGCGGCCTGAAGGGCTTCGTTGGAGAAGTCCACTGTGCCGCGGTAGTGTGCCTGCAGGATGAAGAAGCGTATGGTCATCGGCGAGTAGGCCTGTGTGAGCAGGGGGTGTGAGCCGGTGAAGAATTCATCGAGGGTGATGAAGTTGCCGAGGCTCTTGCCCATCTTCTTGCCGTTGATGGTGATCATGTTGTTGTGCATCCAGTATCGTACGGCGGGTCGGCCGTTGCGGGCGGTCGACTGGGCTATCTCGCATTCGTGGTGGGGAAATTTGAGATCCATGCCGCCTCCGTGGATGTCGAACTGCGCGCCGAGATATTTCTCGCCCATGGTGGAGCATTCGAGGTGCCAGCCGGGGAATCCTTCGCTCCAAGGCGACGGCCAGTGCATGATGTGCTCGGGCGCGGCTTTTTTCCACAGGGCGAAGTCGGCGGGATTGTGCTTCTCGGCCTGTCCGTCGAGCTGGCGCGTGGTGGCGAGAAGCTCGTCGATGTTGCGGCCCGAGAGGCGTCCGTAGCCGAAGTCGCGGTTGAATTTGGGGACGTCGAAGTATACCGATCCTTCGCTTATGTAAGCGTAGCCGGCATCGAGAATCTTCTTTATGTATTCGATCTGCTCGATGATGTGACCTGATGCATGAGGTTCTATGGATGGCGGCAGTACGTTGAGTGCGTCCATGGCGCGGTGGTATCGGTTGAGGTAGTGCTGCACCACTTCCATGGGTTCGAGCTGCTCGAGGCGGGCTTTCTTGGCTATCTTGTCCTCGCCGTCGTCGGCATCGTGCTCGAGGTGTCCCACGTCGGTGATATTGCGCACATATCGTACTTTATATCCGAGGTGCCGGAGGTATCTGAACAGGACGTCGAATGTGATGGCGGGACGTGCGTGGCCGAGGTGTCCGTCGCCGTATACGGTGGGGCCGCATACGTACATCCCGACGTTGCCGGGGTGCAGGGGCTTGAAAAGCTCCTTGCACCTCGACATCGAGTTGTATATTGTGAGATTGTTGTCTCGCATGGCCGGGATCGGGTGTGTCAGGCCTGGAACGGGTTTATCACTTCGGGGCCGGGATTGCCTCCTTTGGGTGTCTTGCGGACGATCTCGCCGAATGTCTGTTCGTATTTGGCCACGTTGTCGCGGAGAGCGAAGAGGAGATTCTTGGCGTTCTCCGGGGTCATGATCATGCGGCTCACCACCTTTGCCTGAGGCATGTTGGGGGCCATGGCCACGAAGTCGAGGTAGAATTCCTGTCCTGAGTGGGAGATTACAGCGAGGTTGGAGTAGTGGCCGGTAGCCACTTCGGGGGTTAGCTCGATTTTGAGTTCCTGTTTCTTTTCCATGATATCTATGTGTTATTCAGTCGGTTTTATAGGCATGTTGCCTTTGCGGAATTCGGTTGTCTTGTCATTGCTCTGCTGATAGTAGTGCAGGCGTATGCCGGCATGGTTCTCGAAGAGCTTGGAGATGTCGAATGATCCGAGGTATGTTCCGGCCTGGGTAGGCTTGGTATTGTCGGTCTCGAATACGATGTATACATCGGGTAATTCGTTGGCGAGTGTGGCTTTGTCGACGTACAGGCCGAATGTCTTTGGGGGAAATTCGGCCAGGGCGGGCACATTGATGTACATGCCGGTGCGACCGGGAGTGCATGACACGGTCTTGCTGCCAATCATTAGATTTTTGATTTCCTCAAGAGAAACCTCCTTGTAGGCTTCCTGATAAGGAGTGAGCACCTGGTAGAGTTCTATGGGGCCTGATTTGAAGCGGCTGCCGTCGTCGGTGGTGTATGATATCACGTATCGTTTGCCTTTGGTGAGGTTTACGGCGTTGATATTGGCTGTGAAGGTGACCAGGTCGGAATCGTCTTTCTCCTGTGTGGTGAAGGTCGCGATATTGCCTTCGGTCCCCTCGTATGTCACGAATGCGTTGTATATGAACACCGGATCGTCGGGATCGTCGTTGTTGCAGCTTGTGAGCGAGAATACAGGCAGGAGTAAGACTGCGGCCAGAATGGCGTTGATGAATTTCATAATTAATTTGTGTGATTTAAAAAATGGTTGTACCTTTTTTGATTGTCTGAATTAGATTATACGGCCGTCGGCCATGGTGATTATGTGGTCGGAGTCGGCGGCCAGATGTTCGTCGTGTGTCACGATCAGGAATGTGGCGCCGGCCGAGTCGCGCAGGTCGAAGAACAGTCGGTGCAGCTCGCGCCGGTTCACGGAATCGAGGCTGCCTGAGGGTTCGTCGGCGAGAATCACTGCGGGGTCGTTGATCAGTGCCCGTGCCACGGCGCCGCGCTGGCATTCGCCGCCGGACAGCTGAGCGGGGCGGTGTGATGAGCGGTTGCGGAGGCCGAGGCGGTGGAGCAGGTCATTTGCCCGCTGCATGGCTTCTGAATGTGACATCCCTGCTATAAGTGCAGGCATGGCAACGTTCTCGGCAAGTGTGAATTCGGGAAGCAGGCGGTGTGTCTGGAATACGAATCCGATATTTGTGTTGCGGAATTGTGAAAGTCTTGAGTCGGACATACCGAGGATGTCGTTTCCATCGAATATCACTGAGCCGCGGTCGGGCCGCGACAGTGTGCCTATTATCTGCAGCAGTGTGGTTTTACCCGCGCCCGAAGGGCCTACTATGGATGTCACCGCGGCATGAGGCACGCTGATGGTGACTCCCTTGAGTACCTCGAGGGAGCCGAAGCTTTTATGGATGTCGCGTGCTTCGATCATCAGTGGATTTGGTTTTGAAATGTAAAGTTATATAAAACCGATGTGTCGGGCAAACAAAATAAATAAATTTAACAATATTAGACCGGTCTATCACCCGTCTTTTCGCCCGTAGATGTATCGGGCGAGGCCGATGATATATCGTCGGAAGCCGGGGCGATAGCTTAGCAGACGGTCAAACCATCCGAGTTTAGGATTGAGCAGCTTTATCTCATAGCCTATGAAAAACATTGCGAACAATGTGCCCGGCCCCACGATGCCCCAATCCCATTTTTCAAAGAATAGATAGCTGCTTGCCACGGCAAGTATGACCAGAGTGGTATCGACGATTATCTTCATCTTGGGAAACGGCATGCCGCTTACTCGGCTGAGCGATACGGTGATGCCCTCGCCGGGCAT
Organism: uncultured Muribaculaceae bacterium; assembly: GCA_910577355.1. Taxonomy (GTDB): domain Bacteria; phylum Bacteroidota; class Bacteroidia; order Bacteroidales; family Muribaculaceae; genus CAG-873. Next base: position 12,517 of record CAJTMY010000051.1, read on the forward strand.
TGTCACGGAGCCGCATCTCACCTCAAAAGCGATGCCTATGCCCATCACCGCGCAGCCCGCAAACTGTACAATCGATCGCGACAACAGACTGTCGCACACTATCCCCGAGACAATGAATACGTTGAGATCGATCAGCCATCCGAATATAAAGCCTATCAGCAGTTGGAACAGTTGAAGCGGATTGAAATTCCGGCGCAGAATCAATATCTGCAACACCACAAACACAAAGTTCATGAATATCGTATAACTGCCTACCGAAAGAGCCGGAACATATCCTTGCTCTCCCGCAAGCGAAAGCGAGAGAGGCAGAGATGAAATGACGCTGCTGCCGAGAGCCGACTTGATGCATAGCGCCACCCCTAAGGTCATGAAATAAAGAGATATCAGTAAAAGAATGTGCTGCCAGATGAAAGAGACTATGCGTTCCTCCTTCGGCATCGAAAGGGTCAATGATGTCATTTACGTGGATTTTGCTGCTACAAAATTACACAAATTTTCCGACATCCTGAAAACATGCGGTTATTGGGTCAACCCGATTTTTTCGGGTCAATGTAAAAAGCATGTTGTTAAAATAAGGTCAAAGATGCTTACCTTT
>CAJTMY010000052.1 GCA_910577355.1 uncultured Muribaculaceae bacterium
GCACCCCGCCGCGAGATTGTCGACTCGCGGCCGGGGTGCCGTACGTGCATATATACGACTTATAATACAATATGATGATCGGCACATTCAAGAATCGATACGCTTAATTAATATTAAATAAAGCTTAATAAAGTTATAAAATCGCCGTGAAAAGCGCCTACACATATATTAATGTTGGCGGTGCGGTGATTTTTTTGTAACTTTGCATCAACTTCAATGAGTTGGAGGAGGCCTGCGGGCTTCCTCCTTTTATATAGTATCGTATGATAGACAAAGAGCTTCTGAGCAATACGGTGGCCGAAATGATCGAGGGCACCGACATTTTTGTGGTCGACATCAAGGTGTCGCCTGCCAATGATATCGTGGTGGAGATCGATTCGCCCGACAGTATCGATGTCGATACCTGCGCCGCTATCACACGCCGCATCGAGGAGGTTTTCGACCGCGATACGGAGGATTACAGCCTCGAGGTGGGTTCGGCTGGTCTTACCGCGCCCTTCAAGGTGCGTGGCCAGTATCTCAAGAATATCGGCAATGATGTAGAGGTGCTCACAACCGACGGCCGCAAGCTCAAGGGCACCCTCACCGCCGTGGCCGACGACGGACACTTCACCGTGGCCGTGCCCACCAAGGTGAAGCCCGAAGGCGCCAAGCGCCCGCAGATCGTCGATGTGGAGCATGTGCTCGACCCCGCCGAATGCCGTTCAGTACGATACAATCTGGAATTTTGACCGATATTAAGAATATAATATAAACCGCAATATACCAATGGCTAAGAAAGAGGAAACTCCAAATATGGTCGAGCAGTTCGCCGAGTTCAAGGAACTCAAGAACATCGACAAGACCACAATGATAAATGTGCTTGAGGAATCGTTCCGTAACGTGCTCGCCAAGATGTTCGGCACCGACGAGAATCTCGACGTGATTCTCAATCCCGACAAGGGCGACGTGCAGATATTCCAGAACCTCACCGTCGTGCCCGACGGAGCCGTGGAGAATCCCAACCTCCAGATATCGCTCAGCGACGCCCGCGCCGACAACGACCCCGAGGCTGAGGTAGGCGAGGAGCACACCAAGGAGATTTTCTTCGAGAAATTCGGCCGCCGCGCCATACTCACCCTGCGCCAGACCCTCCAGAGCAAGATACTCGACCTGCAGAAGAGCGCAGTATATGCCAAGTTCAAGGAGCTCGAAGGCGAGCTCGTGAGCGGCGAGGTGTATCAGACATGGTCGCGCGAGACTCTCCTGCTCGACGATGACAAGAATGAGTTGCTGTTGCCCAAGAGCGAGTCGATCCCAGGCGACTTCTTCCGCAAGGGCGAGACCGTGCGCGCCGTCATAGCCAACGTCGACAACAAGAACAACAACCCCAAGATCACCGTGTCGCGCACAAGCAACGAATTCCTGCGCCGCCTCTTTGAGCTTGAGGTGCCCGAGATACACGACGGTCTCATATCCATCCGTGCCATTGCCCGCATCCCCGGCGAGCGTGCCAAGATAGCAGTGGAGTCGTACGACGACCGCATCGACCCTGTGGGCGCCTGCGTGGGCGTGAAGGGTTCACGTATCCACGGCATCGTGCACGAACTGCGCAACGAGAACATCGACGTCATCAACTATACCGCCAACCCGAGCCTCTTCATCCAGCGCGCCCTGTCGCCCGCCAAGATCACATCGATCCGCATCGACGAGGAGGAGAAGAAGGCCGAGGTGATACTCCGCCCCGAGGAGGTATCGCTCGCCATCGGCAAGAACGGCCTCAACATCAAGCTCGCATCAATGCTCACCGGCTATGTGATCGACGTATACCGCGATACCGAGGAGACCGTGGAGGAAGACATCTACCTCGACGAATTCAAGGACGAGATCGACGAGTGGGTTATCGAAGCCCTCAAGAACATCGGTTGCCTCACCGCCAAAAACGTGCTCAACGCTCCACGCGAGATGCTCATCGAGGATGCCGATCTGGAGGAAGATACCGTCGACAACGTCATCGGCATACTCAAGGCCGAGTTCGAGGACTGAGGCATCCATGCCCCGTCCGCTCTCCTCTAATACATCCAAGTAAAAAACGTAACAACAATATATGGCGAAAACAAAAATCAGCACAATAGCGAAGGAACTGAACGTGGCACTCCCTACCGTGTTCAGTTTTCTGAGCGAGAAAGGCATCAGCATCGAAGAGAGTCCGAACACGCGCGTCGAGGACGACGTGGTGGACTTGCTGGTGAAAAAATTCAAGCCCGACCACGACTTTAAACTAAAATCAAACACCCCTGCCGCCCCTGCGCGTCAGACACCCGCGCCGACTCCCGTCGAAGCCAAGCCCGAAGTGCCGAATGCCGATCCGTCAGTGAAACAACCCCGCATTCTGGGACATCTGGAACTCGACTCCAAGGGTAATCCGGTGATCAAGGCTCCGGAGCCAAAAGCCGAGGCTCCGGTTTCTGCTCCGAAAGCGGAGGAGAAACCTGCCGCCCCTGCTCCGAAGGTCGAGGAGAAGCCCGCACCGGCACCCGCTCCGAAAGCGGAGGAGAAACCTGCCGCCACCACGACCGCACCTCTCGCGCACGTAGGGTCGCGGCCTGCCGCGACCGCCACCACGCCGGCGCACAGCAGCCCAAAACCTGCTGCGCAGAAAACCGAGGAGCCGAAGCCCGCGGCTGAACCGCAGACTGCGGCCGAGACCAAGACCGAAGTGTCAAAGGCCGAAGAAACCAAGCCTGCTGCCGAGCCGGAGGTGTTCAGCCCGGGCTCGCCCAAGCCGGCTGTATCGCTCAACATCGTGGGCAAGATCGATCTTGACGCCATAAACCAGACCACACGTCCCAAAAAGAAAGGCAAGGACGAACGCCGCGGCGGTCAGAAGTCGGGAGCCGGAGCGCAGGGCGCTTCCGATCAGGGACGCCAGAAGCGCAAACGCATAGGCAAGGATAAAGTGGACATCGAGAAGGCAGGCCGTACAGCCGGTGATGCTCCCCGTGGCGAAGGCCGCCGTCAGGATGGCCAGAGCGGCACAGCCGACCGTCAGCGAGGCGGCAACCACGGCCAGGGTCAGCGCCGTGGCGGCAAGAGCGCGCAGCAGCCTCAGCGCCGTCCCGCACCCGCGCCCGAGGTGACCGAGGAGGACGTATCGAAGCAGGTAAAGGAAACCCTCGCACGCCTCACAGCCAAGGACAAGGGCCTCAAGAAAGGCGCCAAGTGGCGTAAAGAGAAACGCGAGGCCGCATCCGAGCGCATGCGCGAGGCCAACGAGGCCGAAATGGCTGAAAGCCGCACCCTCCAGCTCACCGAATTTGTGACTGCCAACGACCTGGCTGTCATGATGAACGTGCCCATCAACCAGGTCATCGCCACATGTATGAATCTCGGTGTGATGGTATCTATCAATCAGCGTCTCGATGCCGAGACCATAAATATCGTGGCCGATGAGTTCGGCTTCCGCACCGAGTATGTATCGGCCGAAGTCGCCGATGCCATACACCAGGAGGAGGACTCGGAGGAAGATCTCGTGCCGCGTCCGCCGATCGTCACCGTCATGGGTCACGTCGACCACGGCAAGACATCGCTGCTCGACTATATCCGCAAGGCCAACGTAATCGCCGGCGAGGCAGGCGGTATCACACAGCATATAGGCTCGTATTCCGTGACACTGGCCGACGGCCGTCACATCACCTTCCTTGATACTCCCGGCCACGAGGCATTCACCGCCATGCGTGCCCGCGGAGCCAAGGTCACAGACCTGTGTATCATCATCGTCGCCGCAGACGACAGCGTGATGCCGCAGACTGTCGAGGCTATCAACCATGCCGCCGCCGCCGGTGTCCCCATGATATTCGCCATCAACAAGATCGACAAGCCCCACGCCAATCCCGACAAGATCAAGGAAGAACTTGCCGCCATGAACTACCTCGTGGAAGACTGGGGTGGCAAATACCAGTCGCAGGATATCTCGGCCAAGCAGGGCATAGGTGTGGAGGAACTCATGGAGAAGGTGCTTCTCGAAGCCGAGATGCTCGAACTCAAGGCCAATCCCGGCCGCCGCGCCGTCGGCACCATCATAGAGTCGACTCTCGACAAGGGCCGCGGATATGTGGCCAACGTGCTCGTGCAGAACGGCACACTGCATGTGGGCGACGTGGTGCTCGCAGGCAACCACTTCGGCCGCGTGAAGGCCATGTTCAACGAGCGCAACCAACGCATCCGCGAGGCAGGTCCCGCCACTCCGGCGCTTATCCTCGGTCTTAACGGCGCCCCGCAGGCCGGCGACACATTCAACGTGATGGAGACCGAGCAGGAGGCCCGCGAGATAGCCTCCAAACGCGAACAGCTGCAGCGTGAACAGGGACTCCGCACTCAGGTGGGCCTCACACTCGAGGAACTTGCCCGCCGCCAGGCGCTCGGCAACTTCCACGAGCTCAACATCATCGTCAAGGGCGACGTGGACGGCTCGATCGAAGCCCTTTCCGACTCGCTCATCAAGCTCTCCACCGAGGAGATTCAGGTCAACGTCATCCACAAGGCAGTGGGCGAGATTTCGGAAAGTGATGTCACCCTCGCATCGGCCGATGACCACACCATCATCGTTGGCTTCCAGGTGCGTCCCTCCATCGCCGCACGGCGTGCGGCCGAGTCGAAGGGCATACAGATACGCCTCTATTCGGTCATCTACCAGGCCATCGAGGAGGTGAAGGACGCCATGGCCGGCATGCTTGCACCCGAGATAAAGGAAGAGATTGTCGGCTCGGCCGAAGTGCTCGAGACCTACCACATCAGCAAGGTAGGCACCATCGCCGGCGCCATCGTGCGCGAAGGCAAGATAAAGCGCGGCAACCGAGTGCGTCTCATCCGCGACGGCATCGTGCGCTACACCGGCGACCTCGGTTCGCTCAAGCGCTTCAAGGACGACGTGCGCGAGGTAGCCTCCGGCTACGACTGCGGCCTCTCTATCGCAGGATTCAACGACATCAAGGTAGGAGATATCGTCGAGAGCTTCGAGGAAGTCGAAGTGGCCCGCACTTCCATCTGATAAGGATCATATATATTACGGCGCGCCCTCCGGAAAATCCGGGGGGCGCGCTGCGTCGGAAGGGTGGCATGCTATTTCTTGTGTCGCGCTACAATCAGGCGGGCGAGCCGGTCGGCGAGCCGGATATTGGCGGGCGTGCGCTCGCGGCTGAAATCGAGGAAAAGGTGATTGCCTGTATAGTAGGCTATCGCCGAACGCTCGAACACGCCGTGGCGCTCGAATGCATCGATATATGCGTCCATGCGCGGAGCGAAACCGTCGGGCGACGATTCGAGAGCGCGTTCGTCACATTCGAATTCCATGGCCATGCCATACCTGAGCGCTTCGGCAATGGCATCGTCGAGACGCGAATCCGGAATATGTGCCTCGAAGAAGTGATTTGGCTGATGGTAGGCGATGTCGAAGCCGAGCTCGTGCCATCGTTCGTGTCCCTCCGCCATGAAGTACGGTATCCATACGAATTTTAGCCCTTTGGAATGGATGTGCTCGGCTATCTCACGTGGAAAATCCTTGGTCGTGGCTATGTCCTCGGCGAGGAAGTATATGCCGTCGAGATCGAGGTTGCGGTATTTCTGTGCGGCGAATCCGTCGACGAGCCGGTCGATGAACCATATTACTGCAGCTTTACGGTCGGCGATGTTGTTGAAGTCGAGCGGACGGCCGTTGAGTTCGCCCCAGTCGGTCTGTCCCGGAAACGGCACCGGCACGGTAAGCACAACCTTGTGTCGGAATGGCGGCTCTCCGAGAGTTCTCTTCTTTTCGGTGATACACCTGTCGAGGGCGTCAAGACCTTTGTCCCGCTCGAACACGCGTCCCAGATACCATTCCCAATGTTCGCGGCGTGCCGCGATAGAGTCCATAAGCGGTGTATAGGCATGGCCGGTGCCGTCCTTGAAATCGAGGAACAGAAAGCCGTCAAAGAGCCATTCTTCCGTTCCGTCGGCAAACCGGTGAGTCACGTAAGGCTCGATCTCCTGTTGGTTCCAGTCGATGCGGTGACGGCTGCCCTGATAGATGAGAGCAAGGTCGCGGATATCGGAGGTGGCGAAACTGTCGGTCGCTATCGTGCGGGCCTCTGTCGTGAAGGCTGCCGCAAGCAGCGTCATGGCCGCAAAGATGTGTGTGATAATTGTGTTTTTCATGATTTATGATTTAAACCGTAAAATTAGCGACTATTTCTGAGAACGCAAAATTATCGAAAGCAATGTTGTTAACAACCTTTAAATTACCCCCCCATTTTTAACATTTGTTTGCGATTGATATAACCGTAATGCACTACCTTTGCGATATAAACCAATCATAAATCAATATGTTAAAAACTTTACTTGCAGCAATCTCGTGCCTGCTGCTGTCGTTGACCGCAGCGGCGCAGACAGTCGAGATCGATGGCCTGTGGTACCGGCTGTCGGGCACACGCGCTACGGTAGTAGCTCCACCCCAAGGCGTCTACACCGGCGCCGTCACATTGAATCCCACCGTGACATACGACGGCACGGAATATGCCGTGACATCGGTTGACCGGAATGCGTTCACTGGATCTGAGATTACGGAATTCACCTATGGCGAAGGTTTTGAAAGACAGTTGTCTTCGACGATGTATCTAAGTGATATCCCAACCCTTAAAAGGGTGAACATCAAATCGTTCTTTACTAATACCGCTCCTGCTATAAATTTTGAACAGGGTAGTGGCTGTGGCGAGGTATTTGTACAACACAGCGAATCGGCAAATCGTATAATCCTCAGAAATTTTGAATTTTACGGACCCGACGGCGAGAAGCTAAAACCTTTTTTAAGCTCCGGTTATGGCCCGAAAGTGTATCCAGACGAGAACGGTGTGATCGAGCTTGATGCCAATTACCGGACAGAAAATGGCGAGACTGTGGGTGTGACGCCGATATCCGCATATATCGTAATGTTTGTTGGCTTCGAGTATGGAGATCAGTCTTTTTACATACGATTCCAGCTCGACCATTATCAGTCGGGTGAATATGTGGATGCCGGAGGCATGCGCTACTCTTTTGATAATGGCTGCTTGGCGGCATATAAGGTGATAGACGCCGAGTCGCTCGCGGAGGACTTTGTGCTGCCCGAGACTGAGCAATACAAAGGCGGCGAGTATCCGGTTGTAGCCATGACCAACAGTCTGTTTGCAGGCAACAGCTGCATAAAGACGTTCACTGCCTCCGAGAATCTGAAAACCGTCAGGACAGATTGCTTTTGGACTTGCAGTGCTTTGGAGTCTATCGATTTCGGAGCTTGTACCGAACTCTCAATTATCACCGGGATTGGAAATAATAAGGTGCTGTCGGAAATCATATTTCCTCAAGATGGTATATCCTCCGAAACCTCGTCGTATGTGCGCATTACAGGATGTACCAACCTTAAAAAGCTTGAATTGCCTGATGAGGCTTCGGGTATCAGCGTAGTTATGAACGGGCTGTATGATGTAGAGATTGTCGAATGTACGGAAAATGAAATAGTGCTTCGCGTTTCTCCCTCGCCCGAAGGCGGCCTGATACAATGGGGACAGACCTACCTTCCGATGAGGATGGAGACAGTAAGTGCCTCTAATCAGGTGGAATGTGCTCGGAATGAAGACGGCAGCTATACGGTTCCTGTAGCCGGACTCTACAATGATTACGGAAATAGCAAAACATATAATGGGGGTATACGTATATATCTGGAAAATCCGGGCGGCGGAACTTATCGTACCGTTGATTATACAATCCCCGAATCGACACTCGGTGTCGATGATATCATAGCCGTGGATACCGACGCGCCTGTGGAATACTTCGATATGCAGGGGCGCCGCGTGGCCGACCCGTCGGCAGGCATCTACATCCGCCGCCAAGGCACAAAAACCGACAAAATAAGGATTTCCAAACGATAACATAATATATAGGAGGCTGCGCCGTAGTCCTTGATTATTGTGCAGCCTCTTTCATATCAAAAAATACTGTATGAATAAATTCTACACTTTTGTGCTCGCGGCATGCACCTGCATCACGGCTGTCGCCACCTCTTCGCGACCGGTGAGGATCACCGAGTATCTGCCCGGTGCAATGGCACCTGTCATTGCGTCGCCCGACCGCGTTGCCGCCCTTGCTGATGCCGATTATACCGAGTGGGAGAGCCTCGGCACGGCAACCACCGACGATATTCACGAGAATATGGAAGCGTCGTTCAACCAATATTGCAGAGAGGGCGACGAGAAAATCGTAATTGCCAACACATCCGAAGTGATGGTGCGCAAGCTGCGTAGCGACGAGTCGGTATGGCAGATCAAATTCTGCAAACTCTTCGGTTACAGCGATATGATCGCCGATTACAATGCGGCGTCCTGCTACGGTACTATAACACAGACGCCTACCGGTATGCCGGTGCCGTCGATGTTGGCCGAATATTATGGCTGTAGGTCGATAGATTTCATGTGCAGTGTCTCCTATTCCGAGGCACGCCGTATCTTCACACTCAGCAATGCTTTTTTCGTATTATTCGATAATCAAGGGTTCAAATTCAACGACTATGCCTACTTGCTGCCCGATGCCAGGCCGGATATTGACTTCGGCTTCTATGTCAAGGCCGGAGGCATGAAATCCACCGACCGAAGCATTACTCTCGGCATAGACACTAACGGTGTAGACCATCTGCGCTATATAACAAGATTCGATCAGGGATTCTCTACCGACGACCTCAACGCTATCATAGCCGGCGCATGCGACTATAAGGAAGCGACCGATGACCTCAACATCGACTATACCAACGGCTACGGATATTACCGTGTCCTGGCCCTTGCATACGATGACACTGACAAATACATGGGCATATACAAGATATCAGGCGTGTTCTCCAACCTGTCTCCCGAGGGCACATGGGCACCGGTAGGCCGTGGCGTATGGCATCATCCCGATAACCCTTCGTATCCGTTGATCATGGATAATGAAACCGGTGAAATAGAAATGGTGTATTTCCCGGAAGACAAGCTGTATTGGGAGGTGGATATTGAGAAGCGTACCGATACCGACCGCGAGATCTACCGTGTGGTGAATCCATACAGCCCCTCTTGTGGTCTGGCCGATACATTCAACTCTCTGCTCGATAGGATGTTCAACGGCAACGACGCTCCATCTCGTCCGGAAACATTCAGCATCGACGATACATTCTGGTTTGTGTTTGATGTGACCGAACCCGGCAACTTCAGCTATGAATATGACCGTCCTAACGGATTGGGCGATCACAACTATTTCATGAGCAACCGTTTCTATAAACCTACCGATGGCACCATACAGCATGCGACCTTTAAAGACGGCCGGGTATGCTTCCCCAATTACAGCTATACCGACCTGATTATCGACCTGCCCGGATATGACTCGGTCGACAATGCGATAATAGACATCGATACCGATACGCCGGTAGAATACTACGATCTGCAGGGCCGCCGTGTGGCCAAACCCTCGGCAGGCATATACATCCGCCGCCAAGGCACGAAAGCCGAAAAAATAAGGATTTCCAACTGATAATACTATCAGACAAAGATGCCCCGGGTCAAGCGATCTCGGGGCATTTTTTGTTTATTCCTTTACTGGGATGTTATATCTATTATATATTTGATTATAAGCTGTTTGATATTGCAAAGGTAAGCAATTAATCCGGCAATTCCGATATTTGGCGGGTTTTTATTCCGACGTTTGGCGGAGTTTTGTTCCGTGATTTGGCGAAAACGGCTTATGGAGGTTGCATAAACCCAACGTGGCGGCTGCCTCCCGGCGCCGCCACGTTGGAATAAACCAATCATTATCACATTTCTTTTGCAATGGAAAAAGTAATTTTCGCTATGTATATGTAAAACACGGCGAGGGCCGGATTGTTCGGACCGGATTATTCTTTAACTGTCGTTAACATCTCGACCTGCGTTTTTTTCGTTACCTTTGTAATGTAAAGGCTTTGACCGGCGTTTTGCAATTTTTAAGCAGTGTGTGCCGGATTGTTGCACATATGGAGCGTTAACTTTGCATTGTCGATAAGACATATCAATATTGTAATCTCTAAAAACATATCATAATGGCAAAAGAAACAAGCAAAAAGACTAAGGATAAGACACCGGCCGACCCCATGGCTGCCCGTCGCGAGGCGCTTGCCCAGGCTCTCGGAAAGATAGAGAAGGACTTTGGCCGCGGCGCTATAATGAAACTCGGAGACGATTCGATAGAGGATATCGAGGTGATTCCTTCGGGCTCGGTGGGTCTCAACTATGCCCTCGGTGTGGGCGGCTATCCCCGCGGACGCATCATCGAGATATACGGCCCCGAATCGTCGGGCAAGACCACCCTGGCCATCCATGCCATAGCCGAGGCGCAGAAGATGGGCGGCATCGCCGCCATAATCGACGCCGAGCATGCCTTCGACCGTTTTTATGCCCAAAGTCTCGGCGTGGACATAAACAACCTGCTTATGGCTCAGCCCGACAATGGCGAGCAGGCTCTCGAGATAGCCGAGCAGCTGATACGCTCGTCGGCGATAGATATACTCGTGGTGGACTCTGTGGCCGCACTTACCCCCAAGAATGAGATAGAGGGGGAGATGGGCGACCGCAACGTGGGCCTTCAGGCCCGCCTTATGTCGCAGGCCATGCGCAAGCTCACAGGCGCCATCGCGCGCACCAACACATGCTGCATATTCATCAATCAGCTGCGCGAGAAGATAGGCGTGATGTTCGGGCCGTCGGAGACCACAACGGGTGGCAACGCGCTCAAGTTCTATTCGTCGGTGCGCATCGATATCCGTTCGCGAGCTTCGATCAAGGACGGCGATGAGGTGCTGGGACGCCGCGCGCTCGTGAAGGTTGTGAAGAACAAAGTGGCGCCTCCATTCCGCCGCGCCGAGTTCGACATCATGTTTGGCAAGGGCATATCGCAGAGCGGCGAAATTCTCGATCTCGGTGTGGAATACGGCATCATCAAGAAGAGCGGTTCATGGTTCAGCTACAATGATGAGAAGATCGCGCAGGGCCGTGATGCCGCCAAGTCGGTGATCGAGGACAATCCGGAACTGGCCGAAGAGCTGTCTGCAAAGGTACTCGAAGCTCTGCGCGAGGCGGAAAAAAGTCCGAAGCTGAAAAAGACCAAGAGCATAAAGCCTTCGTCGTCCGACGCTGTTGACGGGGAGGCTGCATCGTCCGGTTCGTCGGCCAAGAGCGACGCTCTCGACTTCGATGCCGACCTGCCCGACGACCCCTTCTCGATCGAAGAAGACATGTGATGGATCCGTACACCTACGCACAGATATTCCAGCGCACGGCCTTGATAGCGCCACCCGGCATGGTGGAGCGGCTCAAGGCCGCGCGTGTGCTTGTGGCCGGTGTGGGCGGTGTGGGCTCGTGGTGTGCCGAGGCGCTTGTCCGCACCGGCATAGGCCATATTACCATCATCGACCGCGACAGGGTGGAGGTCTCCAATATCAACCGGCAGCTTCCGGCTCTTGTATCCACGGTGGGGCAGCCGAAGGTGGAGGTGCTTGCCACACATTTCCGCGACATCAATCCGGAGATAGATGTGCAGCCGGTATTTGATTTCTATTCGCCGGAAAATGCTGCCGACTATCCGCTCGACGATTATGATTACATCGTCGATGCCATAGATTCGCGCGACTCCAAGGCCGAACTTATATTGCGTGCGACAGCGACCCCCGGGGTGCGGTTCTATTCGTCGATGGGAGCGGCTCGCAAGCTGCATTCGTCGCAGATAGCTACAGCCGAGTTCTGGAAAGTGCAGGGCTGCCCGCTTGCGCGGTCGTTGCGCCAATGGTTCAAGCGGCGCGGGATATATCCCGCCCGTAAATTCCAATGCGTGTACTCGCCCGAAAGTCTTGCGCAGCCCGAGCGGTCGCCCGACGGCGCCAACGGCACGTTTGCCCACACCACGGCTATCTTCGGTCTCACACTCGCCGGCCTTGTGGTGGAGGATATTTATTCACAGCAATAAAACAGACGTTTATGTCTCAGTATGATATTTTTATAAGTCATTCGTCAAAGGATTCCGACCGTGTGAAATGGTTGGTGGAAGCCCTTGAAGACAATGGATACCGCTGCTGGATCGCCCCGCGCGACATTAGTCCCGGCATGCCTTATGCTAGAGCTATCATGCAGGGTATAGACAGTTGCGATACCTTTGTGGTGGTGATCACATCGCGATCGGTGACGAGCGAGGATGTGCTCAACGAGATAGACAACGCACATGCGCAGCATAAGCGAATGATCCCTGTTTTTATGGAGGATGTGGAGCTGCCGCGCGAGTTCAACTATTATCTGAGCCGCACGCAGTGGGTGCGGCTCGGCGAGAATGAGCGCGAGGATATAGTTGCTCGGTTGGGGCTGCCTGCGCGGGTATCGGTGGCGGGTGGTCCTGTCGTTGTGCCGGCGGCGAAGGCGTCGGACGGTCGCCGTCGTCCCACTGTGGTGATGTACGCGGGACTTGCTCTGTCGGTACTCGCATTTATGTATGAGCTTTTTATGTATTTAACGTGAGTTCGATAAAAATAATCAAAAGAGAGTCAACTGATTATCA
>CAJTMY010000053.1 GCA_910577355.1 uncultured Muribaculaceae bacterium
TTACAATAGTGTAGCATACATGGTATTGTGAGGTATATGTAACATGTATGTGACATATTTAACAATCGTGCAATGGGGATGCCGTGAACCGTGAAATCGGCGGGGGTGCTATGTAAATCGGCGTCCGTGCGGACGCCACGGCCATATGATACGCAGTCCGGGCACACCTCGCCTTAGGGGCTCGGTGTACCCGGTTACTTTCAAATCATCGTCCTGCAGACGATCGGCTGCGCAGGGTTACAACTCTTCGGCGGGGCTGTTGTGTAAATCGGCGTACTCCGCACGCCTTTCGTTGTGGGTCGTTATCCCCGCACGCCTCGCTTTTGGGCTCGGCGTACGGGGTTACTATGAAATCGGCGTCCTGCGGACGCCCGGCCATCCGGGCGCGGATGCGATTAATAGCGTTCCTACTGATTTTGCAAATTTTGACACACTCTCGGTATGAAAAACGCACTCCCCGGGGTGGGGAGTGCGTGGGTGTTATGGTTGTCGTTGTTTGGGATCAGTCTTTGTTGTGGCGCGGGCCGCGGGGACCGCGTTCGCCGCCTTCGCGACGGGGGCCGCGCTCGCGGCGTTCGGTTCCGTCGGCGGGACGTCCTTCACGGCGGGGTCCGCGTTCGCGGCGCTGGGGCTCTACGTAGCCTTCGGGCTTTTCGAGCAGGGCGCGCATTGAGAGGCGGTATTTGCCGGTCTTCTTGTCGATCTCGATGAGCTTGACGTCGACTTCGTCGCCTTCCTTGAGGCCGGATGCGGCCATGTCTTCGAGGCGGTCCCATGATATCTCGGAGATGTGGAGCAGGCCGTCGCGGTTGGGCATGAATTCGACGAATGCGCCGAAGTCCATGATGTTGCGTACGGTGCCGTGGTAGGTCTTGCCTTCTTCGGGGAGCTCGACGATGGCGTTGATCATCTCGAGTGCCTTGTCGATGCTGGCTTTGTTGGCGGCGGCTACCTCGATGTATCCGCCTTCGGCGATCTCGTCGATTGATACAGTGGCGCCCGAGGCTTCCTGTATGCCCTGGATGACTTTTCCGCCCGGGCCGATGACTGCGCCGATGAGCTCTTTGGGAATGAGCATGGTGACGATGCGGGGCACGTGGGGCTTGTAGTCCTCGCGGGGGGCGGGGATTGTCTCGTTGATGATGCCGAGGATGTGGAGGCGTCCTTCGCGGGCCTGCATGAGTGCTTTCTCGAGGATCTCGTAGCTGAGGCCGTCGCACTTGATGTCCATCTGTGTGGCGGTGATGCCGTCGCGTGTGCCGGTGACTTTGAAGTCCATGTCGCCGAGGTGGTCTTCGTCGCCGAGGATGTCGCTGAGGATGGCGTATTTGGAGCCGTCGGATATGAGGCCCATTGCGATGCCTGCGACGGGCTTTTTCATCTTGACGCCTGCGTCGAGCAGGGAGAGTGTGCCGGCGCATACGGTGGCCATGGATGAGGAGCCGTTTGACTCGAGGATGTCGCTGACGATGCGGCATACGTATGGGAAGTCGTCGGGGAACATGCTCTTGAGGGCGCGGTGGGCGAGGTTTCCGTGGCCTATCTCACGGCGTCCGACGCCGCGTACGGGGCGTGCCTCGCCGGTGGAGAAGGGGGGGAAGTTGTAGTGGAGGAGGAAGCGTTCGCGGCCTTGGTTGAGGACGTCGTCGAGGATCTTCTCGTCGAGCTTGGTGCCGAGGGTGACTGTGGCGAGGGCCTGAGTCTCGCCGCGGGTGAATACGGCTGATCCGTGGGGGCCGGGGAGGTAGTCGGTCTCGCACCATATGGGTCGGATCTCGGTGGTCTTGCGGCCGTCGAGGCGGATGCCTTCGTCGAGGACGCAGCGGCGCATGGCCTCTTTCTCCACGTCGTGATAGTAGCGCTTCACGAGGGGTGTCTTCTCTTCGCGCTCGTCCTCGGGGAGTGATTCGATGTAGTCGTTGCAGATCTGCTCGAATGAGTCGATGCGCCAGTGCTTGTCGGCTGAGCCGGCCTTGGCGACGGCGTATACCTTGTCGTAGCACTTGTCGTGGACGTCCTTGCGGAGGTCTTCGTCGTTGACTTCGTGGCAGTATTCGCGCTTTACGGTCTTGCCGGCTGCCTCGGCGAGTTCGAGCTGAGCCTTGCACTGCTCCTTGATGGCGTCGTGGGCGGCTTTGAGGGCGCCGAGGAGTTCGGCCTCGGAAGCTTCCTTCATCTCGCCTTCGACCATCATGATGTTGTCGTATGTGGCGCCGACCATGAGCTCCATGTCGGCTTTCTCGAGTTGTGCGAATGTTGGGTTGATGACGTACTCGCCGTCGATGCGTGCAACGCGGACTTCGGAGATGGGTCCGTTGAAGGGGATGTCGCTGCAAGCGATGGCTGCGGAAGCTGCGAGGCCTGCGAGGGCGTCGGGCATTTCCTCGCCGTCGGCCGAGTACATGGTGATATTTACGAAAGTATCAGCGTGGTAATTGTCGGGGAAGAGGGGGCGCAGGACGCGGTCGACGAGGCGTGATGTGAGGATCTCGTAGTCGCTGGCGCGGCCTTCGCGCTTGAGGAAACCACCGGGGAAACGACCGTTGGAAGAAAATTTCTCTTTGTACTCTACTGTCAGTGGCATGAAGTCAACACCTTCGCCGGCTTCCTTTGCGGAAACTACGGTGGCGAGGAGCATGGTGTTGCCCATGCGGAGTTCTACCGCTCCATCGGCCTGCTTTGCAAGTTTCCCGGTCTCCAGTGTGATGGTGCGGCCGTCAGCAAGCGTGATGGTTTTTTTGATTGGATTCATATAAGCTTATATAATAAAGTGTTTTAATCGCATAAATCGCGCAAAGATACGAAAAAAATCCCGGTTGTGCAAATCGGGATTTCGGTGGCGGGGGTCTGAGATGGCGTCGGCGGGCTTACCGTCTGCCGTTTAGCGATGAGTTTTCGTCATCCATGTATTTGGATGTAATGCCTTCGCTATATCGTCCGGCTGCCAAATCTTCTTCCATAAGCGCAAGATTAATGACAGGGTGTACTATGGCTTTGTCGGCAGGCAGATAATCATTTACATTCACGAAATCGCCGAAGTATTGACGCATCATTTTGACGACGGCCAGTTTTGCCTCTTGTTCAGTGTTGAAAGGCAGTAGATTATCGGTGTTGACCTCTCCCTGTTGTCGGATTGTGTAGTAACTAACTGTTTTCTCCAGGATATTTTCACCGTTTATATTCTGATGCGTACTTGTAAGCGATATATTCAGTGTGTTGCCTTCAGCCTTTTCGACATCATGTGGGATTTCGTCGATTATAATTTGTCGGTCATCTGAATTATAATCGAAGGAGCTGATGATTGTGACGGTTTTGTCGTAGCCTGTCTCACGACAATATATATCCCATGGAAAGTAAATTAGACTCGGTTGAATACTGTGTCCATAGAAATCCGTAGCAACGTATGAATGACCATCAATGATCCGCAGATAGCCGCCATTCATAAAGCGATCCTCGTCTGTCTGCCAATCTCCATATTTGCCGGTTTTGGCATTTTGTTTTTTTGCAGGATCACTATTCTGTCAAGTCCGTAAATAATGGACGTCTTACCTTCGGCGAGGCTCGAAAGTATATTTGAGTCAACCTTGCCTTTATACTTATATTGGTGATCCGGATCGTCGGAACAAGCAGACAGCAAGGCTATTGCAAACAGCGCAAAGCATATTGCGGATATGTTGAAGTTATGTTTTGGTTTCATGGATTACTATTAGGCTTTAATGCATATTCTCATTAATCAGGATATATTTGAGGATATGTTTGCCTCCTCCAGCTGTACCACTCGTCGCGGCCATTGGCAAGGTCATCTTCCATAGCGGCAAGATCAAGCACCGGATTTAACTCCAATACAGGAGGAAACTCATTTTCCGGAAAATCCGAATCCTTAAGCTCCATTACATCTCCGTAATGTTCGCGGAGCAGTTTTACAATCTCGATTTTTGCTTCTCTTGTCGTGCTCACAACTGTGTAATCAAGGTTCTCCCAAGGGGATATTACATAGTAAAATACGAATTTAACCACCCCCGGCTCACCATCAAATTCTTGATCTATGACTTCCGAATAGATTAATTCACGACCTTCTGCTTTTTCGATATTTTTTTTGGATGTTCCTATTGTAACCGTTTGATTATCCGGGTCATATTCAAGCGGGAAAGCAAAGGTAAACCATTTTTTGCAACCCGTTTCACGGCAGTAAACATCCCAGGGATAGTATAAAATCGATGTGCCACTGGTCGAATCGATTAAGTCAACAGAACGCAAAGCTTTACCTTCGGTTATGATCAGGCTCCTCGCTCCACCGCCTAAAAGGAGAGTTTCCGTCCATCGGTCATCCGAATTTTTCTTTTTGTAGACGTGATAGTCGTTGAGTTGCAGTATTATCGACTCGTCGCCGCGGGCGAGAGCTAAGAGGAAGTTGGAATCGATTTTTCCATTATTGGAAGGCTCGTCGCTTTGCGATTGGCAGGCGCTGATTGCGACCATTCCAAGCAGCGCGATTGCCATAGCAATCAGTTTATTGAATGGTTTCATCATACTATCAGATATTTGGTTCGACATTTTGTAAAGCAAAAAATACCGGATTGGAGTTATATCCATTTGGGATCATCGGGGTAAGATCATAATAAGCATTGGGCAATCCTTCCAATCCCCAGCCCCAGTTTACGTAATGTACCATAAGTGTGTGGAGCGGATCGCTTGTTTCTCGGTGGACTGCACTGAAGTTCATCTCTCCTGCGAAAGTCCATATTTCGGTCATGGTGATAGAAGTGGTTGTTCGACCGCCCTCCACAATCCAGGCATGGTCATCTTTTTTCTGCTTGCCGTTCTCTGTCCACGAAAGGTGGCTGCATAGAATAGCCGGGTAGTAAAGCATCTGTACGTAACTCAAAGTCTTGCTATCCCGTTCAATGAATTTGTATCCGTATTCTTTCAGTGCTCTTACTATATCTTCCGGATAACATGATGTCCCTTCGGGAGTCTCATCAGTACCAAATGAGAAATGAGCTTTACATTTATTTTTTATTTCCAATAAAAAATCGGATGTGGCTTTGTTTCCGTCACCTTCACCTACCATTGCGTTCCAATTATAGGATGTGGGAAATTTATAAGCATACATAAGCTGTCCGATGGCTATCGGGCCACAGCCAACCGGAATCCTTTCGGTGGAGCTGCCCGGTTTAAATTCAAAGCTTTGGTTATAACCGTTTTTCTGTTCCCATTTTGTGCGCATCCACTGTCCGCGACCGCTTGAACTCTCCGTGTCTTTCTCGACAATGAATGTCAGATCTCGATAATAGTCTGCATATGGAGGATACATTATGCCTTGTACGTATGATGCAATTCCATTTTTATCGCCAAGCGAGGTAGTACCGTCATAACTGTCGACGGGATAGTAGCGATATCCTTGTGAACTCCATTCGGTCATCTTGTCCATGATCTTTCGCGTCAAGGCCTGATATTCTTCATTCGATATGTTGCCGTCCGAGGGGTATCCTTCGGCAAGGAGCATCGGGGTGTATTCGTATCTGCGCCATTTGCGTGCTATTTTATGCAGGGAGTCGGCGGGGAGGGATTGGGATGCGGCGATGTCGTGCATTGTGCAGTCCAACCAGTCGGATAGGGGGAAGGGGAGGCTGTCGGTGACGCTGAAGTTTCCTTTGTCGGAGTAGGCGAGGATGGGGTTGTATGTCTTGTCGGCGCTGAGGAGTGCGAAGCCGCCGTCGTTGTCGTAGTTGATGCAGATGATGCGGTCGATGCCGCGGTTGTCTTTGAGCAGTGATATGGTATAACCGTCGGAGCGGCCGCGCTCTTTGCCGAAGAGGCTGCCGAGGATGTTGCGGACTTCGGCTGAGTTGACGTCGGCGGTGATTTGGCTCACTTCTGTTTCTTCGGCGGGGAGCGCCTTGTCGTCGGGCGGCGTGGGGTCGTCGCCCTGTGATTGGCAGGCCGCCATCAGCAGGCCGGTAAGTGCAAAAAGGAGTTGTTTTTTCATGATACCGGGTTGTTTAGGACTATTTTACAAAGATAAGAGCGGAGACGGCGGTTTGCAATATCCGGGCTTGTAATAAGATAAAATGACCAAGAATAAGCCAAACGGGAGAATTGGAGATGCTTGTCCGTCCGGTTGATGCCCCGCACACGGATTGCGCGGATTTCCACGGATTTTTTTGTTTTCGTAGCTGATATGTAAATCGGCGTACTTCGCACGCCTTTTGCGGGGTTGTCGAAATCCGGGCACGCCTCGCTTGTGGCTCGGTGTACCCGGTTACTTTCAAATCGGCGTCCTGCGGACGCTCCGCTGTGATGGGATTGACGGAATAATAAAAAAGAATGAGAAACGTAAACCGAAGTTTAGCGATTTCTCATTCTCCTCTCTCCTCTGGCGGTATGGACGGGACTCGAACCCGCGACCCCCTGCGTGACAGGCAGGTATTCTAACCAGCTGAACTACCACACCTTGTTTTTGGTTCTCTAACCTTGGCAGGAGAGGCATCGGCTTGTGGCCTTTTTGCGAGTGCAAAGTTAAGGCGGATTTTGATTCCGTGCAAATATTTTCGGAAGTTTTTTGCGAAAAAACGCGAAATAGGTGTTTCGGGAGAGCGTTTTGGAGTGTTTTACGCCACATGGAGGGTGGTTTCATCGTTTAGCGGCGCTTTGCGGGCGAGCTTCCGAAGTGATGGAAATATGAGTGCGGCGGTGACAACCGTGGCCAGGAGGTCGGATATGGGGAAGGAGAGCCATACACCCTCGACGCCGAGGCTGTCGGAGAGGATGAGCATGAGTGGGATGAGGAATATGACCTGACGTGCGAGGCTGAGCACCATCGCGCGTGCGGGCGCGCCCACGCTCTGAAAATATGTGGTGGAGATGACCTGGAAGCCTACCACGCCGAATGCCCACAGTGCGTGGCGGAGGCATACGACGGTGCTGTCGATAAGGAAGGCGTCGTAGGTGAATGCTCGGGCGATATAGGAGGGCAGGGCGAGGCCGGCGAGGCTGCCTGCGACGCATATTGCGGTGGATACGCTTACGGCGAGCCAGTAGGCGCGGCGGAGGCGGTGGTACAATCCTGC
The DNA here is from genome assembly GCA_910577355.1 of uncultured Muribaculaceae bacterium. Classification (GTDB taxonomy): domain Bacteria; phylum Bacteroidota; class Bacteroidia; order Bacteroidales; family Muribaculaceae; genus CAG-873. The sequence goes on from CAJTMY010000053.1 coordinate 7,071, forward strand.
GCCGTAGTTGTATCCCACGACGGGCTGCAGCCCCATGGATATGCCGAGCACTATGGTGACGAGCAGTGATGTGTAGGTGACGAATATGCCTGCGGCGCCGATGGCCATGTCGCCGCCGTGGGCCACGAGGGCGCGGTTGATGAGGGCGTTGACGAGGCACGACGCCACGTTGATGATGCATGGGGCTGCTCCGAGCGATATCATGGACAGCACCACAGGTGCGCGGAGGGTGAATGTGCCGGGGCGGAAGCGGAGGTTGACGCCCGGGCGGAGGAAGTGGCTCACGACAAACCATGCCGAGAGTGACATGGCGATGTCGGTGGCTATGGCTGCTCCGGCCATGCCCATGTCGAGCCATAGCACGAGGATGGCGTCGAGGATGACGTTGGCTACGGCTCCGATTACCATGGTCATCATGGCGCGGGCGGGGTATCCGGTGGCGCGGAGCACGTTGTTGAGTCCGAATGCGACGTTGGTGAGGAGCAGGCCGGGGAGCACCCACAGCATGTATGAGCGTGCGTAGGGCAGGGTGGTGTCGCCGGCGCCGAAGGCGCGGAGTATGGGATCCATCCACGTGGCGAATATGGCGATGTATATGGCGGCGTTTACGAATGTGAGTGTGGCGGCGTTGCCGAGCATCAGTTCGGACGCGGGGCGGTCGCCGCGCCCCATTAGGATGGATATGCGGGATGATGATCCCACGCCCACGAGGACGCCTATGGCGGTGGTGATGTTCATCAGAGGAAATGTGAGGGCCATGCCTGCGATGGCTTCGGGGCCTACGACCTGACCGATGAATATGCGGTCAACGATGTTGTAGAGGGCCATGACGAGCATGCCTACGACTGCGGGCAGGCTGTATTGCCACAGGAGACGGCCTACGGGGCGGGATGCGAGGGTGTCGAGAGACATATGGGTGTGTTTGTGGGGCTGATATGACCAATAAGCTACATGCCGGTGATGTCGGAAATGCCGAATCAGGGATGTCGAATTTTCAATCTTCAACATCCCTGATTCAATGTTCTATTGCCCGGGCGGAGCTTACTTGCCTGCGGATGCCTTGGCGCGCTCGTATAGCTTGCGGACGTCGACCTGCGATGTCTGCATGAACTGCGGGTATTGCTCCACGATGGTACGTAGAGCCTCGGCCTCGCCTTCATAGTTTTTCTCGGCGCGGAGCACGTTGGCTTTCTTGATGAGGATGAGGGGTACGATCGAGGGGTTCTTGTCGGCTTTGGAGACGGCTTTGTCGAATGCCTTGAGTGCCTCGGGGTACTGCTTGAGGTTGACATAGCAGTCGCCCTCGAGGGTGTATACACCTGCGGCGACGATCTTGTCGTCGACCGATGCGTCCTTGAGGTAGTCGAGGGCTTCCTGATACTTGCCCTGCTGATAGAGGCGCATGGCGGCCTCGACTTTGGCACGGTTGCCGCTCTTGTATCCTTTCTGTGCGGCCTCTTTATAGAGGACGAGGGCTACTGAGTCGTTGGGTGCGACGTCGGCGCGGCCGATTGCCTCGTCGGCCTTGGCGCTGCCTGCCTTGGCCACGAAGAACCATATCAGGATGGCTGCGATGACTGCGAGGATGAATACCGAGAAAACGAGAATTCGCTTGCTGTTGGCTTTGGCGCGGGAGAGGATGTCTTGTGCCTCCTCAGCTTCCGGAGCCACGGGGTTTTGGGGAGCTTTGTTTTCCATTTATATCTTCAGTTTTTTCTTTTAATGCGACGGATGGTGGCGCAGTCGCGCCTTTTCAAGCTGCAAAAATAGCTCAAATTAATGGAATAATAAAATTTTGGAGGTATTAATTTCATTTTTTGACATATAAAGACTAAATTTGCAATCCAAAACAAGAACAACATGCAGGAATTACAGCTTACCATTCCTTATAAGAGCGTGTCGTACGACGAGCTTGACGAGCGCCGCCGCCGTCTTGTGGATCTGGCGCGCCGGTACACTCACAACGCTTATGCGCCGTACTCGCACTTCCATGTGGGGGCGGCCATCGCCCTCGACAACGGCGAGACCGTATGCGGCGCCAATCAGGAGAACGCCGCTTTTCCGTCGGGTACATGTGCCGAGCGGTCGGCATGCTTCTCGGCCGGAGCGCGGTTTCCGGAGGCTCGCTTCGAAATCATAGCCATCGCCGCCCGCGGCACCGACGGCAAGGAGCTGTCGCACCCGGTGGCGCCCTGCGGCGCGTGCCGGCAGGCGCTGCTCGAGTATGAGGGTCGCGCGGGGCACGATGTGGAGGTGCTGCTCGTGAGCAGCGGCGATATATATGTGCTGCCGTCGGTGCGCTCGCTGCTGCCATTCGCTTTCACCGAATTAGGATAACGATTTTCTGAATAAACCACGATATATCATATGAACTTTGTAGAAGAACTTACCTGGCGCGGCATGATACACCAGATGATGCCCGGCACCGAGGAACAGCTCAATAAAGAAATGACCACGGCCTATCTTGGCATCGACCCCACGGCCGACTCGCTCCATATAGGACACCTGGTGGGCGTGATGATGCTCAAGCACTTCCAGCGTGCCGGCCACAAGCCAATAGCGCTTATAGGCGGCGCCACAGGCATGATCGGCGACCCGTCGATGAAGAGCCAGGAGCGCAAGCTGCTCGACGAGGCCACTCTGCGCCACAATCAGGAGGCGATACGCGCCCAGCTGTCGAAGTTTCTCGATTTCGACTCCGACGCGCCCAACGCCGCCGAGATGGTGAACAATTACGACTGGATGAAGGAGTTCTCGTTTCTCGACTTTATCCGCGACGTAGGCAAGCACATCACCGTAAACTATATGATGGCCAAGGACTCGGTGAAGAAGCGCCTGTCGGGCGAGAGCCGCGAGGGTATGTCGTTCACTGAATTCTCCTATCAGCTGTGCCAGGGCTACGACTTCCTGCATCTCTACCGCGAGAAGGGCTGCCGGCTGCAGCTGGGCGGCTCGGACCAGTGGGGCAACATCACCACGGGCACCGAACTGATACGGCGTACCGAGGGCGGCGAGGCCTATGCTCTGACGTGCCCGTTGATAACGAAGGCCGACGGCGGCAAGTTCGGTAAGACGGAGAGCGGCAACGTATGGCTCGATGCGCGCTATACGTCGCCCTACAAGTTCTATCAGTTCTGGCTCAACGTGTCGGATGCCGACGCCGAGAAATATATAAAGATATTCACGTCGCTGAGCCGCGAGGAGATCGAGGCTTTTGTGGCCGAGCAGGCGCAGGATCCGGGTGCACGCCCGCTGCAGAAGCGTCTGGCCAAGGAAATCACGACGATGGTGCACTCGGCCGAGGACTACGAGGCTGCGGTGGAGGCATCGCAGATATTGTTCAGCAACAAGGCCGCCGATATCCTGCACCGCATCGACGAGGCCACGCTGCTGCAGGTATTCGAGGGTGTGCCGTCGTTTGAGGTGTCGCGTGCCGACATCGAGGCCGGCATGCCGCTTGCCGAACTGCTTGTGGAGAAGGCTCAGGTGTTCCCTTCCAAGGGCGAGATGCGCAAGATGACGCAGAACGGCGGCGTGATGATAAACAAGGAGAAGATAGCCGACGCATATGCGCCCGCATCTGCCGACATGCTGCTCAACGGGCGGTATATGATAGTGCAGAAGGGCAAGAAGAATTATTTCCTTATCATCGCGAAATAAAATTCGCCGGAATATATCAGCGAGCGCGTCGCCCGGGCGACGCGCTTTTTGCGGCATACGGGCGGGCGCACGAGCCGTGTGTCCCTATTTTAGCGGCATTAACATTAGTTTATATAAAATAGGCCAAGAGGGTGTATTTTTAAGCTAATTTCACAATAGCACTGCTTTGTTTACATAAATTTGCATTATTTTACTTAGTTTAAACTATAATCTTTTTTACAATTCGGAAATTGTTCATAATTTTGGCGTCGGAAATTGCCGCAGTGTCTGCTGTGGCGAACAAAGAATGGAAAAAACTAAGAAGAAATAACAAACCAATTTCACTTTTAAAGACATGGCTACAAGCAATGTAAAGCCCGCAGAAGGCAAGCTCGGTGTGCTCGTGGTAGGTAACGGCGCAGTTGCCACCACCTTCATGACCGGCGTTCTCATGGCCCGCAAAGGTCTCGCAAAACCCATCGGCTCAATGACCCAGTACGACAAGATGCGTGTGGGCGAAGGTGCCGAGAAAAAATATCTCCATTACGACGAAATCGTTCCCATGGCCAAGCTCGACGACATCGTGTTCGGCACCTGGGATGTATATCCTGCAAATGCCTTTGAGGCAGCGATGAACGCTGAGGTTCTGAAAGAGAAGGACATCCTCCCCGTGAAGGAAGAGCTCGAGGCCATCGTGCCCATGAAGGCCGCTTTCGACCACAACTATGCCAAGCGTCTCGACGGTGAGAACATCATGAAAGGCGCCACACGCTGGGAGATGGTTGAGAACCTGCGCAAGGATATCCGCGACTTCAAGGAAAAGAACGGCTGCTCGCGCATCGTTGTTCTCTGGGCCGCATCGACCGAGGTATATGTGCCCGTGAACGATAAGGTACACGACACCCTCGAGCACCTCGAAGCCGCCATGAAGGCCGACGACAAGGAGAATATCGCACCGTCGATGTGCTATGCCTATGCAGCGCTTCAGGAAGGCGCACCCTTCATCATGGGCGCCCCCAACACCACCGTCGACATCCCCGCCATGTGGGAGC
>CAJTMY010000054.1 GCA_910577355.1 uncultured Muribaculaceae bacterium
AAACCATTGCGAATGGTTCTATTCATTTTCATGCGTTTTCATATCAATATCCCGGTTCTGGGTACAGAAATTGGAGAACTTCCTCGCGAGGTTCTCCAATTTGCGTTTATAAATTCGCCACTCTTTCTTGCTGATATATTGTAAGTAGTCATTGAAAATTAATTTATGGCGAAGAAATATGGGCGAGCACTTCGGTATACGGATTTTTATTGCTACTTTTGCAGCGTAAATGTATGCCCGATGAAAAACTCATTGGGCTTTTTGTTTTTTCATCATGATACTGCAATTCGGATTCATATTGTTTTTTCTGGCGGCGGGAGAGTTTATCGTATGGGCAACCGATGTGCCTGTGCCGTCGAGCATAATCGGCATGCTGCTGCTCACCGCGTCGCTAAAGGCCGGAATAGTGAAACCGCGGCATGTGGACCGACTGGCCAATTTTCTTGTCCGCAATCTCGGGTTCTTTTTTGTCCCGGCCGGTGTGGGACTTGTCAATAGCCTTGGAATAATCGCCGACCAATGGCTGCCGATAGTGTCGGCATCGGTGGGCAGCACCATTGTCATAATAGCCGTGACAGGACGCATACATACATTAGTACGGCATATCATGGTACGCCGACTCAGAAAAAAACATCAAACAGAATCAAGCGACTATGGAATTCCTGACTAATAAAATTTTTCTCATCGCAGCTACATTCATCTTTTACCTCGGCGCACAGCTGCTTCAACGCCGCACAGGCATACGGCTTCTGAATCCAATATTACTTGCCATCTCGTCCTTGATATGTTTCCTGCTTGTCACCGGCATCGAATACAAGGACTATCAGTCGGCCGGGGCATATATAGATTTCTGGCTCAAACCGGCCGTGGTGGCACTCGGCTATCCGCTGTACAAGCAGCTGTCGGCCATAAAGAAACAGCTGTTGCCGCTCATCATATCGGAGCTTGCGGGCTGCGTGGCGGGGATAGTGTCGGTGGTGATGCTGGCCAAGCTTTTCGGAGCTTCGCATGAAGTGATAATGTCGCTCGCGCCCAAGGCTGTGACCACACCTATCGCCATGGAGATATCGGCGGCGGTGGGAGGTATTCCGCCACTCACGGCCGCAGTGGTGGTATGCACAGGGATATTCGGAGGCATGGCCGGATTCAAGATCATAAAACTGAGCCGTATCAAGAGTCCGATAGCCGGAGGCCTGTCGATGGGCACCGCCGCACATGCCGTAGGTACATCAGCCGCCATGGAGCGTAGCGAACGCTATGGGGCTTTCTCGTCGCTGGGACTCACTCTCAACGGACTCCTCACAGCGCTCCTCGCTCCATTTGTGCTGCACCTTATCGGGTTGTATTGAACAGAGGAAGCCGCATCCCGGCAGTGACAAAAAGAATACAAACATTTAGCATTTCAGACACAGCATGCGAGGTTGACACAATCATATTACAAAATATATAAAATACGGCGGCATAATTGCATTTAAACAATAAAACGTGCTACATTTGCAATGCAATGAAAGAAAGAACACACAACAGCGCACCATGTCGCCGCAACAGATTCATGGCGGCAATCTATCTGATACTGGCATCGGCATTGCTCATGCAATGGGCCTGCGACAGCGGCCACGGCAACCAGTCGTATCAAAGTCTGCCCGAAACAGCCGTCACAGCCCCTCTGGACTCTCTTTTCTCGACAATATTCGACAATGAAGGCCCCGGCGCCATAGTCATGGTGATGCGCGACGACTCATTGGTATACCGGCACGCGTTCGGTTATGCCGATATGGAAAGCGGCATACGCATCAGCGACAGCACTCTGTTCAATATGTCGTCGGCGTCCAAGATTTTCTCGGCAGTGGCATTGCTGAAACTTGCCGAGCAGGACAAAATCGACCTTGATGACCCGCTGTCGAAATTCTTTCCGGAATTTCCCGCCAGATTCTTCGACCATATCACAATAAGAAACATTCTCGCGCATAGCACAGGACTTCCCGACCTGCGCCCGCGCAACAACGAGGAATGGGACAAATATCTTACCGAGCACAAATCGGTATTCGGCTTCGGCGATGATTACCGTCTGTACGGCTCGGACAAAGAGCACATGCAGGTTTTCGTGAACCTCGACTCAGTGGATTTCGAACCTGGAAAACATTATCAGAACAACGACCCCGGCTATATACTGGTGGCTCCACTTATAGAACGTGTCACAGGCGAGAACTTCGACAACTGGATGGCCGAGAATATATTCAAACCGGCCGGCATGAATGATGCATTCTATCGCAATGCCGGCGAACGCACTCCCGCCATGGCTCACGCGTACAGACTTTATGATCCGGAATGCCCGTCAGGCTCTTTCCGCAGCAAGGACGGCAGATGGGAAGAATATGATTATGGCGAGGCTGAGTTCTTTCTCACCAAAGCCGACCGCGGGGTATATTCGTCGGCACGCGACTTCATGAAGTGGAACACAGCTCTCTACAACGGCAAGCTTATCAGCGATTCGTCGCTCATCGCAATCCGCACTCCCCACACCCCCACCGATATCGAATATGTGAGTTTCGGATTGGGAGGCGCCGTACGGTGCGATCCTCGCTATCCCGTGAAAGCCTATCACATGAATTGCAACGGTGGATTCTCGATAGTGGAAGGCACCTGGCCCGAGGCCCGGATAAGCTATCTGGTATTCTCAAACTGCAATGACTGGAACCGGCGTGCAGTCACCAACACCATCGACAGCATATTCAAGGCAAAGAACTGGCTTTGAAACACGATCCATAATATCAGCAGTGCCCCGCCGGTCGGCGGGGCACTGCTGATATTATGGATCGTGTGGATTATTGGACGTTGTTGTTGAAGATTACTATGCGGTTCCAGTTATTGACATCGTAGGGCTGTACTTCCGAACCTTCGGGATCGATAGAGAGACGGTCGGGATTTATGCCGTACTTGTTGACAAGAGCATCGCGGACGGCTTCGGCACGGCGTTTGGAAAGACCCATGTTATATTTAGCAGAGCCGGTATCCTTGTCGGCGTAGCCACAGATGACAACTTTCTGCTCGGGATTGGCCTTCATCCATTCGGCCACGTTGTATACATTTACCATTTCTTCGCTTGTGATACGCGAGGAGTCGATTGTAAAGCGTACAGTTGCCATGAGAGGAGCGGCCTCGATGATGGTGGTGGATTCAACTTCCTCAACCTCGGGACAAGGCAGCTGTGCCTCGGCGGCTGCGAGAGCTGCGGTAGAGGTGGCGAGAGCCCCGCGGAGGTCATTGACCTGATTGTTGAGATTGGAGATATAGCTTGTGTAATCGCAGGGATTGTATGTCTTGAAGTCAGATCCTCCGATATGGAAAGTGAAGCCGCCGATGGCCGAGATATTCATGTCGATGGGTTCGCCCACGGCTACATTATTGAAGTTGTCGCCAAAGAACTGTGCACGGCCTTCCGCAAAGAAGTCCACGTATTTGGACAGACGGAACCGAAGCTGGATACCGGCCGATACGGGCAGTGTCCATGAAGTTTTCTTAAGCTCGCCATTGTCGCGGTGTATCTCGGAAGCCTCTGCCGGACGGTAATGCCAGGTATATGCACCGCCAAGACCCACGAAAGGCACGATGGAGAACACGCGACGGCTGTTGACACCTCCGAAGGAGTTGAACATATCCCACATGAAGTCGAGGTTGGCATTGACAAAGCGGTTGGAGTTCAACTGCTGGTTGTCCCAGTGCAGTGTACCGCCGAGAAAACTGAGCCGCCATCCGATATAAGGCGAGAACCATTTGCCTACACCGACATTATACAAAGCCGTGATATGGTGTTTTTGCGATCCGTCGGGCAACTTGTTCTCCATGAAAGGAGAGGTTATACCGGCGCCTATCTGAATAAACCAATTACTGTTACGGTCGGTGTAGTAGTGCGTTTTGCAAGGCACTTCCGAAACGGACACCGCATCTTCTTCGACCACTACGGTTTCCTGGGCGTTGGCTTGATAGCCGATCATTGACATTGCGCCGCATGCGGCCAGAGCCAAGAAAGATTTTGTTTTCATTGTTTGAATGAGGTTTTTTTGTTAGACTTTCAATTTCAATCAGTTTTTCATCGGTTGTCGAAACGCCGACACATTGTAGATCTTCCTATGATAAACTGTGCCTGTTTTGAAAAGATAACAAGGAGGATTTTTGAATTGTTCAAAAAAATTGTATCTTTGTGCTTGTGAAACCGTCACTTTTAACACCTCGCTTTGGTAAGGGCGCCGCAAAAGTTGCCATATCCAAAGGGCGGCGTGCCGTACGTGCACGCCGTCGCTGGCGTGTTGAGATTGTGAACGAGAACACTCTCGCCCGCACCTGGAGCATAGGCCTTTCAGGCCTGCGCGTATGGTTGGCCGCGGCTGTTGTGACCGGAGCTCTCGCGTCGCTTATAGCCGTTATATTCATGTTCACTCCGTTGGGAACTTTATTGCCGGGACATCTCGACGGCGATCTGCGGTCGCAATATCTCGACGCCGCACTCCGTATAGACTCGCTCGAACGTGCCACACGCAGCCACGAGACTTATGCCGACAATATCCGCCGCATATTCACAGGAGATACTGCCGGCACATCCCATACGGGAGCCACAACGGCGCATGTCGTCGCAGATGACTCGCTGCTCGAGGCATCGGAAGCAGAGCGACGTTTTGTACGGCAGTTTGATGCCCGCGAGCGCTTCAACCTGTCGGTGCTGTCGCCGATAGCGGCCGAGGGCATGATATTCGAGAGCCCTGTGGAAAACATCACCGGCAGTGGCAATATCGACGCCGTATACCGCGGCACCGTGATAAATGTGGCCCTCTTGCCGGGCGGCACATACATGGTATCAGTACAACACCCCAACGATTTCCTGTCTGTATACTCGCGCCTCGACGAAGTATATGTCGGCAAGGGCTCGAAAGTGATAAGCGGCCAGCGCATAGGCTGTGCCGCCGGCAAGCCGGGCTTCGAGCTGTGGCATGCCGGCTCGCTGCTCGATCCGGCACAATATGTAGGCGACGGAGACTATATCTCATTGACAAACTAAACTTATAATACATCATATCATCATGAAACGTATCTTAGCAATCATCACAATCGGCGCCGCAGTGGCCGCCTCATTCACCGGATGCAACAACAAGCCTCCGTACGAGCGTCTGGCCGCCTCGGTCGACTCGCTCAACACAGTGATGCAGGAAAAACCGGTAGATTATGCCGAGTCGACATCGGTAAGCTACGACGAGGTAACCAATACGGTAAAATACAGCTTTGTGCTGCCCGGAGCCGTGGACACAGCCCGTATGTCGGCCGGCGGGGCACAGTTCGAGCAGGCCTTCGTGATGGCCAACGTATTGGGAGATCCGGCGTTCGGAGAGAAGCTTGTTGAAGCAAACGCCAATATCGCCGTTACATTCGAAGGCAAAGCCGGCGGCAAATTCGAGTATCTGATCGAGAACAAGTCGATAGCAGAGACTTACCACGCCATCTTCCCTGCCAAAAAGTAAGAGATTGTCCAAGGCATGAAACGTATAGCCGTATTAGGCTCCACCGGCTCGATAGGCACGCAGACACTCGATATCATAGGCCGTCACCACGACCGTTTCCGCGCCACTGTACTGGTGGCCGGCAGCCGTGTGGACGATCTGATAGAGCAGGCGCTGCGCTTCCGGCCGGAACTGGCCATCATAGCCCGCGACGATCTGTATCCGCGGCTGCGCGAGGCGTTGGCTCCCGCCGGCATAGCGACCGCCTCGGGCGAGCAGGCTGTGTGCGACGCCATGGGAGCGCCGTTTGTCGACATGGTAGTGACAGCAACCGTGGGTTATTCCGGCTTGGCTCCCACCATCGCTGCCATCCGTGCCGGCAAGGACATAGCCCTTGCCAACAAAGAGACCATGGTGGTGGCCGGCAGCTATGTCACAGGCCTGCTGGCGGCATCGCCCTCACAGGTATATCCCGTCGACTCGGAGCACTCGGCCATATACCAATGTCTGCGTGGCGAGGACAGGGAATCTGTGAAACGGCTCATAATCACGGCATCGGGCGGCCCTTTCCGCACATGGAGCAAGGAGCGCATCGCCAAGGCGACCGCAGCCGACGCCCTCCGCCATCCCAACTGGGACATGGGGGCCAAAATCACCATCGACTCGGCCACGATGGTCAACAAGGCTTTCGAGATAATAGAGGCCCGCTGGCTCTTCGGCATCGAGCCGCACCGCATATCGGCCATCGTGCATCCGCAGTCGATAATTCACTCGATGGTGGAATTCCGCGACGGTGCGATAAAAGCCCAGATGGGAGTGCCAGAGATGACACTGCCCATAGCATATGCCCTCGGCGAGACAGAGCGTATGGCCGATGTGAGCGATTTCTGCTCCCTTGCCGCTCACAACAGTCTCACATTCGAGGAGCCCGACACAGAACGCTTCCCGGCACTGGGGCTGGCACATATGGCACTCGAACGCGGCGGCAACGTGGCCTGCACCATCAACGCGGCCAACGAAGTGGCTGTGGCCGAATTTCTGCGCGGCGGCATAGGCTTCAATGATATCTACCGCATTATCACAGGCACTGTAGAACGTACTCCATATATCGCAGACCCTTCTTACGACGACTACGTGGCCACGAATGCCGAGGCACGGCGTATCGCGGCTGAATCTGTTTAACAAATAACCGCAAACAAAATAATTTGGAATCATTTCTCATAAAGGCACTTCAGCTCATAGTAGCGCTGATACTGCTGGTCACCGTGCACGAGTTCGGGCATTATATCTTTGCCCGCATATTCGGCATCAAGGTGAACCGTTTCTACCTTTTTTTCAATCCGGGATTCTCATTGCTCAAATACAACCCGATGAAAGGCACTCTGCAGCTGCTGAGCAAAAGCGACGACAGCGCGGCGGCCACATTCCGGGTATCGCGTCCGCGCACGCCACGACCCGACGGCAAGCCTACATGGCGCGATACCGTATACGGCCTGGGCTGGCTGCCGCTCGGCGGATACTGCGATATAGCCGGCATGATCGACGAGACCAAAAGCGCCAAAGACCTCGCATCCGAGCCGCAGCCGTGGGAGTTCCGCTCCAAAGCGGCATGGAAACGCCTGCTTGTGATGGTGGCCGGTGTATTGTTCAACTTTCTGCTCGCCATCGCGATCTATATCGGAATAGCGCTCCATTGGGGCGACCGCGTGGTGCCATATCAGGCCATGACCGAGGGTATGGACTTCTCGCAGCCGATGCTCGACGCAGGCTTCCGCAACGGCGACGTGATATTGCAGATCGACGGCCGTGAGATCGACCCGCGGGAGATGTCGACCGCATGGGATATGATACAGCCGGGCACACGCGTGAGCGTATTGCGCGACCATCGCGACACCGTGACCATCGTTACCGACCGCAAGCTGCTCGACCGCCTTGTAGAGGCCAACGCATCGTATATGACCATCCGTGTCCCCGTAATGGTGAGTCAGGTGGTAGGCGGCGAGGGCGCTGCACGCGCCGGTCTTATGGAGGGCGACCGCATATTGGCCGTGGCATCCGACACCACCCCCACCCTTACGGAATTCTTCCCGGCACTGTCCAAAAACACATCAAAAACCGTCGATATGCTGATAGAACGCGACGGAGCGACCGCAACGATGCCCGTGGAGATAAACAGCGACGGCAAGATAGGCATACAGCTCACATCGCCCGACAAGATATTTGATGTGACCGACATACAGTACAGCTTTCTTGAGGCCATTCCACGCGGCTGGCACAACGGCGTGAATCAGCTCACCACGTATGTTTCATCGCTCAAGCTGCTGTTCACCAAGCAGGGTGCACAGAGCGTAGGCGGATTCGGCACGTTGGGCAGTCTGTTTCCGAACCAATGGAACTGGTATTCGTTCTGGCAGATAGCCGCATTCCTGTCGGTGATACTGGCATTCATGAACATAATTCCGATTCCGGCGCTCGACGGCGGCTACACATTGTTCCTGCTCATCGAGATAGTGACCCGCCACAAACCGAGCGAGCGCTTCATCGAGATCGCCAACATGATAGGCATGGGCTTCCTGCTGCTGCTGCTCGTCTATGCCAACCTTAACGATGTATACAGATTAGTACTCAAATAATCAAGCGCGTGTATAAGACTCTTACATTAAAACGAGGCAAGGAGGAATCGCTGCGGCGGTTCCATCCGTGGGTGTTCTCGGGCGCTCTTGTGTCGATGCCCGGACAGAACGACGATATCGAGGAGGGCGACATAGTGCGCGTCGAGGCATCGGACGGCACCCCTATGGGGGTTGGACACTTCCAGATAGGCTCGATAGCGGTGCGCATGCTGTCGTTCGACGACATCGATATCACACCCGAATTCTATGGCGAGGCCCTGCGGCAGGCATGGCTCATGCGCAAGGCTCTGGGCCTGTGCCGCCCCGACAACACCGCATTCCGCCTGGTGCACGGCGAGGGCGACTTCCTGCCCGGGTTAGTAGTGGACATCTACGGCGACACGGCAGTGCTGCAGGCCCACTCGCCGGGCATGCATTTCGCCCGCGAGATCATTGCCATGCAGCTCACACAGATCGAGGGGCTCGACATACGCAGCGTATACTACAAGTCAGAGACCACACTGCCCTACAAGGCTCACCTCGACGCCACCAACGGCTACCTTATCGGACACTCCGAGTCGAGCGTGGCAGTCGAGAACGGCCTTAAATTCAACATCGACTGGCTGCGCGGACAGAAGACCGGATTCTTTGTCGACCAGCGCGACAACCGCATGCTGCTCGAGCATTATAGCGCCGGGCGCCGTGTACTCAACATGTTCTGCTACACGGGCGGTTTTTCGGTGTATGCCATGCGCGGCGGCGCCGCACAGGTGCATTCGGTGGATTCATCGTCAAAGGCCGTGGCGCTCACCGACGCCAACATAGCCCTCAACTTCCCGGATGACAACCGCCACGAGGCATTCGCCGAGGATGCATTCAAATTTCTCGACAATACTGCCAAGGGCGCCTACGACCTTATCATCCTCGACCCGCCGGCCTTCGCCAAGCACCGCTCGGCCCTGCGCAACGCCCTGCGCGGATACCAGAAACTCAACGCCGCCGGCATAGCCAAGGTGGCTCCGGGCGGCATAGTGTTCACATTCTCGTGCTCGCAGGCCGTGAGCCGCGAACAATTCCGTCTGGCAGTGTTCTCGGCAGCCGCCCAGACCGGCCGCAAGGTGCGCATACTGCACCAGCTCACGCAGCCGGCCGACCATCCCGTCAACATCTACCATCCAGAGGGTGAATACCTCAAGGGATTGGCACTATACGTAGAATAAACCTCTCAATCACAACCATATGTCAACTTTCAAAACCGTGGCTCTGTCGGCCGTAGCGCTGACCGCCGCATATTCAGCTGCAATGGCACAGGACAAACCATTCGACTATCATGCCGACAATTTCGCCGACATCGAAGTGCTCCGCTATCAGGTGCCCGACTTCGAGTCGTTGTCGCTCAATCAGAAACGCCTCGTGTATTATCTCACCGAAGCCGCCCTGTGGGGACGCGACATCCTGTGGGATCAGAATTACAAATACAATCTGGAGATACGCTCGTTGCTCGAGAACCTGTATCAGAACTACAAGGGCGACCGCACGTCGGCCGACTTCAAGGCTTTCGAGCAGTATGTGAAGCAGGTGGAATTTGCCAACGGCATCCATCATCACTATTCGATGGACAAATTCACCCCCGGCTTCACGCAGACATGGTTCGAAGAAGCAGTGGCCTCGACAGGCGCCAAACCCGTACGTGCCGAAATCATCGCCGCGATCTTCGACCCGGCAGTGGATGCCAAACGCGCCAATCAGGCCGAAGGCGAAGATCTGATCCTCACATCGGCCAACAACTTCTACGAAGGCGTCACGCAGCAGGAGGTGGAAGACTACTACAACGCCCGCAAGAATCCGTCCGATCCCACCCCCGTATCCTACGGCCTCAACACCCGCGTGACCAAGAAAGACGGCAAGGTGACCGAGCAGACCTACAAGCTCGGCGGCCTGTACAGCGATGCCATCGCACATATCGTCGACAATCTCACCAAGGCCATGGCATATGCCGAGAACGACGCCCAGCGTCTCGTCATCGCACGCCTCATCGATTACTACACCACCGGCGATCTGGCCACATTCGACGACTATTCGATAAAATGGACCGAGGACACCGCATCGCAGGTCGACTTCATCAACGGATTTATCGAAAGCTACGGCGACCCGCTGGGAATGACCGGCTCGTGGGAATCGATTGTTAATTTCAAGAATATCCCCGCAAGCCACCGCACCGAAGTACTGTCGACCAACGCGCAGTGGTTCGAGAACAACTCGCCCGTCGACCCGCGCTTCCGCAAGGAAGAAGTAAAAGGCGTATCGGCCAAAGTGATCACCGCCGCCATTCTGGCCGGCGACGCCTATCCCGCCACCCCTATCGGCATCAACCTGCCCAACGCCAACTGGATCCGTGCCGCCCACGGCTCCAAATCGGTGACACTCGAGAACATCACCCAGGCATACGACGAGGCATCGCACGGCAACGGCTTCAACGAGGAATTCGTGATCGACGCCCCCACCCGCGAGCTACTCGACAAATATCTGTTCATCACCGACAACCTGCACACCGATCTACACGAATGCCTCGGCCACGGCTCGGGACGCCTGCTGCCCGGCGTAGACCCAGATGCACTCAAAGCTCACGGCTCCACACTTGAGGAAGCACGCGCCGACCTCTTCGCACTCTACTATCTCGCCGATCCTAAACTGCTTGAACTCGGACTGCTCGACAATCCCGACGCTTATAAAGCCGAGTACTACAAGTATATGCTCAACGGCCTCATGACACAGCTCATGCGCATCGAGCCGGGCAAGGACATCGAGGAGGCCCACATGCGCAACCGCCAGCTCATAGCCCGATGGGCATACGAGCACGGCAAAAAGGACAAAGTGGTGGAACTCGTGAAACGCGGCGGCAAAACCTATGTGAAGATCAACGACTACAATGCCCTGCGCGATCTGTTCGGACAGCTGCTCGGCGAGATACAGCGCATCAAGAGCGAGGGCGACTATGCAGCCGGCGCCGATCTCGTACAGAAATATGCAGTGAAGGTTGATCCCAAGCTGCATCAGGAAGTGCTCAAACGCTACTCCAAGCTCAACATCGCCCCCTACAAGGGCTTCGTGAACCCCGTATACGAAGCCGTCTACGACGACAACGGCACCATCACCGACGTGAAAGTAACCTACGGCGAAGGCTACATGCCCCAGATGCTCCGCTACTCCAGAAACTACAACGGCCTCGGCAAATAAACACCCCACCCCGCACCAAGCCGCACCCACCCCGGATGCGGCTTTTTTTGTGTATACCTATTGTTGATTTAATCTGCGAACTCAAAAAAATTCGCGTAATTCGTAGCCGATCCCAAAAACACAACGGTCACATCAAAAAGCGCTGTACCTTTGCAGCGTCATGAAACACTACGCCCCCATCAACACCACCATCTACCTCCGCTCGTTCACCGCATGGTACGGGCGCGTCTACGGCGCCGACCGCGCCCGCTCCCTGCCCCGCAACCTCATCCTCGCCCTCGAGATGATGCGCCTTCGCAGCCCCCTGCGCTCAGTCCGCCTTCTGGTCCACGACCCGTCGGGCGCCACCGGCCCCCACCTGCTCGCCT
>CAJTMY010000055.1 GCA_910577355.1 uncultured Muribaculaceae bacterium
TTTATCGCTAATCACCAAATTTTCAATCACTTAATTTTCATCGAACTCACGTTAATATTAAGTAATCATTGAACATTAGTAACTATTCAGCCAAAGCAACGCGTTGAATTTCATGGTTTTGTAGGGACGCACGGTTCGTGCGTCCCTACTCTGAAAATCAAATAATTAAACGATGATATAAGGCTGAGTAGTTACATTTGCAAATTTACAAAAATACTCCTAACTTTGCAACGGAATCCCCCGTGTGTCCCTGTCTTCGGACAAACCTCGGGGTTTAGTTTTTTATAGCTCCTTCCAATCCGGACCTATTTTTGTGACTTTTTGAGATTCTTTATACGAAAAGGGAAGGGTTTTAAGAGGTTATATGAGTCATTCTTGATGGTTTTCGAGGCGGAGGAATTTATTCATCCGGTCGAGGCATCGTTTCTTTTGGTCGAGGTTGGGATGGACATAAAGATTGAGGGTCGTGGCCACGTTGGAATGACCGAGTAAGACACTCACCGTCTTGTAGTCGCAGCCGCTCTCTATGCAGCGGGTGGCAAATGTATGCCTAAGGCCGTGGAACACGATTGGCGGTATCTTCAATCGCCTCAGCATCCGGGAGAATGTCTCGCGGTAAATGCGCGGCTCTTTCGGAGTGGCGCCTGTGCCGACAACGTAGATATCCGCCACTTGCTGTCTGCGCACCTTGCGGAGCGCGTCAAGCAGCGGAGCGGAAATCGGGATCTCTCTTACAGAATTGCGTGTCTTGGGCGATGAGGCATAATGTTCGGTCACTCCTTTTTCGCAGTTGTAGATTCTGCCTACCGTACCACGTACCGAGATTATCCGGCGCGCCATATCTACCTGTTCCCAGCGCAGGGCACATACTTCCCCGATACGCAAACCGCAGCAAAGGGAAAGAAGTACCCCGATATTTTGTGGCGTCGGTGTTGTTGTGAGCGATTGCATCAGCTTTCGGTGGTTTTGGATCGTAAGCACCGGCAGAGGCCGGACAGCAGCCGACGGAGGGTAGACAACCTCCAGGTCGCGGGATTGGCAAAGACGGTGTTTCGCTCCGAATTTGGTTATGGCTTTCAACACCGCCACAATGTCGTGAACGCTCTTATGCGAAAGGCCCGAAGCAATTTTGTCGAACACGAATTGCTGAACCGCCTCCTCCGTGATATCGGTTTGGTTTGCGAACATCGGGAGGAGATAGTTCTTTAGTATAAAGGCGTAAGCGCAGAATGTGGAGTGTTTCACCACATTGCGTTTCGCTTCTTTCCAGCGGTCGGCGATTTCGCCGAAAGTAAGAGTGTATGGCATATTTTGTGAAAATTAAAGTTCCACAAAACGTACTGCGACAAAAGCGGCCCGGCGGTTGCCTTTGGCACATCATTTCAGCAGTTTTCGATCTTTGTCGCCGCTTCCCAATATGCTCATCTGATGGATGGCGATTTGGTTCAGCTTTACGAGCCGCTCGCTCTGTGGCATGCCTTGCTCGATGAATACCGCATTGAGGTTCTCCATATTCGACAGACATATAAGCTCGTTTATCAAGGCATAATCGCGTAAGTTGCCTTTCAGGTCGGGATGCGCCTCGCGCCATTGCTTTGCAGTAATACCGAACATCGCCACGTTGAGCACGTCGGCCTCGTTGGCATAAATCATGGCCGCCTGTGCCGGAGTAACTTCTGCCGGTATAAGATTCTGCATTATGGCGTCGGTATGTATCCGATGGTTTATTTTCGACAGCTCGCGCTTGGCCGACCATCCCAAAAGCCGCTGTTCCTCAGTCTTGAGCCGCTGAAATTCCTTGACAATATATAGCTCAAATTCAACTGAAATCCAACTTGCAAATTTTAAAGCTATATCTTTATGGGCGTATGTACCGCCATAACGGCCTGATTTTGAAATTATTCCAATGGCATCGGTAGCCTCGATCCATTTTTTTGGAGAAAGGGTAAAAGCATTTAATCCGGCCTGCGATTTAAACCCCTCGAATTCGGTGGGTTTGAATTTGGGATTATATAACTGCTCCCAAATACCTAAGTATTCTATGGTATTTCGGTTACGCATCCAGTTCGCAATAACGGCATTTGGCTCATCGCTTTTATATCGGGCTAAATCCGTTAATGATATATAATCATCTCCGTTGAGATTGATAATTGTAATGTTTGTATTTCGTACTACTATTTTTGCCATTGTTTACATAGCCGTATGTTGATACTATTCCGCGACTGGAGGCTCGGGGCTGTCGAAAACGGTATCCTGCGGATTTTCGGCCGGAAAAGGCTGTGAATATCCTTCTATGCCGGTTCCTGAAACCGTATCCGGGGCAAAATCGAGCTTGTCGGCGTTGATAGGAATGGTATACGTGAAAGCAAACGAGCCCGTCACCACGCCGTTGCGGCTGCCGTAGCCGGGTATGTACCACGGCTTGCCGTATACGTTCTTAGACTCGTGGATCAGCGTGTGGAACTTCACAGTCCAGCCCGCCGAGATGTTTTTCCACAGCTTGATGCGCAGGCCTATGCCCAGTTCGAGCCATCCGGCAGTGGCGTTCTGCGACGGTATGGCAAATGGCGCCACATCGCCCCAATATCCCGGCGCGGGTGCTATGTCGCTGATGCTCCAGCTGAACGGCGCAAAGCCGTAGCGTAGCCCCGCAAACCATTTGTAGTCGGGGTTTGAATTGTACAGAAAGTTATAGTCCGCGCCGATCTTGAAATATACGCTCATCGGCGATGTATAGGTGTATTCGCCTGCGTCGGATGTGTTTTTGGCCTGTCCGAGACCCATCTCGAATGTCGGAAAATAGCGGTTATGCAGGTTCACATCGGCGCGGAAACCTATCAGACCGTATTTCTGGCCGAACGCCCGCATCACCGGATCCCATACATCCACACTTACCGAGGCGCCCATCAGTAGCGCATACTGCATCTTCGGCACATTGAATATGGTGGTGGAATCGATCCACTGCTCGCCCGTTACCGTATCCACATATACGATGGCGCCATCCTCGCGGTGGAAGTGCGTGGAACGCAGGCGGCGCTGGGCGTTGATGCGCGATGTGTCGTCGCGCGTCTCATTTATCGACTGCGTTGTGGTGGCCGCAGTGGTGATCGGTGTGGCCCGGCGGCGTGGCTTCTCGGGGGCGTCGTCGGCCCACAGGCAGGCGCCTGCAAGAGCAAGCGCCCCGCCGAATATCATGCCGCGCAGCATGTTCATGCTCATTGTTCGGGCTCCTCCTCGGCCGTGCGGAAGTAGATCCTGATGCGCTCAAGTTCCACATTGGTTATCAGCGAGTCGGTAAGTGCCACCGAGTCGATCAGGTTGTCGGTATGGCTCACCCGGGTGATCCGGTAGATATACATGGCGCCGCACTCCTCCGAGGCAAAGTAGGGGATGGTTTCGTAGTCGAAGGTGATAGTGTCGGTGATGCCTAGCCGCAGCAGCTCTTTCTGCGTGTATGTGAGCTCCCATCGCGTCGACGGCGATGCAGGATCCATTGGCAGATACACCTTCGACAGTGCCGGTGGTGTATGCGCGAGCACCGAGTCGCCCGGCGCGCCTACGCCGGCTATCATGAGCGAGTCGACCGATATGGGCTTGGCCGTGGCCGACGAGTAGAAGCCCGCCAGCGGCAAGGCGCTGCCGTTGTCGAGGCATCCCGACGAGTTGCAGCCGGCAGCCGCCACTCCGAGTATCATGAATATCGCGAGTCTGGGCGCCGATGTCATAACGATCCGTAGCGTATTACCGAGTCGGCGTCCTTGCGTGTCTTGGCAGGTACTGTCGAGCCTTCAGCCGGGTAGCCTAATGGCAGTATCGCCACCGGCTCGAGCTCGGCGGGGATGTCGAAGTCGCGGCGTATATCCTCGGCGTCGAAGTTGCACACCCAGCACGATCCCAGTCCCAGAGCGGTCGCGGCCATACACATGTGTTCGACGGCTATCGATACGTCCACATCCGTGTGATCCTTGTTGTCATATCCGCGGTGCCACGCCTCGCTGTGGTCGCCCAAAGCGATGATGAATACCGGCGCTGTGCGTATCCATTGACGCTCATACGAGCGTATCACGGCCTCGCGCCCCTCCTCGTTCTCCACCACAAGGAATATCCACGGCTGTCGGTTGCAGGCCGACGGTGCGATGCGTGCCGCTTCGAGCACCTTGTCGATTTCCTCGCGCGAAGGGCGTCGTGTGGTATCATAGTTGCGGCACGAATATCGCGCACGCATCAGATTCATCAGTTCTTCGTATCTGTTCATAGTTCGGTATCTATTTCATAATCATTGCGGCGCGGCGAGTTGCGTGCCACCAGTTCGCCCACGAATCCCGCAAGGAACATCTGCGCACCAAGTATCATCAGGGTCAGCGCCAGGAAGAAGTATGGCGAGTCGGTGACAAGCACATACGGCAGGCCGTGATACATGTTCCACAGTTTGCCGAATCCCACCACAGCCACGGCTATGAAGCCGAGGATAAACATCAGCGAGCCCAGCAGTCCGAAGAAATGCATCGGCTTGCCACCGAACTTGCCCGTGAACCACAGCGTCGCCAGGTCGAGATAACCGTTCACAAAGCGGTCGAGACCGAATTTGGTCTTGCCGTACTTGCGGGCCTGATGATGCACTACTTTCTCGCCTATGCGGCTGAAACCCGCCAGTTTGGCAAGGTAGGGGATATAGCGGTGCATGTCGCCGTATACCTCGATATGCTTCACCACCTTGTTGCGGTAGGCCTTGAGGCCGCAGTTGAAGTCGTGCAGATTTTTTATGCCGGTCACCTTGCGGGCAGTGGCGTTGAACAGCTTGGTGGGGATAGTCTTCGACAGCGGGTCGTAGCGTTTCTGCTTATAGCCCGACACCAGGTCGTAGCCGTCCTCCTTTATCATGCGGTACAGCTCGGGTATTTCGTCGGGCGAGTCCTGCAGGTCGGCATCCATGGTTATCACCACATCGCCCTGCGCGCGGGCGAAACCGGTGTTGAGCGCGGGCGACTTGCCGTAATTGCGGCGGAACGACACGCCCCGCACCGCCGGATTCTTCCGCGCCAACTCCTCTATCACCTGCCACGAGCCGTCGGTCGAGCCGTCGTTCACAAATATTATCTCATGGCTGAATCCGTGCTCGTTCATCACGCGTTCTATCCACTGCTCGAGCTCGGGCAGCGACTCAGCCTCGTTATACAAGGGTACTACAACCGATATATCCATTGTAAGTATGTGTGCGAAATTAATTATTGCATTGAATTATGAAGTATGTGGATGAAATTATGAATCCGGCTGATGGCGCAATGGGCTCCATTGTAACTGAAGCCGGATTCGGAAGTTCGCCACAGAATTTATGAGGCGATACATTAATTAATTTCGTACGCATACTTAATGAATTGGTTACTGTTTGAACTTCGGAGGCCCTATACGGCGGGTCTTCCTTATTATGAGCGCCAGCAGCATCGACAGCAGCGAACCCGTGAACACCGCCACATACAGCAGCTCGAGGGCGATATCGATGGCCGACGGCAGCGAGTGGCTGTCCATGAGCCGCTGCAATGTGCGTGCCACATTCTGCGCCTCGGCGTCATCCACCGAGCCATACACGTCTATCACCGTCTGCACCTGGTCGATGATGAATCCCGGCCACACCCACCGCATCGCCGCGTAGCACAGCGCGGCCATGATGGCGCCTCCGAAGAAGAATGCGCATATCCCTTGCAGCCACAGCGCCGAGAACGTAGCCAGCGAAGCCTGTGTGGCCATCGTGCGCCGCAGCTGCATGTACGCCACCACCGGCACGGCAACTGTCGCCGCCAAGGCCGGCAGAAACATCCAAGCGTTATAAGTCGTGGCCCCGACAAGCAGTGCGGCCACAGTGAGCACCGGCCCGAGCACAAGCCCGTTCTCGGCGCCCAGAGCGTATACCGAACGTCCACTTTCTTTCATCACTGCAAATTTACTACTTTTTTATCGGTTTTGACCCATATCCGGCGCGTTTTTGCGGATTTTTTCATACCTTTGTGTT
The DNA here is from genome assembly GCA_910577355.1 of uncultured Muribaculaceae bacterium. Taxonomy (GTDB): domain Bacteria; phylum Bacteroidota; class Bacteroidia; order Bacteroidales; family Muribaculaceae; genus CAG-873. The sequence goes on from CAJTMY010000055.1 coordinate 6,008, forward strand.
TCATTATCCGAAACACTTTCACAGCTTTTATATTATGGCCGAAATTATGGAAACCGAGTCAGGCGAATCACGCGGACTCAACTTTGTAGAGCAGGAAGTATTAGCCGACCTCCGCGCCGGCAAGAACGGCGGACGTCTCAACACCCGTTTCCCGCCCGAACCCAACGGCTATCTCCACATCGGCCACGCCAAGGCCATCTGCATGGACTTCGGCGTCGCCGAGAAGTTCGGCGGCACATGCAACCTCCGTTTCGATGACACCAATCCCGTCAAGGAAGATGTCGAGTATGTCGACTCCATCCGCGAGGACATACATTGGCTCGGCTTCGACTGGGGCGACCGCGAGTACTATGCGTCCGACTATTTCCCTCAGCTCTTCGACCTCGCCTGCCGCCTCATAAAGGAGGGCAAGGCATACGTCGACGACCAGTCGTCCGAGCAGATCGCCGCACAGAAAGGTACCCCCACCGTCCCCGGCACCGAAAGCCCCTTCCGCAACCGTACCCCCGAGGAGAATCTCGACCTGTTCATGCGCATGAATGCCGGCGAATTTGAGGAAGGCAGCCGCGTGCTACGTGCCAAGATCGACATGGCCAGCGACAACATGCACTTCCGCGACCCCATAATGTACCGCATCATCAAGCACCCCCACCACCGCACCGGCACCACATGGAAAGTCTACCCCATGTACGACTTCGCCCATGGCCAGAGCGACTACTTCGAGGGCGTCACACACTCCATCTGCACACTCGAGTTCGTGCCTCACCGCCCGCTCTACGACTACTTCGTCGACCAGCTCGCCGACGAGACCTACCGCCCCCGCCAGATCGAGTTCAACCGCCTCAACATCACATACACCGTGATGAGCAAGCGCAAGCTCCTCGCACTCGTCAGGGAAGGCCTCGTGGCCGGATGGGACGACCCCCGCATGCCCACCATCTCCGGCATGCGCCGCCGTGGCTACACACCCCGCTCCATACGCCGCTTCATCGACACCATCGGCTACACCAAATACGAGGCCCTCAACTCCGTGAGCCTCCTCGAGCACGCCGTGCGCGACGACCTCAACGCCATCGCCACACGCGTCATGGGAGTCATCAACCCCCTCAAGGTGGTCATCACCAACTATCCCGAAGGCAAGGTCGAGACCGTGAGCATGGAGAACAATCCCGAGGAGCCCGGCAGCGGCACACACGACATGCCCTTCTCACGCGAGATATTCATCGAGCGCGACGACTTCATGGAGAATCCTCCCAAAAAATTCTTCCGCCTCGCCCCCGGCAGCGAAGTACGCCTCAAGGGCGCATACATCATCAAGTGCGAGGACGTGGTCAAGGACGCCGACGGCAACATCACCGAGCTGCACTGCTCCTACGACCCCGATACCCTCAGCGGCCTCCCCGGCGCCAGCCGCAAGGTCAAGGGCACACTCCACTGGGTATCCGCCGCACACGCCGTCGATGCCGAGGTACGCCTCTACGACCGCCTCTTCGACGTCGAGAACCCCGCCGCCGAGCCCGACCGCGACTTCCGCGACATGCTCAATCCCGACTCCCTTGTCGTGAAGCAGATCAAAGTCGAGCCTTTCGTGGCCGACAATGCTGCGCCCGGCACAAAATTCCAGTTCCAGCGCATCGGCTACTTCACACCCGACTACGACTCAGCTCCCGGCCACCTCGTGTTCAACCGCACCATCGGCCTCCGCGACACCTGGGAGAAAGAGCAGAAAAAAGGATAAAAAACAAAAGGCAAGAACCTTATAAATCTCATCCCTGTGCGCGAGCGCAGCCTCACGCACAGGGATGATTTGACAATGAACGAACCCGACGAACGCGACATACTGCGCGAGCGATTCCGAGCCGACCTCGCGCGCCCCGTCTCCGAGCGATACTACTCCGAGGACGAGCTCATCGCCATATTCGATTCAGCAGGCGACTACTACGACGACTACCTCCGCACCGAGGCGCTCCTGCTCGGCGCGCGCCTATATCCCGACAGCCACGCCCTGATGGCGCGCCGGGCCATATTTTACAGCGACCGCGACATGGGGCTGTTCCGTAGTTTCATGGACGACAATCCGGAGCTCGACACACCGCTCACCGAGATAATGCGCCTCAGCGACACATATCCCGACCGCGACAAGGCCATCGCCCGTGTCGCGGAATTTCTCGACACCCACCGTCTCGCCGAGGACGAGGAAGTCATACAGTTTGTCCGTATCGTACACGCCATCGGCCTCGACAGATGGCTCGTCGACAACCTCGGCCGCATCCGCTCCAAAGTCTCCTACCTGCCCACACTCCTTTACGAGGTCGCCGTCACAGCCGAGGAATCCCCCATACTCGACACCATCGCCATCGGGCTCCTTGAGGAACTCACCGAGATGGAAGCATACGCCCCCGAGTATTGGACACTCCTCGCCATGGCATATCTGCGCCACGACCGACACGACGACGCCCGAACAGCCATCGACTATGCCCTTGCCATCGACCCCGACAATGTCGAGGCACTCAAAGCACGCCTCCACTCTTTCACCCCCGAGTCCGACAGTCCCGAGATCGATACGCTTCTCGACCGCATCCTCCGGCTCGACCCCTCCGATTCGGCGATAGCATACCTCGCTATCCTTCGCGCCGAGGAACGGCACGATGTCGACAGGCTTCTCACTATAATTGCGTCGCTTGCTCCCGAGGTACGCTCCACACATTCCATCATAAGCAAAGCTGTCGAATACAATCATCCCGCGCTCGCCGCTTACCTTGCCGAATTTTATGACTATGGATTCCGCGACGACGACGATTGGAAATCGCTCGCCGAGACAGCATATAAAGCAGGTTCAGCAGCTGCCGTGACACTTGTCCTCCAGACCTTCGAGGCCAAATCAGGCCGCCCGCTCAACCACGACTTCCTCCTTTACAGAATCCTGTATCAGCTTCGCAAATACGACGTCGCCATAGCCATGTTCGGCGAAGCGGGGCCCGACGGCACACTCCGTCAGCCCGACAACCTCCACCCGGCCTTCGCCATGTATGTCACCATGCTTCTGCGTCTCGGCAAGCTGCCCGAAGCCAAAGAGGCCGCCGACGCCATGATACGCCTGCTCGACACCGAGCCCGCCGTCCCCGGCACATCACTCGAGAAACACGGCATGCGCGCATTCCTCACCGACATCCTCCGCCGCCTTCGCTCCGTCCGCCACACCGACTGGTCATCCTACGACCCCCTCTCCCTCGACACCTGATCCCCCGCCCGCCCACAGTAGAGTCGCGGCCTGCCGCGACTGCCACTTTGTTGTCCGGATGGGGCGTCCGTCGGACGCCGATTAATTAGTAACCCGGTACGCCGAGCATCAAAGCGAGGCGTGCCGGGTATGAAATCCCGCATGGAAAGGCGTGCGTAGTACGCCGATTTACATATCAGTGATGTCGACTAAGGTCAGCGGCTGCCGAAGATTGCCGTGCCTATACGCACCAGCGTCGAGCCCTCCTCGATGGCGATGCGGTAGTCATCGCTCATACCCATCGACAGCTCGTCAAATCCCCGCAGATCCGGGCAAATCTCCGCTATCTGCCGCTTGAGCGACGCTATGCGTGCAAAGTCCGCCCGCACACGCTCCATGTCATCCGTATTAGTCGCCATGCCCATCAGTCCGCACAGATGCGTAGCCCGCAGGCGCTCGTACTTGCGGCCTCCGAAATACTTGAGCAGTTCCTCGGGCGAGAAGCCGAATTTCGTCTCCTCCGCGGCCACATGCACCTGCAGCAGCACACGCGTCACCATGCCGCGCTCGGCCGACAGCCGGTCGATCAGTCCGAGCAGCCTCTCCGAGTCCACACTCTCTATCATCGACACAAGGCCTATCAGAGGCTTCACCTTGTTGGTCTGCAGATGTCCTATGAAATGCCACTGCGTGTCGGCAGGCATCATCGGCGCCTTATCGCATAATTCCTGCACACGGCTCTCGCCGAATACCCGTTGCCCCGCCGCGTAAGCATCGCGCAGGGCATCGACAGGGTGGAATTTCGACACCGCTACGAGCCTTACCCCTTCGGGCAGGCCGGCGGCGGTGCGTTGCAGATTTTCAGCTATCATTCCTTCACCTTCATGCGGTAGACATCCACAAGCGGAGTCTCCGATATCGACACTATGTCATAGTCGGCCATCGTGCCCTTCATATACTCGATAAGGCCGTCGTAGGCGCTCTTGAATCCCGTGGCCTGCACCAGCATCTGGCTCACCGAGCGCTTCTCCACGCCGCTCTTCTCATCCACGGTGATAAAGCCTACTTTGGCAAGATACCAGCGGTCGCCCTCATCGTTGAAGGCGATTTCGGCGATCTTCGACCGCTTTACCGCCGCCACGTCAAATTCTCCCGATATGAACGGGCGCTGCTCCTCCGTGATACGCGCCTCAGCCTCCGTGAACGTCAGTGCGTCCACCAGATAAGGTTCGGTCACCTTCTTCGCAGCCCCGTTCTCCTGGAGCTTGTCATATCTCACCTTGCATTCAAACCAGTTTGCCATATGGATAATAAAATTTTAGTTCATATATTAAAGTACGCGCGCGACAGCGCGCAAATCATATGCAAAGTTACAAAAAACAAAATCCCCCCGCAACGACCTCACACCGATTCCACAGATTCGCACAGATTTTTTGGAGTAGAGTTGTGACCTGCCACGCCAGTCACTACGTCTGACACCTCATCCGCATGGCTTGGCGTCCGTTGAGGACGCCGATTTACAAACCGACCGCGTCCTCGCCCGCAAGTCCGGGCGTCCCTTGTGGCCGCCGATTCGAGCGTCCGGAGGCGTCCGTCGAGGACGCCGATTCAACCAACCGCGTCCTCGTCCGCAAGTCCGGGCGTCCCTTATGGCCGCCGATTCGAGCGTCCGGGGGCGTCCGTCGAGGACGCCGATTTCATAGTAACCCCGTACGCCGGAGCTTGCGGAGGCGTGCGGGGCTGGCGAATCAAAGAGCCAAGGCGTCCGTCGAGGACGCCGATTTACAGACCAACGGCGCCAAATCAAAAAAAATCCGTGAAAATCCGTGTAATCCGTGTGGGGCAAGAAATTCGCGAATTTCGTAAGCTCCCCCAAAAACACAACGGGGCAGCCGCAAAGCATCGTACCTTTGCAGCGTCATGAAACACTACGCCCCCATCAACGCACGCCTCTACACCCGCTCGTTCACCACATGGTACGGGCGCGTCTACGGCGCCGACCGCGCCCGCTCCCTGCCACGCAACCTCATCCTCGCCCTCGAGATGATGCGCCTGCGCAGCCCCCTGCGCTCGGTCCGCCTTCTGGTCCACGACCCGTCGGGCGCCACCGGCCCCCACCTGCTCGCCTACCTGCGGTGGTACAACGAGCGCATCCGCCCCGGCGCCGACCCCATCGTCATCCGCCCCGGCCCCCTGCACCTGAGCATCCGCGAGCGCCTCTACCCCGGCATC
>CAJTMY010000056.1 GCA_910577355.1 uncultured Muribaculaceae bacterium
TTTTGCGATTTAAAAAAATATAACTAAATTTGGAGCGTGATATGCCCGCGGGCGTATCCATATAGAATTAATCATTAACTGCATCATTACTCCCCATGGAAATGCGTGATCCCGCTTCAGAAGCCCAAGGCGCTGAAGAACTGACTACCCGGCCGACGCCCGCCAACGTGAGCGCCGAAGACAACTCCGATGAATTTGAAACAGCAGGCACAGCCGATCCTGAGGCTGCCGCCGAAGAGGAAATGACCGAAGGTCTCGAAGAAGAGACCGCCGAAGCCGTCGATGCTCCGCTTACCCGCGAGGCACTGCTCGACGCTGCCAAGGCCGTTCTCGAGAAAGAAGCCTCCGATATCACCACCGACGACATCCGCCACCTGCGCCAACAGTACAACGCATTCCGCAAAGAGGCCGCAGCTGCCGATGCCGTACAAGATGCAGCCGAGCCGGAGGAGGATGAAGAATTCAAAGCCCTGCTCGCCGAAATCCGTGCCAAGAAGGCTGAACATGCCGCCAAAGTAGAAGCCGAAAAAGCTGAGAACCTGCGCCGCAAGGAAGAGATAATCGCCGAGATACTGTCGCTTGCCGAGGATACAGACAATGTGAACCGCACATTCCCGCGTTACCGCGAGCTGCAAGACGAGTTCAACGCTCTCGGCGAAGTGCCGGCCACCGAGGAGACCTCGATATGGAAGCGATTCCAGGACGCACGCGAACGCTTCTCCGACAATCTGAAGATAAACAAGGAGCTGCGCGACTACGACTTCAAGAAAAACCTCGATACAAAGCAGTTGCTCCTGTCCGAGGCCGAAGCTCTCGCCACAGAGGAGGACGTGATAACCGCATACCGCCGCCTGCAGGAACTGCACAACAAGTGGCGCCAGGCGGGTCCGGTGGCCAAGGAATTCCGCGAGGAGATATGGGATAAGTTCAAGGCCGCATCGGCGGAGGTAAACAAGCGATATCAGGCATATTTCGAGGCCCGCAAGGCCCGCGAGGCCGAGAACGAGGCGGGAAAGGCAGCTCTATGTGACAGACTCGAATCGATGGATCTCAAATCGCTCAAGACATTCGCCGCATGGGACGAGGCCACCAAGGCCGTCATGGACATGCAACAGCAATGGCGCACATTCGGCTTCGCGTCGCGCAAGATGAACAAAGCTCTCTTCGCACGCTTCCGCGAACTGTGCGACAAGTTTTTCGCGGCCAAGGCCGAATTCTTCCACTCCACCCGCGAGGAGCTCGCCGCAAATCTCGCGCGCAAGACCGCATTGGCCGAACGCGCAGAGGCACTGCGTGAATCCACCGACTGGAAATCCGCGACAGATGAATTCGTGGCCATGCAGAAAGAGTGGAAAACCATAGGTACTGTGGCAAAAAAATACAGCGACGCCGTATGGCACCGTTTCCAGGAAGCCTGCGACGCATTCTTCGAGGCCAAGAAGAAAGCCACCTCCGGCACACGCCGTGCTGAAGCCGACAACCTGCGCGCCAAGCGCGAGATCATAGCGCGCCTTGATGAGATCACCGAGGAAACACCACGCGAGGACGCCATCGCGCTGCTGCGTGAGCTACAGGAGCAGTGGCGGCAGATAGGCCATGTGCCATTCCGCGACAAGGACAAGGTATACGACCAATACCGCGCCAAGACAGACGCACTCCGCGACATGCTGAACATGCGCCGCAACCGCGACCGCATGGAACGTTTCACAGAAAATATCTCGACCCTCGAAGGCGACAGGCAGAAACTGCTGCGCGAACGTGAACGACTTATGCGTGCTCTCGAAAGCCGGCGTCAGGATCTGCGCACATACGAGAACAACCTCGGCTTCCTTTCATCAAAAAGCAAATCGGGCAACTCGATGCTTGCCGAATTCGAGCGCAAGGCCGACGCCCTGCGCGCCGACATAGCCGACCTTGAGGAGAAGATAAAACTCCTCGACGCCAAGCTGTGAAATAACCGACTCCACAGGGCGGAAGGCAACAGCCCGTAACCTTCCGCCCTGCATATCCCACACATTGAGTCTTGCCGAGTGATAGCCAAAAAGAAACGTCTTTTATTAGGTAAGTACGTAAGACCTGTGCTACTGCTTGCCGACTGGATGATCGTGAATCTCGTATTCATGTTCATCCTTCACCTATATCCTTCGGTAAACCACGGCCCCACCCCGCAATGGCTGTTATGGCTGCTCGTAAACCTCAGTTTTGTCCCCGTAGCCATACGCGAGACCCGCATGGAGACATCGGTATTCCGCTCGATGCAATTCGACCGTACGATGCTGCATGTCCTCACCTCTACAGGCATACATCTGCTCTTTTTTCTGGCTTTCACCACACTGCTCGGCCTCGAGCCGCTGGGTATCGGTGTCTACATGTGCTACTATACCCTGATGCTTCTCGCCCTGGAATTGTGGGCGCTGGTGTCGAGGCGCTACATCAAGGCATACCGACGCAAAGGCATGAATTTCACCCGTGTGGTTATCGTAGGTACAAATGCCACAGCCCGGCGTCTGTTTGAAGCCATGCAGACCGACCCCGGCTTCGGCTACAAGGTGCTGGGATTCTTCGACCATGAATGGCGCCCAGACTTCGCAGGCCGTTATTGCGGAAATATCAGCGACCTGGAACGATTCGTGAAAGACAATTCCGTGGATCAGATATACTTCACAATGCCCGGCCATGATGACATACTGACACACGCGGTAAAAATCGCCGATGACAATTTGATTGAATTTTTCTATGTGCCGCAGATATCGAGATTCATCGCCCGCGACTTCCAGATACAGAACATCGGGCCAGTACCGGTGCTCACCATACGCCGCAATCCGCTGCGCAAAACGATCAACCGCGCTGTGAAACGCAGCTTCGACATCGTGGTATCGTCGATATTTCTGTGCTTCTATCCGCTGATATACTTACCCATCGCCATAGCGATAAAGACCTCATCGCCTGGGCCTGTATATTTCCGGCAGCAACGCACAGGATACAAGGGCAAACCGTTCGGCTGCCTGAAATTCCGCACCATGCATGTCAACAAAGACGCCGACAAGGCCCAGGCCACTAAAAACGACCCGCGCAAGACTCGACTCGGAGAATTCCTGCGTCACACGAGCCTTGACGAGCTGCCACAGTTCATCAACGTTTTCAAGGGCGAGATGTCGATAGTAGGGCCGCGGCCACACATGCTCAAGCATACCGAGGAATACTCCAAGATAGTGGATCAATATATGGTGCGCCATCTGGTGAAACCGGGCATCACAGGGTGGGCTCAGGTGAACGGTTACCGCGGACTCACCGACGAACTGTGGAAAATGGAGAAGCGTGTCGAATTTGACGTATGGTACATCGAGCACTGGAACATCCTGCTCGACATAAAAATAATGGCGCGCACGGTGGTAAATGCCATAAAAGGTGAGAACAACGCCTTCTGACGCCGGCAGACGGCAAAACACACAACGCAAATTTCCACAATTATTGCCTAAGAATAGTTAAAAAACATCATTGCAAGGACATTTTATTGCATACCAAGGTATTTTTTTATAACTTTGCATTAAAGAAATACAACCAAAACAGAATAAATAAACCACACTTAAACCATTTCCGCCTATAGCCCATATCTACTCTAATACAAAAACAAAGGAATAGAAATGCATAAATTAGCACGGCTCACCGACGACACGTTGGTGCGGCAATATGCCGACGGCAACCACGAAGCCTTTGACGCGCTGCTTCAGCGCCACCAAGGCCGCCTTCTGAGCTACATATACCAGCAGTGCAACAACGCCCAGCTGGCCGAAGATATATTTCAGGAGACTTTCGTGAAGGCGATCGTCACCATCAAGAACGGCAACTATACTGAGAACGGCAAGTTTGCCAACTGGTTGTTCCGCATCGCCCGCAATCTTGTGGTGGATCATTTCCGCCGCGAGAACGCAGAGCCCACAGTATCGACCGATGACGGCAACTTCGACATCCTCAACCGCAAGGATCTGAGCGGCGACACCATCGAGGACGAACTCGTCGACCTACAGATACGCGACGACATACGTCGCCTCGTCAAGGCTCTCCCTTTCGCCCAGATGCAGGTGTTGGTGATGCGCTACTACCGCAACCTGAGTTTCAAGGAAATAGCTGAAATAACCGGCGTAAGCATCAATACCGCCCTCGGGCGCATGCGCTACGCGATACTGAATCTGCGCCGTATGGCACAGGAGAGCGACATTGTGCTCACACACTGACACCCGCCGGTCTAACTCCAAAAAGACATGCTCGACAATATCGGCAAATACATCGTGGCGGTAGCCGACTTCCTGTGCGGCTACCCGCTTTTTTTTCTGCTTATCGGCGGAGGCCTCTACCTGCTCATCAGCTCGGGCTTCGTTTCGCTGCGCCGGCTTCCGGCTGCCCTGAAGGAGCTCCGTACCAAAAATGACAGCCGTAACGGACAGATATCCTCAGCTCAGGCGCTGGCGAGTGTTGTAGCCGCAACGGTAGGACTCGGAAACATAGCCGGCGTGGCGATTGCCCTTGTGGTGGGCGGCCCCGGCGCCATATTCTGGATGTGGGTGAGCGCCATCGTGGGCATGGCCACAAAATATCATGAAGGGGTGCTCGCCATAATGTACAAGGGAAAAGATGACAGGGGCAATCCTCAGGGCGGCCCCATGCATATAATCACGCAGGGACTCGGCCCGAAGTGGACGCCGATGGCCAGATTCTTTGCGGTGGCCGGCCTCTTCGGCACATTGTGCATCATGAACGCCAACCAACTCACCGAAGCGTTCATGGCAACGTTCTCCACTCCCGAAGGCATTGAGGGCAGTGACTTTCTCAGCTCGGTAGGCTCTCTTACGGGGCTGAGCAACGCCGACAGCTACAAGATGCTGTTTGGCTGCGCCGTTGCTGCGGTGGTGGCCATAGTGATATTGGGCGGCATAAGGCGCATCGCCAACGTAGCGTCGGTGATGGTGCCATTCATGGTGGGCATGTATTTCCTGATGGTGCTTTATATAATCGTAACACGCATCGGCGATGTGCCGGGTGTATTTCAACGTATATTCACCGAAGCCTTCAACCTGCGGGCAGGCATAGGCGCACTGGCAGGCATAGCCATAATCGGCGCGCGCCGCGCCGCACTTGTCAATGATGCAGGCATCGGCACCGCCTCGATAATGCACGGCGCTTCGCGCAACAACCGCCCGGTGCGCGAGGGGCTCATAGCCATGCTCGGCCCCGGCATCGACTCGGGTCTGGTGTGCACACTTACGGCGATAGCGATACTGCTGTGCGTGCCTGAGGTGCAGGATACACAGGGCGTACAAGGCCTGGCTGTGGCAATGACGGCATTCAGCCGCGGAATCCCATACGGCGAATATCTGCTTATGTTCATAGTGGTATGCTTTGCCATGTCTTCGATGTTTTCCTACTCGTTCTACGGCTCTACATGCGCCTCGTATCTCTTCGGGTCGAAAAATGCGCGCCGCTATGTATACGTATTCATCCTGTCGCTGATAGTCTTTGCTGTGGTTCCCCTCGAAGCGGCGGTAGGCATGTGCGATCTGTTCTACGCACTGATGGCCATCCCCACCATGATAACGATAGTGATGCTCAGCGGCCGGGTGCGCGAGGCAACACGACACTACTTCAACGACAATAAAAACGATAAAACCTGCAAATGACCGGTACAATACTCAACTACATAGTGTGGAACGCCGACCCCGTAATCATATCGTGGCCGGTGGAGATACGATGGTACGGACTGATGTTTGCCATCGGATTCTGGCTCGGATTCAATATAGTGGCCCGCATGTTCAAACGCGAAGGCGCGCCCGAGCGCTGGCTCGGCATACTGCTGATATGGGTGGCAGTCGGCACGGTAGTAGGCGCACGGCTGGGGCATGTGTTTTTCTATCAATGGGATTATTACTCGCAGCATCCGCTCAAGATACTTGCCACCCGGGAGGGAGGCCTCGCCAGCCACGGCGGCGCCATAGGAGTGATATTGGCCGTGATCTTCTACTCCATCTTCACCACCCGGCGAAATCCGCTGTGGACGTTCGACCGCCTTACAGTAGCCATCGCCCTCGTAGGCTGCCTGATACGCCTCGGCAATCTTATGAACAGCGAAATATACGGACATGCCACCGACCTGCCTTGGGGATTCATGTTCCCGCGTTCGGCCGAGTGGCATCACTACTATGAAGGTGTGGCCTGCCATCCCACCCAGATCTATGAGGCTATATGCTATCTGTCGCTGTTCGGGCTCATGATGTGGATGTACTGGAGGCGTAACGCAGGCGAACGCCCGGGGCTGCTGTTCGGCACTTTCCTGATCGGCACTTTCGCCTCGCGGTTCTTCATAGAGTTCATAAAGAATCCGCAGGTGGAATTCGAAGCCGGCATGGCCCTCAACATGGGCCAGCTGCTCAGCATACCTTTCGTACTGCTCGGCATAGGCCTTATAATATGGGCCATGAAACACCCGCGCATGCATATCGAATATCCGGGGCGCTACGCCGACGAGCCGGATAAGGACACAAAACAGAAACAATGAGTCTGCACGGCACACTGCAACGCCTCAAACCATGGATGCTTCCGATAGCGATGGTGTGTGGCGTACTGTTTCACAGCCTTATAGGCGCAGTGCAATTTTTAGCGCCGTATCTTATCTTCACCATGCTGCTGATCACATTCTGCCGCATAAGACCATCCGAATTCCGCATCTCGGGGCTCACATGGTCGGTGACCGGCGTGCAGCTCGCATGCAGCATAGCTATATTCTTCTGTCTAAAGCCTTTCGGCACCGATCTGGCCGAAGGCACCATGATATGCTTTCTATGCCCGACGGCAACGGCCGCACCTGTCATAACATCAATGCTCGGAGGCTCGATCGCCACAGTTGTGGCCATATCATTGCTCAGCAACCTGATGCTCGCCATCGTCGGGCCGGCATTTCTGGCATATATCGGAGCCGGCACAGGGCTCGACCTGTCGTTCGGACAGGCATTCGTGCTGATATTGTCGAAGGTAGGCCCCATGGTTCTGGGGCCGTTGGCAGCAGCCCTGACACTGCGGGTGGTATGGCCGGCAGCCCACAGGGCACTCGCCACCCGCCAGACCTTGTCGTTCTATATCTGGGCCATCTCTCTTATACTTGTAGTGGGACGTGCAGTCACTTTTGCAATGGCCGAACCTGCCGACCGCATACCCGAGATGGTTGCTTTGGCAATATTGGCCGGAGCCGCATGCATAACCCAGTTTGCGATCGGGCGCAAGCTTGGCCGGCATTTCGGCGACCGTATCGCCGGTGCCCAGGGACTCGGACAGAAAAACACAGTACTCGCCGTATGGCTCGCCACGACATACCTCAATCCCATATCATCGATAGCGCCCGCAGCCTACATAGCGTGGCAGAATACAATCAACTCATTGCAGATCTATATGAAAACCAAGCGCGAAAGACAAGCCGCCGACTGAACCATACACAACTGCAAATGTTACATAAATAAGACTAAAAACAAATCGACAATGGACAGCATGTTCGATATTCTGATGGGGTTGCCTCTATTCAGAGGTGCAAGCCGAGAACGCATGTCAAAGACAGTGGGCGAGGCCAAACTCCATTTTTTAAAATATCTGCCGGGTGAGAAGATCTTCCAGGCCGGGCAGACCTGCACATCGGTGGCATTCATACTGTCGGGAACCGTACGCATAAATATCACAAACCCCGACGGCCGTTTTACGGTAAGCCAATCGCTTATGGCCCAGGATGTGATATCGCCCGACTTCCTTTTCGGCAAGATAACCAATTATCCCGGCGATGTCACAGCCTTGGACACAGTAAGCGTGCTGCTGATATCCAAGACAGATTATATCAAAATACTGCATAGCGACAACGTATTCCTGTTCAACTACCTGAACCTGCTGTCGATGAACGCGCAGAAGGCCGTCGAAGGCATACTTGCCGTATCCACAGGCGATATCCCCGAGCGCATCGCTTTCTGGATAAGCGCCCTGACACAGCCCCGCAGCTTCGACATACGTCTCGAATGCAAGCAACGCGATCTTGTAGGCCTTTTCGGAGTGCCGCGCACCGCCCTGCGAGCCGCCCTGGACGATCTCAAGATAAAAGGCATGATCGATTTTTCGCTCTACGGTATCGATGTGAAAGACCGCCGCTCACTGCTCGCGCTGCTGCACAACCATTCAGAACCTACCGACGAAGACTAAACGTCCCGACTCAAGCCAAAGCTGTCGGCAACACTGAAACTGTCACATAAGCGCACCCCGCGACAAAACACGGCCGCTGCTTCTCCCGAGGCAGCGGCCGTGCTATTACAATCTTATTTCCCTTATTGTACTTAAATCGGCACAAAATTAAACAACTCTTCCACCCCCCGCAACGACATATCATATTTTCAAGGCCGAATATAAACACATGAACAAGCTATATCACTACAATAACGACGATTACCCATATCCGCTTCAAAATAAAAATATGACTTTCATATGGTGTTTTACAAAAAAATCCGTAAATTAGCAGTCCTAAAAAATAACCCGGCCTCAATATGAAACTCTCCTGCCTGCCACTTGCCATCCTACTGTCAATATCGTTTATCACCATAAGTTCATGCGCCGGCAATACCCGGTCAGAAAGTCTTGACGCAGCCTTGGACACACTTGACATGGTGCTGTCCGAGCGGCACGGCACACGCGAAGTCCGGCTCGCAAACGCCTACCGGATGAGCAGGCTATGCGCAGCAGAACCTACCGTAGGCAATTATATGCGGATGGCGCAGATGTTTGACAGTATCGACAACGATTCGGCAATAATATACACCAATCTCGCCATAAATCTTGCCGCCGACAACGGCGATACAGCACAGGCAAGACTCATAGCCATAGACTTCGCGCGCCGTCTGTCCAGATCGGACCTTCTGAGACCGGCAACCGCAATACTCGACCGCATCACCGTCGACAGCCTCGACCTGGAAGGTAAGATAATATATTACGGGACGAAAAGAAAAATGTATCTCGATGCCGCCGATAACGAGACACTCATATATCTGCGCCGACAATATGCCACGGCTGCCGAGGGCGCACTTGACACCCTGCAAAGGATATTGAACGAAGATTCGGGAGCATGGCATCTGGCAGCCGCGCAACTTGATTATCTACACGGCAAAAAATCGCTCGCCACAGGCGAACTCAACGAAGTGCTGGACAATATCAGCGCTTCGGATGAGATCTATCCCATGGCATGCGAGCTTATGGCACAGTTCAACAGAGACCGGCCCGACAAAGAAGATGAGTATCTATACTATCTCACCCTCGCCGCGACAGCGGATGTACGCAACGGAAATCCGGCAACCCAATCGCTCATCACACTCGGCACCGAATTTTTCAGGCGCGGAGATCTCGACTGTGCCTACAATTATCTGTCGGCCGCCGGAGATTACGTCGTACGCTCCAATTCCAAGAACCTGTATCCACAGATCGCGCCTACAATGTCGATGCTCGTGGAGGCCATGAGCGCACGCGAATCCCGACGCACCGCATGGATGTCAGCACTGATCATCACGCTCGCCATCACACTGATTGCCTGCGGCAGCGTGCTATACCGCTCGGCGCGTAAAAACTCGCTGCGCCGTGCACAGAATCACAGGCTCAACAAATCGATAGAGTCACGCGATCTATATATAAAACAACTGCTCGACCTATGCTCAGTCTACATCGACGGCCTCGAGGAATTCAACCGGCTCGTCGGCCGCAAACTCAAGGTGAACCAGACTCAGGATCTATACAAGATAATCGAGTCGGGAAAGATAATCCAGGATCAGGCCGACAGATTTTTCGATACATTCGATATGGCGATAGGCAGCATATACCCCGACTTCATAACCGAGCTGAACGCTCTGCTTCTACCCGACAGACAGATAGCGCCCTCTCCCGACGGAAGGCTCACGCCCGAGTTGCGTATCGTGGCTTTCATGCGTCTGGGAGTGACCGACAGCACCCGCCTGTCCAAGTTTCTCGGATTGTCGCTCAATACAATATACACCTACCGCAACCGTATGAAAAGCAGAGCTGTGAACCGGGATACATTTGAATCGGATATCCTTATCATAGGCAATAAAACTTAGATAATATGTTATATCAGACAGCAGGTATAAAAACCATAAATAATTGTAAAACAACTAATTTATTTGATATATCGTTTGATTTCATTTATATTGCACCTAAAAAGTGTAGACAACGCGCATAAGCTGGCGTAACTTTGCAATGTAAATAATTATTAGGTCTAAGATTCAAGGTTATTATTTAACGTGAGTTCGATAAAAATAATCAAAAGAGAGTCAACTGATTATCATAA
>CAJTMY010000057.1 GCA_910577355.1 uncultured Muribaculaceae bacterium
GAACCGAATTTATTTAATTTTTAACCTCGTCCATTTTTTAGTGGACAGTAGTGTCTTTTCATAATAAATCGAGTTAGAGAGAGTCCGATGCTCTCGTAATACATATATAATATATGACGCACCGAGACGCGAAACGTGACAATGCGGCTGTGATTATCCGATCCTATCAATCACGCGCGGCGGCGGAAATGCTCCTTGAGAGTATCAACAACATTGATGATATAGTCGCCGGTGCGTTCCAGGTCGCTGATGATATCCATGTAGTAGATGCCGGCCTGATACTGGTACTTGCCGTTGTTGATATTCTCGATATTCTGCGAGCGCAACGAGTTGCGCATGTTGTTGATCTCGCGCTCCTTGTTGTACGACGCGATGAGCGGGCGCTCGGCCACGTTCTCCGGATCTCTGAGTTCCTCGATCATCATATCCATGGCGTCGCGCACATAGGTATACATGGTGTCTATGTTGTGGTACACCTCGTCGGTAAACTGCGCGTTGCTCTCTATCTTGCGGCTCAGTATCTTGCCTATGCCCATGCAGCAGTCGGCTATCGACTCTATCTCGGATATTATGCCGAGCATCGCCGCTATGCGCACCTTGCCCTCGTTCGAAAGACGACCCTCGGCGCATCGGTTGAGGTATCGGGCTATCTCGAGCTCCATGCGGTCGCTTATGTCCTCATACTTCTCGAGACGCGAGTACAGCTTGTTGAATTCCTCGCTCTTCTCCTTGGTATGGATAAGCTGCTGGGCCATGTCTATCATGCGGTTGACACGCTCGGCATACACGCTCATCTCCTTCTCGGCCTGGGCTATATTGAGTTCGGATGCGTTGAGCAGGCCGCGCGAGATGAACTTCAGCGAGAACTCGTCGTCGGTCTTGCGCTGCGGCACAAGCCATTCCACAAGTTTCACATATACATTTGTGAGCCAAATCATGATGCACACGTTCACGATATTGAATGTGGTGTGGAATATCGACAGGCCGAACGACACGCTCATCTGCATCGCGCCAATCTGCTTTATTACATCATGGCCAGCAGGCAACGAGTTGTCGAACAGATGGTTGTATATATCTGGCTGAGTTTGTTCGATGTTTGTCACGAATCCATAGAGCGCCTCGGGATTGCCCTGCCCTATAAGCTCGGTGAGCCACGAGTTGAACTGCGCGAAGGGCACGAAGATACACAGGCACCACAGCGTGCCCAGAAAGTTGAACAGCAGGTGTCCCATCGCGGTGCGCTTCGCGGCCACATTACCGCTCATCGACGCCAGCAGCGGAGTGACGGTAGTACCGATATTCGATCCCAGCACCACGGCGCAGGCAAGGTCGAATGTTATCCAACCCTTTGTGCACATTATAAGCACTATGGCAAATGTGGCCGCCGAACTCTGGATGATGGCCGTCACCACCAGGCCTACAAGCACAAACAGCAGTATCGACCCGATGCCCATTGATGCATAGTCGCGCAGTGCGGCAAACATCTCCGGATTCGACTGCAGGTCGGGCACATAGTCGCTGATCATGTTCAGACCCATGAACAGGAACGCGAAACCTATAAGGAACTCGCCGATGCTCTTGCTCTTGCTCTTGTTGGTGAACAGCAGCACCACCGCCACCGCTATCAGCGGCAGTACAGCCACAGACACATCCACCTTGAATCCGAAAAGGGCTATGATCCATGCCGTGAACGTGGTGCCGACATTGGCGCCGAATATCACGGCCATCGACTGTGCGAGTGTCATCAGGCCGGCGTTCACGAAGCTCACCACCATCACCGTCGATGCCGACGAGCTCTGTATCAGTGCCGTTATGGCGCATCCTGTAAGAAGACCGGTAAACCGGTTGCGGGTCATTGCCGAGAGGATGTTGCGCAGGCGGTCGCCGGCGGCTTTCTGGAGGCCTTCGCTCATCACCTTCATGCCGTATAGGAAAAGCCCCACGGCGCCGAGCAAGCCTAAGAAGTCGAGAATCGAATAATTCATCTTTGGTTGAAATTCGGTGGCTTTACATTTGAAAAGTCGTCCGCAAAGTTACATAGTTTTTTACAATTTTTTGCAATGCCACACCGCAAATTTCATAATTGGACACAAAAAATTTGCAAGATGATTCTTTATTCATTAACTTTGCGATATAAACGTACTATATTATGATCTCAGCAATTATTATTATACTTGTAGGACTGGTCGTATGGCAGCTGCTGCCCGGCTGGATAAAGCCGTCGGCCTCGTCGCGCCGTTTCGTCACCCTCGCATGCACCATCATCGGCCTTCTGCTCATCATAGGCGGTGCCATCGACCTCGTACGGGCCATCATATCCTGATATTCCATCATCTATAGTCCCTCAACCCTCATCCCTTATCTTTCCAAACAAGATGCCACTCTTAGCACCGCACTCACGTATAGCCAATTACGAAATCGACGCCTTTGTCAAGGACGGCGAAGTCAACGAGACCTACCGTGTGACCTGCAACGGTGACTCGCGCGGCTCGATGTTCATGAAGCTATATCTTCCCGAGCGCTTCACAGCCGATATGAAGACGCCCGACGGACTTGTCGACGAGATAGAGCTGCTGCGCGGGTTCGCCCATCAGTACGTTGTATCTTATATCGACGACGGCATATACGAGGCTCCCGACGGAAAGCGATATCCATACCTTGTCACCAACTACTTCAACGGGCGCCTCCTCGCCGAGATGCTACGCTACGACAGCACACCTTTCACTGTCAAAGACATCATCGACATCTATATAAAGATGTTTGCGGGGCTCGGACACCTCCATTCGCTCGGACTCGTGCACAACGACATCACTCCGCGCAACGTGATGTACGACCCCGACAGCCGCTCGATACAGATAATCGACATGGGGCATATAGCCCGAGCCCGCAGCCTCGGCCACAGATATCCCACCGCCGATCTCGAGCCCCTGTACCGCTCGCCCGAGGGATACCGCAATGCAAACGACCCGGCCGGCGACTACTACTCGGCAGCCGCAGTCATCTACGCCCTCCTCACCGGGCACGCTCCATGGTACAGCGAACAGCTCGCCGCCGAGAAAGACGAGGCCAAGCAGAAGACGGCCGTGCATCTGGCACGCAAGAAGCCACTCGCATTCGACGGAGCGCCCGCCGATACCCCGGCATGGCTCATCGACGTGCTCCGCGCGTCTCTCGCGCCCAAGCCCGCCGACCGTGTGCCGTCATATAAGATCTGTGAATGCCTCTTCGAGTGCAAATCACCGTTCGACGCACCCGCATCTTCCGCACCCGAAGCCGACGACGCCGAAGGCGCCAAACTCGGCAAAGCCGCCGCCGACAGCGAGCCCGTGCGCCAGAAAAGCGCCGAGGCCGAGCAGAAAATCCCCGGCGACGACACAAAGGTGCGCAAAGGCAACGGATTTGCCGACGTGGCAGGCATGGACGAGCTCAAAGACATGCTGCAGCGCAAAGTGCTCTTCATACTCAAAAACCGCGAGAAAGCCGAGCGCTACCGCCTCACACCGCCCAACGGCATGCTCCTCTACGGCCCGCCCGGATGCGGCAAGACATATTTCGCCGAGAAATTCGCCGAGGAATCCGGATTCAACTACAAGTTCATCAAGGCATCCGACCTCGGCAGCATATACGTCCACGGCGGTCAGGGCAAGATAGCCGAGTTATTCGACAAAGCCCGTCAGCAGGCCCCCGTCATAATCTGCTTCGACGAGTTCGACGCCATGGTGCCCGACCGCTCAAGCCGCGGAGCCGAGCACATCGCCGGCGAAGTCAACGAATTCCTCTCGCAGCTCAACAACTGCTCAAAAGACGGCATATTCGTCATCGGCACCACCAACCAGCCCGAGATGATCGACCGCGCCATCCTGCGCAAAGGCCGCCTCGACATATCCGTATACATCCCCGAGCCCGACGAGCAGACGCGCCGACTCATGTTCGACCTCTACCTCAAAGACCGGCCCTGCGACAACATCGACACCGCGCGCCTCGCCTCGCTCACCGAAAAATACGTCGCTTCCGACATCGCGTTCATCGTCAACGACGCCGCAATGTTCGCCGCCTTCCGCGACGAGCCAATCACGCAGACCGGCCTTGAGGACTCCATAAAGTCGACACGCCCCTCACTCACCGACAAGATGCTGCGCGACTACGCCGCATCGCGGCAGAAACTCGAGAACCGCAGCGACACCGACGCCCGTCCACGCGTGGGATTCATGCAATACTCCTGACAATTCACCTTCTAAAATACAACAACCATGGACATTTACAAGAACTGGCTCTCCGAGAACGGCGTAAAGTACGAGGAGAAAGACTACGGCCTCACCTTCAAATATCAGGGCGGCTACTTCATCATCGGCAACAACTCCAAGGACTCTCAGTACTTCAACATCGTGATGCCCGGCATATTCGACTTCGGCGACAACCCCGACGTGCCCCGCATCAAAGTACTCGAAGCCCTCAACAAGATAAACGCCGACTACAAAGTGGTAAAAGCCGTATGCGACCAGGAAGACTGCTGGCTCACCACCGAGATATTCATCGACTCCACCCCCGACGTCGAGGACTACTTCGAGCGCCTGCTCAACATACTCCACCAGAGCCGCATGGAATTCTTCCAGATCCTCCGCAACTCATAAGCAATATACGATACGACCTTCAGGCCGGGTATGGCAATCTCGCCATACCCGGCCTCACATTATATATCATATATCCGCAAGCCGAATAAACATGAAGCGCAGACAGCCACAGGAACAGACAAGCCACAGGCAGAAACTCCCGTCTGCCAATGATGCCCCGTCCGCCTTTGACTGATATAGTATTTGTCTTTTTTGCGAAAACATCATACAGATTTGCTTTTTACGGCAATATTTGCTAACTTCGCCGATGTAAGGCGCTGATGCGCCGCCCTTGAATCAATATCACACATCTTTAAAACACTATCTTATGGCTGTTATAGCCCTTGACATCGGTGGAACCAAAGTAGAAGGTGCTGTTGTGGCACCCGACGGCTCCATCATGGTTAGTCTCCGCACTCTCCACGGCGACCGCGTAGGCCTCGCCGTGGGCGAGGAAGCCGCCGAAATGGCCGGCAGCCTGCTCCTGCAGGCCAAAGCACTCGATGTAGAAATCACAGCAGTGGGCGTATGCGTGCCCGGAATCGTAAACCGCGATGCCGGCTCGGTATGGGCTCCGAATATACCCGGATGGGAATGCTTTCCGCTGCGCGACGTCCTCACGCGCGTATTGCCGCAGCAAGTGCCGGTATTCATCGACAGCGACCGCAGCTGCTGCATCTATGGCGAGACATGGCTCGGTGCCGCGGCAGGTGTGCGCAACGCCGTTTTCGTGGCCGTAGGAACAGGCATAGGCCTCGGCATCAAGATCGACGGCCGCGTGCTCCACGGATTCGGCGACATAGTAGGCGCCGGCGGATGGCTCGCACTGCGCCCGCCCTATCACCACAAGTACGACGCATGCGGATGCCTCGAATACTACGCCTCCGGCAACGGCATAGGCGCCCGCGCCCGCGACCTCCTCGCCCAAGGCCAGACAGGCTGCATGCTCCCCGGCCTCAAGAATATAGACGACATCACATCGCACGACGTATTCGCCGCATACGACGCCGACGACGACGTGGCACGCGCCGTGCTCCACCGCGCCGTAGAGCTGTGGGGCATGCTCGCCGCCAACCTCGTGAGCCTCCTCAACCCCGAGGTCATCGTATGGGGCGGTGGTGTGTTCGGCCCCGCAGCCCGATTTATCGACGATATCCGCACCGAAGCCGCCAAGTGGGCACAGCCCGTGGCCATGGAGCAGGTGCGCCTCCTGCCCTCGCGCACCACACACAACGCCATACTTTCCGGAGCAGCATACATCGCACTCAACCACAACTCGCTATGACAACACCCCGCCCATTCAACACCACCGCCGTATTCATAGCCGCATGCATAGGCATGTGCTTCTTCGGCATATCCATGATCACCCTCGGCTCCGTGCTTCCATGGCTTAGCGGCCGCTTCGAGCTAAGCTCAGGCGAGACAACAGGTCTCGTCACATCTCTGCCCGTGGGCATAATGGCCGGCTCTCTGATCTTCGGCCCGATAGTCGACCGTTTCGGTCACAAGATCCTCCTTGTCATCAGCTGCCTGCTCGTGCTCCTCGGCGTGCTAGGCGTGGCCTATGCCGACACTATCACCGTCCTCGGACCGGCGGTATTCGCCATCGGCCTCGGCGGAGGCGTGCTCAACGGCGAGACCAACGCACTCGTCACCGAGATATACGACGGCAACCGCCGCAACTCCCGCCTCAGCCTCCTCGGCGTGTTCTACGGCCTCGGTGCCCTCACCATCCCCGTTATGCTCCGCCGCCTCGAGCAGTCGTTCAGTGTCGAGGCTATCCTCGGAGGCATCAGCGCCGCGATGGCCGCAGGCATCATCTACTGCGTGGCCGTGCGCTTCCCCGCCCCCAAGCAGCCCCAGGGATTCCCCCTCCGCGAGGTGGGACGCATCATCACCAGCCCACTGCTGCTTATCCTCAGCGCCGTCCTCTTCTTCCAGAGCGGCGTAGAGAGCGTCACAAACAACTGGACGACATCCTTCCTCGGCGCCGGGGGCCTGTCGGAAGCCACCGCCCTGCAGGCCCTCACATGGATGCTCATCGGCCTCACCGCAGCACGCCTCGTACAGACATGGCTCTTCAGCCGCGTAAGCCCCATGTCGGTGCTCATCGCAAGCCTCGTGGCCACCGCCGGCGGATTCTGCCTGCTGGCCTTGACATCCGCCCCCGCTATCGTCTACACAGCCATGACAGTCATCGGCGCAGGCCTCGCCTCCACCTTCCCCGTCATATTCGGCATCCTCGGCAGCCGATTCGCAGCCCTTTCGGGCACAGCGTTCAGCATAGCCCTCGTTATAGCCCTGTGCGGACAGACCGCCCTCAACTACACCACCGGCCTCCTCTCCGGAGCCGGCGCCATCAGCACCTTTCCATGGCTCATGGTAGCGTCCATTGCAGCCATGCTGCTCCTCTTCGGTCTGTATTACAGCCGGTTCAAGAACAGGTAGTCCGCCCGACCCCATGCGCCGCAGCCTCACCGACATAGTCGCCGGACTCATCCTGCCCCGCCGGTGCGACATATGCGGCCGCGACCTGCTCCCCGACGAGAAAGGCCTGTGCATGCACTGCATCGCCGCATTGCCTCTGTGCCACGAACCGGAGGCAAACCTGCGGGTCTCGCGCATCACACGACATGCACCGGTAGCCCGCGTCGACGCATGGCTCGCCTACACACACCACAGCGACATCGCCCGCATAATCCGTCGCGGCAAATACAACGGCCGGCCCGACATCTTCGCCTACCTCGGCGAGATGCTGGCCGGCCGCCTCATACAATCCGGCGCACTCGCCGGCGTCGACGCGCTCATCCCCGTACCGATGCACTGGCTCAAACGCCTCCGCCGAGGCTACAACCAGGCCGAGATACTCGCCCTCGCCATATCCGCCGCCACCGGCATACCCATACTGCGAGGTGCCGTAAAGGCATCCCGCACCCCGCGGCAGGCCGGCAGCAGCCGCGACACCAGATTCGACAACGCCCGCGGCCGCTTCCACGCCACACGCCCCATCCACGGAATGCACATAGCCATCGTCGACGACATACTCACTACCGGCGCCACAATATCAGCCATGATCGACGCCCTGCTACCTTCACAACCCCGCGCCATCACAGTCATAACCCTCGCCGCCACCCAATAGCCCTACAATAACCTCACACAACAGACATTCCGGCAGGATGCGTCCGGAGGACGCCGATTTGAAAGTAACCGGGTACACCGCAGCCTGCGCAGGCGTGCCCGGAAAAGGCAGCCGCAACAATGGCGTCCGGAGGACGCCGATTTACCGTCGGTCTGTCGGAATTATTAAATTTATGTGACAAATCGCACAATCACCTGTTACAGCCTTGCATTTCTTCATTTTTTCCTCTTACTTTGTATTAGGAATATAACCAATCAAGACACACATCACATGCAATCACAGGCTACCCTCGGCAACATTCTCGTCATCGACGACGATACAGCCATCACCGACCTGCTGCAGCTCAACCTGCGCAGCGAAGGGTACAACGTGTTTGTGAAAGCCCGCACTGCCGACGTCACACCCGCCGACCTCCGCGACATCCATCTGCTCATCATCGACGCCGCCCGCCAGACCCCGTCCGGGTTCAGCTTCATATCCGAGCTCAAGAGCACACCCGCCGGCCTGCGCACAGGTGTGATATTCTTCTCCGAATACGAGTCGGAGCGCACACTTATCGAAGCCCTCGACGCAGGCGCCGACGACTCCATATGCAAGCCCTTCTCCCTGCGCGAGATGCTCGCCCGCATACGCGCCGTGATGCGCCGCCGGTGCCGGGCAGCCGCACCCGCACCCGAATCCGTGGTGATGGTGGGCGACATGCGCGTCGACTTCAACCGAAAGGCCGTCACCATCGACAACGAGTTCGTCAACCTCTCCAACACCGAATACGCCATCCTCGAGCTCCTCATCCACAACGCCAACACATACACCTCGCGCATAGAGATATTCCGCAGGATATGGCCCGACGGTACCGGAGCCAACGAACGCATCGTCGACACCAACATCTCCCGCCTCCGCCGCAAGCTCGGCGACCTCGGCTCATGCATAGTCAACCGCTCCGGCCTCGGCTACATGATCGCAGTATAGCCCACCGCAAGGGTTACGCCGGAAGAGGCCTCGTAGAGAGGCCGGGGCAACAGTAGGCAGGGGCAAGCGCCACGTAGGGGTGCGTAGCCCCTGTATGATCGATGCAATATGAAATGGAGCTGCGTAGCTGCGACTCTCCCATCCGGACGGAGAATCACAGCTAACGCAGTTCTATCTGTGGGAGGGATTGCGAATACAACAGCAGGCACCCTACGGGATCCTTGCAGTGGCCTAATATCGCCCGCCCCCTATGGGGTCTCTGCTGCTGTAACCCCTCGCGTTGGCCTACACGGCACCTCTATTGACACATGCCTGCCGAGACTGTCATCAGGGATCACGCAAAATATACTTTTCATCGTATTCGATGTCAAATTTATCAAGCATCTGCCTGATCTCATCCTCAAGACTCACCGACTTATGATGCTCATTCTGATTGGCTATATAACGGCATACAGCATCCACCTGCGACCGCGAATACGAAAAACATCCATAGCCGGTCTGCCACTCAAATCTGAAAGGTATAAAATGCGATTCGCTGATAAAACGCGATGACAACGATTTCACATCCCGCACCATATCAGGTACGGATTGATTTATATTGTAGCCGACAAGCATATGCACATGGCTGTCAATTCCACCAATGGCATAAGGAAAATGGCCATGGCTGCGCAACACACGACCGATATACGCATGCAATCTCGGCAAATATATCGCCGGGACAAGCGAATTGCGATTCTTGACAGCAAAAATTATGTGTAAATACACTTGTGAATACGTATTAGCCATACACAAAGATAGTGATATGTTTCTGATTGTACAAATCAAAATTAACTAAAGCGCCCAGCGTGTAGCCGCAGCACGTCCGCCAAGAGAGGCCTCGTAGAGGCCGGGGCAATAGTAGGCCACGATACCCCCTCACCAAGAGAGGCGCCGTATGAGCCTGGCTAATAATAGGCCACGGCAAGCGGCACAGCGTGTAGCCGCAGCACGTCCGCCAAGAGAGGCCTCGTAGAGGCCGGGGCAATAGTAGGCCACGATACCCCCTCACCAAGAGAGGCGCCGTATGAGCCTGGCTAATAATAGGCCACGGCAAGCGGCACAGCGTGTAGCCGCAGCACGTCCGCCAAGAGAGGCCTCGTAGAGGCCGGGCCAACAGTAGGCAGGGGCAAGCGCCACGTAGGGGTGCGTAGCCCCTGTATAATGGATGCAAAATGAAATGGAGCTGCGTAGCTGCGACTCTCCCATCCGGATGGAAAGTCGCAGCTAACGCAGCTCAATCCTTTTGGGATCATCGTTTTACCACGGCTGCGCTACGCTCACCGTGGCCTACTGTTTGCCCGGCTCCTACGGAGCCTCTCTTGATGAGACCTTTTCATGTTGCCCGACCCCTACGGGGTCTCGGTTGCCGTAGTATGACAAGTTCCCGCAAGGAGAGACCCCGTAGGAGCCGGGCAAACAGTAGGCCACGGCTAGCG
>CAJTMY010000058.1 GCA_910577355.1 uncultured Muribaculaceae bacterium
TGATAATCAGTTGACTCTCTTTTGATTATTTTTATCGAACTCACGTTAAATACATTCGGCACCATAAACATACTTGTAAACAATGCAGGCATGGGTGGCGGCGGACGCGAGAACCCCTTCAGCATAGACCGTACATACGTGGAGCGAATATTCGCGATGAATGTATTCGCGCCATGGGAACTATGCCGGCTGGCGGCACCATACATGCGACAGTCGGGCTACGGAAGCATAATCAACATCACATCGATGAGCAGCATCAACAACGAAGCATCCATGGCCATATACGGATCTTCGAAAGCGGCACTCAACCACATGGCATCCAATCTCGCCTACGATTACGGACCCATGGGCATACGCGTGAACTGTGTGGGCCCGGGAGCCATACACACTCACGCTCTGGCATCGGTACTCACACCCGATATGGAGGCCCGCATGCTGGCTCATACGCCATTGAAACGTCTCGGCGAAGCCGACGACATAGCCGGCGCCGTTCTGTATTTCGCAGCTCCTGTATCGGAATGGGTCAGCGGTCAGGTATTAATGGTAAACGGTGGGGGAATACAGACTCTCGACCAATAGCCTGCATAAAACTCAAAGCCACTCCAGCCCGGATATTGCCGTACGGTATTTTGCCATGCTGCCGGCTTTCCTTATGGCCTTGAAAGCCTTATGCCCAATCTCACCCTCCGCATATTCCCAGAAAGGTTTGATCTTCGACAATATCTGGGCCTCGCCACACAGCGAGCCGGTATAATATGCGAGCAGACGATCATGAAAAAGAAGCATGCGGCCGATCCGCTCATCGGTCGGGAACTCGCGTCCGGCATCGTATTCCTCAAACAACGACGGCCTTCCCAATATGCCACGGGCTGCCATCACACCGGCTATACGGGGATAACGTGCCTTAACATCGGCTATATCACCGGGAGACCGCAAACCGCCGTTGAACACTACTGGTGCGGCCGACTCACCAAGCAAAGCCTCGAATTCGACCATATTCAACTCGCCCGAATACTGTTGTCGACCTGTGCGCGGATGCACAGCGATAAAGTCAAGCGGAACGCTGTTGAGAAGCGGCATCAACTTCCGCCATTGACCGGGATTGTCATAGCCAAGACGCATTTTTACCGAAAATCTCATCGGAGCGAATTCAGTCATCAGACTATCGAGTCCGTCGAGACTGCCGGGACAGGAGAGTATAGCGGCTCCCCGTCCACGTCCGGTCTGCATCGGGAAGGGACAACCCATATTAAGATTGACTGTCTGCGTGCCAAGTCCGGCAAGCCCCTGCAACAATATGCGCAACTCGTCCGTCCCGTTGAAAATCACCTGTGGCCCGACAGCCACGCCATCGTTAAGATCCGACGTATAATCGCGCATATCCCGTAGGCGTATCATACCCTTCTCAATACGTATGAAAGGAGTGATATAATTCATGTCGCCGTTATATGCCATGCTGTGCAGACGCCGCCATGCGGCATCGGTATGCCCTTGTACAGGAGCTATATAGTGCATTGTCGTGACTGGTGGAGTTATATATACAGATATATTATTATCATACAAAGATACGCAATAATCACGTTTTTTAAGTATCTTTGCGGATAAAACAGGTTATCACAACTTCATGGATCTCTTGACCAGATTACGCGCAATATCGCACGAAGCGACTTTTCCGATACTTATGTCGCTATGTGCTGTCCACTGCCTCAACGACCTGCTGCAGTCTGTGGTATCGGCCGTATATCCTATGCTCAAAGACGACTTGTCGCTGTCGTTTGCCCAGATAGGTCTCATTACCCTCGTATATCAGATAGCCGCATCAGTATTCCAGCCAGTTATAGGATACCTGTTCGACAAGCGCCCCTTTGTGTATAGTCTGCCTATGGGAATGGTATTCACAACATTCGGCATAGTTTTGTTTTCATTGTCGATGAACATGCCTATGCTGCTTGTGTCGGTATTTCTTGTAGGCATGGGATCGTCCACGCTCCATCCCGAAGCTTCGCGCATCACTTCTCTCGCCAGTGGGGGACGACGCGGACTGGCACAATCCATATTCCAGGTCGGAGGCAATCTCGGATCATCGGTCGGCCCCCTGCTTATAGCCCTGATAGTGGCTCCCAACGGCAGGCATTTCATTCTGTGGTTTCTTATAGTTTCGGCGCTTGCGTTCATGTGCATGCGGCGCATATGCCGCTGGTACTCATCATATCTGTCCGACGGCCGCCACTCTCCGGCATCATTCACCGGAATCCGCCGACGGCCACTGTCCGGAAAGCGCACCGCATTTGTAATCGGAGTGATCACCATACTGATATTCTCCAAGTACATATACATGGCAAGTCTTACCAACTACTACACATTCTATCTTATCGAACGCTTCGGTGTTTCTGTAAGGATGTCGCAGATATATCTGTTTGTATTCCTTGCCGCCACAGTCGCAGGCACACTGGTCGGCGGCCCGATAGGCGACCGCTACGGGCGCAAACCGGTGATATGCATGTCGATCCTCGGCACTGCGCCATTCAGCATGCTTATGCCGCATTGCGGTCTTTCAATGACTGTGATTCTCAGCTTCTGCGCCGGATTCATGCTGTCTTCGGCTTTCCCGGCAATACTTCTGTATACACAGGAACTGCTGCCCAACAAGCTCGGGCTGGTATCAGGACTGTTCTTCGGGTTTGCGTTCGGCGTAGCAGGGATAGCGGCGGCTCTTCTCGGCGACCTGATTGATGCGTGCGGCATCCGTACAGTATACAAGGCCTGTGCCTATATGCCTCTGCTGGGTATGGTGGCCTTTATGATGCCAAATCTCAAGAATTTCAATGAAGACTGCACGCTTTAACGGGCCGTCACAAATGAGAGATGGCCATGACGGTGCATCGACGGCTCCGCCATATAGTTGTCGCCTGTAATAGCAGCGAGGTCACCGGCATCGCATATGTCTTCACTTACAATCTGTCTCAGCAACTGCCCGCGCAAAGATTTCAGACGGTTGGAATCGGGCGTTTTCCATTTACCGCCCGAACAGGCCTCTACAAAGTCGGCCTTGTAAACGTCGGCCTCTGCAGCCACCCGTTTCCAGTCTATGCATTTCGACGCATCGCCGGGCAACAGATCGAGCACCTCGCCACAGCCCCCCTCCACGATCTCGCGTATCAGGCAATCCGTGACAGCATCGCGCCAATAAGCCGCAAATGATGTTCCTCCCGGCGCAAGCCGTGTTGTAAAATCAAAGCGATAAGACTTCACTATGTCATCGGGACGCAGCCAGCCGTAAAGCGACGATATGATGCGCACACGGTTGCCGACAGCCGTACGGCCGGCTATATCGAGCGTGGCAACGTCGAGAGCCCTGAATACCACACCGGTATATGCCTCGATGGCCATTAGCCCGCTTGTCTTGTCGTCAAACTCAATTATCATCTGCTGCAGACGGCGTGCCATCGCAATGCTTATCCTCACATTCCGGGCCAGATCCTGTACTGTCATGCCTGCCAGAGAACGCATGATAGTGGCGGCCTCCCGCTCCATCACAGGCATATTGGCTTTGTAGACCGAAGGCGGCACACTATTCCCCGCCGCCATGGTCTTAGATTCGGCAACCAATATGATCATATCAGGCGAGCAAATCTGCCGCCATACGCTGCATAGCCTGCATATCGGCATGGTGCATACGGCTGCGTATCGTAATGACAGGCGACACAATCTCCATACCTTTCATCCGCCCCAGAGCATCGGCCATAAGACGTGCGGCCTGAGGCGCCCAGGATCCGTTTTCGACAAGTGCCACCTTACGCCCGCACAGTCGCTTGGACTCTATATGGTGAAGAAAATCACGCATCGCCGGGAAAAGGCCGCCATCGTATGTTACCGAACACAAGGCCATACGGCTGAGGCGGAAAGCCTCGGCCACCGCATACGACACATCGTGTCTGCACAGATCGAGAACCACCACCTTGCCGGCTCCTCCCGCATCGAGCATAGACGCAAGTCTGCGTGCGACATCAGCAGTACCTCCGTAGATCGACGCATACGCCACCAATACACCGTCACATTCCGGTTCATATCGGCTCCATCGGTCATACAGCTGCCAATAATGGGCCAGGTCATCGCTCAATACAGGGCCATGCAACGGTGCTATAATACTGAATCCACGACCGGTAAGCTTTCTCATCACCGACTGCACGCTGGCCCCGAAACGGCCTACGATATTGGTGTAATACCTGCGGGCTTCGGCATCCCATGCCGGCCCTGAAGAAGCCGATGACATGGAGAACGAGCCAAATGCATCGGCCGAGAAAAGCACACCGTCGGTCTCGTCGAGTGTCATCATGACTTCGGGCCAATGCACCATAGGGGCTGTAACAAACCGCAGCAATGTGCGGCCCAGATTCAATGTATCGCCATCTGCCACGACCAATACGCGGGTGCTGAAATCCACATCCTCAAAGAAATCGGCAAGCATCGCAGCAGCCTTGGCCGTACATACAATCTTCATGTCGGGATAACGGGTGGCCAGAGCTTTCAGGCTACCGGAATGATCGGGTTCCATGTGCTGCACCACTAAATATTCCGGCACCTCACGGCCCGAGGCGGCCAATGCAACGTCAAGCGCAGCCAGCCAATCACTGCATCGGCGCACGTCCACAGAATCTATCACTGCGGGATGCGAATCATCAATGAAATATGAGTTATACGAAATCCCGCAGGGAACGGGATACTGGGCCTCGAACAGATCCAGATTATCGTCTTCAGCTCCTATGAACTTTATATTGTCGGTAAGCGATCGCATTACAAAATCTTTATTTTGGTTCCAGCTGCAAAATTACACAATCCTGCACCTCGGCAACAGCGCTTTAACATTTTTTCAGATCCATCATATCCTCATATCGTCTATCTCGCGCTGAATCAGGTCAAGGAATCGGGCGGCATGGGCACCGTCCATCTGCGTGTGATGAAACTGAAATGATACTGTCAATCTCGTTTTCATCAGACTTTTGCGGTACTTGCCCCATATCAGGAACGGATTGTTGAATATACCGCTGTACATCCCTACGGCACCGTCAATATCATACTGTGCCAATGCCGATGTGCCTATCACCATACGGTCGGTGATATCGTGGTTGCGGCACCCGGAAGCCACCAGGGCTGTGAGGTGCAGATAATCCTGGTTGAATACCTCAAGGTCATCGGTGAAAGGCACGTCGCACGAACTCACCTCACCGCGGACGTCGGCCACAATAGTATTCACCGCCAATGAATCATAACACAGCATGCGCCCGTCCACAGGCAGCATGAGGAACTCTTTGACCTGCGAAGCCGCCCGTCCTATGCACCAGCACATCAGCATATTGAATTTCAAGCCCTTATTCCGGCTGATTCTGACAAGCCGCGACACATCGAGGGTCTTGAAGAATGTAACCATCGGCATCGGAGCCTTCATCCACATCTCGAAAGCATAGGCCCGCGATGTGTCGGCCGGATTGATTTCATGTACCATAATATATCGTATTTTAATAATTCACGCCCTTTAAGGGATTGCCAGAACATACAAGGATCCCCGCACTATCAAATTGCAAATATACGAAATATAATCCTTATCTGTAATACTTTTTCATCTGTATACGCCTTTATTTGTTTTATATTGATAAAAATATTATTTTTGTAACCGGCATTACAATTATGGACAGAAACAGCAGGATAACGACCCGTCGTTACGATTCGCCATGCGGAATGCTTATGCTCGGCTCCTATGGTGATAGATTATGTCTGTGCGACTGGTATATAGAGCGGCGTCGCGACTATATATACAGCAGGCTCAGACACTTGCTGCATGCGGAATTTGAAAACGGCAATTCGCCGGTAATTGAGCATGCATCAGGCCAACTCGACGAATATTTTGCCGGAATACGTCGGGAATTCGATATACCTCTGCTGTATGCCGGCACGGAATTTCAGAAAATAGTGTGGGACGAACTGCTTGGCATACCATACGGAGAGGCCATATCTTATGGTGAAATGGCCCAAAATATAGGCATGCCACAGGCTGTGCGTGCCGTGGCGAACGCCAACGGGGCAAACGCCATATCGATTTTCATCCCCTGCCACCGTGTCATCGGGAGCGACGGCTCCCTTACAGGCTATGCCGGCGGACTCAACATAAAAGAATACCTCCTGAACCTTGAACATACTCTATAATGAACACTGCAAGGTACAGCTAACCAATATGACAGACACATGAGATCCGTAAACCTGATATGCCTGATGGCTGTATACAATACAGGCGATGACGAACTGTTCAGGCAATATACCGATTACAACGGCATAGGCCTGGCACAGCACGGGATGCGCCCTGCCGAAATGGACGATATAGATATCTTGATGGCCGACATGCATGCGTGCGGTGCATGCGGCGAAGATTTCGACAACTGGTTTGTCGGCTACTCCATACCGCAGATAGGCAAGGAATTCGACCTGCTGCGTTTCGGCGCCGATTCTGTCATCGATCTGGAGATAAAGCGTACAGGCACACTACAGAAAATCGAGAGACAGCTGCGACGCAATTCCTACTACATATCCTTTCTCAAGCATAAAAGGAAGCTTTTGTTCTGCTATGTCTGCGCCTCAAAGAAAATCTACAGATGGAACGGAGACGGTATCGAGGAATGCTCGCTGGATATCCTGATTGAAGCGATAGACCGGCAAGGCTATTGCGAGATACCCGATATCGACAGTCTTTTCAATCCGGCCGACTATCTTGTGTCGCCGTTCAATTCCACAGCCGAATTCGTACAACGCAGATACTTTCTCACCAAACAGCAGGAGGAGATCAAAGACAAGATAATGAAGGCCATTGACAAAGGCCGTACACGTTATCATGCCGTTACCGGCAAACCCGGCACAGGCAAGACTCTGCTGGTCTACGACATGGTAAACGACCTCATCGATCGTGGCCGCAAAGTTCTCATCATACACTGTGCCAAGCTCAACCAGGGCCAGCTCGAGCTTATCAACGACCACAACTGGGATATCATACGTGCGAAGGATCATACGACACGCCGGCTTACAGAATACGATGTGATAGTCGTGGACGAAGCCCAGCGCATATACCCGAACCAGCTCAAGGCTATCCTGGACTCGATAAAGAAGTCATCGACCGCATGCATATTCTCGTTCGATGCGCAACAATGCCTGAGCAACCGGGAGATATCATACGACAATGCGGGGCATATCGTGCAGCTGTGCGGCGATAACGTACATACACTTACCGAAAAGATCCGCACCAATCACGAAGTCGCCGAATTCCTGTCATGTCTTCTCGACAGGAACCGCCACCCATCTCTGAAGCATTATCCCAACATATCGATATCATACTGCGACAACGACCGCGATGCCAAATCAAGGCTTGCGATGCTCAGAGACCGGGGATGGACCGTACCGGTCTATACCCCAAGCCAGTTCAACAGTTTCAGATATGAAAGCTACTGCATACGCTCGCAAAGCGCACACGAAGTGATAGGCCAGGAATTCGACGACATAGTTGTTGTAATCGATTCCGACTTCTTATACGATGACAACGGCATCCTGTGCACCAACGTCACATACGACGACCGCATCTACTCCAAGGCCAAGATGTTCTACCAGATAATCAGCCGTACCCGCCGGCGCCTTCACATACTGTTTATCAACAACCGGCCTGTGTTCCATTATTGCCTGTCGCTTCTATATTCTTAAGATGCAGCCGATAAGCCTTGCTGCTTATGCCTCCATATATATAGTCCTCAACGAATACGAATCCGCACTTCCGGGCTACACGTTGCGACGCCCGGTTCTCCGCATCGGTAGTGATGACAAGAGAATCGATATGCAACACATCCCGGCAATACCCTATAAGCGCTCCTAGAGCCTCGGTTGTCAATCCCCTGCCCCACCAGGGATAACCTATCCAATAACCCACCTCCCGCTCGGCAGGAGCCAACGGATAATGCCCGTCGCCCTCCGGCACAAGCCCGATGCAGCCGATTGCCTCATCCGATTCCTTGGCGGCCATTGCAAAAGAATGCGGATTCGGCTTAAATATCGTCTCGATAACTTCAAGGCTCATCTCCGGCGAAGTATGGCACGGCCATAATGCGAGCTCGCAAACCCTCTTGTCGGAAGCATATCTGTATAGAGAATCCGCATCATTATCATGCCAAGGACGCAGAACAAGACGTTCCGTCTCAATTATTTTAGAATCCGCCGCCATAATCTGTCATATGCCGGCAGTCATCCTGCGGTCGCTTATCACCGCATCGAAGTTTTCCAATGCCCATCCTATCAATGAATCTATGTGAGGAAAAAGCGTTTTGGCCCGCTCGGTCAAGGAGTACTCCACCCTCGGAGGTACCTCGGCAAATATCTGTCTGCTCACCATACCGTCTTCCTCGAGGGTACGCAGAGTGGCTGTAAGCATTTTCTGCGATATGTCGGGGAGCTCCCGCTGCAGCTGTTTGAAACGCAATTTATGGCCGGCCGAACGTTCGAGCGCGTATAAAGCAAGAAGCGACCATTTGTCGCATATACGAGAAAGTATGTTGCGTATCGGGCATCCCGGAAAGATAGCGTCCTGAATCGTCTTTCTGTCCATATTTCACTAATTAATATATAACTCTACAAAAGTAATCAAAAGAATTTTTATCTGCAAAAGAATTTTTTCAGTCCTGCAAACCTTTGGCTTCCAGCATTGGTCTCCGATAGGTAACCGACACACCGCACGGTGCCTACTTGACAAGTGTTCAACAAGTTGCTAATTTTGCAGCATAAAACACAAAACAAAACATCTCTTATGAACGAAATTAAAAAGATCGACAGCGGCGAGCGATATGCTCACGCGACAGTGGGAAGCCTGCGCGGCTTCGAGGGCAAACAGTTTGTCAAAGACATCACAGGAGCTACCTCGTGCGAGATATCATTCGGCTCATTACCGGCTGGTGCTGCAGTTCCGTTCTTCCATAGCCATAAGGCCAACGAGGAGAACTATGTCATACTTTCGGGAAAAGGCAAATTTCAGGTCAATGGCGATGTATTCGATATCGCCGAAGGCTCAGTGATCCGTGTCGCCACAGACTGCGACCGCAACCTCAGATGCACCTCAGCCGAGCCTATGACATATATCTGCATACAGGCCAAGGAAGGGAGTCTCGAAGGTTACACAATGACCGATGCCGAGATCACCGAAAGAGAAAACCTGCTCTAAGAGGGTGTTTAATAATAAATGTTAAGCTCAGGGCGGTCGCTCGTCGAGCAGATTTTCGTTTGTGATGAGGGAG
>CAJTMY010000059.1 GCA_910577355.1 uncultured Muribaculaceae bacterium
CTTTCATCAAATCCGACCGACCTCAACATCAAACGCTTCGTTTTGTGCCCCATAATTTCTTAATCGTATATGAAGAGAAATCTACTCGCAACGTTCGCCTGCCTGTGTGCGGTGACGGTGCAGCTCCATGCGGCCGACCCCGTGCTGTGCGGCAGTGCTTACAGCACAGCCGACGCCGCGTTTGCCTCCGGTGTCTACGAGATACCGGTGAGCGCGGGAGGTGAGCTGAAGCTCGTCGGCCTCACGCAGGAAAAAGCCACCGGCGGCGGTTTTCATGCCGACGGCATCTATTATGTGTCGGAGCTGAACAACGCCTATTCATTCTATGGCGGCAATAATGTATATCCTTACAATACCGCCGACTGGACTTCGGCCAGCAGTGTGTATCTGTCGGGTTCGCCCGTTCAGCCTTTCATGGTCTCGGGATTCGCGGTCAATCCCATGGACGGAACTATCTACGGCTTCGGCTCGAATATGGATCGCGACGGCTTTCAGCTCAATAAATATGAATTTGACCTTGAGACGACCATCATAGAGCGTACCCTTGTGGCCGATGTCGCCACTCAGCTCGGTGCGCCGGCATTTGATGCCGAGGGCAAGCTGTATGCCATCGATGCCGCGGGAGCGCTGTATACGGTGTCGACAACCGACGCCTCCGCGCAGAAGGTGGGCGATACAGGCATCACACCTCTTGTCGACGGCTCGTATGTGCAGTTTATCCACGCATCGTCGATAATCGATGCCAAGAGCGGCAAGATGTATCTCGCCGCACAGGATGCCGCCGGTGTGTGCGCTCTGTATGGCGTGGACACCTCCACCGCCGCAGCCACGAAGCTGTGCGACTTCCCCGCCGGCACTGTGGTTACAGGACTCTATATGGCCGAGGCTGCCGCCGAGCCGGGTGCTCCCGCTGCGGTATCCGAACTTGAAATCCTGTTCACCCCCGGGCTGCTGGCCGGCAAAGTGTCCTTCAAAGCTCCGGGCAAGACTTATGGCGGCGAAGAGCTGTCGGGCATGCTCGACTACCGTGTGCTTGCCAACGGCACCCAGATAGCACAGGGCCGCGTGTACAGCAATGTTTCGATCGATGTGCCTGTGGAACTGCCGGAGCGTGGTACCTATGAGTTCAAGGTGATAGTGAGCAACAGCGTGGGCGACGGCCCTGCCGCGAAGCTTACCGCATCGGTGGGGTATGCCGCTCCCGCACAGCCTGTCGTGAGCACCGAGGCATATGGCTCGTCGATTCAGATATCATGGGAGGCCGTGACCACGACCGCCGACGGCGATCCTCTCACCGATCCCGTCACCTACCGCGTGGTACGCCATCCCGACGAGAAAGTGCTGGAAGAGGGTACCACATACACATCGGTGTGGGATTATAGCCTCGGCAGCGATCTGGCGGCCTATACCTATGGCGTGACTGCAATAGCCAACGGCACTCCGTCGGAAGAAGGTGTTTCTGAAACTATTGTCGCCGGCCGCATACAGCCTCCGTATTCCGAGGATTTCGCCGAGCAGACGTCGATGGATTTCTTCAAGATAATCGATGCCAACAATGACGGCCGCACGTGGGACTACTATTACGGCGAGGTACGCTCGCAGGCCTCGGACGAGGTTGACGGCGATGACTGGCTGATGTCGCCCCCTGTCAATTTCGGCATGTACAAGTATTATATCGTATCGCTCGACGCACGTGTGTACAACGGCGAGCTTCCCGGCAAGTTCGAGGTGCTGATGGGTCCGAATCCCGATCCGGCCTCGATGGAGACAGTAGTGATACCCGCCACCGAGGTCACATCCGAACAGCTCACCACATTCAAGGGTCTCGTATGTTCGGAATCCTTCGGCCCGCAGTATCTTGGCATACATTCGATCACGGAAGCCGGCAACTGGTGGCTCTTCGCAACCAATCTGAGCATAAGCGACGCTTATGATTCGACAGTGCCCTCGGCACCCGTAGACTTCACCGCCACAGCCGATATCAACGGCGAGAAGGTGATAACTCTGTCGCTGAAGGCCCCGTCGACCGACCTCGCCGGCTCCACCCTGTCGGCCATCGAGAAGATCGAGATATTCCGCGACGGCAAACTTATCCACACCTACGACAACCCCGCTCCCGGCGCTCAGCTTGAGGAATATATCGACCGCGACGTGCGCGGCGGCGAGCATAAATATACCGCTGTGGCTACCAACTGGAGCGGTGCGGGCATCGAGGCCACAGCCCTCGCATACTCCGGCATCAACCTGCCCGGACGCGTCAGTCAGGCTCGTGTGCGCCATGCCGATCAGGTAGGCTGGGTGACCATCGAATGGGATCCCGTCACGACATATATTGACGGCAAGCCCCTCAACCCCGACAATGTCACCTACAACATATATACCAATGTGACAGGCCAGGACATGAAGATTGTCCCGAATATCAAGGAGACATCCGCGACATTCCAGATCTTCATACCCGAGGAAGACTGCCCGCAGATGTTCTTCCAGTTTGGCGTCACTGCCGAGACCGAAGCCGGCGAGAATACTCAGGGATTCCTCACCGACCATATATCGCTCGGCGATCCGTATGCTCTGCCTTATGAGGACTCGTTCCGTGATCTCAAGCTCGAGTACAACTGCATACAGGGCGGCTCCGACGCATATTCCTACTGGGATGTGGCATCGGACGGAACATTCGAGGAAGTGCAGTCGCAGGACGGCGACAACGGCCTGCTGGCAATGTTCTCGCAGTATCAAGGCTCCACGGCCTACTTCATGACGGGTCTTATCGATCTTGCCGGTGCCGAGAGCCCGACGCTCACGTTCTATCTCAACAACTACTATGCCGAGAATCTGCCCAACGACAACTCGGTAGAGGTATTTGTGGGCGTAGACAACGAGTTTACATCCGCAAAGACAGTGAAGCTCAGTGATTTCGATACCGAAGGCTGGCATCGTGTGGAAGTGTCCTTGGCCGACTGGGCCGGCAAGGTGATACAGGTGCGCCTCGTAGGCACCGCAAATACCTACCAGTACACCCATCTCGACAACTTCAAGGTGATGGACCGCAATGCACACGACATCGCCGTGCTGAATGTAAGCGCCCCCGAGCGTGTCAAGGCCGGCAACTCGGCAAATATAACCGTCAATTACGGTAACCTCGGTCTTGAGGACGCTACGGCCTTCACCCTCGAACTGTATGCTGACGGCGAGCTTGCCGACAGCGAGCAATTCGAGTCGATGGCTTCGGACGGCCGCGCCACCCATGTGTTCCCCGCAGTGCATTCAGTAGCGACGCCGGAATCGGTGGAGTACACCGTCAAGGCCGTATACGGCAAGGATCAGGCCGCAGCCAACAACTCGGCCGAGCCGTTCACCGTCATGACCATCTATCCCAACTATCCCGCTGTTACCGACCTTAAGGCCACATATACCGAGGCCGACAACAAGGCCATCACCCTTACATGGTCGGAGCCCGATCTCACAGCCGACTTCGTCGACGAGATCACCGAGGGATTCGAGGGCGCGGCATCATGGTCGCTCGCCGGCCTTGAGGACTGGACGTTTATCGACGCCGACGGCAAGTGTATCTATGGCTTCACATTCTTCCAGCTGCCCGACTACGCACCGCAGCCCGACTCGCAGCAGTCGTGGTGGACATTCGACGACACCTACGAGCCCATGGCCACGCATTTCAGCGATCCCGGCTTCTACAAGGCTCACGGCGGCAACCAGTACATAGGTTCGATGGCTGTGACCGACGGCCCTGCCGGCGATTACACTCAGCGGCGCACCGACGACTGGGCCATCTCGCCCGTGCTCTACGGTGGCGCGCAGACCATCTCGTTCTGGGCCAAGTCGATGCTCGCCGACGCGCTCGAGACAGTAGAGGTGCTTTACTCCACCACAGGCAAGGAGATCGCCGACTTCAAGACTATAAAGACCTACAACGATGTTCCCTGGAAGTGGACACAGTATTTCGTGGAGCTTCCTGCAGGTGCTAAGTATCTCGCTATCCGCAACATAAGCCGCGACGCCTACGTGCTGATGGTCGACGATGTGACCTTCACACCCGCATCGGCCGACGCCGAACTTGAGGTAGAGGGCTACAATGTATACCGCGACGGCAAGCGCATCAACGATGCCACCGTGCCCTCTACAAGCTATGCCGATGTGCTCACCGACGCAGCATCGCATGTATATACCGTGACCACACTTTACCGTCAGCGCGGCGAATCGATGTTCTCCAACGAGGCTACGCCCGAGCTTATGGGCGTGACCGACGCAGCCGCACAGGGCATACGCATCAGTGCGGTCGCAGGCGAGATCGTGGTGCGCGGCGCATACGGTATGGATATAGCTGTATACGGCATTGACGGCCGCCTCGTGGCACAGACCGCAGGTACGGGCCATGACACCATCGCAGTTGCCGCCGGCACCTACATCGTGAAGGCCGGTGCTACCGTAAGCAAGCTCACAGTAAGATAAACACCGGTTTATCCGCATGATAAGCGGGGATGCGCCGGCCGGTGCATCCCCGCTGTTTTTCGCACCTGCGTCCGGCGGGACGGCATCAGGCAGAGACCCCGTAGGGGTCGGGCGAACAGTAGGCCACTGCAAGCGCGCCTTAGGACGTGCGTAGCTGTGGTAACAAGCATAAACACAAACGATAGAGCTGCGTGGCTGCGACACAGCGACCGGTGTGTCGCAGCTACGCAGCTCGATTCCATT
This sequence comes from uncultured Muribaculaceae bacterium, assembly GCA_910577355.1. Lineage (GTDB taxonomy): Bacteria > Bacteroidota > Bacteroidia > Bacteroidales > Muribaculaceae > CAG-873. The sequence goes on from CAJTMY010000059.1 coordinate 4,711, forward strand.
TTGACCCTATTATACAGGGGCTACGCACACCCTACGGGGCGCTCGCCCCTGCCTACTATTCGCCCGGCGCCCACGGCGCCTTTCCGTATATAAAAAAACGGAGCAGCGCGTCGTGCAGCTCCGTTTTCCAATATGGTATGTACGTTTACTTCACAAAAATTTTCTCAGTCTTGTCGCCGCTGCGGCGGATGTAGAGGCCGCTTGTGGGATTGGTGATGCGGACGCCCTGAAGGTTGAAGTATTCGGCGGGTGTGTCGATATCGGCGGATATGTCTGCCACGCTCTGAGTGGCGGCGCTGAGGTCGATGCGCAGGTCGCCGTCGACGACATTGCCGGCCGCGTCGGTCTTGTAGTTGCAGTAGTACCAAGAGTCCATGCCCTCGGTATTATAGCCGGCATATATCTTGCAGGTGGCGGGGAAGGTTATCACGCCATTGACCATCGTGCCGGCTGCCTTGGAGTATGCGATGGCATCCTTGGGCAGTCCCTGCGACACGAGGATATATGCGTCGGAGGTGATACGCATGGCACCGTCCTGACTCAGCACCATGCCGATGGGTGATTCCTCGAGCACCACGCATGCGGGGTCGGTGGCATCAAGGTAGATGTAGTGGCTGTGGGCGCCGTGCGTGCCGGGCATTAGGGTGTTGTATGTGGCACGGGCGTAAGGGTCGACGAGGCGGTAGTAGCCGGGGCGTGCGTCGCACTGCTGCACCTCCACGTCGTAGGTACCGAGATCGATGTCGGTGTAGATGTTGGATATGATATAGTCGGTGAAGCGGGCTTTGGCGGGCAGGGTGGTCCAGCCGTCGGAGAAGTCGGGGGTATAGAACATGTGCACGTCGCTCTCCTGCAGGGTGCCGGCGCTGTCGTAGGCATAACCCACGATGTAGAATTTCTCGTTGGGCCCCCAGTCGCCCTCTATGGCGAGATAGTCGCCCTGGCGCGAGGTGAATTTTTTGTCGGATTCGCGGATGGCTCTCAGGGCGGCCTCGTCGCCGAGCGAGCGCACGATGCCGGCCTTCACATAGGCTATGTCGTCGCCGCCCCACGGCGAGAACACGATGCGACCCTCGTCGTCGGCGCACCAGTCGGCGGTGAGCATCTCGAGCGAGTAGTCCTTGGCGTCGGGCAGGGTGAGGCGGAAGGCTCCGTTGGGATTGCCGAAAAATCCGCTGCCCTTGGCATCGAGCGAGGCTGTGGATATCCACAGTGCCCTCTCTCCCGGGAAGGTGAAGATGCCGTTGGCGAGGGTGCCCTTGAGGCCGTATGTATCACAGAATCCGGGGTCGACCTCGCCCATCTTTTCATAATATGAGTATGAGGCTACAAAGAGTTCCTCGCCCTCGTACATAAGACCTATGGCCGACGGCTCTATGATGATGTTGCCGGGGTCTGTGGCATCGATCATTATGTATCGGCCCGATGCGTCGTCGCCCTCGGCGCGGTGGCTCTCGAGGTCGTAATAATATGGGTTGCGCAGACTGTACGGGTCGACTATGCGGTACAGGGCGGGGTCGTTCTCGTCCTGCTCCACCTCGAGCTCCACTTTATATGGTTGTAGCCCTTTGAACATGGCCGGGAGCAGGTCGTCGGTCCATTGGCATACACCGAGCGATTTCCATACATGTACGGCTGCGTCGGCGGGTGCGGCCTTGCGCGGATGTGCGGCCGTGGTGCGTGTGGCGGCAGGGGTAGCCGGTTCGAGGCTTGCATCGGCATGGCGCGACAGCGGCACGGCGGCCGATGCCGTCATGGCAAAAGCTGTGAGAAACAGGAGGTGGAATTTTTTCATAAGGATGATGGATTGATTTGCAATATGCCACAAAGATAGCGAAAGTTGCCGTCATGTGCAAGCGAGAGAGCACGAAAATAATCCGAACCCACACAGATTCCGCAGATTTCCCCGGATGGATTAGGAATGTGTGTTCGCCCGGCGCCTCTCTTGGTGGATCCCTCAATAAAAAAAGACGGGCGGCGTGTGGCGCTGCCCGTCTTTTTTATTGTGTGGAGTCGTGGTTTACTTTACGAGAACCTTCTCGGCCTTGTTGCCCTGACGACGGATGTAGAGGCCGTTTTCGGGGTTGGCCACGCGAACGCCCTGAAGGTTGAAGTATTCAACTGCACCGTTGTTTTCACCTATGGTAACTTCGTGGATGCCTGCGGGGTCTTTATCGAATTTTATCGATCCTACCATTTCATTGGCGAGGCTGACCTGTTCTTGAGTCTGCCAGCTATATGCTTTTGTGCAGGCGCGCGATATGTCGAAGCGGCAGTTGAGCAAGGTGACGGTAGCGTCGCTGAACGAAGACGGAGTGAATGTAATGCCTTCTGCTGCAAGTCCGGCAATGACTTCTTCCTTTGTTGCTCCCTGAGCTTCGTAGAAGCCTTCCATATTGAAAAGATAGAGCTTGCTGGTACCGTTCATGACGCCGCCGTAGATACCGGTCTGTACGGTTACGTATTCGGGATCAGCGATGTTGAATACAATATAGCCGGGATATGTATCCATAACCTCTTCTGTTACGAGGGGGCAATCGGAAGCCATATAGGGCTTGTTGAGGCGATAGAGATTGTTGTCGGTGGTGCTCTTCTGGATATCAACTGTCCAAGGATAGTTGGATGTGGGGGTGGCACCTACGCCGGGCATAATCCAACCGTCGACAAATGTGCCGGTGCAGAAGTCTTCCCAACCTTCGTTCGGGTCGGCAGGCTCTACATAACGGTCAAGTACATTTTGATATGTGAGCAGATACCAACCGAAGTCCTCATACATCCAGTCGCCCATAGCCCAGATCTCGAATTCGGGGAAGGTGATCGTATTGGCGTCGGCGCTGATGGTACCTACGGTCTCATCGACATCAAGCAGTCCTGCAGCTAAATTTCCGGATTCAGTGACGCCTTTGAGGTAGAAGAAAACAGGTCCATCTTGATCCTCAAATAGTTCTTGCTCATTGGGGATCGACAGGGTGCCGGCTTCTACATCGATGAAACCCTGAAGAGCTACCTCGAATTCATCGCTGACGTTAACCAAACCTGTGAGTGCTACTTCGCCGGTTGCGGCGTTCTTTACAGTTATAGTGATTTCGCCTGATGTGGGGCCGTTGTTGAGGAGCTGGCCGAACATCCAATCGTATGTGCCTTCATAGTCGGTGAGAGTGGCGGCCTTGGCGGGAGCTTTGGCGAGAGTCTTGGCCTTGAGCGGAGCTGCTGCCTCGGCAAAAGTTTTGCTCGGGGTCAGAACGGCATTGGAAGCCAACTGCTGGCGACCGGCAGCCGAGGCTGTCATGGCCACAGCGGCAGCGAGTGCGATGGTGTAGAGTTTCTTCATGCGTGATGATTTTTAAGAGAGTTTATATTATGAAGATTGATTGTCGGTGGTTTCGGCGGTTTTTGAAGCTTGATGGTCTTTGAAACTAACGATATCGCAAAGTAAACGGCTTTTTTTTAAATGTGCAAGCTTTTTTCGATAAAATTTATGTTTTTAAGCACAATTCGATTTGTTCGGTAGGAATGATGTTCGCAGAACATCGATTTACGGACAGCTCGAGCAATATGCATGGCCGCTATGTAAATCGGCGTCCGTGCGGACGCCCCGGTCATATGGTACGCAGTCCGGGCACGCCTCGCCTTCAGGGCTCGGCGTACCCGGTTACTGGTTAATCATCGTCCTGATGGACGATTGCTCTGCCGGGTTGGTCTCCGCTTGCGATGCCGCACGCACGCCTGCGCACGTTCCCGGGCACGCCGAGCCATAAGGGTTTGGCGTACTCGGCTAATCATCGTCCTGACGGACGATTGCTCCGCTTTGTTGTGGGTATTATTGTTCTGTCAGACGTTTGGTTTACGGGGGAATCGTCCGTAGGACGATGATTAATCAGTAGCCGGGTACGCCGTAGCTTGCGGAGGCGTGCCCGGAAAGGGAGATATACCGTGATGGCGTCCGTGAGGACGCCGATTTACCGATTATCTGTCGCCAAGCGTTTCCTCGTCCCCGCTGATTCCGGCTTCTGTCAACATGGCGCGATATTCCTGCTCGAAACTTATGCCTGCATGATGCCTTTTCTGATTCATTATATACTCCACGCGGTTGGCTCGAAGTGATGCATCTACGGTGAAACCGCCATATCCTTCTGCCCATCGTTCCCACCTTGTAAAATGCGGATTCACCCTCATGAATTTGCTTGATTCGGATTTGAGCGACTTGACAAAATCGGCCACTGCAATTTTGGGTGGTATATCGCATAGTATATGTACATGGTCTGGCATACCTCCGATACGTCTTACAATTACTCCACGTGCCATGGCAAAGTTGTAGATGTATTTGTATAGTTCGCGCTCATGTTCTATGATAATCGCCGGTTGCCGTCTGTATGTGCCGAATACCAGATGGTATGTGAATGATATGTGACTCATCTTGCAAATGTAGGAAAAATCTGATAAACAGGCAAACGGAATGCCATCCGGATATGTAAATCGGCGTCTTGGCAGACGCCCGTAGGTTCAACTGGCAAGTGCAAAGATAGCGATTTGTTTGAAGAATTCGGTCT
>CAJTMY010000060.1 GCA_910577355.1 uncultured Muribaculaceae bacterium
CGCAGCACTCGCACCTGAAACGAGCGCGTCTACCATTCCGCCACCTGGGCTTTTTGTATGCGACTGAAAAGGGTCGCGGTGGTTTTGTGTCGACAAAGTTACGCACTTTTTTTGGATTTACAAGTAGTTTTGCCGATTTTTTTGTATTTTTGCGAATAATTCCGTCGCCGACGGTTGTTATCTTTTTGTCGATTGTTTAATCTGAATTGTTATGACCATACTTAAGCCCGGACTTAAGGTAGCTCTGTGCAGCGACCATGCCGGATATGATCTTAAAGCAGCCATCGAGGCTCATTTTGCATCAAAAAATATTGTATACGAGGATTTTGGCACTCATTCGGCAGAATCGTGCGATTATGCCGATTTCGCTCATCCCTGTGCCGAGGCCGTAGAGGGCGGCCGTTGCTACCCTGGCATAGCCATGTGTGGCTCGGGCAACGGCATCGGCATGACGCTCAACAAGCATCAGGGCATACGTGCGGCTCTTTGCTGGACGGTGGAGTTGGCCCGACTGGCCCGGCAGCATAACGATGCCAATGTGCTTGTGTTGCCGGCGCGGTTCATATCGCAGGGGCTTGCACTTGAGATCGTAGACGCGTTTCTGTCGACGGAATTCGAAGGTGGCCGCCATGCGCGCCGTATCGCCAAGATACCTGTGAAGGGTTGTGAATGTTGATTATTCCAAATACTGATCATATGAAATCACTGATGTTATCAACAATCACAGCCGCGATGCTCGTGCTCGCGGGCTGTGGAGGCGGTGCCGACCGTCTGGCCAATGCGGCTCATGCGGCTGACTCGCTGGTAAGCATTGACCAAAACGCCAATGTAGAGCTAAATACCGAAGGTACGGGACTTGACGCGACATTCCGTATGGACAATCCTCTCATAAATGTCGACGCTATAGGACAGCAGCTCTTCGACGCCTATGCCTCGCAGGTGCTGAAGACTTATCCGGCCAAGATAGTAACAGAAGTATGCCGTGCCGTACAGGAAGACGAAGGCGAGATACATGTGGAGATAATCAACACCGGTGTGGAGCAGCACAAAGTGTTCACTCTCACCGGTCGCCGTGTGCTTGACCTTCAGCGTGCCAACCTCAGCGCCCTCGACCCCGGCACGGTACGCGAGCAGGTGGTGAAAGTGGCCGAACTGATGGTTCCCGGTGGCAAGTCCAATGAGGGTTGTCTCAGGGTGGAGACTTCGGTAAGCAAAGGATTCCTTGAATACAATGTGGTGTGGCCCGATGCCAAGTCTTTTTCGGGCAGCTCGCAGGGCTTGCTCACCGGCCGTTATATGGAAGCTCTCCGCAACGATTTCAAGGCACTGGGTGCGCAGGGATACACTTTCATCGACTTTCTCACTAAGCTTGGCATCGACGGTGTGCGCATAGCATACACAGCCGAGGGCTCCGACGAGTCGATCCGCCAGGCATTTCCATGGCGCGAAATTACAAAAGCCGAATAATCCAATACCGATAAACATCCTATCATGAAGCTTGTTGACAGATTTCTGCAATATGTGAAGTTCGACACCCAGAGCGACGAACTCACCAACCTTACACCTTCCACTCCCGGGCAGATGATTTTTGCCCGTCACCTTAGAGACGAGCTCGAGGCCATGGGCCTCACCGAGATAAGCCTCGACGAGAACGGCTATCTGATGGCTACACTTCCCGGCAACATCGAGGGCCGCGATGTGCCCACCGTGGGTTTCATAGCGCACCTCGACACATCGCCGGACATGTCGGGCCGCCACGTATCGCCCCGCATCGTCGAGAACTACGACGGCAGCGATATCCTGCTCAACGAAGCCACCGGCGTGGTGCTTTCACCCTCCGACTTCCCCGAACTCACCCACTACAAAGGTCAGGCACTGATAGTCACCGACGGCAACACCCTGCTCGGCGCCGACGACAAGGCCGGCATAGCCGAGATAATCTCAGCCGTGGAGTATCTAAAGAATCACCCCGAGATCAAGCACGGCAAGATCCGCATAGCCTTCAATCCCGACGAGGAGATAGGCCGCGGAGCACATAAATTTGACGTAGGCCGCTTCGGCGCCGACTTCGCCTACACCATGGACGGCGGCGAGGTAGGGGAGCTCGAATACGAAAACTTCAACGCCGCCGTGGCACGCGTCACATTCAAGGGCCGCAACGTACATCCAGGCTATGCCAAGCACAAGATGGTCAACTCGATGCGCATCGCCAACCAGTTTGTGATAATGCTGCCCCGCTGGGAGACTCCGGAACATACCGAGGGCTATGAAGGTTTCTATCATCTGGTGGGCATGGAAGGCTCAGTGGAGAACACAGTGCTCACATACATAATCCGCGATCACGACCGCGACCGCTTCGAGCGCCGCAAGAAGGAGCTCGAACATCTCGTGCGCAAGATCAACCACGAGTTCCCCGGCTGCTGCTCCATCGAGATCAACGACCAGTACTACAACATGCGCGAGAAGATAGAGCCGGTGATGTATATCATCGACATAGCCCGTGTGGCCATGGAGAAGGCCGGCGTCACCCCCAAGGTGCAGCCGATACGCGGCGGCACAGACGGTGCACAGCTGTCGTTCAAGGGTTTACCGTGTCCCAACATCTTTGCCGGCGGCCTCAACTTTCACGGCCGATACGAGTTCGTGCCCATCCCGTCGATGGAGAAGGCCATGAACACCATCGTGGAGATAGCCCGCCTCGTAGGCGAGAAGTAACATAGAACTCATCTGTACGGCTGAAAGGCAACGTCATACCGGACGTGCATTTCAGCCGTATATGCTATTTCATGTCAACAGACTGCAAGAATACCCTGATAGTTATAACCGGAGCGACAGCCTCGGGCAAGACATCATTGGCCATCGATGTGGCGCAGCGGCTGGGATGCGACATCATTTCGGCCGACTCACGGCAGATCTACCGCGGGATTCCGATAGGCACAGCCGCCCCCACTCCGGCCGAACTCGCCGCTGTGCGCCATCACTTTGTGGGCGTGCTGCCTGTAGATGCATATTACAGCGCCGCGCAATACGAGCATGATGTGATGCGGCTGTTGCCGGCGCTGTGGAATCGCAGCCCCTATGCCGTGATGTGCGGCGGATCGATGATGTATGTCGACGCCGTTACCGACGGCATCGACGATCTGCCTACTATACCTGCCACTACCCGCGAGCATGTGGCGGGCGTACTGAGCACGGGAGGTCCCGAGGCCGTATTGGCCATGCTCGAAATTCTCGACCCGGCATACTATCAAGATGTCGACCGGGCCAATACCAAGCGTGTGACGCATGCCGTGGAAATATGCCTGGCTGCCGGCGTTCCATACTCCACATTAAGGCGCCGCGCCGGTGCCCGGCGGCCTTTCCGTATCATAAAGGTGGCCATCGATATGCCGCGGGCGGAGCTTTTCGCCCGCATCAACAGCCGGGTCGACATAATGATCGGTCTCGGCCTTGAGGCCGAGGCACGCAAGATGCTGCCGCAAAGGCATCTCAACGCACTTAACACCGTAGGGTTCAAGGAAATGTTTGCCTATATCGACGGCCATATGACACTCTCCGAGGCCACTGCCCGCATTGCCAAAAACACACGTGTATACGCCAAGAAGCAACTCACATGGCTGGCACGCCCCTCGGTACGGCCGACAGTGATGCTTGATGCGGCAAATGCAGCCGAGGATCTCATCGGATTGCTGTAACATAGCGTTTGACACTTCATGTTTGCCGGAAAATGCCAAATAATGGCATTTTCCGCATTTTTTATATCAAAATGTTGGAATGATTAAAAAAACATTGTATCTTTGGAGCGAAGTTAAAAAAGCCTAACAAGCCTAACAATTATTTTTTAAGCTATTCTCAACTCTATGTCACATTTCACATCGCTGCTGAGGCGTGTCGCATCCATTGCGGTGGCAGGTGCTGTCGGTCTAACGGCCATGGCACAGGTATCCATCGGAAAGGCAGACGCTCCGGCAACCCGCGCCATGCGTACGGGCGTGCATCTGAGCCCCGACGCCAACGCCAAAAACACACAATTTGAAATGGTGTCAAAGCGTCCGCGCAGCAACACCGGGTTTCTTAACCTCGCCAACCACCGCGGCATACGGCATCTTGTCGCGAAAGCCCCTGCGGCAGCCGACCGTCTGCCCGCTATGGCCGGCAGTGTCACAGCTGCCGACTCATGGCCCTACGACAATCCGCCTATCGGCGTCTACTCTCTGCCCGGCGCAGCCGGCCAAAACTTCAGGCTGCTTGGCGAAGGCCCCGATGCAACCGGCGGCGGCGTGGCCATTGACGGCAAATATTACTGCGTGAACTACTATACTCTGAGCGGCTATTATATCTCGAAGGTATACTGCTACGACATGGAGACATGGAAACTGCTCAAATCGGGCGACGGCGAAGCCGGACTCATTGCCACCGACGTGGCTCTCGACCCCACGACCGGCAATGTGTACGGATTCTTCTACAACGACAATGTGAACGGATATGAATTCGGCACTATAAACTACGACAACTACATCCGCACCTATATCTGCGACCTTGACCGCACCATGATATCGATAGCCATCGATAACGACGGCACCATCTACGGCATCGACCGCGTGATGGAGCGTGACAACGACGACATCCTCCGCACTGTATCATCGTCGCTCTACAAGGTAGACCGCGATACAGGCGCCCTCACCCTCATAGGCAAGACCGGCCAGCTCCCCAAATACGTATCGTCGGCGGCCATCGACCCCGCCACAGGCCGTATGTACTGGGCCGTGAGTGCCGACGACGGCAGCTACCTGTGCGAGGTGGACAAGACAACCGGCGCAGCGACAGTGATAATGCAATTTCCCGACAATGAGCATGTAAGCGGCCTCTACGTCGAGGCACCGGCGGCAGCCGACGGCGCACCGGCGGCAGTTGAGAACCTCGAGGCAGTATTTCCCGAGGGCAACCTCAGCGGCCGTGTAAGCTTCAAGGCCCCGACGGCCACATTCGTCGGCAGCCCGATGACCGGCGCGCTCACATATACCATCACCGCCAACGGCGAGGAAGTCGCATCGGGCAATACCACATGCGGCGCCACGGTCAATGCCAATTTCATGGTAAAGGCAGCCGGCAAATATGAAATCGCCGCATACGTAAGCAATGCCACCGGCGACGGTCCCAAAGCGAAGACCGACCTCTTCATAGGCAAGGGCAAGCCTGCCATGCCGGTGGTGACAGCCACATACTCCGACAACAAATTCCATATCAGCTGGGAGCCGGTGACCACCACCGTCGACGGCGGTTATATCAACCCTGCCGAAGTGGTCTACGACATCATGCGCATGCCCGACCAGGAGATGGTTGGCATCGAAGTAGCGGAGACTTCCATCGACATGCATTATCCAGAGCCTGTCGACCTTGAGACATACTACTTCCTTGTAGGCGCACGCCTTGCAGGCAGCACAGAGATACAGTCGCAGACCGGCGTGTCGAACCTCGTGGTGCTCGGCTCGCTCTCCACCCCCTACGAGCAGAATTTCAGCGATTACGAAGAACTCAACGGCTACACCATCATCGACGGCAACGAAGACGGCAAGATGTGGAGCTGGTATAACGGGAAGATCTATCTGCCGTACAGCAAGGAGACGCAGTGCGACGACTGGTTCATGCTGCCCCCGATGCGTCTCGATGCAGGCCGCTCCTACACATTCTCGATCGATGCATTCGCCGGATATCCCGCCTACACCGAACGCTTCGAAGTGAAATACGGCAAGTCCAACACACCCGAGGCCATGACAGAGACTGTAATAGCGCCCACCGAGATAAACAATATCAAGGAGCAGACCTTCGACGGCACCATCATGCCTGAGGAAACCGGCATCTACTACATCGGAGTACACGGTATAAGCGACCCCGACATGTATTCGATGTACGTGAGCCGTGTGGCCGTAAGCGGCGGTGTGGCCGATGACGCTCCCGCTGCCGTAAGCGATTTCACAGTATTACCCGACGCAAACGGCGGCCACACGGTGACTATATCCTTCACCGCCCCCGACAAGACATTCGGCGGCGACGCTCTCACCTCGCTCACCGACATAACCGTCACACGCAACGGGCGCCGCATGGAAAACGGAGTCATCGGAAACCCCACTCCTGGCAAAAAGTATACCATTATAGACGAACGCAATAATCCCGGCTACTATTCCTACGAGATAGCCGCATCAAACGAGAACGGCAAGTCGGCTACAGTAAGCCGCCGCGTGTTTGTGGGCGTCAACCAGCCCGGATCGCCCACCGATGTAAAACTCGTTGAGACCGAGCCCGGTGTAGTCACCCTCACATGGAAAGCCCCAGAATATGATGTGGACGGACTTCCGCTCAATCCCAGTCTTGTCACATACACCATCATACAGGCCACAAACCACGATGAATATATCATCGCCGAAGACCTTGACGAGACCACATGGACAGGGCGGGTGATCGAAGAAGGCTTTCAGGACTTCATCTTCTTTGCCGTAGTGGCAGAGACCGAAGCCGGATACTCCAACAACTACGGCACCTCGGATATGAAAGCTATCGGCACTCCGGCGACCTATCCCTTCCTCGAATCATTTGCCAACGGCGAGTTCGACATGGACTTCGGCGTGAGCGGCAACGGCGGCTCATGGTCGACCTACGGCGACGCCTCGGGCATCGTATCCATCGAGGAAGACAACGGCTACATGGGCATGAAAGGCGAATATATCGACGCACGCAGCGGCATATACACCGGCAAGCTGTCGCTTGACGGCGCCGTGAATCCGGTACTGTCGTTTTATACATATAACATCCCCCCCGAAAAGGTAAGCGACGGCAATGACACCAACCGCATCGAAGTCGTGGTTACCGATGACGAAAAATCCACAACAGTAAAGGATTTCATCATCGGGGAAGAATTCGGAGACAAGTACGGATGGAACAAGATATCCGTGCCCCTCACACAGTTCGCAGGCAAGAAACACATCGAGCTTCGCCTCGTCGTCACGACCGGCAACTGCGTATACACCTTCTTCGACCGCCTGCGTATCGGCGAAGCCATGGACAACAACCTCATGGCAGGCACACTCACCGCACCCGACCGCGTGAAGGCCGGCAATGAATACACCGCATCGGTAGGCATCCTCAACGACGGCGACAAGGCCGCCGAGACCTACAAGGTGCAGCTGCTGTGCAACGGCGACGAGCTGTCGGTGCTCGACGGCCCGGCACTGCTCCCCGGCGAGAAAAAAGCCGTAACTTTCACCTGTACCACCGGCCCGACCTCCGACAAGGAGCTTCTCCTTACCGCCAATGTAATCTATGACAACGACGCATCTCCGGCCGACAACACTTCGAACGAGACCCGCGTCACCGTTGTATATCCCAATCTGCCCGCTCCCGGCAACCTGCAGGGACGCTCGGCCAACGGCGGCGTGAAACTCGACTGGACCGCTCCCGACATGAGTCTCGCCGAACCCGCAGCCACCGAGGACGACTTCGAATCCTACGCGCCTTATGCAAATACCGGTGTAGGCCAATGGACATTCGTCGACCTTGACAAGGGCGGCATCGGCGGTATCCAGGAATTCCAGATTCCCGGTATCGACCGCGGCTCGGAACAGTCGTACTGGGTGATGAACTCCGACATCTCCACCAGCAAGACATTCGCCGCGCACTCCGGCAAGCAATACCTGTGCCAGATGTACAGCGCCGTGCAGATGTCGCCCATCCCCTGCGACGACTGGCTGATCACCCCCGAACTCTATGGCAAAGAACAGGAGATCTCTTTCTTCGCCCGCAGCTATGCAGGCAGCCTTCCCGAAACATTCGAGGTATACTGGTCGACCGGCAGTGTCAATCCCGATGACTTCGAATATCTTGATGTCGTGGAATACGTGCCCGGCGCATGGACCGAGTATCTATTCACCGTTCTAGACGGAGCACGCCGCTTTGCCGTGCGCTGCGTATCCAACGACCGTTTCATGCTCTTCATCGACGATTTCAGCTACATCGCCGCCGGCTCCGAGCTCAACCTCGAGCACAAGGGCTACAATCTCTACCGCGACGACGTGAAGATAGCCACTCTCGCAGCCGGCGACGTCACCACTGTCGATATCCCCGCCACAGAGGCAGCCTACCGCTACCATCTCACGGCAGTGTACAACCGCGGAGAATCGCGTCCCACCAATGTGGCCGAGGTCGACTTCTCGCTCGGCATAAATGACGCCGTGGCCGGAACACCGATCGTTCTCGGTCTCGACGGCATGATCGAGATCCGAAACGCCGAGGGCAATGCGGTGAGCATCCATGCCATCGACGGCAAGACTCTCCATATGGGCGAAGGCAACACAACCGTGGCTCTCGCACCGGGCGTATACACAGTGCGCGTGGGCAGCACAAGCCACAAGGTACTTGTAAGATAAAATTCACATTTTTCCATAGCAAAAAACGTCACAGGTCGCTCCTGTGGCGTTTTTTATACATACTTAAATCAAAAAGCGTATATCGCGCGTTATACATACAGTATACACATCTAATCTGACAGTATTATGATCAAAGCAATGCTTCTTGCGGGTTGCGGCGGATTTGTCGGCACCTGCGGACGTTATCTCGTAGGAAAATGGTGTGCCGGCATGTGGCACGGCTCATTCCCCATGGGGACTTTCTTAGTCAATATCATCGGATGCTTCATCATAGGCATCTTCTTCGGGCTGCTCGAGAAGGCTCATGTGATGACCCCGGGCGAGAACGTGCTGCTCATCACGGGCTTCTGCGGCGGCTTCACCACATTCTCGTCGTTTGCCGACGACATGTGGGTGCTCGGCAACAAGGGCGATTGGGCGACATTCGGCCTCTATCTCGGGTCAATGTAAAAAGCATGTTGTTAAAATAAGGTCAAAGATGCTTACCTTTG
>CAJTMY010000061.1 GCA_910577355.1 uncultured Muribaculaceae bacterium
GCGGGACCGAGAATTGAACTCGGGACCTCCGGGTTATGAATCCGACGCTCTAACCGACTGAGCTATCCCGCCGTTTTGCGAGTGCAAAGTTATCCAATTTCTGAAGAACCACCAAATTTTTATACAACTTTTTTATAAAAAACTTCACAACATGCGAAAAATCAGTCTAATCATCGTCCACTGCACCGCCACACCCGCCGGTCGCGACGTCTCTGTAAACGAAATCGACATCTGGCACCGCAAGCGCGGATTCAACGGCATAGGATATCACTATGTGATCGGCCTCAACGGCAACATCGAACTCGGCCGGGAGATCGAACTACCCGGCGCGCACACGCTCCACTTCAACCGATACTCCGTAGGCGTAGCATACGTAGGAGGCCTCGATGCCAAGGGTCGCCCCGCCGACACACGCACACCCGAGCAACGCAAAGCCCTGCTACGCCTGCTCCGACACCTGCGCACCTTGTATCCGCAGGCACGTATACTCGGGCACAACGACCTGTCTCAAAAAGCCTGCCCCTGCTTCAACGCCACCGAAGAATACAAAGACATATGATACTCCGGATTATACTAATCGCAACAGCCGCAACGGCAATAGGCGGCTGCTCGTCGCACAGGCACAGCACTACACACAGCGAAAGCACAGGCAACAGAGTGCTGCGTACAAAGAGTTGCGACAGCATCATGCAGATATTGTCGGCTACCATCGACTCGCCCGAGATAGTCATCGAATCCCCCACCATGCCCGGTGGCCGCGCCACCATCCGCGGCCACCGGCTCAAAGCGACCACGCAAACCACCACGGTGAGCGATACCGACGTGATTGAAACGGAAGAGCTCAACACAGCCACAACCACCGATACGACTGAGGATCGCAGGTCTATCCATCCTCACCGCGTATTGATAGTCCTGTGCACCACAATCGCAGTAATATTTTTCATCATAGGCCGCAAAACACGCAAAAAATCGTAACTTTGTCGTATGAATATAAAGGACATCGATCTGGACAACGCGGAATTCAAGCAAATAGAGGCGCTCATCAACTTCACCGACACGTCGGTGTTCATGACCGGCAAGGCCGGCACGGGCAAATCCACCTTCCTGAAGTACATCACCGCCACCACGCGCAAGAAGCATGTGGTGCTCGCCCCTACGGGCATAGCGGCGGTCAACGCCGGCGGCCAGACACTGCACTCCTTTTTCCATCTTCCGCTCAAACCGCTGATGCCCGACGACCCCGAGTTCGCCCGCGACCGACTGAGCAAGCGCATGAAATACAGCAAGCAGTTTGTGAAACTGCTACGCGATCTCGAGCTTATAATAATCGACGAGATATCAATGGTGCGTGCCGACGTAATCGACTTCATCGACAAACTGTTGCGCCACTATTGCCGCAACAACCACCGCCCCTTCGGCGGCAAGCAGCTGCTCATGGTGGGCGATGTATTCCAGCTCGAACCGGTGGTGACATCGCAGGCACGCGAGATACTGAGGCACGCGTATAGCAACTTCTACTTCTTCTCGGCCCGGGTGTTCGCCGAGTTCGATCTTGTGCCTATCGAACTCCGCAAAGTATACCGCCAGAGCGACAGTACATTCGTCAACCTGCTCGACCGTGTGCGTTCTGGCTGCCCCGGCGCCGACGACCTCCGCACCATCAACGCCCGTGTCAACACTTCGCCCGCCGGAGACTCCGGCATGACAATGACCATCGCCACCCGACGCGAGATAGTCGACAGCATAAACGAGAGCCATCTCGAGGCCCTGCCCGACAAGGCCATAACATTCGTCGCCGAGGTAAAGGACGATTTTCCGGAGTCATCCTTCCCCACCGACCGTAATCTCACTCTCAAGAAAGGCGCACAGGTGGTGTTCATACGCAACGACCCTGAGGGACGTTGGGTAAACGGCACGATAGGCCATGTGCACAGTCTGAAAAAAGACGAACTGCAAGTAGCTCTCGAAGATGGCGACATACACACCATCGAGCCGGAGACATGGGGCAACATAGAATACGACTACGACGAAGCCGAAAAGAAAGTCACCGAGACCGTCAAAGGATCATTCAGACAGTACCCCGTAAAACTCGCATGGGCGCTCACCATACACAAAAGTCAGGGACTGACGTTCAACCACATCATAATCGACTTCGGCCCGGGAGCCTTCACCGGCGGACAAAGCTATGTGGCGCTGAGCCGCTGCACATCGCTCGAAGGCATCAGCCTGGCCTCGCCGCTGCGACCCAACGACATATATGTGAGTACTGCAGTACAGCAATTCGCACGCAGCTTCAACAATCCGCAGAAAATCACCGGAGCGCTCGAATGGGCCCGGGCCGACTCACTATACGCCGAAGCAGGCGCCGCCTTCGGCAAACGCAGATTCAACGAAGCCGTTGAGAAATTTGCCGAGGCCTCGGCCATACGTCCCGAACTCTCCGACCGACGCATACGTCGTCTTTTGACACAGAAGCTTTACAGCCTCGACGATTCGCGGCGGCAGGTAGACCGGATGCGACAGGAAATGGAGACCATGCAGCGAAAATTCGACGCTTTGGCCGAGGAATTCGCCGACATGGGGCTGCAATGCCTCGACGAGGCCTGGGATCCGGAGCCGGCAATGGCAAACTTCGCAAAGGCGCTCGACCTCAACCCCGGATGCTACCGCGCCATCATAGGCAAGGCACGCGCACTGATACAGACCGGCGACAACGATGCCGCCTCGGGCATACTCGCCAAAGCCTCGCGCGACTATAAGCGATACGAAGCCCCATACGAACTCGGGGCGATGTATCTGTCGGCCGGCGATCTCGACAACGCCGCCCGTTACCTTAAGAAAGCCCATAAGTCAGCACCGAAAATACCCGAAATACTCGACGCTTTGGCCGATACCTACGACGCGCTCGACGACAAAGCGCAGGCCGACCGATACCGCGCACGCGCGGCAGAACTGCGAAAGAAAAAACAGTAAAATACAACAGGCGGAACACCTTGATGCCCGCCTGCTGCAGTATTAGTCAACAGAATTTATTTGAGAGTGCCCGCCTCTGCCTTTTTGATCATATTCTGGTCGGCGGTGATGTAGATCTCCACACGACGGTTCTGTGCACGGCCGGCGGGAGTATCATTCGAAGCCACATAATCGGCCATCGGGATACCCTGCGATGAAAGCCTTGTATAAGGCACGCCACAGTTGGCAAGATAGCTGAGCACTGAAGCGGCACGCTCGTTAGCCACCCGCTCGTTTACAGCCATTGAGCCGGTATTGTCGGTAAAGCCGTATATCTGTATGTTGGTATCGGGGTTGCCGATGATGTTGCGGGCGAAGTTGCTCAGGTCTGTCTTGGCCTGTGCGCTGAGATTGGCCTTGTTGGTGGCGAAGAGAATGCCGCCGTCGAAAGTCACCTTGATGGCTCGCAGACCGTTGGCATCGGTGGTTTCCTCAACCTTGGCCTGATTGGCAAGTTCCTGTTGGAGCTCTTTCTGTTGCTTGTCCATGCGGTTTCCTATCAGCGTACCGGCACCGGCACCTACAGCAGCACCGATGGCCGAACCGATAGCCGCACCCTTGCCGCCGCCTATCAAGGCTCCGATACCTGCACCTGCGGCTGCACCGCCGCCACCGCCTATCAGGGCGCCCTTACCAGTGTTTGTCATCGACGAGCATCCGGCCTCGCCTATAAGAAGAGCACCGCATATCAGTGCTATACAAGAGATTTTAATAAGCTTCATGATTATATTCTCACTTTATTGGTTGAACAGTATACTAAGTTTCCTTACAAAATTACAAATTTATGTTGTAATATGTTTCCTTCGTTAGCGAATTTTTTCATAAATTTGTAGCGACAACCTAACGACATCAATCACAATGGCCACCAGCTTAAGTCAACTTAAATCCAACAAATCACAGATACTGGGCATCTTAGGCGCCCTGTTGTGCGTCTCCATGTGGGGCGTGTCATTTGTATCCACAAAGGTTCTCCTCAACGCGGAGATGCAGCCTGTGGAAATCTATATATACCGTTTCTCATTGGCCTATATCGTGATATTGTGCATGAAGCACAAAAAGATGTTCAGCGACTCCTGGCGCGACGAAGGATTACTGTTGCTGTGCGGCCTGTTGGCCGGCTCGATATATTTTCTGGCCGAGAATTTCGCATTGCGGTACACATTGGTGTCCAACGTGTCGTTGCTCACCTCCACATCGCCCCTCATCACCGCGTTGATTGTCGGAGCTCTTTACAAATCCGACCGGCCCGGCCCGGGCATGATAACAGGATCACTGATCGCTTTTCTTGGTGTGGCATGCGTGATATTCAACAGCAGTTTCAATCTCGAGATCAATCCGCTCGGCGACCTTCTGTCGCTTGCCGCGGCATTCAGTTGGTCGCTTTATAGCCTCATACTCAAGCGCCTCAACGCCAATTACGACGTATGGTTCATCACCCGCAAGACATTCTTCTACGGTGTGCTCACCGCCCTGCCGTTCATTACAATCGAGCCGCCCAAGTTCACACCTGTCGAGCTGTTCCAACATGCCGAGGTGATAGGCAACATCGTGTTCCTCGGGCTCGGTGCCTCGCTGCTCTCCTATATACTGTGGGCCGGCACGGTTAAGCGAATGGGAGCCGTAAAGGCCAACAACTATATGTACTTTCAGCCCGTAATAACATTGGTGGTATCGGCCCTGCTTCTGGGCGAGCATGTATCGTTTGTAGGCTACATGGGCTGCGCGCTCATACTTATAGGCCTTTGGCTGGGAGATTATCTCACACGTAGAGCTAAAATGAAAAGCTGAATTTCAGAAAATATTTCGTAACTTTGCAGACCGAAAAACAAAGGCTACGTCTGTGAGACTTCTTTATGCGAGAATAATATTGCTGATTGCCGCATGTGCGTTGTCGACGCACGGCGCCGGCGCCATAAGCCTCTCGCTCGATTCTATTGCAGCCTGGGGTAAATTTCCACGTTTCTGCATTAACACATACCGTTGGGGCGACCGTTTTTTCAACACCTATGATTCGGCATATGTAGTAGGTACCGGCACAAAGTTCAACGTAAAGCTGACCACCGACTCATGGCTGGACACATACCATTTCATGCTCCCCAACAACGAAAAGATGGAAATGTGGTCGGATCCCTCGACATCTGTGGGCGCCTATCTCACATATCTGGCCGTATCGGTGGGATACGATATCAATATAAGCAACCTGTTTGGCGGAGTGGCGCATGCACGTTCGCGATATAGATTCGGATTCGACTGTTCTCTGCTCAGTGTCGAGACATACATAGAGAACAACGATGTCGGCACTAAAATCAAGCGGTTCGGCCCCTATGACGACATAAGCATGCCGTTCGACGGCGTGAACATACACACATGGGGTATCGATGCCTACTATTTTTTCAACCATAAGAAATATTCGCAGGCGGCAGCATTCAGTTTCAGCAAAGTGCAGCGTCGCAGCCAAGGGTCGCTATATGCCGGACTGTCTATATACTCGCAGAACTACGACTTCGACTTCTCGACACTCAATCCATCGTTTCTCGGACTGCTTCCGCCCGAATGGAAAAACTATCACTACAAAGCACGTGTGCACAACTACGGCCTGCGCTTCGGCTACGGTTACAACTGGGTATTCGCCCGCAACTGGGTATTGTGCGGCACTCTGTCGCCAACAGTAGGCATAAAGAAAGGCTATGTGAACAGTGATGAAAAGAAAATCAGTTTCTCGCTGTACACACGAGCCAAGATATCGATAGTATGGAACAAAGGCCGATGGTTTGTCGGTGCGGTGGGCAAAGCCGACGCAGCTTTGGTGTCAGACCGCCGCACCACTTTTCTGGGAACCAACCTGTCGGCCAGTGCGGCCATCGGATACAGGTTCAATCTGTGGTGAGTGGACTTGCATCAAAACCCGCCGCACGCACTGCGGTCACCACAGCCCGGGGGTCGTGGATGCCGCCTACCGAGGCTATGCCTTTTTTGAGATCGACATCGACCGATTCGACACCGGTCACAGCAGATATCGCCTTGGCTGCCGAAGCCTGACAATGGGGACAATTCATTCCTTCTATCTTATATTTACAGATCATGTCGGTTGATATATTTGTATGATGATGTTTTCTTCTTATAAATGAATATAAAAGCAGTGCCGAAAGTATCGCCGCACTCACAATCTGCACATAGCCGAGATGCACGCATGCGCCATGGGCGGCCACACCGTCGCCGACAAGCGAGAACCACCATGCAGGCAGCAGATAATCTATGGCGAGGCCAAAAGCCATGGCACCGGCTATTATGGCCGACAGATATATGACAGCCGCCTTGCGCCCCATCTCGCGCGATATAAGTGTGAACGAAGCGAAATTGGCAGCCGGCCCCGCCATAAGCAGCACAAAGGCGGTGCCCGGCGAAAGCCCCTTGAGCATCAGCGACATCGCGATGGGTATGGAGCCAGTGGCACAGACATACATTGGCACAGATACCACAAGCACGGCCAGCATGGATATAAAGGGGTGTTCACCGACAGCGGCGAAAAAATCGGCCGGCACATACACGGCGATAAGTGCGGCTATCACAAGTCCGGCCACAAGCCATCCACCGATGCTTGCAACCAGATCAACAAAACCATAACGCATAGCCTCGGCACAGTGGTATGCGAACGACCGGCGCTCATGCGCCTGCCCGACAGGACAAGCCTCCGCAGATACCTCCGGCTTCTCGGCGGCACCCACGGCACAACCGCCCACAAGTGCGGTGACAAGCGCGGCAACAGGCCGCACCACAGCAAATGCCGGGCCGAGCAGCGACCATGTGGCGGCAATGCTGTCGGCACCTGTCTGTGGAGTGGCTATAAGAAACGATGTCGACGCTGCCCTCGACGCACCGCCGCGTCGCATCGCCACAGCCGCAGGCAGCACTCCGCACGAACACAGCGGCAGCGGCACACCTATCATGGCGGCTTTGAATACCGGGCCGAAGCCCCGGCCGGCCAGATGACGGTTCATGGCGCCGGGCGGCACAAAAGCATGCATTATGCCGGCCACCAGAAAACCCAGCAGAATGTACGGAGCCATCTCGCCGAGCATATTTACAAGTGCGTATATTATCTGCATATCCATTATATTTGACATATGCAAAGATAGCACCATCAGGGCGATGACGCCTTACAATATTCCGACAAAAGATTGCATGTCACTCTACGTGGGCATCGATACGTCCCGGGGCGTCCGAGACTTCCGTTTCAGGCACGTCGGCATTGGTTATAGCAAACTTTTCGGGCACCTTCTTCTTGCTTTTAAGGCCCAGCTCGTGCAGACGCCCGGCCATGCGCGCCACGTTGTTGTTGCCCGAAGTAAATCGCTTCACGGCACTATCATAGCTGCTTCGGGCACGGTCGAGTCCGACACCGACCGCATCAAGATCTGAGAGAAACGCCGTGAGGCTGTCGAGCAGCCTGGTGCCCACCTCGGCTATGCGCAGCGTGTTGACTGTCTGATCCTCGGTCTGCCACATCTGTTCTACAAGATGCACGACAGTGACGAGGTGTGTGGGCGACACCATCACCACATGGCTGTCATATGCTTTCATCCACAGGTCGGGGTTGGCGTTCATCGCGGCGAGATACGCGCCCTCGTGCGGCATGAACATCAGTACGAAATCACCTTTTTTTGCACCGATATTTTTCTGATATTCCTTGTCACGGAGAACCTTGATATGATTCTCGACCGATTGCAGATGTGCCTTGGCAAGGTCGGCGCATTCCTGCTCGCCGTCCGCTTCGAGCATACGCAGATATGCGGTGAGCGACACCTTCGAGTCGATGATGATGTCGCGATCCTTAGGACAGTGGATCACGGCATCTGGGCGCAGGCGCGCACCGTCGGATTCGGCGGTCGTCGATTCCTGCGTCACAAACCATCGGCTCTGCTGCAGGCCGGAATGCTCAAGGATGTTGGCAAGCACCATCTCGCCCCATTTTCCCTGTACACGGGTATTACCTTTGAGCGCCGTGGCAAGCCGCCCGGTCTCGCGCCCTACCCTGTCGTTGAGCTCGTGAAGGCTTTTGATTTCCTCGCGCAGCGACAGGCGGTCGCGGTTCTCCACCGCATAGCACTCGCGATAACCCTTGGTAAACTCCTCTATGCTCGACTTCATCGGCGATATCACCGCCTCGATCGATGCACGCGACCGCTCGTCGAGCTGGCGCGAATTGTCGCGAAGCACATCCGAAGCGATAGCCTTGAACCGCTCGCCGAGCACCTCACGCTCGTGCTCGAGCTGCGCACGGTGCGACTCCTTGAGTTCGGCTATCTGAGCCTCATATGAAGCCTTCACCTCACTTATTTGCGCATCGTTGAGGCGCCGCAGATCGTCAAGGCGCTCGGCAGCGGCACGAGCCTCGGCCGAGCGGATATCCTCGGCGGCGGCACGGGCTCGGTCGAGAGCTCGCGACCATTCGGCCTCGACACGCGTCACATCAGCCTTTCCGGCAGCCTCCGCACGCTCAATCTCGAGCTGAAGGCGCGACGAATTGAGAGCCTCGACCGAGGCCTTGAGTTGAGACGCCGAATATTTCCTGTAAATGACAAAGCAGGCCGCAATCAGCCCTGCCACCGCAACGGCAAGTATTATCGACAATATCATATGGATTTACGTACTTTATTCTGATTCATATCACAAATTTACATATTTATACCTATACCGACAAATCTTCCGTTATTTTATCAGGGCAACCGCATCAAAATTTGAAGTTGTTTAGAAGTTGTAATAAATATTGAGA
>CAJTMY010000062.1 GCA_910577355.1 uncultured Muribaculaceae bacterium
GGGGGGCAGTTTCTTTGACCACGACGGGGTTAATTTAATTGAGTTTTTCCAATAATCAATACTTAAAAACTTTCCATTCCATAGATTTGTTTTGCAACTGAAAAATAGTTACTTTTGTGCCAAAATAAAATGAATGGGAACAAAAGAAAAATTGATAGCCCGGTTCTCAACGCTTCCTAACGATTTCACATGGGAGGAAATGAGGCGTCTGCTTGTAGCTTTGGGATATGTTCCGGGCAATAAGGGTAAGACATCCGGCTCCCGCGTGATATTCACGTGATATTCAAAGGTGAGGGCTTGAAGCCGATAATGCTCCACAAGCCGCATCCCGGCAATATAATCAAAAGATACGTGATGAAACAGGTTTATGATTATCTTAAAAATGAAGGACTGATATGAATACATTGAAATATAAGGATTTTATCGGCTCGGTCGCTTTCAGCGAAGCGGATAATGTGTTTTTCGGAAAGATTGAAGGCATAGATGGTCTTGTGAACTTCGAGGGTGAAAGTGTCGCAGAACTTACCAACGCCTTTCATGAAGCGGTTGATGACTATCTCGCATATTGCGCCGAAGAAGGCATTGAGCCTCACAAGAGCTATTCCGGCTCTTTGAACGTGCGTCTTACTCCCGACATTCACACCCGTGTCGCATATCTCGCCAAACAAGCCGGAGTATCCATAAACTCGTTCATACGCACGGCAGTCGAAAAGCAGATTGCAGCCATGCTTTGAGCATGGTTTTATCCTATTCCGAAAACATTGCAATTTTGCAGTGAATTCGGAATAGCGATGCTGTAGCTTCCAAAACTAAGTGCGAATCTTTGAGGTCCGAATCAGTTGTTTTTATGGCAACCCTGGGATATTTTACGGTTTTGACTCCGGCTTTTTTTCTGTAGAGACCGCTGTGTGGAGGAGGGCGGCGAGGTCGTCGTGATCGGCGCCGCGGTACCTGCCGGAGGGATTGATAATCTTTACCGTGATGTAGCTTATGCCGGCAGTGACGGTGAGGGGGAGGAAGAACCCGTAGCCGTTGCCGACCATCTCGGCCACAAGAAATGTAGCCATGAGTGGGGCATGGATGATGCCTGAAAATGCTCCGGCCATGCCGAAGAGGCAGAAAAGCGGTACGGGCAATTCGGCATGGAGGGTATAGTTGACCGACCAGGAGAAAAACAGCCCGGCAAACGCACCTGCAAATATCGTAGGAGCGAAGTCTCCGGCCACACCACCCGAACTGTTAGTGGATATGGTAGCGAATACTTTGAGAAGAAGCACACCGGCAGCAAGGAATATGAAAAGCAGGCCACTGGGCTCGAGGCCGGCAAAAAGCCCGGCGCTCACAAAGCGGAATGTCTCGTCGTTGACGAGTTGTGTCACCACCCCGTAGCCTTCGCCGTACAAGGCGGGGAAAATGAATATGCAGAGGCCGAGAATGGCGCCACCTGCGCCTGCGCGCAGCCATATGTTGTCTATATTGTTGAAAAAACGGTGGAGCACGCCGATTATCTTGTTGTAATATATCGAGTATAGGCCGCAGAATACACCCAGAAGAGCCACCCAGCCGAGGCTGTGGGGATCGAAGAAGGATGTGGGGAGAAACTGCACGTCGAACGTGAAGCCGGTGAGCATATAGCATGTGAGGCTGCCGCATATCGACGCCACGACCAGAGCAAGCACCGACATGGTGTCGTACTTCATCTTAAGCACTTCGAGAGTGAACAGCGCGCCTCCTACCGGCGACTTGAATATGCCCGCTATACCGGCGCCGGCACCGCATCCTATCAGTATCCTCACCATATCGGCCGGCACACCGAATGTACGGCCGATATTGCTGCCGATGGCGGCGCCGGCTGTGGCGATGGGAGCCTCCGAACCGGCCGAGCCGCCAAATCCGAGGGTGATAATGCAGCCGAGCAAAGGCCGATAGCACATATTGCGTCGCATGTAATACTGATGCCGTGCAAGATCACGGCTGAGGCGTTCGGTGCCGTGCTCGAGCGAACCACGCACCACGAAGTGCTGGTAGCATACGGCAAGAAGGATACCGACAAACGGGATGACTGCCATGAACCAGTTGGGGCCGTTGAGCTGAGCAAAACGCATGGTGAAACTGCCGAGGTGGCCGATTGTGTATTTCAGTATCCATGCGGCCACACCGGCGAGAATGCCGGTGGCGATTGCCAGTATCACCAACACGGCACCGGGTGGAATGAGGCTCTGCAATCGGGCGCCCAAGCGCCTTATTGCATGTCCGAACGCATCGGTATAGGCTGTAGACCTGAGTTTTTTCATAGTCGGAACGTCATCATATCCATAACGTTCCGGCACCGGAGATGGTTCAAGGACGGGCCTTTGCGGCGAGTATACGGTGGCCTATGCGGCAATAGAGACATTTGCGCTGCTCACAGTATGCGCGACGGAGCTGTATCATGGCCTGGGATGTGAAGGCGTCGTCGCATGGAATGCCATAGTCGGTGAATATACGTGTGAGGCAGTTGTTCTCGGGTCTGATATGCTGCAGTATGTCGACAGCCGCGGCTGTCTTGCGGTCATCGGCAAAGTACAGGCCGTATGCATATAGCAGCGGCACCACAGCGTTGATTATCAACGACGATACCGAGTCGGTACTGAAAACTCTCGGAGCCATGGCCAATTTACCGCCGAATGTATAATGTGTGGCCCAGTAGCCGCCTATCTCAATGGCAAGCAGGCTGCGGGCCGCTTTTTCTGAATCTATGTGTACGAAAGCGCGGCCGAAGGCGAATCCGTCTGCTATCATCGCAGCAAGTGCCGCTATACGGCGGTGTGGCATGTTGGGAGGCCGCATCCGTGCTGTCTTCCATCCGGGAGCCTCTACCTGCACGAGATCGTATTTTGCACGCATGAATCCATAATCCATACGCAGGCGCTGCATGTATTCGTCACCATGGCCCGGAGAATCGAGAAAACCCGCCTGGCCAAAAAGAGTCGCCTCGATAAGTGCCGGATCGGAGCGGTGCTTGAGCAGGCATCGGAGAGGTGTGGCGAAAGCGAGGCGCTCGAAAGGCTCGCTGTTGGTCGAGAATCCGAGGGCCCGGGCCAAGGTGACATATGAGGCGGCCTGCCAGTCGCCGTCAAGGCGTGCGAGGGCGGCCTCTATGCGTTCCACCTTGGCATATAGGCGTTCGTACCCGAGGGCTCCGAGCCAGTCGGTCATCAGCAGGGGTGGAATATGTGCGAGTTCGGCACCGCAAGCGGGTGTGGCCGGATTGTCGACCATAGCCATATAACGCTCGCGGAACTCGGGAGTATATGGCAGCACTGCCTGTGGAATGACATTGCCGTCGGGCCGATGGATGGCGCAGTCGCTTTCGCCCACTACATGCAGTATGACGGTATCGTATGCACAGTCGTTCTGATGCCCGTGCCGCATCCAGTCGGATGCACGGTCGTGTATCTCTACATTACCGGCCCACATGTCGCACCCGATACGCAGCTTGGCGTTGAAGAAATCGGGGCCGGCATCGGTATTGCGCCGACCCGGGTCGAGCACCTCGATACGCCGGCCGTCGGTGGTAACGAATGTACCGTATGGCCACAGGCGGTGCTCCCACATGTATTGTAAAAGCATCTCGGCGGCCATGGTTGAAATTATATGCCGGCTATACCAGCTTGTCGAAAGCGGCCGGTATGGCCGAGGTGAAGTTCATGTCGCGGCGAGTGACGGGATGCACGAAGCGAAGTGTCTGGGCGTGCAGACACAGGCGGTGTGCGGGCGATGTTTTCGCTCCGTAGCGGCGGTCGCCCGCTATGGGGTGACCGATATCTTTCATGTGCACACGTATCTGATTCTTACGGCCTGTCTCAAGCTGCAGCTCCACCATGGAGTATTGCCCGCGGCTTCTGAGGGTGCGGTAGCGTGTCACGGCGTGCTGTCCCTCGTCGGGATTCTGTGTGGAGTAAACTTCATGGGCCGAATTCTCGGCGAGATAGCTGTCTACAGTTCCTTCGGCAGGGTCGATCTCGCCGTTTTCCACCACTGCCACATAGCGGCGCTCGAGCACCATGTTGTTCCAGTTGTGCTGCATTGCCTCCTTGGCCTGCTGCGTCTTTGCGAACATCATGAGACCTGATGTGTGCTGGTCGAGCCGGTGCACGATGAATATCTTGTTGCGTGGATCCTTGCGCTTCACGTAGTCGCGCAGCAGCCAGTATGCCGTTCCTTCCTGCTTGCGGTCTGTGCCCATCGACAGCAGGCCATAGCCCTTGTACACCACGATGATGTCATCGTCCTCATACATTATCTTGAGGCGCGGATTGCTGAATGTCTGGAATTCGCGCGATGTATTGACAGATATGGTTTCGCCGGCATGCAGTTCCATATCCCACTGACGTGTCACGTTCTGCCCCACCATCACCTGATTGTGTTTCAGAAAATTCTTCACGGTGGTGCGCTTGCGGTCGGGCATGGCCGCGATCAGAAATTCGAGCAGGCGCGCACCGTCCTCTTTCACGGTGTAACTGCGTATTATATCGGGGGTGAAGCGCCGCCGCTCGGCGCCTGGTTTGGCTATCAGTGGTTTTGGCATGGTTATTTCTTTGTCTTACGTGAGCGTGCCGGCTTAGCGGGGCGTTCATCCTGTGCTTTTACAATTTCAAGAGCCTGCTCGAGAGTGAGCGCGGCGGGGTCGGCCACAGTCTTGGGTATCTTGTAATTCTTGCCCTTGTAGGCGATGAACACGCCGAAGCGACCGTTGAGGATCTGCATATCCGGCTCCTCGTCGAAAGTCTTCACCACGCGCCTGGCCTCGGCCTCTCGTTTCTCGGTTATGAGTCCGATGGCCTGGTCGAGAGTCACCGACGCCGGAGCTATATCCTTGGGAATCGATACGAACTTGCCGTCGTGACGCACATAAGGGCCGAAGCGGCCTATGGCCACCGATACATCCTTGTCCTCGAATGTCCCCAATACGCGCGGGAATTCAAACAGGCGCAGAGCCTCGTCAAGACTTATGTCGGCCATCGACTGCCCCTTGAGCAGCGAGGCAAACTGAGGCTTCTCGTCCGAATCGGCATCGCCGATCTGCACGAGCGGGCCGAAGCGGCCTATCTTCACCGACACCGGACGTCCCTGCGGATCGGTGCCCAGCAGACGCTCTCCCACCTTGTGCTCGAGGCGCATGTTGAGGGTCTCGTCGACGAGCGGATGGAACTTGTCGTAGAAATTGCGCATCTCGGCGTTCCAGGGGAGACGGCCTTCGGCGATGTCGTCGAAGCGTTCCTCAACGTGCGCGGTGAAATTATAGTCGAGAATGTCGGGGAAGTATCTTGTAAGGAACTCATTGACCACCATGCCGATGTCGGTGGGGATCAGTTTGCCCTTCTCCGAGCCGGTGACTTCGCTGCGCTGCTCCGATATTATACGGCCCGATGCCCCGTCAAGATGCAGCACGGTGTAATCGCGTGGAGAGCCTTCGCGCTCGCCCTTCTCGATATACTCGCGGTTCTGTATGGTGGATATCGTCGGGGCATAGGTGGACGGACGGCCTATGCCAAGTTCTTCCATCTTCTTCACAAGAGAAGCCTCGGTGTATCGCGGAGGCTGCTGAGTAAAACGCTCCGTGGCCTGCATTTCGCCGAGGTTCATCGGCTCGCCGGTATGCAGCTCGGGCAGTATCGGCATGCCTGCGGGCGCATCACCTTCGTCATCATGGCCTTCGGCGTACACTCGCAGGAAACCGTCGAATTTGATCACCTCGCCGGTAGCGGTGAACCGGAGATCTGCCTTACCGGCTGCAACGATCTCGGTAGTTGTTTTCTCTATGAGCGCGTCGGCCATCTGCGATGCTATCGCACGCTGGCGTATGAGTGTATACAGGCGCAGCTCGCGGTCTGTGCAATCGTCGGGAGCGGTGACGGATATATCTGTGGGGCGTATGGCCTCGTGTGCCTCCTGCGCGCCTTTTGAATGTGTATGATACCTGCGGGTATGCAGATAAGCGTCGCCCATTGTATCGACTATCTCCTGCGATATGGCGGCCATGGCCTCGTCGGACAGGTTGAGCGAGTCGGTACGCATATATGTGATATGGCCTGCTTCGTACAGTTTCTGAGCCACCATCATGGTCTGGGCCACTGTAAAGCCAAGTTTACGGGCCGCTTCCTGCTGCAATGTGGAGGTGGTGAAGGGTGGCGCAGGCGATTTATGGAGAGGCCGGGTATTGATCTCCCCTACCGAGAATTTGCCGGTCGCGCCTGCCGACAGAAGCGCCCGAGCATCGTCCTCAGAGGCGAGCCGATGGCTGTATTCAGCGCGTATATCCGCTCCGTCGTCGCTTCTGAACACCGCGTTGACACGATAATACGGCTCGCATACAAAGTTTTTGATCTCGTTCTCGCGCTCCACTATCAGACGGACGGCGACCGACTGCACGCGGCCTGCCGAAAGGGCGGGCTTGATCTTGCGCCACAGCACCGGCGACAGCTCGAACCCCACTATGCGGTCGAGCACTCGCCGAGCCTGCTGCGCGTCGACACGGTTGAGATCGATGGTGCGCGGATGCTCGAGGGCGTTGACAATGGCCTTTCTGGTTATTTCGTGGAATACGATACGCTTTGTGGTGGCGGGGTCGAGCCCGAGGACTTCGGCCAGATGCCATGCGATGGCTTCTCCCTCGCGGTCTTCATCGGATGCGAGCCACACCGTATCGGCCTGCGAGGCTGCTTTACGGAGAGCCGCCACCACCTCTTCCTTGTCTTCGGGGATCTCATATATAGGCGAAAAATCCTTGTCGACATCGATACTGAAACTCTTCGATTTGAGGTCGCGGATATGCCCGTAGCTCGACATCACTTTAAAATCGGGGCCTAAAAATTTTTCTATTGTCTTAGCCTTTGCGGGCGACTCTACGATTACCAGATTTTTCACGTCTCTATACAATAAATATTAGCGGAAGTCCATTTAAGGCGCAAAATTAATATAAAAATTCTAAATACAAACGATTTTGCACCAATAAAAGTTGGACTGGAATGGATGACTGTCCGGAATCGGCGTGCCGGATTTTTGCGTTTCCGCTTTTTAGAGGGTGTTTAATAATAAATGTTAAGATCAGGGTCGCATATGTTGAGTCGATTTTTGACTTGTGGCGAAGGAGTGTACTTGATGTACACGACTGAGGAACAAGGTAAAAAGCGGCCAAGATATGCGATACGGATGTAATTTTGACATCAAGCACCCCATCGCCGAAAATACAAATCAGTTGACAGAATATATTAAAATATGAAATACAATACCCTTGAACGGCCGCCCTGAGCTTAACATTTATTATTAAACACCCTCTTAATCTCCGGAGGGCGCCGCGATCTCGGCTACGGTCATCGCGCCCGAAGTGTATACAGTGAGGCCGAAGTCGGGCGCCGCCGTAGTGATGTGTTCCATCACTGCGCTTTGTATCGCCTCGTATTCGCTCCAGTCGGTAGTGCGGGCAAAGGCATAGATGTCGAGCGGAAAGCCCTTGTCCGTCGGATCGAGCACCCGCACCAGCACACGGTATGTGGCATTGATCAGCGGCGACGTGGTGAGATATATCGAGCAATACGCGCGGAAAAGCCCCAGATTGGTCTCCACCGTGCCGTTGAGCGGTCGCAACCCGCCCGAGGCCTCGATGATCTGCTTGTCCGCGTTCAACCCGTCGACAAACGTCTGCAGCTCGGGATGCGCTTTCAGCGCCGCCGCGAGCATGTCGGGTGTGAGCCTCTGTATGGTGGGCGTATCGATTATTATAGTACGTGTAAACCGTCGGGCGCCCGAGTCGATCATCCCACGGTAGTTCTGGAACGAAGTCGACACAAGTGTATACGGCGGCACAGTCACATAGGTATTGTCGAAGTTGCGTATCTTCACCGCCGAGAGCGTCACATCGAGCACCGTGCCGTTGGCCGGCGTGCCCGGCACCACTATCCAGTCGCCCACATGCAGCATATCGTTCTGCGACATCTGTATACCCGCCACGAAGCCCAATATCGAATCCTTGAAAATAAGCATCAGCGCCGCCGCGAACGCCCCAAGCCCCGTGAGCAGAATCGCCGGCGACTTGTCGAGCAATATCGACACCGCGATTATAGTTATGACTATCCATATCACTCCGAGCGATATATTGAGTATGCCCTTGATGGGGAGATTGCGCGTGTTCTCGCGCAGATTGTAGCGGAAGAATATGAAGCGCCCGATGGCCGACAGCCCCAGCCCGCATGTCACCATGGTATACGCCCCTGCAAGCCGCTCAATCACCGTGAGCATACGGCTGTCATTGCCGTGGCTGAACGCTATCGGGATGAACCCTAAAAACACAAGCGGCGGAATGAAATGCGCGCAGCTGCTTATTACGCGATGCTCGAGAAACTGGCGCCCCACCTCACTGTGGCGCATGCTCACAAACTTGCGCAGCAGCGCTATGATACCCTTCTTGAGCAGAATCCCCACACCGAGCGACACAGCAAGCACCACGATTATATACAACAGCTCCTCGAGCCATTGGCTGTGCTCAAGGCCGAGACTGTCAAGCAGACGATGGATCACGCCGAGAATCCACGTCCCCACCGCATGCGACGGAATGAGATGAATCTTGTCTTCCATAGGATAAGGCTGTGTAAAACTAACCCCCGCCACATCCAAAAAGTTCACCCCCGTCCGTCCCGTGAAGATTCCAAATCGAAGTGCAAAACATCGTGTATGGAATAATATATTCTCC
>CAJTMY010000063.1 GCA_910577355.1 uncultured Muribaculaceae bacterium
ATTTTTCACTCGGATAGTTTTTTAACATTTCAACCGGGTTTTGCTGCTGACCCTCAATATGCCTATATAGCACAAAGCACATAAAGAAAAGCTGCCGATTCAGTGTTTTTATCCAACTGATTCTCAGCAGCATCATATTTTGTCGGGGTGACAGGATTCGAACCTGCGACCACCTGGTCCCAAACCAGGTGCGCTACCGGACTGCGCTACGCCCCGAACGACGGAATCAACCGTTTGCGACTGCAAAGTTAATACTTTTTTTTGAATCTCACTCCTTCGACATCTTATTTTTTATCATCACCAAACTTTTAACCCGGCATATAAATAATTTTCGATAAATTTTGCGTAATTTTGTTCGGAATTTGTCATTCCATATCCAAACGAAAAACATTAACAAAAATATGGAAACGCCCCAACATAATCTCGACGACAATAACCGGCAGCCACAACAGGCTGCCAATGATGCCACACGGAACAAGAAGATGCTATGGATCATAATCGGCCTCGCAGCCGCTGTGGTCGCATTGGCCATATGGTTTATCATTGCATCGACATCACAGAAGAAAGCATTGGAGGAGGCTGTAGCCCTGAAAGAACAGGCAGAGCTCGATATGGCCCAGCGTGAGCTGCAGAACGATTATGACGCGCTCAACAACGAGTTCGCCATTTTTGAGAACTCCCGGCAAATGGTGCTTGACGATTCCGTGAAGCTCGCGCTCACACAGAAATACGAGACCGCCCGCCTGCAGATCGAAAAACTGACGCAGGAACTCCAGAATCAGAAACACAAGAGTGCTGCAGAAATAAAAAAGCTCAAGGATGAAATCTCCACTCTGCGCAACCTTCTGCGTCATTACGTGGAAGAAATAAACCGGCTCAATCAAGAAAATCAGGCCTTGCGCAACGAGAATGCCGAAATAAAGGACAAGAACCAGCAGCTCACATCGCGCGTACAGGAGACAACCCGCCGCAACGAGGATCTGAACAAGCGCATGACGTTGGCAGAGAAGCTGAATGTAACCGGACTGAACCTTATGGCTCTCAACAAGAAAGGCAAGCAGGAAAAGAAGGTGCAGAAAGCCCGCCAGCTGCGTGTCACGTTCACGATACCTCAGAATAATTCCACCCCCGTGGGCGAGAAAACAATCTTCATGCGTATCGTATCACCGTCGGGCCAGCTTCTCGGCGATGCAGGCTCGTTCAGTTTCGAGGGTGGATCGGTGGCATACACGGCCAAGAAAGTAATAGAATATGCCGGTGAGGAGATCGGAGGTGTCACGATATACTGGGATGTCAATACCGCATTGACTGCAGGCACGTATACGGTGGAGCTTTTTGCCGACAATTATCGTCTCATAAGCAGAAGCTTCGACCTGAAATAATTTTTATGACCGAATATATCCCCGATCTGTTTCCATCTCCCGAGCGGCTCACGTTCGGCACCACGTGCTTCCGTCTTATACTGAGCATGCTGCTTGGCAGCATTGTAGGATTTGAACGACGTCGGCGTGGACAGACTGCCGGTGTGCGCACATTCTCGCTCATATCAATGGGCGCGACTCTCGCCATGGTGCTGTCGACCTACGTGGCCGAAAAGTATGGCGACGGCGATCCCACACGCATGGCGGCTCAGGTGATATCGGGTATAGGCTTTTTGGGCGCCGGAGCTATAATACAGATGAAAGGCTCGGTGCGCGGACTCACCACCGCCGCCGGCATATGGATGGTGGCCAACATAGGCATGGCCGTTGGTTGCGGTCTGTACTGGATATCGATAATAGCCACAGGGCTGATAATGTTCATACTCGTACTGCTCGAACGCATCGAACACCATGTGAGCCTGCGGTCGGAGAGCCGTATAATACGTGTGCGTGTGGGGGTGATACTGCACGACATAAGCAAATACCGCGAGGCAATGAAGCATTATGGAGTGGTGCTCAGCAATTTCTTTGTGGAATACGACTTCGAGCAACAGGAGACCCGGCTGAATCTTGTGGTGGTGCTGAAAGAGAATACCGACTATGTAGGGCTGTTCTCGGCATTCGAGAATCTCTACCCCACCCGCTCCATAACCCTTGCAAACCAACTGAGTATCTGACCCGGCAATGAATATCGAGACACTGATAACCGACCTGGCGTTCATATTGCTGCTCGGAGCAATAGTGACAATCCTGTTCAAGTGGCTTCGCCAGCCGGTTGTGCTCGGATATATTGTGGCCGGTTTTCTGGCAAGTCCCAATTTCACATGGCTGCCGTCGGTCAATACTCTCGAGAACATTGACTTCTGGGCTGAAATAGGCATAGTCGTACTGCTGTTCTCGTTGGGTCTCGAGTTCAGTTTCAAGAAGCTTGCCAATTCGGGCGGTTCGGCCGTGGTGACAGCACTGGTGATAGTGACCGGCATGATGTGTGCCGGATTCACCATAGGACAT
Source organism: uncultured Muribaculaceae bacterium (assembly GCA_910577355.1). Classification (GTDB taxonomy): domain Bacteria; phylum Bacteroidota; class Bacteroidia; order Bacteroidales; family Muribaculaceae; genus CAG-873. Next base: position 2,433 of record CAJTMY010000063.1, read on the forward strand.
GTGCTGCATTTCAACTTCATAAACAGCCTGTTTCTTGGAGGTATGCTGTCGATGTCGTCCACCACAATAATACTGAAGGCGTTCACCGACATGGGCCTGCGACAGCAGAAGTTTGCCTCGCAGGTACTTGCCGTACTTATTGTGGAAGACCTGTTTGCCGTGGTGATGATGGTGGTATTGTCGTCAATCGCGATCAACAACAGCGTCGAGGGTTCCGAGATGCTTATGAGTGTGGGCAAACTGCTGTTTTTCCTGATAATATGGTTTCTTGTAGGTGTATACGTACTGCCGTCGATGCTCAACCGATGGCGCCGTTTTCTCAACAACGAGACATTGCTTGTGGTATCGATGGGTCTGTGCCTTGGCATGGCCGTATTCTCGGTCTACTGCGGATTCTCGCTCGCGCTCGGCGCGTTTGTCATGGGCTCTATTCTGGCCGGCACCAGCTATGCCGAGAATATCGAGCATGTGGTGACCCCGGTAAAGGATCTGTTCGGAGCGGTATTCTTCATCTCCGTGGGCATGATGGTGCAACCGGCAATTCTGGCCAGCTACTGGCTGCCGATAATCATATTGTCGGTCGTTGTGATTGTCGGTATGATTGTGTTCGGCACGTTCGGCATGCTTATCACCGGCCAGACCCTCCGCACGGCCATTCGATCGGGCTTCTCACTTACCCAGATAGGCGAATTCGCATTTATCATAGCCACACTCGGCATGGGGCTCGGCGTGCTCGAACCCACGCTCTACCCTATTGTAGTGGCCGTATCCGTAATCACGACATTCACAACTCCCTATTTCATAAAAATGTCGGTGCCGTTCTATGATTTCGTAGAAAGGCATCTTCCGGCAAGGCTGCACTCACTGATCACACGTCTCGGCACGCAAGGCGAAAAAGAGCAGGCGTCGGGCAATCAGTGGGGAGCCGTATTGCGCCGCCATCTGTGGCGCACTGTGGCCTACACTATAATACTTATCGCCATATCTCTGTCAATGGACACATACGTGCATCCATGGCTCGACAATCTGCTGCCCGGATGGGGAGACTTGCTGTCGCTTGCAGCCACACTGGTGATAATGTCACCCTTCCTTATAGCGCTCGTATCGCCGGTAAAGGTACCCAAAGACACGGCACGAGGCATCTCACACCATATACCGGGCATAGTACTCACCATATTCCGGTCGCTGCTGGCACTGGCATTTGTGATCCATGCAGTCACCCGTGTGTATTCGGCCAAAGTGGCCGTTACCGTTGCAGTTATAGTGATAGTCCTGATAGGACTGCTGTTCTACCGGCGTCTCAACGCATACATAGGCTCTCTCGAAAATAAATTCTTCGACAACCTCAATGAACGCGACCTGCGGCGATCAGGCAAGAACAACCATGTGGTGAGCGACCTGCATATGGCATACATGACCGTAGGCAATTCCTGCCATTTCGCAGGCGAACGTCTCATGGACTCCAACCTGCGCCGGGACTACAATGTGAACGTGGTGAGCATACAGCGCGGCTCAAAGACGATTCCCATACCCAACGGTCGCGAACGCCTCTTTCCGGGTGATATCGTGGGCGTGATAGGCAGCGACGAGGCTATAGGCAAACTGCTGCCGGTGGTGGAGGCTAACTCCGATACCGATGCAGGCATCCATCCCGACATACAGCTCAAACCCGTGCTGCTGTCGTTCAACTCGCCGCTGATAAACAAGACTCCGATGTCGGCCGCACTGCGCGATACCTACGACGTGCTGGTAGTGGCCGTGAACCGCGACGGCGAGTTCATCGACTCCAATCCCGACCTTATATTCGCCCCCGGCGACATCGTATGGCTTGCCGGTCCGGCGATAAACTTCAACAAGCTGAAATAAACACAATAAATAAACATCACATATTATGACCGATTCTGGCGACCATCGTTATAAAATGCGCGGAGTGTCCGCATCAAAGGAAGATGTGCACAACGCTATCAGGAACGTAGACAAAGGACTGTTTCCGGGAGCATTCTGCAAGATAATCCCCGACATACTCGGCGGCGACCCGGACATGTGCAACATAATGCACGCCGACGGTGCCGGCACAAAATCGTCGCTCGCATACATGTATTGGAAAAAGACCGGCGACCTCTCGGTATGGCGGGGCATAGCCCAGGACGCTCTCATCATGAATATCGACGACCTGCTGTGCGTGGGTGCCACCGACAACATACTCGTATCGTCGACAATCGGCCGTAACAAGAATCTGGTACCAGGCGAGGTGATATCGGCCATCATCAACGGCACGGAGGAACTGTTGGCCGACCTTCGCGCACACGGAATATCGGCATGGAGCACCGGAGGAGAGACTGCCGACGTAGGCGATCTGGTGCGCACGATAATCGTCGACTCGACCGTGACCTGCCGCATGGCCCGCAAGGATGTGGTCGACAACGCCAATATCGCCGCCGGCGACGTGATAGTGGGACTGTGTTCATACGGGCAGGCGACATACGAGAAAGAATACAACGGCGGCATGGGCTCCAACGGCCTTACCTCGGCCAGGCATGATGTATTCGGGCACTTCCTCGCCGATGAATTCCCCGAATCGTACGACCACGCCATACCAGCCGACCTTGTATACAGCGGCCGGTGCTCGCTCACCGACACTGTGGACGGCTCGCCACTCGACGCCGGCAAGCTGGTGCTGTCGCCCACACGCACGTATGCCCCCGTCGTGAAAGCCGTGCTCGACAAGATGCGCGCCGACATCCACGGAATGATACACTGCTCGGGCGGCGCACAGACCAAAATAATGAACTTCGTGCACAACAAACATGTTATAAAGGACAACATGTTCGCTCCCGGGCCGCTGTTCACACTTATCCAACGTCAGTCTGGCACTGATTGGCGCGAGATGTACAAGGTGTTCAACATGGGACACCGCTTTGAATTCTACCTGCCCTCCGATCATGCCGACGAAGTGATAGAGATCGCCCGCCGGTTTGACATCGAGGCCAAGATAGTGGGACACGTAGAAGACGCACCCGCCAACCGCCTCACAATCAAAAGCGAATTCGGCACATTCGAATATTAATACTCACAATCACCCCTAAAAACCTTTATTCAATGAAAAAGACCCGCCTTACCGTCGCCATCGTATGCGCCATAATGGGCTCGATGATGCTCCCCTCGTGCATCGGTTCGTTCACACTTACCAACAAGCTCCTGTCGTGGAACAAGCAGGTTGGCAGCAAATTTGTCAACGAGCTCGTGTTCTTTGCATTCTGGGTACTCCCCGTATACGAAGTATCATCGCTCGCCGACCTGCTGGTACTCAACTCCATCGAGTTCTGGAGCGGATCCAATCCCGTGGCAGCAGGCACCACCCGTACCATACAGGGCAACGACGGCGAATACCTCGTATCGGTAGACAAAAAAGGCTACACCATAAAAAGCAAAAACGACGGCTCTGAAGTGCGGCTCAACTTCAACTCCTCCGACCGCTCGTGGGCAATGCAACTCCCCGACGGCACCGAACAGACAATCTTCTCGTTTGTCGACGACACACATATCGCCCTTCCCGCACCCGACGGAGAGACCATGGTAGTTGAGACCTCGGATGCCGGCCTTTATGCATACAGCCAGGTAGCCACCGGCTCGATGTTTGCCGTGCGCTGATGTCTGCCCGCCGCAAAAAATCCGATAACACACCGCGACTGCTTATCGCCCTGCTAATTGCCGGGGCGATAGCAGTCGCATATATATCCCAAGGCAACGTTCGGACAGCCGATACAGAAACCTCAACAACCATTGAACGAGATATTGATTCGGAAAACAAAAGCGCCAAAGGAGCAATACCCTCGTTCACCGAACTTGAAAAAGTAAAGATACCGGCTGATATCGACAATCAGAGGCTCAACTACCGCGGATTCACCGTCGCTTTCAACCCCATAAAACACCAACCCAACTACACCGTATGGACCCTCGAACCCGAAAAAACCGACGGCCCCTACACAAGAAACGACGCAAACTTCCGGCCCGACGAAAACGTAAACGGTTCGGCTACACTCGACGACTACCGCAACTCCGGCTTCGACCGCGGACACATGGCTCCCGCCGCCGACATGAAATGGAGCAAACAAGCCATGTCCGATTGCCATCTGCTCACAAATATGTGCCCGCAAGACAACCGCCTCAACGCAGGAGCATGGGCCACAGTGGAAAAAAACGCCCGTAAATGGGCACTGAAACACGGGCCGCTCGTAATAATCGCAGGCCCCGTACTCACCGACATTATGCCCCGCACCATCGGCCCTTCAGGCATACCCGTGCCCGAACGGTTCTTCAAGGTCATACTCGCACCACGGGCCGATCCCCCCATGGGCATAGCGTTTATAATGCCAAACTCGTACGTCGAAGGCGGAGCACAGGCCACAGTGACATCAATCGACGAAGTGGAGACCATAACAGGATTCGACTTCTTCTCAGCCCTGCCCGACGACATAGAGACCGAAGTAGAACAACAAAACTCGCTACGCAGATGGAACAGATAAGCACCATATGTGCCATATCCACCCCTCCAGGACGCGGCGGCATAGCAGTCATCCGGGTAAGCGGACCAGCCGCCATAGACATCGTGCAGAAAATATGGAAAGGCAAACCCCTCACCCGGGCCACATCACATACCGCACACCTCGGCACCATAATTGATGCCGACGGCGCACCCCTCGACACAGCCGTTGCCACAATATTCCGCCAACCGACATCCTTTACCGGAGAAAATATAGTGGAGATATCCGTACACGGCTCAACATACATACAGCAACAACTGCTCCATTCACTACTCACCGCCGGCTGCGTAATGGCAGACCCCGGTGAATTCACCCGCCGGGCATTCACCAACGGGCGCCTCGACCTCGCCGAAGCCGAGGCTGTGGCCGACATGATATCCGCCTCATCCAAAGCAGCCCACCGCCTCGCCATCGCCCAACTGAAAGGACGCTTCTCGACACATATCAACCATCTCCGCGAACAACTCATCGAGATCGCCTCACTGCTCGAACTCGAACTCGACTTCTCGGAAGAAGACGTAACCTTCGCCGATCGCAGACAGCTACGCACTATCGCCGAAAATATCCTCGCTACAGTAAACCGCCTCGCATCAACATTCGCATCAGGCAGAGCAATACACGACGGAATCCCTGTCGCCATAGTAGGCCAACCCAACGCAGGCAAATCAAGTCTGCTCAACGCCCTGCTAAACAGCGAACGCGCCATTGTAAGCGACATACCCGGCACAACACGCGACACCGTAGAAGACACCCTCGACATCAACGGCCACATAATCCGCCTCATAGACACAGCCGGAATACGCCATACCGACGACCCCATAGAAAACCTCGGAATACAACGAGCTCTCAACCAAGCAGCCCTCGCACACATCACGATACTGCTCACCACACCGCAGGAAATCGCCACAGGCAGCGCAACTTCCATCGCCAGCCATGTCCGAGAGCACCTTGCGCCCAATACATCACTCATCATCGCCATAAACAAATCCGACACCGTCTCACCCCACGACATCACAGACCTCATCTCCCAAGCCCCGATAGCCGACTCCACGATTGCCATATCAGCAAAGACAGGCTCCAACATAGACACCCTCACACAGAACATCATAAACATCGCCACCGCCGGACTTCCTGCCGACGAAAGCCTCATCGTGACCAACGCACGCCACCACGCCGCACTCACACAAGCATCCCATGCCCTCTCCGCCCTGCTTACCGGTCTCGGCAGATCATCCAGCGACGAAGCCATCCTTACGACCGACCTCCTGGCAGAACACCTCCGCGAAGCAATCCACAGCCTCGCCAACATCACCGGCGACATCACCACCGACACCCTCCTATCCACCATATTCTCAAAATTCTGCGTCGGCAAGTAGATAATTATCTATAAATCATATAATTAGCCAACAAATAATGCGAAGCGCCTCTTTTCGGGGGCGTTTTTTGTTAGCCATTTTTGCCGATTTTTGTGCATTTTGGTCGATTTTAGCGAGATTTTGTACCGCGATTGTACCGTGAATCCGAGTTTTCACAAGCCTCATAGGAGGTTGTGGACGATATGGCACACAGTGACACACACTGACTGGAAAAACTCAATTAAATTAACCCCGTCGTGGTCAAAGAAACTGCCCCCC
>CAJTMY010000064.1 GCA_910577355.1 uncultured Muribaculaceae bacterium
CACAGGGGTCAATTTAAATAATTTTATGGGGGTCAGTTTGTTGGGAATATCCACAGATTCCTACGCTTTTTTCGTATAACACAAACGCCAACGAGAGGATGACCGCGGCAAAATAGTTCAGCGAAATGCTATCAGAAAATTCAAAGAAGGAATTTGCGTCTACTATCGCAGCTTTCCTAAACAAGCATGGAGCGGATAGAAACCTTATAGTCATAGATGGCTATGAATTTAAGGTGTCCGCATTCTATGAAATTTCTATCAATTCCATCAATCAGCTTCCGGATGGAGTTATTCAATTTCAAGGCAACTCCAAAATAACGAGAACCGATGTGGCAAGTGGTGTGACACAAACAAACGCCGAGGTCGTGTTTCATGGTGTCGCATTCATGAGCACAGATACGGTTGGAGACGAGTACTTGTACAAAGTTCAGATTGACCAACTAAAAAACTTATTAAAATGAAATCAAATGTACTAAAACTGATGCTGACGTTGGTAACGGTGCTACTGACTTCGCATCTCAGCGCATACGGCTACGACTTTATGAGCGATGGCCTGTGCTATAACATCCTGTCGGAAAACGACCGAACTGTGATGGTGACGTATTATGATCGATGGAAAAACGAGGACTACGTTTCCGGAGAATTGGTAATACCGCCAAAAGTGATATATGACTCCAAAACCTATAAAGTTGTATCGATCGGCGGCGGGGCTTTCGAGGACTGCAGCGGTCTGACGTCGGTAACCATTCCCAACTCGGTGACTTCGATCGGTAGCTATGCTTTCTATGACTGCGACGGTCTGACCTCGGTAACCATTGGCAACTCGGTGACTGCGATCGACGAGAGGGCTTTCTATGACTGCAGCGGTCTGACCTCAGTAACCATCCCCAATTCGGTGACTGAGATCGGCAGCTCGGCATTCAGCGGTTGCAGCGGTCTGACCTCGGTAACCATCGGCAACTCGGTGACTGAGATCGGTAGCAGTGCTTTCGAGAACTGCGAAAGTCTGACCACGGTAACCATCCCCAACTCGGTGACTTCAATCGGTCGCGAGGCTTTCTATAATTGCAGCGGTCTGATCACGGTAACCATTCCCAACTCGGTGACTTCGATAGGCAGCAGGGCATTCTACTATTGCTACGGTCTGACCTCGGTATATTGCAAGGCAACTGTACCTCCAACAGCAAATAATGTTCCATTCGGCAATTCAACTATTAAAGGCACATTGTATGTTCCGACAGGTTGCAAGGACGCCTATGAAGCTGTTGATCCTTGGCGGAATTTCTGGAATATCGAGGAGATGGATTACAGCGGTGTCGACTCGGCGATCGCCGACGAGGAGGCTATGCATGTATCCGTCGAAAACGGCATGATAAATGTAAGCGGTATATCCGACTTCGACTGTGTCACGGTCTACGACGCGCAAGGGCGCGCAGTGTACACCGGCACGGAGCATCAGATCGCAAACCTCGCCCCCGGCCTATACATCGTAAAAGCCGGCTCGGCGACAGCGAAGATCCGGTTATAATAAATCCGCAGCCGAGGCGCCTACGGAGCCTTGCCATCCGGTGTATATGCGCCCCACACTGATTACACGGATTTCCACAGATTGAATGTAGGTTTCGGGGTGAGAGGCACCGTAGGTGCCGGGCGAACAGTAGGCCACTGCAAGCGCCCCGTAGGGGTGCGTAGCTGTGGTAAACGATGCAATAACATATAGTTGAGCTGCGTAGCTGCGACACACCAACCGCTGTGTCGCAGCTACGCAGCTCAATCAATAAAAATCCGACCATATACAGGGGCTGCGTCATAATTTGATTTGAAGTAGGGACGCGATTAATCGCGTCCGCCGAAATCGGTGTCTACCAGGTTGTTGTCCATCCGGTCGCGGACGCGATTAATCGCGTCCCTACTGATTTTGACACAACCTCCTACTATTCGTCCGGCTCCTACGGAGCCTCTCCTGATGTGTTCATTTCGGCCGGGGCGTCCGGTGAGGACGCCGATTAATTAGTAACCGGGTACGCCGGAGTTTACGGAGGCGTGCCCGGATAGGTGGATGCCATATGCATGGCGTGCGGAGTACGCCGATTTACCGTGGCTGATGCGCCGTTGATTGAATCGGCGGCCTGCGGGCGCCATACCACGGGGATACGCTAACCGAGCACGCCTACGCCTGCGGCTTCGGCGGACTCGGCTACGAGTAAATCGGCGGGCTTCGCACGCCCCGCCATCCGGTCGCCACGCTCCATTGCGGATGGCGGGGCGGCGGTCGCGGCTTGCCGCGACCCTACACCCCCAATAAATTTGTGAGAATCCGTGGAATCCGTGTGGGGATGATGGCGGCCTTACGCACGCCTTGCCATCCGGGCAGGCGGACGTACGAGCCGTACGTCCCTACTATGCGATACACTAAAAAATCTGTGGAATCCGTGTGGGGCAAAGGCGTTCAGAATGCGTAGCTGATGCCGAGGGCGGGGATGAAGGCGTGCACCTTGTAGTCGGCGGTGAATGTGCCGGTGGGGGTGAGGCCGAGCACGCCGGGCAGGGCGGGATTCTGATTGGCCGCGATTTTGTATACGAGGTCGTCGTATTGGCCGGTGGCGTTCTTTATGCCGCAGCCGTGCACATACATGAAGGCGAAATCGACCGACAGGTTGTCGACGGGTCGGAACGACAGTCCCACCGAAGGCTCGATGCGTGTTTGGCCGGGCGTCTCGGGGTTGTAGAAATTCTTGTCGCAGGGGCTTGAGTCGATCATGAGGCCGGCACGCAGGTCGAGGCGCCCGGTCACGCCCCACTGTGCGCCGAGGTGGTAGGTGAGGGCGTTGTGATAATTTTTCTCGAGGTGCTGGTCGAAGGCACTGAGGCCGGCAAACTCTATGTCGAGGTATTTGTAAGTGCCCCAGCCGTTGAGCTGCAGGTCGAAAGCCAACGTGAGGTTGTCGACGGGTTTGTATGCCACGCCGCCGGTGAGCACGTAGGGGCATGGGAGCGAGGCGCGGAAGTTGGTGTGGTTGAGATTGTCGAGCACGGGCGAGAGCATCGATTCGGCCGCGCCCGAGTAGCTTACCGAGGCATTGCCCTTCTCAACGGTCATGGTCATCTTGGAGCGGAAGGAAACGCCCACGCTCCAGCGGCGGTTGATTTCCCACAGAGCGCCTACATTGTAGCCGAGGGCGAGCTTCGACGAGCCGTTGAGATTGACCGAAGCGGGTGTGGCGTCGGGTGCGTACATCGATTCGGGCGGCATGCCGAGGGCGCCCATGAGACGGTTGAGCGATTGGCCGCCGAGCAGACCTTTGTAAAGATCGACCGAGCCCCACGACACCATCAGTCCGGCGCCGACCGAGAGATTCGGCAGCAGCCGGTACGACAGGGTGGGCTGCACGGTGAACATCTTTATGGTAACCTTCTGATTGAGCACCGCACCCGGCCAGTGCTCGCCCCAGTTGATAGCCGAGCCGTAGGGGGTGTAGAACGACACACCGCCGTAAAATCCGTCGAGTATGCGCCATGCGGTGCTTACATTCATCGGGGTGGATATGTCGTTGTCGGTTTTGTAATCAGTGCCTTGGTGTGTGGCCGTGGCGTGTGCCGATATGGCGGCGACGGAGCCCGACAGCTCAAATGTCTTGTGGCCGAATGCGAGAGCGCCGGGGTTGAAGAACTGGCTCTCGGCGCCGAGTTTCATAGCCACGCCGGTGTGTCCCATGCCTGTCTGGCGGGTACTCAATGTGTTTACCTGATAGCCCTCGGCTCTGAGGCCGAACGCGGCGGTCAAAGCCATAGCCGCGAGTATTATTTTTTTCATAAGAAAGGGTTGAAATTGTACCTTTATTCCAATAATCCGACAAAATTACAAATTTTATTCCGCGCCGCCAAGAAAAGACGCGACAATCGGCAGAAAGTTCCAATCTTGCAGCCATCGGGGAGAAGCCTGATGGCCTTATGATGAAAATTAAATCGAAATGCGGTATTATTCAAAGGTTTTTCGTAATTTTGTAGCCTATTTGCATAATTATGGACAAAAACCAACCGCGCTGGACTGAAATCGAGCACCTGCCCGAATGGGACGAGGAGTTTTATGACGTGTACACTGCCAAGAAATTCGGCAAGTGGGTGATGCTCAAAACGCTCAAGCCCGATCTCCGCGACAAGCCCGAGATGCAGGAGATGCTCGAGAAGGAATTTGATGTGCGATACAATCTCGCTCATCCCAATATCATCATGATCAACGATCTTGAGGATGTGCCGGGCATAGGCCGCTGTATCATCACCGACGATGTGTACGGCGACTCGCTGGCCAAGCTCATGCGCGAGGGCAAAGTGACGGCTGAGCATATCGCCAAGCTGCGCCATCAGCTCGTGGATGCCATGGAGTATATACAGAACAATCATCTGGCTCACCATCCCCTGCGTCCCGAGAATATAATCTTCACCGAGAATATCGGCAATCTGAAACTGATCGACGTGGGATTCGAGCAGCGCAGCTCGCTCACGCCCCGCGACACGGCCGAGGATATATACAACTATGGTCTGGTGGTGAAGCAGGCGCTCGACCGCAGCGGCATCGAGGATGCCACGCTGCGCCGGGTGGCCGAGCGTTGCATCGACCCCGATCCGAAGCGCCGCTACCGCTCGGTATACGATGTGCGCATGGCTCTCGCCAATCGTGCGGCCAACCGCGTGTATCTGTGGATTATCGCATTCCTTGTGGTGATGGTGGTGGTGCTCGTGCTGCTGTCGCTGTTTCCGATGAAGCCGGTAAATCCGTGATTGTGCCTGAATAAAAAGCAAATATCTGCATGTCTGTAACAGTAGAAGCTATAAAGCCCACGCGAGCCAATCTGAAGAAGTCTGTGAAGTTTGGCATCGATCTTTACCGTGGCAATGATTTTTTTGTGCCGCCGCTCGTATTGGATGAAATGGCGACATTGTCGCCCGAGAAGAATCCGGCATTCGAGCACTGTCGGGCGCAGTCGTTCATGGCTTATCGCGACGGCAAGCCCGTGGGGCGTATCACAGCCATAATCAACGATCTTGTGAATGCCAAGGAGGGCAGCAAGGCGATGCGTTTCGGCTGGGTCGACTTCATCGATGATGCCGAGGTGGTCGACGCGTTGTTCAAGGCCGCCGAGGACTGGGGGCGCGCGCAGGGCTGCGTATCGGTCGTCGGGCCTATGGGCTTCTCCGACATGGATCACGAAGGCATGCTCATCGAGGGCTTCGACGAGCCGGGCACCATGGCCACGATATACAACTATCCCTACTATCCAGAGCACATGCGCCGCATGGGATTCGAGAAGGATGTCGACTGGGTGGAATACCGCATGAAGGTGCCCGACGCCATCCCCGACAAGTATATGCGCATAGCCGACATAGTGCGGCGCAAATACAAGCTGCGCAATATCAAGTTCACCTCACGAAAAAAAATCAAGGAACAGTACGGACTGGCGCTGTTCGAACTGATAAATGAGGCGTACAACGACCTCTACGGCTACTCGCCGCTCACCCGCCGCCAGATCGACTACTATATCAACGAGTATATCGGCATATTGCGCCTTGAGGACGTGAGCGTGGTGGTGGACGAGAACGACACACTTGTGGCCGTGGGCATATCGATGCCGTCGCTGTCGCAGGCCTTGCGGCGCGCACACGGTCGTTTCCTGCCTATGGGCTGGTATCATCTGCTGCGTGCTATCAAGGGGCATACCGATGTGGTAGACCTTATGCTCGTGGCTGTTAAGCCCGAGTATCAGAGCAAAGGGGTGAATGCACTGCTGTTCACCGACCTTATCCCGGCATATATCGCCAACGGTTACAAATATGCCGAGTCGAATCTCGAACTCGAAGGCAACGAGAGCGTGCAGAAACAGTGGGAATATTTCGAGCGCCGGCAGCACCGCCGCCGCCGCGCATGGAAAAAAGAATTGTAATTCAATGGCAAACAATAAATTCATAGACGATCTCAAGACCCGTATCGCCGCTGTCAAGACCTCGCGCTGGATACGATTCGGCATCGTGTCGCTTATATTCTTCGGATGGGTGGCCTGGATGGGCAACTGGTGGCTGGCTCTGCTGTGGCTGCTGCTGCTCGACATATACATCACCGGCTACATTCCCTTCACATGGTGGAAAAAGAGCAAGAACAAGACCGTGCGCAGCGTGATGGGCTGGGTCGACGCTATTGTGTATGCTTTGATACTGGTATACTTTATATTCGCTTTCGTGGGTCAGAATTACCAGATACCGTCGAGCTCGCTCGAGAAGACCCTGCTCACCGGCGATTACCTGTGGGTAAACAAGGTGCTTTACGGCCCGCGCGTGCCCATGACTCCGGTGCATTTTCCGCTCGTGCATAACAGGATGCCCCTCATAGGCACCGACAGCTATCTCGACAGCCCGTCGCTGTCCTATCGTCGCCTCAAAGGCATCCGCAATGTGGAGAGCGGCGATATCGTGGTGTTCAACTTCCCCGCCGGCGATACCGTGGCCACACGCTTCGAGGAGTCGCCCGAGTATTACTATCTGCTTGTGGAGAAGTATGGCCGTGAGCGCATAGCCAACGACCCCGCCACATTCGGCGAGATAAAATACCGCCCGGTCGACCGCCGGCAGAACTTTGTGAAGCGCGCCGTGGGTCTGCCCGGCGAGCGCCTGCGCATATCGGGCGATACAATATACATCGACGGTAAAGCGCAAGCGTTGCCCGAGAGCGCGCAGTTCTCGTATGTAGTGGCCTCGTCGCGCCCGCTGAGCGCCGACGGCGATCTGCTGCACGAACTCGGCATCACCGCCGACGATGTACATCCCATAGAATTCAGCCCCGAGGAGCGCGGATATCTGTCGGCCTATCTGCCTGCCGCCGTCCGCTCGCCATATCTCTATATGATGCCGCTCACCCGACATATGATAGACGAACTCACAGCCCGCGGATATATCGACGGCCTGCGCAAGACCAACGACATATTCCCCACCAACGGCGCGCAGGCATTCCTGTTTCCGCAGCCACTGAGCGCCGAGTGGACACTGAGCGATTACGGCGGCGATGACGGTCTGCTGATACCGGCCAAGGGCATGACTGTGAAGCTCGACGTATCAAACTGGTATATATACGAGCGCTGCATACGCAACTACGAGGGGCACACCGACGCCTGTCTCAACGAAGACGAAGGCGTCGTATATATCGGCGGCAAGCCGGCCGACAGTTATACATTCGGCATGGACTACTATTTCATGATGGGCGACAACCGCGACCTGTCGCAGGACTCGCGCTTCTGGGGATTCGTGCCGGAGGATCACATCGTGGGTACACCTATGTTTGTGCTGATATCTTTCGACAAAGACCGCAGCATATTCAACGGCGGCATACGCTGGAACCGCATACTGCGCGATGCCAACCCCGACAAATGACATAGTGCTGCTGCCGCCGCGGCTCTTCGGTTCTGTTGGCTGGTATGCCGCTATGGCTACAGGCCGCCGGGCGGTGGTGGATACAGCCATGCGCTACGACAAGCGCCAAAAGGCTGTGCACCGCTACGACATAGCCGATGTGCGCGGGCGTATGCAGCTCACCGTGCCGCTCGGCAAGCCCCATGGCTGTCGGGGTGTGCCCACATGGGCCGATGCCGTGGTGTCATCGCACGACGAGTGGTGGCTGCGCCACCGTGTGACACTTGAATCGGCCTACGGCCGCACCCCATACTTTGAATTCATCATCGACCGCTTCGACAGTGTGATATGCGACCCGGCGTCGTTGCCAGTACGGCCTACGGCCATCGACATCGCCCGCCGGGCCGACGAGGCTGTGCGCAGCGTGCTGAGCCTGCCCTATACCGTTGTTGAGTGGAAGCCGGTGACAGATACGGAAGCGGCGACGCTCGACCTTCGCCGGGCCGATTTCGATACGCCGTCGCAGCCGGCATATTGGCAGGTGCGCGCCCACAATCTGGGATTCATCGCCAATCTGTCGGTACTCGACCTTATCTTCAATCTCGGGTCAGAGTCGGGGCCGTATATCGCCGGACTGTAATTTTGCATTAAAATTCCAACGAATCCGGTCACTGCATGGGTTATACAGGTGGCATTTGTTTGGATATTTGGATGTCTTTGTGATATTTTTTGTCTTTTTTATTGACTTGTGATAAAATAATGACTAAATTTGTGAAGCGGATTTCGCCGATGAGTATTCCACGATCGACGAGATTTGCGAGAACAATCATAATTTACAATTCATCCCCTTAAATAACGTGAGTTCGATAAAAATAATCAAAAGAGAGTCAACTGATTATCATAA
>CAJTMY010000065.1 GCA_910577355.1 uncultured Muribaculaceae bacterium
GTTTATGATAATCAGTTGACTCTCTTTTGATTATTTTTATCGAACTCACGTTAATATTATATCTTGATGCGCTAATTTGTCCGTACCGATCAAATCTATTATCTTTGCGTTAGGTGCAACCGAGGCACCCGTACAAGTGTTTATCTATAATGACATATTTATTATGAGCATGAAACGGATTGTTATAATAGGTGGGTCGACGGGTATAGGGCGGCGTATTGCCACGGATTTTGCCCGCTACGGCTGGCGCGTGGGAGCGGCTGCCCGCAATGAAGCGGACTTGGCGGAACTTAAGGCTCTGTATCCCGACAATATAGATTACTCGGTGATGGATGTAACGGCTCACGATGTGGATCGGAAGCTCTACGACCTTATCGAAACAATCGGGGGCATGGATGTTGTTCTCTACTGTGCGGGCTGCGGCTGGTATAATCCGGGGCTCGAACCTGAAGATGACGAGCGCACGATAGCCGTGAATGTCGGGGGCATGACCAAAGTATGTATCGCGGCTTACAAATACTTCCGCGACACGGCCAATGTGAGCAAAGGCCGCATAGCTGTGATAACATCGGTGGCCGCCACGAAAGGCCTCGGTGTGTCGGCTGCTTATTCGGCATCGAAGAGTTATCAGCAAAAGTATCTGCAGGCTCTCGACCAACTGGCGCACATACAGCATGTGAATGTAGGTATCACCGATATAAGGCCGGGGTTCATAGATACGGGGCTGCTTAAGCGCACTCCTAAAGATAAGCTGCCGATGGTGATGAGCCTCGACTATGCGGCGCCGCGCATCGAGCTTGCCATATTGCGCGGACGACGTGTGGCTACCATAGATTCGCGCTGGGCTGTGGTGAACGCGCTGTGGCGTATGATTCCGGGATGCCTGTGGCCGCATATTGCGCTGCCACTGTAAATATTTAAGGCTTTTAAGGTCTTTAAAGACTTTAAATACCTTAATTATTACCGTATTGGCGGAAGTATTCGTCGGCGGTGGCGTCGAGCTCGTCGTACCACTCGGCGCCGAATCGACGCACAAGCGGCTCACGTAGGAATTTATATGCGCGCACGCCTTTCGCACGGCCGAGGGTCTCGGCGCATTTGCATATTTTCCACCGATGATAGTTCACGGCTGTGAATGTGGGGTATTCCTTGATGCGCACGGGATATAGATGGCACGACACGGGCTTCATGAAGTCTACCCTACCCTCGCGCCATGCTTTCTCGATGGCACAATAGCACATGCCGCCGGGGGCGAAGGTGGCGAACACACACTGTCCTCCCTCGACGAGCGAGGTGACAAGGTCGCCCTCCTCGTCGATATACGCCACGCCGTCGCGGGCTATCACCTCGCGAGCCGCAGGTGACAGGTCATCAATTATCTCGGGGAGAAGTTTCTCTATCTCAATCTTTTCATTGTCGGTAATGGGTGCGCCAGCATCACCTTCGATGCAGCATTCGCCCTTGCACGAGTCGAGATCGCACAGAAAGTGCCTCTCGAGCAGGTCGAGGCTTACGAGTGTATCCTGAATCTGTAGCATGTCTATTTCTTCTTCCTGAATCATTGTGTGGTGATTCGGCTCACGCCGATAAGACGGTCGGTGCGGTCGAGTGTGCCCCGCGCGTAGACCTTGATAAGATATTCGTTGACTGTCTGATATTTGTCACCTTCAACAGGTGCTGTATATCCCCTGCGGGCACCGGGAGGCACGGCAAGGTACTGATAGTTGTAATGACCCTGCTTGAGCAGCATGGCGCGCTCGTAACGTCCGGTCGATGCGTTGTAGCGCATCTGCGACTCGGCATCGAAACGGCGCGATGTAAAGTCGCCGTCGAGAAAGACCATTGTGCCGGGCAACTCGGGGCTGTCGAGCGCGAAGTGCACCACTACATAGTCGGCTTCGAGCTGCGACTGCGACGAGTTGTATTCGCGCACCGTGAAGCGGCCGTTCTGGGTGCTGTCGAACAGGTATCCATCCTCGGCACGCGGCTCGTCGACCATAAGGTTGAAATGGTAGTAAGGCTCGTAGTAATCTACACTCTCCACACGCATGCCGGGATAGTTGACATTTGAGACCTCCATGCGGCGGTATTCATTGCCGGCCTCGAAGATCAACGGACGCGAGTGCTCGTATATGGCGGTACGGGCCGACATGCGCAGGGGATGACGCAATGCCGTCTCGTTGTCTGCACGACCATTCTGCTGTATCACGACGGTGAGGTCGTTGAACGGGTCGCTAACGGCGGCACGCTCGGTATCGACGGCAACCGACAACTGCTGATGCGCATCGTTGTAGTCGACATCGGTGCGCGAAGTCACCGAGGCACTTATCGGAGCCGACTGCTCGGATATCATGACACGACTCTGAAACCATATATCATCGGGGTTGTCCTCGGGGTATACTTGTATCAGGTAATTACCCGACATCGAAGGGTTTATATCAGCATTGGGAAACTGGAATCCGTAATGCACATAGTGCACGGTGGTGCCGCGCGAGAAGTCGTAGCTTTCGATCGCACTCTCGTTGAAGCCGTCGAGGTATTCGGTCTCGGCGATTGTCGAGGGCTGCCAGTTGGCGTCGCATCGCAGCACACGCCATCGCAGATACACGCGGTCGTCGGCCAGATGGTCGAACTCTATGTCGAGGACATCTCCGGCTCCGAGCACCACTACCGGCGGTGTGAAAATGTCGCCGTCCGGGCCAAGAACCTGCACGGTCTTTATGCGCTCGTTGAATATACCGGTCATGGTGTCGACGGGCGGGGCGGCATTCATGGTAAATGCCGCAAAAAGGAGGATTGAGAGTAATATATGCTTCATCGCCAGTCGATCTGTGCAAGTCCGCGGCTTTGCAGATATGCATTGGCACGCGAAAAATGATGATTGCCGAAAAATCCGCGGTAGGCCGACAGAGGCGAGGGATGTGGCGACGTGAGCACGAGGTGACGGCTGCGGTCGATATGCTCGCCCTTGCGTATGGCATAGCTGCCCCATAACATGAACACGATGCCCTCGCGGCCGTCGTTGAGCGCACGGATGGCGGCATCGGTGAAGGCCTCCCACCCTTTGCCCTGATGCGAACCGGCGCGGTGGGCTGCCACGGTGAGGGTGCTGTTGAGCAGAAGCACGCCCTGCCGCGCCCAGCGGCTCAGATCGCCCGAGGCATATGGCTCGATGCCGAGATCGTCGCGTATCTCCTTGAAGATATTGACAAGCGAGGGCGGCTGCTGCACTCCGTCGGCCACAGAGAAACACAGACCATTGGCCTGCCCCGGCTCGTGATATGGATCCTGCCCGAGAATCACCACCTTGACATCGTCGAAAGGACACGAGTCGAAAGCGGCAAAGACCTTGGCTGCCGGCGGATATACCGCGCCGGCGGAATAAGCCTCGCGCACAAAACGCGCGAGATCGGCAAAATAGGGAGCCGTCCACTCGGATTCGAGCCTGCGACGCCAACCGTTTTCGATACGGACATTCATGGGAGCAACGAATTTTTATTTGCAAAATTACAAAAAAAACGCTACTTTTGCAGCACCAAAGCGTATAAAACGCAGACGCACCCGTAGTTCAATGGATAGAATTTCGGATTCCGGTTCCGACGATTGGGGTTCGACTCCCCACGGGTGTACAAGAGCAACAGGAGGGTATGATACACCTCCTGTTTTTATCGGATAAAAATTTTTGAGCTCGTATTTCCTTTTCGTACTATATAGAAACCACGGGACGGCTGAGAGATCCGCATCCCGGACAGGTCATAGTATTCGACATCGGCATCAGCTTCAATCTCGGCATCAGCCACTCCGGCCATACTCACATCCTTATAATCGGAATAAACTTCTCGGCGAGCTTCATTTGTCATGCCTATAATGAAGGTATACTCGATAGGATATCCATGCTGTTTATCATATACCACCTCGCCAATGTTACTATCGGTGTATTCTGTGTCGCCATCCGGATTATGAGAAGTGTAGTGCAGGGAGCTTTTAAGAAGGAAACCGAACTTATCAAATATGGTAATATCTATACCATCTTTACCTATAGGATTGCCGTCTTTTATCGCATAATACTTATCGTACCAACTAAGCTTATTGCTTCCAAAATCGTCAAGCTTTTCATAACGGGATGTGTAGATACATTCTCCGTCGCGGCTGCGCGAACTGTCATAGCTAACGCCATCGGCATCGTATACATTATTTACCGTATAAGGCTTGCTAAGGTTATCGTCTTTATAGACAGCGCTTTTAATTCTATTAGCTCCGAAAAACAAGTTCGGAGTAAGAGTACGGAAATGCAGATCGTAGATTTGCCCGTCGGTATTCTCCCAAATTATATCACTTAAAGATGCGGTGAATTCAACTTCTCCATGCGATGACAAATCTTCCTTAACTATGGTTTCAGCCTTTCCGTCGGTGCCATAGCTTACCGACATCCGATAGTCCTTTTCAATATCAATTCCATCATAAGTGTAAAAACCGTTGACTTTGCATATGTTACCATCGGCATCGCGCACAATATTCAAGCCTTCGCGCCCGTATTTTCCCGAATCCACACATATGATAAGATTATCCAGCACACTGTCATATTCATATATGGTTGTCATTGCCAGATGATTATTGTAGCCGTCATACATCTCTCTGCGACATACACGACCTTTATCATCATAGAAAATTCTTATTTCGGTTATCCCGAAACCAATAGTTTTTACTTTACCGTCGGCATAATATGTGTATCGCTCGCATTCAATCCACTGCCAGTAGTCATCGTCAAACGATAAATTTTTCTTATATGTCTCTTTAATACCGTGGCGCCATATTGCATAACCTGCAGCATTCTCTTCATTAATGCGTTGAGCCATATCTTTGGCACTCTGCAATTCAGCAGATACCTCTATATCTTTACGAATATCAATCGGCCTCAAAGCAGGAAAATGCAATCATTGATAAAACGCCCCAAAATATAATTAAATGTTTCATAATAGATTATCGTTCTATAAGTTGAAAAATGTGGAAACACGACAAATAATGACGTATTTCCACATATGATTAATCTTGATTACTGCAACTGTGCGATGGCGTGGCGGATGCGGGAGAGGGCTTCGCGGAGGTTGTCGTCGCTTGTGGCGTAGCTGAAGCGGATGTAGCCGGGAGCGCAGAATGCGGCGCCGTCGACGGTGGCGACGTGTGCCTGCTCGAGCAGGTACATGGCGAGGTCGCCGGATGTGGCGATCACTTTATCTCCGAAGCGCTTGCCGAGTACTCCGGACACTTCGGGGAAGAGGTAGAACGCGCCCTTGGGCTCGTTAACCTTAAAGCCCGGGATCTGTGATGCGAGCTCCACGACGAGGTCGCGGCGGCGGCGGAATGCTGCGCACATCTCGTGCACGCAGTCCTGCGGGCCGGTATATGCGGCTTCGGCGGCTTTTTGGGCTATGGACGATGCGCCTGAGGTGTATTGTCCCTGAAGCTTGGACACGGCCTTGGCGATTGCGGTGGGAGCGGCACAGTATCCTATGCGCCAGCCTGTCATGGCGTATGCCTTCGACACGCCGTTGATGATGACGGTGCGGCCTGCGATGGCCTCAAACGAGCCGAGTGAGGTGAAGGTGCCTGTGTAGTTTATATGCTCGTAGATCTCGTCGGCGAGCACGATGATGTCGGGATACTTGGCGAGCACGTCGACAAGTGCCTGAAGCTCCTCGCGGGTGTATACGCTGCCGGTAGGATTGGACGGCGAGCATATGAGCAGCATGCGGGTGCGGGGGGTGATGGCGGCCTCGAGCTGCGCAGGGGTGATCTTGAAATCGCTTTCGATGCCGGCGGGCACGAGTACGCTGCGGCCTTCGGCGAGTTTGACCATCTCCACATAGCTTACCCATGCGGGAGTAGGGATAATAACCTCGTCGCCTGGATTCACTGTGGCGAGTATCACATTGCACAATGCCTGCTTGGCGCCGTTGCCCACCACGATGTCGGCCGGTGTGAAGCTGAGGCCGTTCTCGCGGCTGAGCTTGTCGACGATGGCCTGACGGAGCGAGAGATATCCGGGCACGGGGGAATAAAACGAAAAATTATCATCGATGGCTCGCTTGGCGGCTTCCTTGATGTGAGCCGGCGTATTGAAATCGGGCTCTCCTACCGAAAGGTTTATCACATCGACGCCCGAGGCCCGAAGCTCGGAGCTTTTTTGCGACATTGCGAGTGTCTGCGACACGGCAAGCGACTGCACACGTTTAGATACAAATTCCATATTGACAATTTTTGCAAAGGTAATAAATTATTTGTAATTTCGCGGTATGACAAAAAATAAATTGGAGCGAATCGACAGCATCCGTCTTGCCGACGTGGAGCCGCGGATATTTGCTGTGGACAGCGACGAAAGGCGCGAATCGCAGGTGTGGCGCCGTGAACTTGCATTGGAGCGAGGCGGGCTATATTGCGTGAACGCGGCATCGGGCACCGGCAAGACGTCGCTGTGCTCGTTCATCATGGGTGTACGTACCGACTATACGGGGCGCATATCATTTGACGGCGACGACATATCCCGTTATACAATAGACAAATGGTGCGAATTACGCCGCTGTCATCTTGCTTATCTGCCGCAGGAGCTCGATGTGTTCGACGAGCTGAGCGCTTTGGACAACGTTTTGCTCAAAAACAGCCTTACCGACCACCACAGTGAGTCGGAAATACGACAGATGTTCGAGCGGCTCGAGATAGACAACCGCATCGACACTCCGGCCGGACGCATGTCGGTGGGACAGAAGCAGCGCATGGCACTGATACGAGCTTTGTGCCAGCCTTTCGATTTCATATTGCTTGACGAGCCTGTGAGCCATCTCGACCAACATAACAATAGCCGTTGCGGCGAGATGGTGGCCGAGGCGGCCGAAGCTCTCGATGCCGGCGTGATATTCACCTCGGTAGGCGCTCAAATGATAGTAAACAAACCGTTTATCCCTCTTAACCTATGATACGCAGACTGTTACGGCGCAATATAAGCATATGGCAGATAGCGGGCTATGCTATGGCCACCCTCGTGGGTCTCGCAATAGTGATGGCTGCCGTGCAGCTGCATGGCGACATACAGGGGGGCTTAAGCAGCGAAAGCGACGAAAGCGGCGGAATAGGCCTGATATCCAAGCGCAACATTGTAATATCCAAGCCTGTGACAATGAGTACTACTCTCACAGGCAACAAGCCCGGATTCTCGACCGACGACATCGCCGACATAGAGAGGCAGAAGTGGTGTGGCGGCGTGGCGGAATTCCGCGCAGCCGACTTCGGCGTGTGGGCTGGCATAGATATGGGCGGACGCACGATGCAGACGGCACTGTTTTTTGAATCCGTGCCCGACCGTCTGCTCGACATTGACCCCGACAAGTGGACTTTCGACCCGACATCGCCGATGATTCCCATTATACTGTCGAAGGATTATCTCACGCTCTACAACTTCGGCTTCGCATCCACGGGCCGCATGCCCATGATAAGCGAGTCGATGCTCGGAAAGATCCCGCTTACGGTGACTCTTACAGGCAACGGCCGGCGATTGAGCCTGCCGGCACGCATCGTAGGATTCTCGTCGTGGCTCAACACCGTTGCCGTGCCGGAGCGCTTCATGGACTGGGCGCATGCCGAATTCGGCAGCGGCACCGCTGAGATGCCGTCGCGCCTCATAGTTGAGGTGGCCGACCCCGCCGATCCGGATGTGGACGGGTATCTTGAGGAGCACGACTACGAGAAGGCCGGCCCCGACGACAATCTCGGCCGCGCATCGTATTTCCTAAACCTGCTCACCGGCATAATCAGCGCTGTGGGAGGCGTCATCACCCTGCTGGCATTGGGCATTCTGATGCTGAGTCTGTATCTGCTTGTACAGAAAAACCGCCGCACCATCTCCGGTCTTCTCCTCCTCGGCTACACGCCACAGCAGGTGGCATGGTGCTACATACGGTTGGTATTGTGGATAAATGCCGCCGTGCTGTTGTTTGCATCCGGCGCATTGCTGATAGCCCGCAGCCTGTGGCGCACCGGACTCGCCCGCATCGATATCCCCGTAAGCTCGCCATGGACGGCGCTGCTCACCGGCACAGCCATCATGGCCGCAGTAAGCGCGGCAAACGCCCTCACCATCCGCCGCCTGGTGCGCAGATGTGAAGATTCCAAATCGAAGTGCAAAACATCGTGTATGGAATAATATATTCTCC
>CAJTMY010000066.1 GCA_910577355.1 uncultured Muribaculaceae bacterium
CCGAATTTATTTAATTTTTAACCTCGTCCATTTTTTAGTGGACAGTAGTGATATACGATTAAGAAATGTCAGGTAGCGGGCGGAAAGAAATGTGAAAGGTGAGAACCCGAAGAAACCGGAACTTTGCTCCGCCCACCTTAAAGGCAAGAACCGGCTCTTTCGTTTCGCAAATGTAATGATTTTTTTCGAAAAACAAGCCGCATGATGTTTATAAACATAAAAAAAATCATCATAATGGCAAAAATCGACAAATAAAATACCCCGCCAGACGCATATGGCGGGGTATTTTGTATGGTGAAGTCGAGATATCTTTTACATATCCCACACGAGGTACATCGCACCCCATGTGAAGCCGGCGCCGAATGCGGTGAGCACAAGCTTGTCGCCCTTGTGGAGCTTGTCCTTGTATTCGTCGAGACACAGGGGTATCGATGCGGCCGATGTGTTGCCGTAGTGCTGAATGTTCACGAGCACCTTGTCCATCGGGAACTTTGCCCGGTCGGCTACGGCCTCGATGATGCGCATATTGGCCTGATGGGGTATGAGATAGTCGACGTCGTCGGCAGCAAGATCGTTGCGCTTCATCACATCGAGGGTCGACGTGAGCATGTCGGTCACAGCGTTCTTGTATACGTTGCGGCCGTCCTGGAAGAGATAGTGCTTGCCTGCGTCGAGGGTCTCCTGCGATGCGGGGAGCACCGAGCCGCCGGCTTCCATGAGCAGGTGGTCGCGGCCGCGACCGTCGACATGAAGCACGGCATCGATCACACCCATACCGGGTTCTTCGGTGGGTTCGACGAGCACGCATGCGGCGCCGTCGCCGAAGAGCGGACAGGTGGCACGATCGTTATAGTTGACCATCGACGACATCTTCTCGGTACATACCACGATCACCCTCTTATACAGGCCAGAGCGTATGTATGCGTTGGCATCCTGCAGAGCCACGATGAAGCCGGCGCAGGCCGCCTGGATGTCGTAGCCGTATGTATTCTTCAGCCCGGTGCCGTTGAGGATCACCGAGGCTGTGGAGGGGAAGCGGTAGTCGGGATTCGACGTGGCGCAGATGAGAAGATCGACCGTGGCGGGGTCGATATTGTATTCGGCCATCATCTTCTCGACGGCCTTGATGCCCATATACGAGGAGCCGGCGCCCTCCTTGTGGAGAATACGGCGTTCCTTGATACCTACGCGGGTTGTGATCCATTCGTCGTTGGTGTCGACCATCTTCGACAGCATTTCGTTGTCGAGGATGTCGTCTGGGACGTATGATGCGATGGCGGATATTCGTGCGCTGAGCATAGTGGGGACTTTATTTTGAAATTGGTATGGTTATTAAGGGGGGGGGGGGAGCGGCAGTAGCGGACATCTCCGCCATACCGAAACGATACATATGGATAATGAAAAACCGATCCTTCGACGCTCCGCGCGCTGCCGGAGCGATTGCGCGGAGGGTTAAAGGAGGTTTTTCATCTCCGTGATTCTGATTGACCGGCCAATCAGAGGGCGGCGTCTTTTACGATGGCCTGTTTGCCGCGGTAGTAGCCACATTCGCCACATACGGTGTGGTAGATGTGCCATGCGCCGCAGTTGGGGCAGAGAGCGAGCGTGGGCTCTACAGCCTTGTCGTGAGTACGACGCTTCGCGGTGCGGGTTTTGGATTGTTTGCGTTTAGGATGTGCCATTGTTGCTTATTGTTATTTGTTGTTGTTCCTGAAAAAAGGTTGAAAGAGGAGTCGTTGTATGGTCATTCGGCCGAGTCATCACCTCCGAGGCCGCGCAGTGCATCCCATCGCGGGTCGGATGTCGGCGCCGCGGCATCATCGGCGGCATCGATCGAGTCGAGCATCTCGTCCTCGAGCTCGGCATCCTCTCCGGTGCCGTGCGCGCGGTGCTTCTTGAGCAGGGCGCTCATGGCGCGGTTGCACTTGCCGAGCGGATGAACATGTTTGATTGGTATGACGAGAACTACGGTATCGAAGAGCATATATGCCACATTCACGTAGCTGTCGCTATGCGGTATGACGATCAGATCATCACTTTCATCGTTGTAGTCGTCACCATACTCGACGCCCACTTCATATGAAGTGTCGATAGGCAGCACCAGATCGTCGAGACAACGGTCGCACAGCATGGTGACGGTACCGGTGATCTTGAACGCAAGACGGTAAAGGTCGTTGCGGTAAGTCACCGTGAGATGCACATCAAGGTCGGCGTCGCGGACGTCGGCATACTCCATATTGACAAAGAACTGCTTGTCGAGCCGATAGTCGAACTCGTGCGTGCCCTCGGCCAATGTCTTGAGCGGCAATTTATATGCTGTGAACTTTCCCATACATGCGCTTGGTGAAAAACTTTGCAAAGTTACGCAATATCCGCGAAATGTCAAAGTTTTAATCAAAAAAATGGTTAAAGCGCCGCGCGGCACACCGCTTTTTGCAGTTTCCGCATACATAACGGATGTGAGCGAGCGGCGATATCCCGGGCTGAAAAGATGTTTGCGACATACTCCGACAAGCCCCATCCTGGCACACAAAGATGTTCGCAGAACATCGATTTACGGATAGCCCGGTACACCGTAGCCTGCGGAGGTGTGCCGGGTTACGATATCACCCGCAACATGGCGTTCGTAGAACGCCGATTTAATCAACGCCGATTTGCATTAATGACATGGATTGATTAATTTTGCATCATGAGCCATAGCAAATCTCTGTATCATATCACGTTCTGCCCGTGGAAACGGATGAAGGTCATAAATGAAGAGCACGAACGCGAACTTTATAAATTCATCTACGATTTTTCGGAAAAACGGGGAGTCAAGGTGTGGAGGATCGGCGGTATGCCCGACCATGTCCACCTCCTGTGCAGCATTCCGCCAAAGTTAGCGGTGGCCGACTACATGAAGCTCATGAAAACAGAATCGAGCAAATTCATGCGCGCCAACCCTCATTTTCCGGAATGGCGGGGATGGGCTGAAAAATACAGCCATGTGACAGTCGATTATTGCACACGCCAAACCCGTATAGATTACATAAAGAATCAGAAACAGCATCATGCGCGTGTAAGCTTTGAGGATGAATATCGCGCTTTTCTCCGTAAATATGATTTTCCGGAGGATACTCCGTTGCTTGGCGACGATCCTGTTTAAATCGGCGTACTACGCACGCCACATTGCGGGGGACTCCCTTACCCGGCACACCTCCGCAAGCTTCGGTGTACCGGGCTATCCGTAAATCGATGTGCTCCGCACATCTCTCCAATTTTAAATTAAAACTCTAAAATCATCACATGGGCAGCAAGAACAGCGAATGGCGCGCCGCAGCCGACGACCTCGGCAAGATGGGCCGCCAGAATGCCGGCGACACACAAAACCGGCCGGAGACTGCCGGCCTCGCCGACCCGGCAGCCGCAAACCGTCGCAAACCGCGGCGGCGTGGCGTCAAGATAACATTGATGGTGCTGGCATCGACACTCGCGATATTTTGCCTCGCCGGCATCTCGGCCATGAGCGAGCTCACCTTCATGCCCGCATGGATACCGTGGACGATCGCCATAGCCACAGCCCTCGGCACCTCCATGTGGGGACACCTCGTGTGGCGGTGGATCACCGGATGTGGCAGGATGTGGCTCAACTATATCCTCCACACTGCCATGGCGAGCCTGATGATATGCTGCGCGATATACCTCGGCAACCAGCTCGGCGCATCCGACCGCGGCGACACCGCAGTGGCCACGGTGACAAAGGTATACAGCGAGACCCGCTACCACAGCAAGCGCATAGCACGCAACCGATACGTGCGTGGAGAACCGTACAAGGTGTATTTCGCCTCGCTGCGCTTCGAAAACGGCCTCGAACGCGACATACCGATAAGCGACTCTCGCTACCGTCGCCTGCGCCCCGACATGATACTCGGCGTGGGCGTGAGCCGCGGCGGTCTTGGCTACGACGTGATACGGCCTTACGACATCAAGGCTTATTAGAGGGTGTTTAATAATAAATGTTAAGATCAGGGCGGTCGCTCGTCGAGCAGATTTTCGTTTGTGATGAGGGAGTTATGGGGTTCCATAACGACCGAAGAACAAACGGAAATATGCCGACGAGCGGCCGTTCAAGGGTATTGTATTTCATATTTTAATATATTCTGTCAACTGATTTGTATTTTCGGCGATGGGGTGCTTGATGTCAAAATTACATCCGTATCGCATATCTTGGCCGCTTTTTACCTTGTTCCTCAGTCGTGTACATCAAGTACACTCCTTCGCCACAAGTCAAAAATCGACTCAACATATGCGACCCTGATCTTAACATTTATTATTAAACACCCTCTTAAAGTCGGGAAGGTCGGACGGGTCAATGTGCCGGGCAGCCTTATCGGCGAGATAACGGCCGGCGGCACGTGCCCATGGGTGAGGATTGGCCGTGGCCTCGTTCTCGAGGATCGACACGGCTTGCCAGAAACATATCACCGCCGCCACCAGTTTGAGTAGATGTATCCATTCGCCCACAACCACCTGCTCCACAACGGAGGCGAGTGCCAGCGCGGCATATATGCGCAGCAGTGTGCCGACAACACGTCCGAAACGCGCCGAACTGAATTTGAGACGCTGCCGGGCAGTGGGACGCCTGCGGCCCAGACGCCGGGCCAGCCGGCGGGCGGTATACACATCGGCAAGCACCATACAGGTGCACGCGGCGCCAAACGGCAGCGCCGGTCCGAAAACAGCCCAGGCCCACCCGCCGAGAGCTGCTACGACACTTTTGATAATGAGTGTTTTTTCCATAAGACGATAAATTTGATATGTGCAAAGGTAGCACCTCATCATATCGCCCGAATTCGTAAACCGTAAATCACACCAAATTGACGAAAACAAGACATACGGCAGAAATATCTGGACAAAAATTCTAAAAGGGCGAATAATCACCCAAATTATTTGTAACTTTGTCGAATAAGACACAGCTAACGATGGAAAAGAAAATCGAGTTCAGGAATCTGATGCGACTCAAAGACGTATCAAGCGACTACAGCCAGATAGAAGACTGCTATCTGTTCAGCCACATCACCCCCGGATCGGGAAAGCTAACAGGCCTCATCGATTCTGAGCCGCTCAAGCTCGACGGCGCATTGCTGCTGTTGGTTTTTGAGGGCACACCGGTCGAATTCGAGATAAACCTCGAACGATACTCGGTAAGACCCGGCACATTCCTGTATGCATTTCCCAATGCGGTATGCAAGATCAACGGACGCGTCCCCGACGATGTGGACATGTATGTCCTTTTCTTCGATCTGAACTTCCTGCAGAGCATCAACTTGAGCCTGTCATCCATCGAGATACCGCCCATGCTGCAGAAGCCCAAACCGCTGATCGAACTCGACGGGGACGAGACTGATCTTTTGCGACGATTCTTCGAGCTGCTAAATGCCAATACTGTCGACCGCACAAACATACAGCTCAACAAATCAATAGCGTCGAGCCTCACCTCGGCGATGTTCTATCAGCTCGTGCAGTTTGTACACAAGCGCCTGCCCGGACAGATAGTGGAGTCGCCCCGCATCAGGGACAAAGGACGCCGACACGATTATGTGCGCGAGTTCGTGCGCCTGGTGCATCGCCATTATGTGCGCGAGCGGTCGGTATCGTTCTATGCCGACCACCTGTTCATATCGCCCAAATACCTGTCGTTGCTCGTAAAGGAGGCCACCGGCCGTTCCGCAGCCAAATGGATCGACGACTTCGTACTGATGGAAGCCAAAAACATGCTGCGATTCTCAGGCAAGAACATACAGCAGATAGCATATACGCTCAACTTTCCCACCCAGTCGTCGTTCGGCAAATACTTCAAGCACCTCACCGGCATGTCGCCCACCGAGTACCAGAAGTCGTAAGACCGCACAGATGCCCTAAGAGGGCGTGTCAAAATTCGCAAAATCAGTAGGGACGCGATTAATCGCGTCCCTACTTCAAGTCAAATTATGACACACCTCTTCTTATTTAAGGATCGCCGAATTGGTGCTGCCCGAGGTGCCGAGTTCGTTGCCGCGGTTCACTTTCTTGCCGTAGGGGATCGTATAGGTCAATGTAAGCCCGAGGCTGCGCGCAAGGCTCTCGTTCCAGGCCCACCCGTACGATGAATAGCGAGGCGAACTGAAGTCGGAGCACATACGATTGCGGTCAAACCAGTTGTCGAACTGTACGCTTGCCTTGAAATCGCCCGCAGCATACGTCACATATACGCCGTAGGTACTCTTATACTTGTATGCCGTGCCTTGCGACCATGCATCGAGCATCTTGCCGGGCGAGCGGTAATACGCCATAAACGAGAAGTTTCCGAGATAATAGTTCACATACACGCTTGCCGACAGCCTGTTCTGTCGACGCGCATCCACGCCCGTGAGCACCACTCTCTCGGCCTCGCCGCGCACACGCAGCGAAAGCGAGTTGTCAAAAAATTTCACCGCACCCGACAGCCATGCCGAATACCGGTGGAAATCGCCGCTGTTTATCACGCGGCGCACAAGGCCGTCATGTCCGGGCAGAGTGAGGAACTCATATGCCTGCTTGTCGGGATTGCCCTCATACTCGGCAGCAGCCGTGAAGCTGAGCCTGTTGGTCGGTATATATGTATAGGAGGCCGATGCCGAGGCAAAAAGCGTGTTCTTCAGGTCGGGATTACCCTGTACCCACAGCAGTTCGTTGCGCTGCACTATGGCCGAGTTGGCCGATGACGGGTGCGGATGCGAATTGCCCCACCAGCCTTCCACCGAGGCCGAATGCTTGTCGTTGATCTGATATTGAAGCTGCAGGCCAAGGCGCGGGTTCCACTGCTCGAGCGTGTTGACACCGTTCACCCGGCCTATCACATACGATGCGCCCACACGAGAGTACAGGCTCAGGCCGGCTTTCCAGTTCTGCATGTATTCGAGGAATAGCATGTTTTCCGACGACAGCAGCTTCTGTGTATCGTTGTACGAGCCTGCATAATCCGTATCATAGAAGGTGTTGTACGTCATCAGTGACGTGCGGAACGTATTGCCGTGCCCCAGCTGCCTGGAATATTGCATGGTAAGATTCGGCGCATACGATTTCTCCCTGTTGTTGTTGATTATCGGATTTGTCTCTCCGAGGCGGTAGAGCGAGTTGCGGCGGGTCGACACATAGTTGAATCCCCATGTCGCAAGGACGCTGTTGCCCTTGGGCAGATTGAACCAGTAATAGCCGGATACCGACGGGGATATGCTCTGTGTGGACTCAGTCGACAAGGCTTCGGACGACGGCAGTACATCGCTCGAGAATTTCACTGTAGATGTTTTCCGCGAGAGAGGGCTGCCGTTGCGGTAAAACGACACAGTGTGCATCGCCACCGTGTTGTCATTCTGATATGTGGCGCGCATCGATGCCCATTGCGAATTGTTTTTTTGCAGATAATCGTCGCCGATAGTGGATGTCCGCTTCAGTTCGTCGATATGACGGTCTCCTACCGTGATGTCGCGGAAAGTCTCCTCGCTGAAGCTGCGATACTTGTCGTTGTGCGAGATACGTCCGCTCGCATTGGCGTCGAAAGTCCATTTGCGGTATGCGAATTTCGAATACACGTTTCCATCGAGTTTGTCGGCGGCGAGTGTCGCGCCCGATGCCGTCAGCTTGGTGTAGCCGCCCCACTCGTAATGCCGCATTATATAGTTCACCACATACGGCGCACTGTTGAAGCGCGGGTCTTCGGGATACTGCAACACCTCCACGCGCAGCACATCCTCGGGTCGCATGCCCTGCAGATCCTGCTCCGTGGCCGGCTTATAGTCGATGAACATCGACACACCCTTGCCCGTAACCGTCTTCACCGACATGGTGGCGGGATCGATGTCGAGCTGCGGGATATTCATCTGCTGCAACAGCCGTGTGGCGTCGGTCGCCGCCTTCTTCATCTTCTTGTCGGGTATATACTCCACCCCGTGCTTCACCACGCGCTGCGTGCGACCCTCCACCACTATCTCATTGAGCTGTGTGAAGGTGCTGTCGGCGGCCGCTATAGAGTCGGTCTGTGGTGTCTGTGCCGCACATATCAGAGGCAAGCATGCCGCTATCGCCATTGTCAGTCTTTTCATCATTAGTGTCCACTAAAAAATCATAAAAGTTCTTTGAAATAATTGAAATTCA
>CAJTMY010000067.1 GCA_910577355.1 uncultured Muribaculaceae bacterium
TTCGCACCCATCATCGGCACCCGTTGCCTCGGCCTGAGCGGCTGGTTCTCGACCAACATTCTCGGCAACCGCGACGGCCTTGTGCTCGACGAACCCGCCAACTTCCGCACCAAGGAAGTGTCGAAGCTCTCGACATTGGAGTCGATTCTCGTGCCCGAGGATCAGCCCGATCTCTACACCGACTACTTCCACAAGGTGCGCATCAACTATTATCCCCCGCGCAACGACAACAAGGAAGGCTGGGACAACATCGATATCTTCGGCTGGATGGGCTATCCCATGCAGATCAAGAT
Source organism: uncultured Muribaculaceae bacterium (assembly GCA_910577355.1). Classification (GTDB taxonomy): domain Bacteria; phylum Bacteroidota; class Bacteroidia; order Bacteroidales; family Muribaculaceae; genus CAG-873. Next base: position 294 of record CAJTMY010000067.1, read on the forward strand.
CAACTTCCTGTGCCGCGACTCGATTCTCGCCGCACCTCTGTGTCTCGACCTTGTGCTCCTGAGCGATCTCGCCGCCCGCGCCGGCCGCCATGGCATACAGCGCTTCCTGAGCTTCTTCCTCAAGAGCCCGATGCACGACTACACCAAGGGTGAAGTGCCTGTAAACCACCTCTTCCAGCAGTATGTGATGCTCAAGAACGCTATCCGCGAGATGGGCGGCTACAAGGCTGACGAGGCTATCGACTAAACACACACCTCCCCCATAACCACAGCGGCGTCCCTGCACCGGGGCGCCGCTAAATTTTTTGTCGCCTCCACACGGAATTTTACCTACACGGATTACACGGATTTATTGATTTGGCACAGTTGATTGAATCGGCGGGCTACGCGCGCCTTAGATGATTCGGACGTTGGGGTTTGGCATGTGCGTGGTCGCCATCCGGATGATGCGAGGCTGTGTCATAACTTGATTTGAAGTAGGGACGCGATTAATCGCGTCCGCCGAAATCGATGCCTATCAAGTTGTTGTCCATCCGGGCGCGGACGCGATTAATCGCGTCCCTACTGTTTTTGCCAATTTTGACACGCCTTCCTACTCGGAAAATCAAGAGATTGTTTGGCCGAGTATTTATATATTGATCAATGGGTTGCGGTGCTACGGGGTGGAAAAGCCCGGTGTGTTTTGGTCGCGTGGCCAAAAAGCGGTATCTTTGCACATCAAGCTTGTTGGAAATGTCGTCGGCAGATAAATCGAACAGTTACAGGGATATACTCAAAGGCACGTCGTTTTTGGGCGGGGTGCAGGTGTTTCTTGTGCTGGTCAATCTGGTGAGGGGCAAGTTTGTGGCGCTGCTGCTGGGACCGGAGGGTATGGGTATATCGAATCTGTTTGCTACGTCGTCCAATACGATACAGCGCTTTGCGTCGCTCGGGCTGAATCTTGCCATCGTGCGCGAGGTGGCCGAGAGCAAGGATGATGCCGGAGCGTTGTCGCTCATTCATGCGGTGTGCAGCCGCATAATCACTGTGACGGCGCTTGCGGGGTGTCTGTTTTGCGTATTGTGCGCGGGTTGGCTTAGCGAACTGTCGTTTGGTTCGGACGAATATTCGTGGCAGTTCATGCTGCTCGGCGCGGCGGTGTTCTTCATGGTGGCGGGCAACGGCAAGATGTCGGTGCTGCAAGGGCTACACCGGGTGAAGGTGCTGTCGGTTAGCACGCTTGTGGGCGCTTTGGCGGCGCTGTGCATAAGTGTGCCTATCTACTATGTGTGGGGCGACAAGGGCATTGTACCCGCGTTGGTGATATTTTCGGCCATCACTTATGCGACATACAGCCTGTTTCTGCGGCGTGAGCTGCGGGTGGAGCGGGTGCGCTTTGTGTGGGGCGACCATAAGCCGCTCGTACGGCGGCTCGTGGCTATGGGGCTTGTGCTGATGGCGGGCGATCTGCTGGGCAGCCTGTGCACGTATGCCCTGAGTGTGTTTATCCGCACGGCGGGCGGCCTCGACGCGGTGGGTTTCTATCAGGCTGCCAACTCCATCACGGCGCAGTATCTCGGGGTGGTGTTCGCGGCTATGTCGCTCGACTATTTTCCACGACTCACGGCGGCAGCCTCCGACAATGCCGCCGTGACCGATATCGTGAACCGGCAGTCGGTGCTTGTGGCTCTGGCCACAGCTCCGCTCGCGATATTGCTTGTGATCTTCGCGCCGTTGGTGATAAGGATATTGCTGTCGGCCGAGTTTGAGGTCATCATCCCTATGCTGCGCATCTTTGCGGTGGGTGTGCTGCTGAAGGCCTATTCTTTTCCGATGGGGTATATCACCTTTGCCAAGGGCGACAAGAGGTTGTTTTTCGTGCTCGAGGGGGTGTTCTGCAACGCGCTGATGCTGTCGCTGGGCTGTGCCGGGTATTGGTTCCGGGGGCTCGACGGCCTGGGCTATGCTATGGTAGCCGAGCATTTTATCAGTATCATCGTGTATTATATCGTCAACAGGGCGAAGTACGGCTACCGCTTCAGCCGGCGTGTGCTCGCCGACTATATCCTCGGCGGTATTATGGTGTGCGGGGCCTATGGCTGCATGCTGCTTGCCGACACCTGCGCGGCATACACAGGCGCCGGTATCATCGCCACCGTTTCGGCGGCTTACAGCATCACCTCGATACGCAGACTGATACGTGAATAGCAAAATATCTGTGGCATTTCAAGTAAATTCGCATAAATATCGCCGGGACTGCATGTAATTTCGAAAATAATGGTTACATTTGTGAAGTGAATGTCTCGGCCCGTGTTGTCACGGCAGGCGGACAGGGGTCGGTCGTTCATGAAGAACCTTAAATCTCATTCCTTTGCCTGCCGCATGACACGTATATGAAAAAATCTTTACTCTTCATCACAGCCGCGCTTACGGCTATGTCGGCCGTCGCAGCCGAACCGATAACCACACAGCCCGAGGGCACACTGTATGATATGGTGCAGGGATCGACAGAACTTACTTACCTTGTATACAACGGGTATCTCGGCACAACCAAGTCGGATGTAGGCTACCGTACGGAAATCGTGGTGGACGGCAACGACTTCTATGTGCACAATATCCTGCACTACTACGAGACAGGTGACTCGTGGGTGAAGGGCACTCTCGGCGATGACAACGTGGTGGAATTCGCGTTTCCGCAGACGGTCTTCGCCAATCCCGACAATGGTGTGGAGATCAGCATCAATATGCTCGAGGCCAAGGTGGACGGGGCCACGACATCGTACGTTGTCACCTCGGGCGACAATGCCCTGCGCATGAAGTGGGACGGGCACAGCCTCACGCAGATAAAGCCCGGCACAAGCGAGAAGAACGACGGCTTCTTCGGCCTCACACACGAGGAGGGCGGATTCATAGGCTACGGTGCGATAGGCATGGAGCTTGATATCGTGGAGACTCCTGCGGTGGCTCTGCCCGAGGGGGTACGGATGAGCGAAACGGAATATTCGTGCAGCTACAAGGATAAGTTCAACGAAGCCATCACCGCCCACATGAGCATATACAGCCATGAGGAGAGTGACGAGGTGTATATATCGGGAATGAATTCGGCCGATCCGAAGCAGCTTGTCAAGGGTGTACGTGATGCCGAGGGCAATATCGAGCTGGCTTCCGGACAGTTCATAGGTCTGACATATGCCGAGGGCATGGACAATTTCGTGTTTTTCTACGGCGGTACACCGCTGGGTCGCGACTCGTACGAGTGGGCCGACAAGGTGACACTTGTCAACGAGGACGGCGTATACAAGGCCGACAAGTCCATTCTCGTAAACCTCGGCGACAAATATCCTCTGCTCGGTCTCAGCCTCACAGATCTTGTCATGACATCGATGGACGACATCGTACGTACGCCGGCCGCTCCCTATGATGCGCCCGAGGCCGATGCACGTTTTGAATGGGACGCGGACGAAGGCATGATGGGCGGCGGATTCATGTTTGACTGTGTGAGCACCGACGGCGAGCCTCTGGATCCTGAGAAGGTATTCTTCAACGTATACTTTGACGGCGAGCTGCAGACCACCTATGTCGAAGGCGAGCCTTGTACCGACATCCCCAATACTGTGGAGATGACCGACGATATGCTGTTTGTGAATACATTCTATGGCTATTACTGCATATTCGGCTTCGAGCCCGTGAAGAAAGTGAGCGTGCAGGCGCTGTATCACAACACCAACGGTGAGATCACCAAGTCGGAGATGTTCGAGGCTATGGTGGAGGGTGTACCCGACGGCATCGGGGATGTCGAGGCCGGCGCCGAAGTTGTGAAGGTGGAATACTTCACGATGCAGGGTGTGTCGATCGCCGAGCCTTCGGGTCTGTGCATAGCCCGCACCACGTATGCCGACGGCACGGTGCGCTCGACCAAGATCTCCTGCAGCAGATAAGAGTATAATTTCAAAGCTTATTACAATCCGCTCCATCCGTGGGGCGGATTTTTTATGGGTGAAAAAATTTTCAGTTTCAGTTTAATTTCTTATCTTTGCTGCAAGCAATGAGCCGGCGGCAGGAGGCTGCCATGGCCGTGTGGATTAATATTTTATGGAAAGCGTTTATCCGCGCTGATTCTTGATATACAGAAATTCTCGCAAAATTTCATATCGAAGTCAAGACTGAGCGACGATAGATGCCCTTTGGTATGTGATTTCTGCATTCGGCCCGAATCATCTGCAAGGTGAGACGGACTGTGTGCTATGTTGCATATACAGGCGTGGGCTTCTTCGTTGCCGTCCTACTTCGATAAGGCAATGCGAGAAGCCTCTGTATATGGGACGGTGACAGATTTAGATTCCCGCGCTTTTTTGTGTGTTTTCGTTGCGGCTGTACGGGAGTCGGGCCGCCCTTAAATCTATATGATCAAACATCTATTACTCTTTGTGACGGTGTTGGTCGCGGCTCTCGGTATGCGTGCTCAGAATTTTGAGTATCAGGGTCTCACCTACACCATTACTGATGTCACTACCAACGACTGCAAGGTCACGGGTGCTACGGACAAAACCGTCGCGGCTGTCGACATTCCCGCTGTGGCCATCTACAACCGCACGGCCACAGACGGCCGCACCGAGCAGGTGAGATGCAAGGTGACCGAGATCGGGCATTATGCGTTCTATCAATACTCCGCTCTCCGCACGGTGACAATGGGCGACAATGTCGCCGTGCTGCAAGGGAGTGCCTTCCAAGATTGTCAGGCTCTCGAAAGCCTGAGTCTCTCGGATAACATTACCTACATAGGCAACAGTGCCATAAGCGGATGTGTCAACCTTACAAAGCTGAAACTCCCCCGGGAACTTACGACGGTCGATGTCTCGGGCATAAACAACAACTATGTGCTCAGGGAGATTGAATTCAACGACAAGCTCGAGACGATCGGCAGGGATGCATTCTCAAACAATCCCATGCTTAAAGAGGTCATACTCCCGGCATCGCTGAAGTTTATAGACGGAAATGGGTTCAGATATTGCAGTCACATCAAGAAAGTGGTTTTCAAGGGGTCGGTAGAGACCATCCATTACTTTGTGTTTGACGGCTGTTCCGGGATTAAAGAGGTGCATGTACCCTCGTTGGCCGATTGGCTGGGTATGGGTTTCATGAATGAAAGCGCCAATCCACTCGGTACTGCACGCCAACTTTATATCAATGGGGAGAAACTTATCGATCTCGTGATACCCGACGGAGTAGAGCAGGTCAAGGACTATGCGTTTATGGGCTGTGACCTAAAGACTCTCCGACTCGGTGCTGATGTAAAAATGGTGAAGGAGCGTGCTTTCTACGGCTGCTCAGATATGACTTCGGCGGTGTTCAACGAGGGATTGGAGACAATCAGCTACGGAGCGTTTCAGAATTGCGAGAAGATTGAGAGCCTCGAGCTGCCGGCCTCGCTCAAAGCAGTGCACAACGGTGCGTTTGAAAACTGCAACTCCGTGAAGACTATCAAATGGCACTGCAGCCTTACCGACATAGGCGAACGATGGTATCTGAAAGGTCTCGAAACCATCGAGATAGACAACCTTTCGGACTGGTGCCGCCAGAATTTTCCGGATGGTTACAATCCCATACAATACGCCGGAACAGTGGTTCTCAACGGCGCGCCGGTAGAGCACCTTGTAATACCCGACGATGTGACGGAATTAGGATCCGCTACATTTGATAAGGCCACAAAGCTGAAATCAGTTACAATCCCCAATCATGTGAAATCTATCGGCCATTATGCCTTCTTCGGTTGCAGTAACATTACGGAAGTGTATATTGGAAATTCCATCAAGAAGTTGGAATTAGATGATTTTTACGGTTGTACGGGGACGCGTTCGCTTACCATTGCCGACGGGACTGAACCGCTTTTGATTGTCGGTACGGGTTGGTATGCCGAGATGAAATATCTCTGCAACCTCTATATCGGGCGTGAGATCACCGCCACCGAGCTTCCAACGAGCATACGCCTGATTGAGCTTGGCAAAGACCTCGCCGACGTGGGCACCATAAATCCGGACAGATACACCAATCTGAAGTATATCCAATCGTATGCCGCTGTGCCCCCTGTATGCGAGGATTTCAGCGAGGCACAATACAGCGATGTCACGCTCTATGTGCCCGTCGGGAGCGGCGACGCTTACAGGAAGGCAGCTCCATGGAGCGGCTTTGCATCGATTGTAGAGCATGAGCCGTTCGATTTCAATGCCGTGAGTGTGAAGTTTGAGAAGGATCTATACAAGGTGCGTCAGGATTCCGCGGCCATAGTCAAGCTCATAGTAGAGCCGGCCGATTTCCCTACCGACGATATTATCCTGACGTCATCCAACTACTACACCGCCATAACACCTCTCGGCAACAACGAATACCGCATAAGCGGCGGCACGGGCACCATTACCGCGACAGTACCGTACAGCGGCAATACGGCCACTACCGTCTATGACATGTATACCAACCCCTCGCGTATCACCATCAACCCCTCGCGCCTTACCCTTAATGTGGGTGAAACCGTCCCCGTGGAGGTGACCGTTTCGCCCGAGGGCGCATATCCCAACGAATATGAGTGGTATGACAGCGAGGAGGCAGGCCAATTCATCACATTTGCCGACAATAGGGTGACAGGTGTCGCCCCGGGCAAATGCACTTTGCGTCTGCGCATCAGGCTGTCCGATACCAAGAGTGTGACCGGCTCGTGCAGCGTGACTGTGGTAGCTCCCGTCGAGGGTATCACATTGTCCGAGACATCCGCCGCCATCGACGAGGGCGGTACCTTGCAGCTCACGGCCACAGTCGCACCTGAAAACGCGAGCAACAAGAGCCTGGCATGGACGAGCGACGATGAGACAGTGGCCACCGTATCATCAAGCGGCCTCGTCAAGGCCATGGCCAAGGGTACAGCCGTCATCACCGCCAAGGCCATCGACGGCTCGGACGTATCGGCCACATGCACCATCGAAGTACGGAAACCGCTCAAGTCGATCAGCCTCAGTGAAACCTCGCTGAAACTGACCGAGGGCGAGAGTCATCAGCTCACTGCCATCCTTGTGCCCGAAGATGCCTCGGTAGCGGGCATCCTGTGGACCTCGGCCGATGTGTCGACAGCCACAGTCGACAGTGACGGTATTGTGCATGCCGTAGGCTGCGGAGAGACTGTCATCACAGTCAATGCCGCCGAGTGGCCCGCCGTCGCAGCATCGTGTACGGTCAAGGTAGACAAATCGTCGGGCATCGGCGGTGTCGATGCCGATGTAGCCGAACCTGTGAAGGTGGAATATTTCACGATGCAGGGTATATCGATCGCTGAGCCATCGGGACTGTGCATCGTGCGTACAACATATGCCGACGGCACGGTAAGGTCTGCCAAGATCTCCTGCCACAGATAACGCTGTAATAACAAAATCTGCTTAAACGGCATTCCGCTTCACGAATGGGGCGGAATGCCGTGTTTTATTTCTGATGCCATCCTACAAGTCGATGATTACGGAGGTGTTTACAGCGACTGAATATCCGCATGGGGGCGGATGCGCGTGTTGTGCATCCGCCTTTGAAAACCGATAGATTAATATTGAAGATTCCAAATCGAAGTGCAAAACATCGTGTATGGAATAATATATT
>CAJTMY010000068.1 GCA_910577355.1 uncultured Muribaculaceae bacterium
TATGATAATCAGTTGACTCTCTTTTGATTATTTTTATCGAACTCACGTTATTTATATAGGAAGGCCCTGCAGAACCAACAATAACTATGGCTTCAAACTTTCGAAAGAGGCCATTTTGGAGACAAGCGACAATCCGGATATTTCGATAAGTCTTACCGATCCCATGTTCTTATACAGTAGTGGTGAAGGAACGGCACAAATCGACAAGGTAATAATTGGAGCGAGCGTCAAGGAACTCGGAAATCTTGGGATACTCTGTAGTGAGCTTGTTTTAAAAGAAGGTGTTAAGACTCTCGGATCGGGCTGCTTTATAATCAGTTCTCTTTTACCGAATTTTGCAGAAAATCCTCGTTATGACGATATAGAAATTCCTGCATCGGTAGAGAATTTCAGTCCCTATGCCATAAGTAGCCATCATACTTCAGGACGGCTCATATTCAAAGACAGTGACAAGCCTTTGAATATTGTCGGAAAACCTTACAGCGGCTACGATGATTACAAAAGTTCCATAAAAGAGTTATATCTCGGGCGCACGCTTTCGGAGACTTCGGCCACTTTCGACTCATATGTCGCACTGCAGAAGGCCATCGTCGGTGAGAATGTGACGTCGATAACCGCCGGTACGTTCAAGAACTGCACGGCACTCACCAACGTGATCATTCCCGCCTCGGTAGAGACCATAGGCGCCGAGGCGTTCTCGGGCTGCACGAATTTTGATGTGATAACTCTGCCCGAAACGCTCAAATTTATAGGGTCAAATGCCTATGCGAGCTGTGATAACGTGACCCGTGTGGTAGCACGAGGAACCGTACCTGCAGAAGGTGTGGAAGGCGAATCTGTCGCTATCGGCGACAATCTGTACGAAAAAGCGCCCCTATATGTACCCGCCGCTGCCTACGATGATTATGCAAACGCAGAATTGTTCTGGGACTGGGATTTTGAAGGCTACTTATTCACCCACGAGGGCAATGTGGTGCAGGCTGTCTCGACCGAAGAGGTCGAGGAGGGCAACTTTGAGATACTCGAGGAGAAGCTCGACGGCAAGCCGGGCGACCAAATCAGCATCCTCGACCTTGTGAACATCAACTGGAGCAAGAATGCCCCCGAAATTCCGGCGGCAGCCGCCCGCAAGGCTCCGCGCAAGGCCGCCAAGGCCGGCGACGATGTGCCCGTATACTGGTATTCGACCGGCAGCGGCGCGAGCGTGGACGAGAACGGCAAAGTGACCATCAACAACGACCGCCCGGCCGAGATATGGGCCATCGCCCTCGACGGCTCGGACAAGAAGGTAGTGTTCTCGCTCAACAACCCCTACACCCTCGGCGACCTTAACAATGACGGCGTGATCGACGTGGTGGATCTCAACTTGCTGAACGATTCTGTTGCCGGACTTTCGACCGATGTGAAGATAAGAAAGAAGGCCGCCGACATGAATGGCGACGATGATATCGATATCACAGATCTGAATATTCTCTCCAATATGATCTCTAACGAGGAAAACAAATGAAAACAATAAGTAAAAAGACAATAATGTCGGTATTGCTTCTGTTAGGAGCAATGTCGACTCCCTTGGCTGTTTTGGCCGCCGATGAAAACCCCGGGGTGTTCTCGGTAGCCGATACCGAATTTGATGCCGAAGGCAAGGCTGTGGTGACCGTAAACTTCCAGACAGACATCGAGGGTTACAATGCCTTTCAGATGGAGTTTTATCTGCCTGCTGGATATACCATCGGCAAGAACAAGCGCGGAAATTATGTCTTCACTTTCAATAATGATGAGGAGACAGGTATCTGTGACGGTTACAGTGTTACAGTAGGTGACCACACATCAAAGGATGATCCTTTTTACCGTCTGGTAGGTCTTTCTACATTAACGAAAGGTGCTGTATTCGTGCCGTGCGACGGTTGGTTCTTTAAATTCACTGTGTGCGCTCCCGAGGGCGTGACCGTTACCGAGCCTATCACCGTGCCGGTGAAGCATATCGAAATGGCGACCGGTACCGATCCCGCCACTGCCTACAAAAATATCTTCCCCGATTTCAGCTTCGTGATCAATCCATATGATGACGGTGGCACATCGGGTGTGGAATCGGTAGTGGCCGGTGCCGGCAACGGCGATGTGGAGGTATTCGACCTCCGCGGCATCAAGGTCGCCGATTCTACCGACGGACTTGCTCCCGGATGCTACATAGTGCGCCTCGGCGATGTCACCAATAAGATAATCGTGAAGTAATATCTCACGCCTCGAAAATATGTGCGGGAGCAGCATCGACAACCGATGCTGCTCCTGCTGATTTTTGGAGTAGAGACGTACGGCTCGTACATCCGCTCCATATGGCAAGCCTTCCGGTTGAAGCCGGACGCACGAGCCGTGCGTCCCTGCACAACGGTTTGACCGTATAGTGATTTTTCAAAAAATTATTAAAAATAGCGGTAAATCCGATATTTTAGTTTATCTTTGCATGATTAAACGGCCCGAGGGCACCGAAATGAGAGTAAAAATACACCACGAAGGCACCAATATATTGCTCGTGAGCGCTGCGGCGATTGCCGTGGTGTTGACGCCCATGTGGCTATGGGTAAGGCCGATAGCCTGGCCGATAGCGGTAACGGCGGTGTTGGGGGTGCTGTATCTGCTCACAGTGAATTTCTTCCGCTCGCCGCGCCGCCACTTCGAGGGAGATCCCACGAATGCCGTGGTTGCAAGCGCCGACGGCAAAGTGGTGGCACTCGAGGAGGTCTACGAACCGGAGTATCTGAAAAGCGACTGCATACAGCTGTCGGTGTTCATGAGCATATTCAACGTGCATGCCAACTGGTTTCCGGTGAACGGTGAAGTTGTGTTCGCGACACATCATCCGGGGCGGTTTCTCGGAGCTTACCTGCCCAAGTCGAGCACCGAGAACGAGCGCTCGACAGTGGTGATACGCACTCCCGGGGGGCAGCTGGTGCTCGTGCGCCAGATAGCGGGCGCCATAGCGCGCCGTATAGTGACCTATGCCGAGAAGGGTACGGAGGCGCATGTCGACGACCATATGGGCTTCATCAAGTTCGGCTCGCGTGTCGACATTTACCTGCCGCTCGGCACCGAGACCTTTGTCAATATCGGGGACACTACCACCGGCGGCATCACACAGGTGGGCCGGCTGCATCCGGAGCAGCCTTAGCCCCGGCCACAAAAACACATACATAAGACACTATGCCTAAAAAAGTTGTAGGATTCATACCCAACCTCATAACACTCTGCAACCTGTTGTCGGGCTGCGTGGCCGTATACATGGCTTTCCATCTCAACGACACGATAGGGCCGCTGAGCGGACTGCACTGGACATGGATAGCTATTGCCGCCGCAGCCGTATTTGACTTCGGCGACGGCGCGTCGGCCCGCGGGCTGCACGCCTATTCGGACATCGGCAAGGAGCTCGACTCGCTGAGCGACCTTGTGAGCTTCGGCGTGGCGCCGGGCATGATGATACTCAACCTCATGCTGGCGCACAGCATGCATCCGTGGCTGTGCTTCGCGGCGCTGCTGATACCGGTGATGGGCGCCTACCGTCTGGCCAAATTCAATGTCGACGAGGAGCAGACCACCTCGTTCAAAGGATTGCCCATACCCGCCAACGCGATATTCTGGATAGGCGCCGCGGCATGGATAGAACGCTATATGTATCCCGGCACCGGCGTTATGGTGGTGCTCGTGGCTGCCGTATCGTGGCTCATGACTTCAAATGTGCCGATGTTCTCTCTGAAATTCAAGAATTTCGGTTGGGCCGAGAACTTCCGCCGATATGTGCTGCTTGCAGCTACGGCGGTATTCCTGATATGCTGGGGCGTATCGGGCCTGATGTGGGCGATAGTGCTCTACATATTCATGTCGGTGGCTCTGCGCAAACACGCGCAGGCGTAAACCGGCCTAAGTACAATTTCCAAAATACTCCTGATTGATGGGAACATTTATCCTCCTCCTTCTTATATTCTTTGTAGTGATCCCCGTATGCAAGCTGCTGTGGCGGGGATGGCAGTTCCACCGGCGGTGGAAAGACGCCACGGCCAACCTGCGCGACGCATATGCCCGCGCTTACGGCGACCGGACACGCAGCGGGCGACAATCGCATCAGCCGAAGCGCAAAAAGAAAAAAATCGACCCGAATGTGGGCGAATATGTGGCGTTTGAAGAAATACACGTATCGCAGACCACCACATCGCAGGCCGGCGACACGCATGGCAATACCTCTTTCCGAGCCGAATCGCAGGTGGAGGACGCCGTGTGGGAAGACGTGAAGTAGAAGAATCACACCAATACCTATCTATAAAATGAAACACAGCCTTACAGCCTTGGCCATGATTGTGGCCTTCGCGGGTGCCGCAGAGAATCCGGCACTGAAAATCTACAAGGGCGAGCGCCGCAACGACACCGTCTACGCCGCCAAGCAGTATGTAATCGCCATCACCGATCCGGGAGCCAAGGCCACCATCGACGGCAAGGAAGCCCATGTGTACAGCACAGGCTCGTTCGGCGCGCAGGTGGAGCTGAAGCCCGGTGAGAACAAGATCCCCGTGCAAGTGCAGCTCGGCAAGAAAAAGACCAAGGCCGAGGTACGCTTCGTGTACCTCACCGAGAAGCCCAAGCCCAAAGCCGTGAAGCACGGCGCCGAGGATAAGGACGGCCACTTCATCGTGGGCAATGTGCCCGATCAGACCACTCCGCTCGCCACTCCGCTCAACATCGTGAGCAAGGACGGCGCATACCTGCAATACGGCAACGGCGGCGACCGTCTGGGCGGCTCGAAGATGAATTTCATAGAGGGCGGCATACCCCTCACTGCTGTGGGCGAGACCGACAACCTGTATCAGGTGGCTCTCGGCCAATCGCACTTCGCCTACATTCCCAAGTCGAGCACCGAGCAAGGCGGCCCGGGCTTCAATGTGTTCAACACCGGCTCGGTGTCGGTGGCCAACATCGGCCCCTGCGACCGTATCACAATGTCGCTGCCGGGACGCCTGCCCTACTGGACACGCAGCGAGATCGACCCCTCGACGATCCTCGTGTCGGTATACGGCGCCACCAACAACACCAACTGGCTCACTCAGAACAATACCCCCGAAATGATCGAGTATGTGGATCTGCGTCAGGACGAGTCGGACGTGCTCACCGTCTACATCCGCCTCAAGGACGAATACCAGTGGGGCTATTCGACCTACTATAACGGCAACAATCTGGTGATCGACGTTCGACACCGCCCGGCATCGCTCGAACTCGCCGACCTCACCATCGGTCTTGACGCCGGCCACGGCGGGGAGTATCCCGGTGCCATTTCGCCTTCGGGCATCACCGAGAAGGAGGTGAACCTCGACATCGTGCTCAAGGCTGCCGACATGCTGCGCAAGGCCGGCGCCAAGGTGGTGCTCACCCGCGACGGCGACACCGGCCCCTCGATGACCGAACGCAAGCATATATGGAAAGAGGGCAAGGTAGACCTCGCTGTGAGCGTGCACAACAACGCCTCGGGCAACCCGCTCACGCCCATGGGCACCAGCGCATACTACAAGCATATCTCCAACCGAGCCCTTGCCAACGACCTGCATCAGTCGGTGCTCACGCTCGGCGTAGCCAACTTCGGCCTCACCGGCAACTTCAACTTCTCGCTCAACGGCCCCACCGACTATCCCAACGCTTTGGTGGAAGTGCTGTTCATGTCGTCGCTGCCCGAGGAAGAGCTGCTCTCCGACCCCGAATACCGCACCCGCATCGCCGAGAAGGTAGTGGATGGTATCAAGAACTACCTTCAGCGCGTGAAAGCTTCTGTAAAATAAATCTTTTATAAGGTCTTCAGGGTCTTTAAAGTCTTTAAGGTCTTTAAAGACCCTGAAATATTTTCAATTCAATTTTATGCCAATCACCCTACCCGACTTCCTGCGGCAGCTTGCCGCCAACAACAACCGCCCGTGGTTCATGGAGCACAAGGTGCAGTACGATGAACTGCGTCTGCGGTGGATCGCCGACCTCGACCGCCTGATAGCGCATGCCTCACAGTGGGATACGTCGCTCCGCCGCCTGTCGGGCAAGGAATGCACCTACCGCATATACCGCGACACCCGCTTCTCACCCGACAAGACCCCGTACAAGACATATTTCTCGGCCGGGATGAGTTGTCGCGGCCGCAGCAACGCAGTAGCCGGCTACTATCTGCAGGCCGACATCCGCCCGGGTCACAGCGGCGTGTTCGGCGGCCTGTGGTGCCCCGACGCCGCCATGCTGCGCAAGATGCGCCATGCCATCGTCGACAATATCGAGGAATTCGAGACCATCCTTGCCGACCCCGAGCTGCAGCGCCTCTATCCCGGATGGTGCGGCAACGCCCTCAAGACCATCCCCAAAGGCTGGCCCAAGGATCACCCGCAGGCACCCCTGCTGCGCCTGCTCGACTACGGCAAGGAGCATGAGCTCGACATTGATTTCTTCACCGACCCCGCGTGGCCCGAGCGCTGCGCCGACCTCCTACGCCCCCTCAAGCCCCTCGTCGATTTCATCAACTACTCCCTTAGCGAGGAGATTTAACAGCCCTACACAGATTCACAAGGAATTAGAATCCATCTCCATGATATTACGGAACTGCCTCCAAGGGTCAACGGTCTCATAAGCAGGCTTGCAGCCTGCCGGGACATATAATGTGCCTTTAAGTGTGCTGTCGGTAAACAGGTTCCGTCCGGCCGAAGGCGGTATTTCCGCCTTACAATACACCGACTTAAGTTCACGGTAGCAGAAGAACGCACCGTCGCCAATCGAGGCCACGGAATTGCCGATAGTCACTGTCATCAGACCGCTACAACCATAGAATGCCCTGTCATCAATCCTGATCACTGAATCGGGAATGGTCACCTCCGCCAATCCACTGCAACCGTAGAATGCCTCGCTGCCGATGGTGGACACCGAATTGCCTATCGACACGATCTTCAAGCCGCTACAACCGTCGAATGCACGGTCGCCGATGGAGGTCACCGAGTCGGGAATAGCCACCGTGGCCAATCCGCGGCAGCCCGCAAATGCCCCGCTGCCGATCGTCGAGACCGCATTGCCAATGGCCACTTTTCTCAATCCGTTGCAACCGGCAAACGCCCACCATCCGATCGAAGACACCGAATCGCCGATGGTCACCTTGGCCAGACCGGTGCAACCGGAGAAAGCGCCGCTGCCTATCGCGGTGACAGAATCAGGGATTATCACCATAGCCAGATCGCCGCGGCCGGTGAATGCCGACGCACCAATCTCGGTCGCCGAATCAGGAATAGTCATACACTTCTTACCAAGCGGCAAAAGGCGCGAGCCAAGGAATCCCGGTGTACACAAATATCCGGCAAATTCAGAGATAAGACTTATTATCTTCATCAACTATGATGTTAAGGAAATTATAGGTTTGGTACACTCTCTCGCACACACCGACGGCTGTCTCGACATTGCACAGGCGGTGCATCTTGTCTGAAACAAGGACCGAATAATACTTGCTATCCATACACACATCATTGTTCCTCAATCCCCTGCGGAACGATTGGCCATAAATAATAAAAGGTGTGAGGATTTATCTTGTTTTATCCAAATCTCAGGTCTTGGCGTACCTATTCCACGGATAAAACAATAGCCCCACACCGATTTTGCTATATAAACTGCCAATCACGGCAGGGTATAAGCAACCGATGCAGGTGCTATTGCCAA
>CAJTMY010000069.1 GCA_910577355.1 uncultured Muribaculaceae bacterium
ATTGAATTTCAATTATTTCAAAGAACTTTTATGATTTTTTAGTGGACACTAATGTTTGCAAGTAAAATTTTAATCCGCACTATGAAAATTCTCCGTTCCGCTCTTTTTATAGCTGCCGCTGCATTATCCGTAGGCTCCTCTATGGCATGCTCGCGTGTCGTATTCCGCGGCGACAGCACCGACGTGGTGATGGTAGGCCGTACTCTCGACTGGCGCACACCCATTCCTACCAATATATATGTATATCCCGCCGGAATGTCGAAAACAAGCATGCCATCGGGCCCTCGGCTCGAATGGACTTCCAAATACGGTTCAGTACTTGCCGTGGGTTATGACGGAGGTGTCACCGAAGGGATGAACGACCGCGGGCTGGTAGTAAACGGTCTGTTCTGCAAAGTATCCGAATACAAGCAGGCTCCTGAAGGTTCCGGCATGCCTGTCATGAGCCTTGCCGTACTCGTGAGTTACTTCCTCGACAATTTCGCGACTGTAGACGAAGTACAGGAATGGCTTGAGAATAACGAATTCGGCATCTCGGGCAAGACATTCGACGGCGGAACCGTATCGCTGCTCCACTGGGGGCTCACCGACCGCAGCGGCAAAACCCTGATAATGGAATACGATGGAGGCAATCTCAACCTATATGCCTCAAAAGATTACCAGGTGCTCACCAACGACCCTGTATTCACGTCAATGCAAGCCATCGACAGCTATTGGAAGCAGGTGGGAGGCATGAATTTCCTGCCGGGCGGTGTGCGGTCGCCCGACCGCTTCGCCCGCGCCGACTATTTCATCCACCACGTACCGTCCGCACACAAGACATCCGCACAGGCCTTGCCTGAACTGATGTCGATAATGGCAAACGTAAGCGTGCCATTCAATTACGAGGTACCCGGCCAGCCGGAGCTGTCCACAACACAATGGCTTACGGTAAGCGACATCGTCCGCGGCCGATATTACATGAAATTCGCCGACTCGGAAGGGGCGTTCTATGTGGATCTTTCAGAGCTCACCTTGCATCCCGGCGCCCCTGTCCTGAAACTCGACACGACCCATCACGACGACTTTTTCGGATGTGTGAACGACAGGCTCATAAAATCCCGGCCATTCAATCCGATGTGGTGATCAGAAGAGCATTTAACAAAACGTCTTTAATGTTTATAAAAATTTCGCGCGTGCGGTTCGCCACATGCGCGTTTTTTTGTAACTTTGAAGCCTCCAACAATCAATCCATACATGAGCAGATTCGTACATCTTCACGTCCACAGCCAGTATTCACTCCTCGACGGCCAGGCCGCCATACCCGCCATTGTCGACAAGGCCATAGCCGACGGAATGCCCGGTGTGGCCATTACCGACCATGGCGTGATGTACGGCATCAAGGAATTCACAAATTACGTAAACAAGAAAAACAAGCCGATACATGGTGAGATAAAAGATCTGTCAAAACGCCTCAAGATACTTCGCGAAGGTGAGCCCCCTGCCGAAGGCGAGAGCATCGAAAGCATCGAAGCGCGCATCGCCGAGCTCAAAGGCAAGATATTCAAGCCTATCATAGGCTGCGAGATGTATGTGGCCGAAGGAAGCATGCTCGAGCGAACCGACAAGCGCGACACAGGCCGGCATCTTGTAGTGCTTGCAAAAAACTATACCGGCTACCGCAACCTCATCAAGCTTGTATCAAAGGCCTGGACACAGGGGTTCTATTTCCATCCGAGAACAGACCACGAGCAGTTCACGCAGCATCACGAAGGGCTCATCGTGTGCTCGGCATGCCTCGGCGGCGAAATACCCAAGTTGCTGCTGCGCGGCGACATCGAGGAAGCCGAGCGGCGTGTGAAATGGTGGAAAGACCTCATGGGCGACGACTACTATCTGGAACTCCAGCGCCACAAGGCCACCGTGCCCCGCGCCAACCACGAGGTATACGAATTGCAGAAGCAGATAGAGCCGGAAATAATACGTATCGCACAGAAATACGGCATCAAGCTTATCGCCACAAACGACTCGCACTTTGTGAACGAAGAAGACGCAGAGGCCCACGACCATCTGATATGCATATCGACCAAGGCCGACCTCAACGACGAAAAGCGCATGCTGTACACCAAGCAGGAATGGTTCAAGACAACCGAAGAGATGAGCCGGCTCTTCGCCGACATTCCGGAGGTGATATCCAATACACTCGAGATAATCGACAAAGTGGAGACATACAGTATCGACCACGGCCCCATAATGCCCAACTTCGCCATTCCGGCCGACTTCGGCACAGAAGATGAATACCGGCAACGCCTCACGGAGGAGGATCTCTTCAATGAGTTCACAGGCGACGAAAAAGGAAACGTGGTGCTGTCGCAGGCCGATGCCGAAGCAAAAATAGAAAAGCTCGGCGGCTACGAAAAGCTTTACCGCATAAAATTCGAGGCCGACTACCTGCGCAAACTCGCATATGAAGGTGCCGAAAAGCTTTATCCCACCCCATTCAGCGACGAACTGCGCGACCGCATCGAGTTTGAGCTGCACATAATGAAGACCATGGGATTCCCGGGATACTTCCTCATCGTGCAGGACTTCATACGCGCCGGCCGCGAACAGCTCGACGTATCCATTGGCCCTGGTCGTGGATCGGCTGCCGGATCGGTAGTGGCATACTGCCTGGGTATCACCCGGATAGATCCGCTAAAATATGATCTGCTGTTCGAGCGATTCCTTAATCCCGACCGTATATCTCTACCTGATATAGATGTCGATTTCGACGACGACGGACGCGCCCGAGTGCTCAGATACGTCACCGAGAAATACGGAGAGCCCAACGTGGCACACATCATCACCTACGGCACCATGGCGGCAAAATCGGCCATAAAAGACGTAGCCCGAGTGGAACAGCTGCCCATACCCGAAGCAAACCGCCTCACAAAGCTCATCCCGGCACACATGCCGATGAAAAACGGCAAAGAACTTAAGCCCACTCTTGCCAACTGCTACGAATATCTGCCCGAGTTTCAGGCCGAGCTTCAAAGCCGGAATCCATTGATCACAAACACACTGCGATACGCCCGCTCGCTCGAAGGCAACGTGCGCAACACAGGCGTACATGCCTGCGGCGTCATAATATGCCGCGACGACGTGAGCGACTGGGTGCCCGTATCCACTGCCGACGACAAGGAGGAAGGCAAGCTGCTCGTAACACAGTACGAAGGCTCGGTGATCGAGGAAACCGGCCTTATCAAGATGGACTTCCTCGGGCTCAAGACCCTCTCGATAATAAAGACAGCCGTAGCCAACATAAAAGCCCACACCGGCGAAGATATCGACATCGACTCGATCGACATCACCGATCCGCTCACCTACGAGCTTTACTCCGCCGGACGCACCATCGGCACATTCCAGTTTGAGTCGGCCGGCATGCAGAAATACCTCCGCGAGCTCAAGCCAAGCACATTCGAGGATCTCATAGCCATGAACGCGCTCTACCGGCCGGGGCCTATGGACTACATACCCGACTTCATCGACCGCAAGCACGGGCGCAAGCCAATCGAATACGACCTTGATGTGATGGAGCGTTACCTCAAGGACACCTATGGTGTGACCGTATACCAGGAACAGGTCATGCTGCTGTCGCGCCTGCTGGCCAACTTCACGCGCGGAGAGAGCGATACACTACGCAAAGCCATGGGCAAGAAGCTCATCGACAAGATGAACGCCCTCAAGACCAAGTTCTTGGCCGGAGGCCAGGCCAACGGACACGATCCCAAGATCCTCGAGAAGATATGGGCCGACTGGGAGAAATTCGCCTCTTACGCCTTCAACAAGTCGCACGCCACATGCTACTCATGGGTAGCTTATCAGACGGGATATCTTAAGGCCCACTACCCTGCCGAATACATGGCTGCCGTGCTCACACACAACCGCGCCGACTCGGTCAAGCTCGTCAACTTCATGGACGAATGCAAGAGCATGGGCATCACCGTAAAAGGCCCCGATGTGAACGAATCAGTACGCGACTTCGGCGTCACCGCAGCCGGCGATATCCGCTTCGGACTATCGGCCATCTCCGGCATCGGCGACACCGTCGTGGCCGAGATTGTGAAAGCCCGTGGAGACGAGCCGTTCAAAGACATATACGACTTCGTGGAGCGTGTGCCCTCGCAGTCCATCAACCGGCGCGTATTTGAGAATCTCGCACTGGCGGGCGCCTTCGACTGCTTCGGGCAATTCAAGCGCGAGGATCTTGTGGACGACGGAGGAGGACGTGCCGGCGATTCCGTCCCCGAGATACTGCTCCGCTACGGAGCCTTGCATCAGAACGCCATGCGCAAGCAGGAAGCATCTCTGTTCGACTTCGACGACGAGCAACTCAACACAGAAGCACGCCCACGCATACAGCCGGCTGTGGAGTGGAACCAGATAGTACGCCTCGACAAAGAGCGGGAACTTGTGGGCATGTACCTGTCGGCGCATCCTCTCGACCCCTACTACATAGAGCTTACATACGGTACAAGTTTCCGCCTCGCCGAGCGCGACGACACACCGCATGCCGACGGCGACGAGGTGTGCTTCGGCGGCATCGTAGCCGAGCGAACCGAGCGAACCACCCGACAGGGCAAGCAGATGATGATAATAAAGCTCGAAGACTTCACCGGCACTACCGAGGTAGTGATGTTCGAGGAGCAGATGCGCGAATTCGGCCATCATGTATCCGTAGGACGCCCTATATTGATTCGTGGCATATACAAGGCCAACCGGTTCAACGGCGAGCTGCGCTTCAATATCACAGCCATACGCCCTCTCGACGATTTCAAAGGCAAGATGGTCGACCAACTTGATGTAACCCTCACGCGTGCACAATGCCAATCGGAAATAACCGAGATGATCCTCAACCAGTTCAACGAAGGAGAAGGCCAGCCCGTGACGCTCAACTTCAGCATCGACACACAGCTCGAAGGCCGCACACAGAAACTGAAACTATCATCCGGCAAACATATACGCGTGAACCGCAAATTCCTAAAAAAACTTACCGATCAGGAAATTCAATTCAATCTTAATTAATACCTCAAATGGCAAAAAATTTCACCGACGAGAACGTCAAAGACATCATCGCCACCGGCAAGCCCGTTGTGATCGACTTCTGGGCCACATGGTGCGGCCCCTGCATGGGCATGGCCCCACTGATCGACCGCCTTTCCGAAGAATATGAAGGCCGCGTCGAAATCGGCAAATACAACATCGACGAGGAGAGCGATCTCACCACCGAATACCGCATAATGTCGATCCCCACCCTGCTCTTCTTCAAGGACGGCAAGAAGACCGACATCCGCCTTGCCGGCTCGCAGACCGAAGCCACCCTCCGCGCCAAGATCGACGAACTCCTCGCTCTCTGAATCTCACGTATACAGCAACGACCTCCCGCCAATGTACTGACGGAAGGTCGTTTGCTTTATATAATCTTTTTACAAATCACATACACGCCCTACCCCAATCACCGATTGCGTCATAGAGTTATAAAGCACAAACATAAACGGGCGGTCGAACTTTACTGTAACCTCCTTATCCGGGAATTCAATATTGGTCTTCAGGACATTGATAGCCGATGCTGCCGACAGTTCCACACCTTTCTCATCCATATCAAACGCAGTATTTTGGAATGCCATTATCCTCGTCTTTCCAAACCATTCAGTCGGTATTTTTCCAAGCTTGTCCATACCTTGAATGTATTCAGGCAAACCCATCGATTTGTAAGCTTCGATAAGATCAATATCAGTCTTGATGCTTAAACGGGGCAGATACAGATGCACGGCATAGAATTCCGAAGCATCCATAGACCTTTTCCAATCATCGTAGGTGAAGCGCTCCGACAAATCCATGATATCGACACCCTCATTAGGCAGAATCAGCGACATCGACGACCAGTCGCCCACTTGCATATTCAACATGCAATAGTCATCCGCTTCGATGTACTTCGCACGCTCGCGTTTGTACATCATATCCACCTCGCTCGTATACGTCATGCCCTTGAAGTCCGCTTTATTCGTAGCGGTCGCTGCAAAAGAACTGAACCAATCGGCTCCAAACTGCAATGTGTTGATAAAATACGTAAGATCAAAAGGCCACGTCTTCTTTATAAAATTGTTAATCCTGCCGTTAGTCTTGTCATATACCCAAGCATTCATAAGGTTGCGTGCTTCGGGTTCGGCAAACTCCACCCCATTCACATCCGCATAAAACAGACGGTTCATCCGCGTCGGATAATCCTTGTTCAACTGGCAAAAATCTGTTGAATACCATACCGAATTGTTTATATTGATGTCGTCGTGCGACACAAGGTAGCGCAGCAATTTGTTGTTTACTGTATTAAATCCTTCAAGGTCTTTTTGCCCGAACATCGACAGCACCGCCGACGTCACCTCATCGTCGCCGCTGTTTGCAAGCATCGCCAACGTATATGAAGCGCTCAGTGGCGATACAACAAAGTTAGTCTCCTCATTGTCTGATGCCTCACCACATTGCGCAACAACATTGGCAAAGTCAAAGCCAAATCTGTTTATATCCTCATTGACCTTCTTCTCGGCATCAGTAAGCTCAAACATCTCGAGCGTCGAAATCTCATCGGCTTTGAACCATGTAGATGCCTCCTTTTCCTCACCCGAACATGCAGATATGGCAAGCATTAAAACAGGCATCAGCCATAACAATGTTTTTTTCATATACGTATGTATTAAGTATATATTAATTAGCCCAAGGTATATCATGCGGTTCTATCCATATACTATACAGAGCCGAAGAATAAGAGCCAATCTCCATACCATATTCAGGATGATCATATTCCTTACCTTGGGTCATGTCAAATATTCCTTCAAGAAAGAAACCGTTTGATTTTCCATATTTCTGTGATTGCAAGAGGCACACAACCTGCTATATAGTTAGGACAATACATTCCGGCAGGCCAACCTTGTCCCCAACAAGTCTCAATATTAGGGCCTTTTTTTATATTTAAGAACTGCCATTGATCATATGGTTGAGGATTAGGTTGCACTCCTATGATTCCATTCGTGCTCATTTCATTCTTCACAAAATCCTTCGTCATATCAATAAGCCATTCTAATTCTTCGTCATTATACGATTCACTTATTGATCCGTTCTCAACCACAGCAAGCACAGGAGATACATTTGTTGGCACCGAAACCAAAACATATCCTCCATCATTCTCAAAGTTTACAGCATATATAAGGCTGTCGGAAAGACCTCGTGAATTTTGTCGTGAAGATAAAACGACAACTTTGTTTTTATCTACACCATAGTTGCTCCTACTAATGTTATTGTCTGATACCGCATCAATAGCGATTGTGATTGCTTCATCGATAGTACGCGAACGATTGTATGCCGATTGATTGATTGTCTTAGGCTTGAAATTATCGACCTCTTCCTGCACAGAACATGAAAAGGTTATAACTGCCAAGCCTAAAATCAAGAAAAGTTTATACATGATTTTTTGGTTTATATTACTGCCGCACGTAGGTTCAACTGGCAAGTGCAAAGATAGCGATTTGTTTGAAGAATTCGGTC
>CAJTMY010000070.1 GCA_910577355.1 uncultured Muribaculaceae bacterium
AGAGCGTCGGATTCATAACCCGGAGGTCCCGAGTTCAATTCTCGGTCCCGCTACGAAAGCTTCGATATTTTTGTCGGAGCTTTTTTATTTGTGTTTGCGTTGCAAAATTACAATATTTATTGAATAGACACCTGCGAAGTTGGTGTGACCAACCAAATTTACCAATTTCGTGTTGTCGCCCACGTAGGAATTGCGTGTTTTTCTTGTTTTTCAAGTCAAATACTTGCATTCGGTAAATAATTTTATTTACTTTGCAGACAAACCAATATCCAAAGCCTGCATATGAAAAAACTCTACACACTATTTTTTGCTATTCTGTTTTTTGCTGTCCCTTGTGCATGGGGATATACTGTGAATTTCGACTTCGACGAAGCTACGCGGATCGAGTTTAGAATCAATAATCAGGATATCGAGATAAAATCAGGTATCAATACATTCGAGATGGCCCGCTACGCCAAGTTTGAGATCAAGGCCCGACGTGGCTGCGCTCTCATTTCAGTGGTTGACAAGGCCGGCACGCCTTTCCGTATTATAGACGGACTGTGCTCGGAGCTTGTGTATCCCGATGCTGACGGCAATACTTATAAGGTGACAACAGTCGACCTCGACGAAGCCCGCACGGCATCGTGCTATGTTACTCTTGTCGGCGATCCCGAACTTGTGGAGGCAAAACTGCCGGGTACGGCGTCGCGGGTATTTTTCACCGAGGGGCGCCAGACACTCCGTTATTCGCCCGAATACGAATCTGAACTATCTTTGAGCTCGCTCGGTGACGCTCCTTTGTATAAGGTAACTGTAGACGGCGAGGATGCCGATGCCGGGTGGGGCTGCACCGTGCAGCTCAAGCCCGGATGTGAGATCGTTGTCAATCAGGCGGTGCCTCAGGAGGATGTGACAGTGCGGTTTGTCTTCACACCGTCGGCTGAGGGCTGCATACAGGTAGTGAATATAAACAAATCGGATGTGAGGCTCGGCGAAGACAACTCGGTGACATGTCGCCCGGGCGACGAGATGGCGGTATACCTTAAGGATACTTACAAGCTCCTCGGGGTCAAGGTCGACGGTCGCGCGCTTACGACAGGTGTATTCGACTCGTATTTCTACCACTCGGTGAAAGACGATGCCACCATTGAGATCGATGCCCGTCCGTATGGCGACATACCGTTCACCGTAAATATAGACAATCCCGAGGCCGTGAGCCTCTACTGCGGATATGTGCATTCGGAGTACAAGATCGACCTTGCCGCCGGACTTAACAATGTAGGTGTTCCCGAGCTTGATCCGCGCCTTGTAATACGGCTCAACAGCGGGTATTACTTCAAGTCGTTCACCGATGCCGCAGGCAACGATTATACGGATGTGGAAGAGATAGAGGTGACGGACGGCCTGGCGCTAGATATAGTCACTGCTCCGATAGTGGCCGACCGCAAAGCCGCCATATATGTCGACAATATAAGCCTTGCATCATATTTCTTTGAATTGGTCGATTCCTATAATGACCTGATACCGGCGGCTACGGGTTATACCGTGTTTGGTTTCGGTGAGCAGCACAATCCCTTCGAGCTGTCATGGTATGCTTCGACGAAGATAGGCGACGCCTATCTGAACAACGAGCCTCTTGAGCCTGAATCGCCCAATACTACCACATATCCCGTAGAGCTTGCCGACGGCGACGTGCTCAAAGTCTACCTGGCTGCCGAACCGGTAATGCACGAATTGTGCTTTATGGTGGAAGACGGGATTGAACCCGAAGTGGATGTCGATGTCATAAAACGTATTGCCGATTTAGCATCGCCGGTGAGCTGCTTCAACGGCACGCTGGTGAGTGTATCCGCACCGGAAGCCTGTGTCAAGGTGAACGGTGAGCCACTTTCCTCGGGCAGTTTTGTTGTTGATGGAGATACGCGCGTTGAGATAACGCGAAATTCCGACGGTATCGCTGGAATTGAAGCCGACGAGGAATCTGCCCCGGTCTACAATCTTCAAGGTATACGTGTGGGCGACACCGGTTGTATGGCCGACCTTCCGGCAGGAACATATATTACAAAAGGTAAAAGAATCAGCATTCGCTGACCTTGCCATATAAGAGCTTGTTTAAAAACAAGCTCTAAGACAGGCGGCAATCGCAGTCCATGCGGTTGCCGCCCGCTTTTTACAGGATGTCTGCAAAACCAAAGCAGCCCCGGCAATGTTGCCGAGGCTGCTGCTTTGGGGTGAGGTGTGGGGGTCGAACCCACGACCTTCGGAACCACAATCCGACGCTCTAACCAACTGAGCTAAACTCACCATGTCTTGCTTAAAGCACTGCAAAGGTAGATACTTTTTCCGAATCTGCCAAATTTTTGTACGGCTTTTTAGCAAGTTTTTTTCACAGGCTGTCGCATTCCCGCAGCCATAAAGTTGCCGAGGCATCCGAAGGCATGCGCCAATCGCCTCGTGGCGAAAGGGTTACACTGCCCACCTTCGGCCCGTCGGGAAGGCACGAGCGTTTGAATTGTTGTGTGAAGAATCGGCGGAAGAATGTCGTGATCCATTTCTTGATCACATCATGAGCAAAGCGGCCTTCAAAAGCCTTCTCGGCAAGCATGAATATGCGGCGGGGGCTAAAGCCGTATCGCAGCGTGTAGTAGAGGAAGAAGTCGTGCAGCTCGTATGGGCCTACCAGATCCTCGGTCTTCTGCGTTATGTTGCCATGGTCGTCGGCAGGTATCAGTTCGGGCGAGATAGGTGTGCCGATGATGTCGAGCAGAGCCTTGCGCTCCCTCTCGCTTGCCGATTCCCGTGCGAAATATTCCACCAGATGCCGCACGAGTGTCTTAGGCACTCCGGCGTTTATGCCGTACATCGACATGTGGTCGCCGTTGTATGTGGCCCAGCCCAGTGCGAGTTCCGACAGGTCGCCGGTGCCGAGCACCATGCCGCCCGTCTGATTGGCCACATCCATCAGTATCTGCGTGCGCTCGCGCGCCTGCGAGTTTTCATAGGTCACATCGTGTGCCGACGGGTCGTGGCCTATGTCGGAGAAGTGTTGGTTTACAGCCGCGGCGATTGGAATCTCGCGTATGCTTATGCCCAGCTCCTGCATCAGGGTATGGGCGTTGTTGCGGGTACGACCGGTAGTGCCGAAGCCGGGCATTGTTATGCCGGTGATGCCTTTTCGGTCGAGTTCCAGCGAGTCGAAGGCGCGCACGGCCACCAACAGGGCAAGTGTCGAGTCGAGTCCGCCCGATATGCCTATCACAAGCGACCTGCAGCGGGTGGCATCCAGACGACGGCACAGCCCCGACATCTGTATGTGGATTATCTCCTCACAGCGCTCGGCAAGATGATCCTTGTCGGCAGGCACGAAAGGCATGGGGTCGACAGTACGCAGCAGTTTCTCACGATGCCCTCCGGCTTCAGAGGCCTTTATGACTTTGTATGATCCGGCGTGGCGTGTCGAGCAGTCGGAGTAGGTCGTAAGATGCATGCGGTCGCGGCGAAGAGCCTCAACGTCGATATCTGCCGCCACAAACTTGTTGCCTCGCTCGAAGCGCCGTCCGGCTTCGAGGGTACGGCCGTTGTCGCATATGATTGTCTTGCCGTCAAAACACAGGTCGGTGCTCGACTCGCCATATCCCGCCGAGGCATATACATATCCGCACACACAGCGAGCCGACTGCTGTGCGATGAGCGACCTCAGATAGCCGTATTTGCCCACCACTTCATCAGATGCCGACAGGTTGGCGATGATCTCGGCGCCCGCCATTGCAAGATTGCAGCTCGGCGGTACCGGAACCCAAAGATCCTCACATATCTCGACGCCTGTCTTCACGCCGCCCGTCTCAAAGAGCAGGGATGTGCCGAACGGCACACCGCATTGCCCGGCGATGTCGATTTCATCGATACTTGAGTCATATGCGGGCGCAAACCACCGGCGTTCATAAAATTCATTATAGTTCGGTATGAATGTTTTGGGAACGATGCCCAGTATCCGACCCCGGCTTATCGCGACAGCGCAATTATATAGCGCACCGCCGGCCTTTACCGGCATGCCCACAATGCACAGTGGCAATGTGACCGGCATCTCGTCGAGCAGCTTCCGCAGCCCCGCCTCGGCGGCTGCAAGCAACGTGGAGTTGTGAAACAGGTCGGCGCAGGTGTAGGCCGTGAGCGACAGTTCAGGAAACACCACAAGATCGGGCTGAAGACGCGCCGTATCGGTCATCATCGACAATATCTCGCCTACATTGGCCCCGACATCCGCCACATGTACCCGAGGCGAGCATGTCACAGCTCTGAAAAAACCGTTATGCATATGTATTTACGATTATATGGCAGCGCTTGTATGCGCTTTGAAACTGCAAAAATAATATAAGTTGGCGACTTTTTATAATATTTAGAATAAAAACGGACAAATAGGACGAATATTCCACTAAAAAGGGCCGCTCCGTTAAAAAAATCGCGATTTTGTTTTGAAAGTCGGAAATTAAGGTTTAAATTTGCGTGATATTTTGAATATGCGGATTCCACGACAGATCCTCAAATCAATACCATCGCCGCGGTCTTTGGCCGCCAATACGTTCTTACTTAAATAATTACTAACCCTATATTGAATAATATTCCGGGTGAGACAAATGCACAATACCCGACACTGTAGACAACAATTAACCTAAACATAAACCAATATTAAATTAAAACCAAAAGTATTAATTAATCATGGAAGCTCAAAAGCCCTCCGTTCAAGCCGGCAAGTCCGCCGGTAAGGACAAGAAATCAACCAACGCCCCCGGTATCAAGAACGCATCGTGGGTAATCCTCATCTGCGCCATCGTGTGCGTGCTCCTCTTCATCTTCTGGTTCGGTAACGACATGCACTTCGACGAAGACGGTCATCCGCAGAACCTCTGGGGTACAGTCTACAAAGGCGGCTTCATCGTGCCTATCCTCCAGACCCTCTTCCTCACCGTTATCGTTATCTCCTTCGAACGTTGGTTTGCCCTCTCTTCCGCCAAGGGCAAAGGCTCTATCGCCAAGTTTGTGGCTGAAGTGAAGAAGTGCCTCAACCGCAACGATATCGCTGCCGCCCAGGAACTCTGCAAGAAGCAGAAAGGCTCTGTTGCAGCTGTTGTAAGCGCAGCGCTCGTTACCTATAAGGAGATGGACGCCAACACCGTTCTCACCAAGGAGCAGAAGATCGCCGCTCTCCAGAAGCAGGTCGAAGAGGCTACCGCCCTCGAAATGCCCGCCCTCCAGCAGAACCTCCCCATCGTGGCAACACTCACCACTCTCGGTACTCTCGTAGGTCTTCTCGGTACTGTGATGGGTATGATCAAGTCGTTCCAGGCTCTCGCCCAATCAGGTGCTCCCGACTCCACCGAGCTCTCGACCGGTATCTCTGAGGCTCTTATCAACACCGCCTTCGGTATCGCAACCGGTGCATTTGCAGTTATCTCCTATAACTTCTACACCAACAAGATCGACAACCTCACCTACGCCATCGACGAGATCGGCTTCTCTATCGTGCAAACTTTTGCAGCCACTCACTAATCCCTTATTTTCCGAATTCAAATCTCTTACAATTAGGTAAATATGGGAAAAGTAAAAATTAAAAGAAAGAGTACGCTCATCGACATGACAGCGATGAGTGACGTGACTGTTCTTTTGCTTACTTTCTTCATGTTGACTTCTACCTTCCTGCAGAAAGAGCCCACCATCGTTTATACCCCGTCTTCGGTGTCAGAAGAAAAAGTGCCTGTCAACAACCTCGTTACAGTGCTTGTATCATCGGCCGACAAGAGCGGTAAACTCGAGGATCCCTCGCTTGTGGAAGGAAAACTCTTCATCTCGTTTACCGGTGACGCCGACTCTACATTCTCAAGCGAAAAGATTCGCCAGATGATGCTCAAGGAAGCGATCACTATCTACAACGACCAGCATAAGAACGCACCGGTAAGCCTCACCAACGGACAGATTGCCGAATTCGGCAAGATCAACATGTTTGGTGTCCCGTTCCGTGAGCTTCCCGAATTCCTCTCGATGTCAATCACCGAACGCGATAAGTTCCAGGGCGACATGTCCAACCCTAAGGTTGGTATACCTATCGACGACAACAAGAACCGCGACGGCCGTCTCAACGACTTTCAGGTATGGCTCAAAGCTATATACAATGTAGCCCAGACCATCAATAACGAGCAGACCGCCGGTCTCTCGGCCGAGGAAGCCAAAGCCGTGCAGAACTTATACGCCGCTCTCATGCGTCAGGGCGAAGGTATCGCAGTGAAAGCCGACAAAGACACTCCGTTCACTACAGTACAGCAAGTCTTTGACAACCTCCAGACAATGAAGCTCAACAAGTTCAGCCTCATGACTGCTCTCAAATCAGAAGATGAACCCACCCAATAAATGTAAAATCCAATGGCTCAAATAGAACAATCCGACGGCGGCAAGAAAAAGAAAGGCGCCCAGAAGAAGATGCAGATCCATGTGGACTTTACTCCCATGGTGGACATGAACATGCTTCTGATCACATTCTTCATGCTCTGTAC
>CAJTMY010000071.1 GCA_910577355.1 uncultured Muribaculaceae bacterium
CGATAACGGTAGTGTTCGCGCCGATAAGCTGCGTGAGGCGTTGGGGGCGGTTGAAATATATTTTGTTGGGAGCGGCGGTTTCCATGAAAATGACTAACTTTGCACAAACGATTAAAAATGTTAGGACTTTTCCTTTTATTGATGGGTGTACTCGTAGGCTATTGTGTCTATGGGTTATCGTTATACATATTGAGGAAAATCCGTGGGGATAAAACCTCAAATAAGACAATAAGCATAATAATTGCAATATTATCGGGATTGGGATTTTGCCAGTGGCTTATTGGTTACTGTCATTAAATAGTGTATCGCTCTCGTCTAATTGATTCGGAAATAGCACGTTTTCTTCGAGGTCTACTTCCTCAAAATCCACATCATCAATATCTATCGTTTCGGCGCGGTACTTGTCGAGTAGCGCGTCTATCTTCTCCTGAAGGTTCGGTATCGGCTTTATGCCGAGTACGGAAGGGTCGTCGGTGGCGGTGAAAGGCTGCGGAAGAAGCTGCTCCCACGGTACGGTCTGCTCGTCCTCGATGTCGACGCGATTGTATTTGGCGTATGCCGAGGCCGCGCGTTCCATCGTCCGGGTGTCCTTGCGTTTCTTCGCCATAGAGTAGGTTTCGAGGAACATTTCATTGCTGCGCCATCGGTGCCAGTCGCGGCTCGCCGCCGACAGCGACGGAAGAAGCTGCTTGATGATGGCAAGATCGGAGTAAGCGGTGAACTTCGAGAGCCGGTAGCGGTAAAGATGTTCCTCGACAAACTGGCGATCCTTTGCGTCGGGGTTGGCGACAACCCAGGCGTAAAGGTCGCGTATGCGGAGTACGCGCAGCACCATCGCCTCGGTATATAGCGCGGCGAGTTCGTCCTTTGTGGCGAACAGGGAGCGGCGGCAGACTTCGAGGGTGTCGGGCTGTTTTCTACTCATCGTCTTCCATGTCAAGTAGGTTGTTTGCGGTGTTGACGAGAGCGAGAGGCGAGCCTACTTGCGCGAGGGTCATTTCCTGTTGTCGCAGCTTGACTTTGGAAATGGCCTTGCCCCGGTGGTAGCGGCGCGACACTTCGCTGTCGCGGTGGGCTATGGCGTTGCGGAGCACTTCGGGGGCGATGTCGAGGATTACAGCGATGTCGGATATTTTGAGGTATATGCTCGCGTATTTCTCGATGTCGGAAAGTTGCTGCTCGGTGAATATGATGCTATCGGAGTTCATTTGCGGCTGTCAGGCGTTGGTTAAACAGGTCGTTGAGGGGTACGGAATGGTTCTCGATGATGTCGAGGACGGAGGCGTGGAGGTTTGCGAAAATCTCCGGCGAGGTGGATATAAACGCGCTCTCGGCGCGGTTGCCACGGGTGAGATTCTGCGAGGTGACGACGGCGACGGTGTCGCCTTTTGCCGATTTCACCAACAGGATTTTGGAATGGTTGTCGGCGAGAAAGGTTCTGTCGACAACTTGGACGATGAAGCTCCACAGCTTTATGGTCTTGTTAGTGGCCTTGTGGTCGAGCACGAGGTTAAAGCGGCTAATCGGGCGTTTCTTTTTGAGGAAGAAAAGTCGGCGCAGAAATTCTTCGGAAATGGAGAAGGAGGTCTGCCAAATCTCGGCGGTGCCGGTCTGTTCAAGAATCCATTCGAGGATGTCGGCCACTTGGAGCGCGGAAGAAAGATACGCCTGAAAAGGCGCGTCTTTCAAAGGCCGGAGGATTTCGGAGATCGAGGCGGTGCGTTTCATTTCTTCCCGAGCGTGGCCTCGTAGTTGTCGTAGCCCTGCCAGTTGGAGCGGTATTTCTTATCGAGGTCGATAAGTTCTTTGAGGAATGGGTAACGCTCGCTGTCGGGGCAAGTGGCGGTTTCGAGCGAGAGATTGCGGAGGCGCAGATGCACCTCGCGCATCCGGCGCAGCACGGAAAGGTTCTCGACATAGAGGGCCTGTATTTCGGGCGGCAGGGTGTCGTGGTCGGCGCGTCGGCCACGGGGCGGTGTCGCTTCGGATTCTTCGGCTTGCAGATTGTTGTTGGCGGCGATGGTGGCGGCCTGTGCGTCCATTTCGGCAACCTGGGCGTGTGTAAGCTCGGCCACGCGGAAATCGTAATGCTTTTGCAGTTCGGTTTCGAGGCGCGGCATATCGGGCGCGACGAGAAGATTCTTATACATATTGACGCGGGCGGTCAACTGCAAAAACATCTTGCATCCGGCGGCGTAGTCGCGGGTGTCGGGCCGCTCCCGGAGCCACGCGCCCAGTCTTTTGGTAAATTGGTGGTTCATATTTCGGCGATAATTTTGTCTGACACAAAATTATTTCGCCCGGCATAGCCGATAAAAGACGCAAAATGAGTAACTTTGCGGAAATATTCATTATGTTACCACTGGACCAATATATCCTATCTTTCAATATTCAGCATGGCATAGGAGAAATTCTTAGACGTGCTGCGATGGATTATAACTTGTATTTATATTTAGTTAATATATTTGGAGAAGAATATATTAAACTAAAATCCTATTCAAAAACCAAAGATGGTATAGTATTCCATGATAATCGAGGCCGTTGGCTAATAATTGAAGAATATTACTTATATCTTTTCAATAATGACAAATTACGGCTAAAAGAATTGCTTAGTGAATATGGTGATTATTTAGTGGTGGAATTTTTGGCTAATTATGATGATATTTTCCAATATCCTGATAAATCATTTCAGGAAGTATTAGGCAAGGAGGTTTCTAACGAAATGAAAACGTTAGTAACTTCAATGATAGGGGAGAAACTCTCAAAAGAAAAAGAATATTTGAATAGAAAGCGAGGGCTTAATCAAACAGGTATCTTGAATACGTTAAATGGTAATGAGGTACGGCCTCAAAATGATACGTACTATATAGATGATTTTCGTTAAGCCTTGTTGTTAATCCCGGCGATAAAGACAAGGTTCTTGCCGGTAGGCTGAAATAGCCGTTTCATAGAGAGCATCGTCTGGCCGGTGGTGACAAAATCATCGAAAACGATAATGTTCTACTCCGAGGGGCAGAGATTCATTGTAAAGGTCGCGTTGACGCGATGCTTTGAGTGGCATAGCGCGGCATCTTCATAAAAGGGTATGCCGAGAAGCGCGGCTATGCGGTGGGCGACGAGCGAGGCGAAGTTACGCTGAAGGTGTCGGCGTTTCGGGGTGGTGATTACAGCCCAGCCTCCGGCGGCGAGGTTATTGCCGAGTACATCGGCGAGAAGCGCGGTGGTGGCCTCCGCAACTTTTGGTATCATTTCATCGTCGGCCTTGATTTCCGAGAGTGTCTTGCCGTATATTGATCTTTTCCAGACGGCGAGGAAGAAAAGCCCTGTGCGGTAGGCAAGCGTCGGGCGGCTTTGGAAGTCGCACCGTGCTCCGTCGTTGTGCGCCCACTGGCGGCGGTTCTTTTCGGCGAAAAGATCCTTGCCGGATTTGGGCGATGATAAAACGGCGGCAGACGGCGTTTCCAAAATGGGCTGTTCAATCTCCGAGAGAACACCGCTCAAATCAACCGCTCCGCTGCCGTCGTAAGGTTTCATGGGATTGGAAATTGGAAAACAGGAATCGGGTTCCCGGTTTCTATTTCCCGGGGCCATTTATGATGCCGTCCTCCGTAACGATTTCGCCGGAGTAGAAAGGCGCGGGCACCTCGTCGGAAGCCTCGACGTTGATAGTCGTGGACGTGGTGCCGGACGCGCCCTGTCCGTTGTCCTGATTCACGGTGGTTTTGGTGAGCCACTTGTCGCAGCCGACAACGCGGTAATTGTCGTTCATGTCCTGGACGATAAAAACATTGTCGGAGTTGTTGAGGTAGGCAGCGGCGGCGGAAGCCTCCGCGCCCACGCCGGGATGTACGGCCACGAGCTTGTTAAGCTGCGTCTGCGAGGGTAGCTCGCCCTGCGGCTCGGAGGTAAGCTGCGACTTGTCGGGCAGTATGTCGATGTATTTCCATTTGGCATCAGCTTTGAGGGTGAAGTCGCCGAGGTATTTTGCGGAAATGGCGCGTATGCCGTTGGCGTCGCGCTCCAGCAGCGGCCACGCCACTATCTCGCTCTTGGCGAGATAGTAGATGCGGCGGCGCACACCGGCGTATTCGGGGGTGCCCTGACACCACGCGAGCGATTTCTGTATGTTAAGACAGGAAGATGTAGCGGTAGCCATAGTTAAGCGGATTTGAGTTTAATGACTTTGAGGAAGCGGCGGTCGATGCTTCGGAACTGGGTGCCGAAGAACATCGCGGCGGCTATGGTCATGGCCCACGGCTCCCAACGCTTGACCTCCATACGTGTGAGGTCGCTCATGTTGTCGTAGGCATAGAGCATATTCGAGCCGGGGGTAACGATGTACTTGTCCGTACCGGCGAGGCAGTCGAGCGGCACAATGGTGGTCTTGTTGAAGCTGCCCTCGACAATGGGCTGCTCGTACTTCTTGTTGTACGGCACGGCGTTGTGGGTGACAAGGTAGGCATCGTTGTAGCTGTCGGCAAAGCCGGGGTCGCAGAACAGGAACTTGTGCTGCTTGCGCAGATGGGGGTCGCAGCTGCGCTCGACCTCCTTAGCCACGTCGACGGCGTTTGTGCCGTCGATGGTTTCGGTAAGCTCGATCAGGTTGTTTTTCGCCACGGAGATATTGCCCTCGGCCATTTCGCGGTCGAGGATTGTTCCCCATCCGTCGAACAGGTCGGCGGTGGTGTCGCCGTCTGGGTTGCGTTTGGCAGTGAAAAGAACCTCGTGCAGATGGTGTCCGAGCGAGCGCATGACGGCGGCAATCACGAGGCGCGCCGAAGGTGCCTGCATCTGCGCGTCGCCGAGTGTGGCGGTGCCGCGTCCTAAAAGCGTCTGAATGATTTCCAGAGGCTCGAAGTCCTCGCGGACGTTGCCGAGGTATGATGTAATTTCGCGGTAGCCTACCTTCGTGGCCGATGCGCTGCGGCGGTCGCGGCGGTACGGTGCGAACTGGCCCGCGCCCTCGACGGAGGGCAGCTTCGTAGGCGTGGTGACTCCGGGCATCCCCTGCATATATTTCAGGGCTTCCTCACAGGCGAAAAGCGGCATAAGGAGAAAGTCGCTTTTCCAAGTGATTGCCGCCCTTTCATAATCGGGGTCTGTGATTTGGATTGAATGGAGTAAGTCGGGCATAATGTACTTGAATTTTGGTTATGAGGGAGGATTTGCGGCTGTGAGCTTACGGCAGAAGGTCGTAGATCTCGCGGGCGCGGCGAACCGAGGCGGAGAAGGCGTCCATCGGATTTTCGGGCTTGTCGGGCTGCTGTCCGTCGCTGACGATTGCCGAGGTGGTTTCGGCGGGTTTCTTCTCCAGTTCGGAGATACGCGCTTTGAGGTTGGCGATTTCGGTGTCTTTGACTTTGAGGTCTGCGGCATTGCCGGATAAGGCCTTGTCGACTTTGGCAAGCTGCTCCACGGAGAGGCTTGCCGTGGCCTTGTCGCCGGAAAGCTCGACGGCATCGAGGGCGAGCGCGGCGCAGAGAGCCGGAAAGATGATAGTTGACATTTCGGGTGTATTGGTTTGGTTAGAGATTTCGGGTGTCGCGGCGGCTCCGGGGCGGAACATCGCGGCGATTGCGGCGAAGAACTTGCCTATCGCGCTCTCGCGGTCGGCAACAGGAACGTTGGGGATAGGCATACCGGCAGCGGCCATAGCCGAGGCGGTTGCGTCGGTGAGCCTGGGGGCGGTGTCCTCCGGCTCGTCGGTGATTTCATCGACAAAACCCCATTCGAGGGCTTCCTTCGCCGAGAGCCAGCCGCCGACTTTCATAAGGTCGAGCAACGCTTTCGGGTCTTTGCGGCATTTGGCGGCGTACATGGCGGCCACTCCGGCATCGAGCTTGTCGAGGTCGGATTTCTGTTTTTCAAGGGCTGAAATGAGGTCGGCCATCTGGTCGGCGTTGAGGCTCGACCATTTGAAAAACTCGTTGGAGCATTTATGCACGAGGTACCAGGCGGCGGTGTCGATGCTGACGTGCCGGGCACCGAGCGAGGCGATTGTGGCTGCGGAGGCGTTCATGCCGACGAAATGCACCGTCACGTCGCCGTGACGCTTGAAGGCCGACGATATGGAGAGCGCGGTGGCGAGTGAGCCGCCGGTGCTGTCGATGAGCACGTTCACGGGCTTGCCGGGGTTCTTGGCGAGTATGTAGTCCACATAATCGCGGTCGAAGTCGTAACCTCCGACGAAGCCTTTCAGATGTAGGTTGTATTTAGGTTGTGGCATGGCTTAATCTTGCTTTGCCACAAAAGTATATAGGTATATTCGCC
>CAJTMY010000072.1 GCA_910577355.1 uncultured Muribaculaceae bacterium
TATCTCTATACAAGCGAGGCTTGAATACGGCTTGTGGACTTTGCAATGTGGATGCATCGTAATATATTGGATATAAGAGATATTTTAGATTTTAATAAAACAACGTCCTTAGCCGGTTGCCGGTGCGAAAATCAGGATAATGTATATGAACCGATCAAAGTCGCATTGCATACAATATGTGATGCCTGATACATCTCTTTTACGTTTCTGCCCTTTGATAAGGAGGGTATGGCGTATTGACCGCATGCGCGCAACTGCCGTGTCGCTTCTTTTTCTTTTCGCGTTTTCTTTGGCATTAGAGGCTGATGAATATGTTCATCGTACAGTAGTGCATTTCCCTATGGGACAATCGGCTATTGATTCCTCTTTTTTAGAGAACAGATATGCTTTGGATTCTTTGCAGGACATAGCCACTTCGTTCGTATCAGACAGTACCGTCACTATTACAGGTGTACATTTTGAGGGTTATGCGTCGCCCGAGGGGTCGGAGTCTCTCAACAGACGGCTGGCTCGTGAGCGGCGTCTCGCATTGGAACGATATGTGCGCGCTTATATTCCGTTTCCCGACTCAATATCAAGCGCGGGTACAGATATATTTGATGCGGCCATAGCATCTGCATATGCTGGCGCTTCCCCGGGAGAACGCAGCAGGATGGTGCGGAATTTCGATTACCTGCGGTATGCCTCGGTAGATTTGAGCTATCGGCGAACTGTGATACCCGAAGTGCAGCCATATGAAAATACGGAGTCGGAGATATCCTCAGATTCGGTGGCCGCCACGGTCTTACCCGATACAGTCACTGCATACAGTGGAACGGAATCCACCATCGAGAATCCTTTAAGACACTGCCGCCCGTTATATATCGGGCTCAAAACCAATATGCTCTATGATGCGTTGCTTATTCCCACATTGGGCGCCGAAGTCTATGTAGGCCGCGACTTCAGTATAAGCGGGCAATGGAGCTATGCCTGGTGGAGCAAGAATGCCCGTCATCGCTATTGGCGTTTTTATGGGGGAGATCTGGGCGTGCGCTGGTGGTTTGGAAAACAGGCCGATGCAAAACCTCTCACAGGGCATCATGTGGGTGTATATGCACAGATTCTCACCTACGACTTCGAGACAGGCGGCCGCGGACAGATGGGCGCCAAATTCAACTACGGTGGTGGAATAGAATATGGATTTTCTTTGCCGGTAGGGCGTCGGCTTAACATCGATTTCTCTGTCGGAGCCGGATATATCGGTGGCAAATATTATGAATACAAGCCGTTGGAGGGGCATTATGTATGGCAGGCCACAAAGAACCGACGGTGGTTTGGCCCCACCAAGGCGGAAATATCGCTTGTATGGCTCATAGGCTGCAACAACCGCAATGTGAAGGGAGGTGTGGAATGAAACTCACCCGGATATGTGCGCTGTATGCTACGGCGATATCGGCACTCTTTGTCATGTCGTCGTGCGATCACAAGGATCTGTGCTTCGATCATCCCAACCATTCGTTGCGTTCCACGACGCGTATTTGCGCGACCTACAACCGCGTGTGGGAGATCGGAGATGACGGAGCTCCGGCATGGGAATCACATTGGCCCGCATCATTCGGTATCGGATATGAATCGTTGGTGCCCGGCCTGCCCGCAGGTCTGTGTGTCAATGCCTATTCGGAGGAAGGCGCTGATATGGTGTCGCATGTATCTGCCGCCGGCGGCATTGTGGATATGACAGCCGGTATCAACTCCCTGCTGATGTATAACGATGATACCGAATATATAATATTCAACAATCTCAACGCCTCGGTATCGGCAAAGGCCACCACACGTGCACGATCACGAGCATCGTACGCAGGCAATCCGTTCTACAGCCCTGGCGATGTGGGCGATGAGCGTACCGTCACTCCGCCCGATCCGCTTTTCGGGCACTATATAACTCGCTACGACCAGCAGGTGCTGCCCGAGCCGGCTGTGCTCGATGTCACCATGCAGCCGCTGGTATATACGTACCTCGTGCGCTATGAATTCGAGTCGGGAATAGAATATGCGGGCCTGGCCCGTGGCGCCCTTGCCGGAATGGCAGAGTCGGTATTTCTCCACGATGGTCACACAGGCCCCGACCGTGCCACTATCCTGTATGATTGCACTGTAGAATCATGGGGCGTGCAGGCTGTTGTGAATTCGTTCGGAGTGCCTGATTATCCCAATCCCATATATCCCGATGGCCGTTCATCTTCATTTGCCCTCAACCTTGAGGTGAAACTCAGAAACGGCAAGACGCTGAACTACAACTTCGATATCTCCGATCAGATGGCCAATCAACCGCATGGAGGCGTAATCGTCGTAAGCGGCTTGAGCATAAGCGATGAGGAGGGCGATGCCGGCGGCTCGGGCTTCGATGTGTCGATTGACGGCTGGGGCGAATTCAACGACATCATCGTAAATCTTTAAAGTACAAACATTAAATATATCAACCAAATTGTTTAACACATGAAAAAAATTCATCTGATCGCAGCAAGTGCCGCTATAATCATGGCATCCTGCTCAAACGACGAACTGGTGAAGGCTCCGGAAGCCGCACCAATCGGATTCGATTCTTACATCGGCAAGGTGACCCGCGCCGACGACGCCACCCTCGCAAACGTGAATGCGATCTCCGTATACGGATATATCGGTGATGCCGGAACACCAAAGATCTTCGACGGCACAATCGTAAGCAAAACAAGTGGCGACTGGACATACACTCCACTGCAGTACTGGACCGCCGGAAAGAATTACTTCTTCACCGCGCTGGCATCGCAGGTATCAGCCGGCAACAGCCACTACGGGTACACATGGGCAACTGATCTCACAACCGAGACGGCCGGATTCAACGGCAACGGTACTGTCTCTTTCGAAAATACACAAGACAAAGCGAGCGGCAACGAAGATCTGTTGTATGCGTCGGCCACAGCTACGACTCCTGCCGAGATTACCACAGCTCCTTCGCGCGTGCAGTTCGCTTTCAGGCATGCTCTGTCGCGTGTGAAATTCAGCTTCAAGAACGGCATGGGTTCCGACTCATACAGCATCAAGATTCATGATGTGAAGATCAACAATACAGCCGCCACAGGTACGCTGGCACTCGGTACCGCAAATCCCGTATGGGAGGCCTCCGGCTCGGCAGTGCTCACACTCCGTCCCAACTATTTCATTCCTGCCAACGCTATCGCCGGCAATACCGGAGTTGTGGCATCGGGCACAAAATTCATTATCCCCGAGACCAAGGCACTCTCGGTAAGCTTTGAGGTCGACCTGATTGTCAACGGCACCACTATCGAGACCTACTCGCACAGCGAGCGCATATTGCCGCAAGTGGAATTCAAGAACGGATACAGCTACAACTTCGTGGCCGAGATCAATGCCCAAAATATCGACCCGAGTCAGGAACTCTATCCGATACTCTTCTCTGTCCAGTCTATCGATGAATGGACAGATGCTCCTGTTACCGACGTAAATCTTAATACTGAACCTTAAAAAACTCTCAATACCCCGGGGCGTGCGGCTTATTGATGTGCGCGTCCCGGGAATATTTGCAAAGCATTGAAATGAAACCGAAATATCTGTTATCATGCATCTCAACCTTATTACTGACGGCGTGTGCCGAAGACATACCTGTAGATGCCGGCGGCGGTTCGCATATTGTATTCGGAATCGACAGACCGGAAATGTCGCGCGGCACGGCATCGCAGCCGGTCGGGCATTTCAACCTTTGCAGCAGTTCGGACACGGTTACAGTGGCATGTCGCATATCCGATTTCCGGGGTGAGGTAGCGACAGGCCGTGCCGCGCCTACCGAACAGATGTCCGGTTTCAGAGCCTGGTCATATCTGCACGAGGCCGGTACTGTAAAACCCTTCTTTGTCAATGAGGATGTTACCGACAAAGGCTCGTACTGGGCTACGGCGCAGACATATTATTGGCCGTCATCGGCCGATCAGCTACTTTCGTTTGCAGCAGTCGCCGGGATACCCGAAGACGGTATGGACGTGGACGCGCAGGCCTCCGACATTCGACTCAGCTATACTGTGCCTGCCAGGGCTGCCGCTCAGCAGGATATCATGGTGGCGAAATGCGAGCCTGTCAACGGAGCCGACAATCCCGCCTATCGTGTGCCGCTTGCCTTCAGGCATATCTGCTCGGCAGTGAGATTCAAGGTAGGCGGCGTGATGATGCCCGGCAGTATCGAGCGGATAACCTTGTCGGGCATATTGGCCACAGGTACATACAGCGGCGGCGCATGGAGCGATCTGGGCAACCCGCAGCCGTTCAGCATCGATACTCCCGTGCCTACCGCCGGCAGCGAGGCTGCCGGCGCTGATCTCTATCCCGGTTATCAGACATTCATGATGCTGCCGCAGACCCTTGGCGCGGATGCGCGCCTTGAGGTGGTGTTCAAAGACGAGACAACCGGCACCACACGCACACTGAGTGCGTCGATTTCCGGGCAGCAATGGCCGATCGGTAAGATCATAACATATCAGATAGGTATAAGCCCCGACTTCAGGCTCGAATTCACCGCCGAGCCGCCGGTGCAGGACGCACACTACGTGATGTGCAATACCGCCATAAATGTAAGCGGACTCGCCGCGACTACCGGTTGGACACTCACCGCGAAGGCCGACGATGGCGCCGATGTATCCATACAGCGCGAGGCCGATGTTAACGAATATGCCAGACAGGGATTCTGGATCGACAAACGTATGAACAATGGCGTGGTGCAGAACGAGAGCGTGCGAGGCACAGCGGACATTAACGGAACCGGCAATGTCGAAAATCTCGCGGTGCGTGTATTCATTCCTGAAAACCCGGGTGATAGCGAGCGAGAGATCACACTTCGTCTGCATGTCGACGGTACTCCGGCATCCACAGCGGTGACACAGACGATAAGGCAGGTGAACCCGGTCTGGTCGGGCTCTACCGGCTGGGAGCAGATCGACGACAACGACAGCGGCATCTACGGTTTCTGCTATGATGCCAGACATGTGTATGTATACAACGATTCGCGACCCAATATTTGGCCCGGTTATACCGCAAAAGGTATTGCCGATCAGGTTGTATCTATGATAAATACATATGGAGCGGGGAATTATGCGAGTGTTACGTTATTTGAAGTAAGCAGTGCTCTTTCGACCCGAAATTTTGTAGATATAGATTATCGCAATCTTAATAAACTCGATGGCAAAGCGGTATCAACCACAGACGGGAAGCAGAATTCGATTGAACTTTTTAACTTTGGTGGTACTGCGTTAAGTAGAAATTTTGAGAATGCCATTACCAATTTAAAACGACCGGTTGGAGATACATCCGAGAACGCATACCGAAAAGTTGCATCTAATGACCCTTCCACAGTGCCGAAATGGATTGAGGGTACTGAGATCAACGAAAGTCAGGCTCTTGCACTTGTGTTGAAGAAAAACAGATATTATCTGAATACTTCTACCGTAGAGGGCAACACCACCACGACTCCCTTGATAAGGGCTGCCGACATCGTGTGGTATCTGCCTGCGAGCGGACAGTTTGCCGGTGCTCCGGCGTGGATGGACGGCTCGACGATGTCTGCCGGTGATTATTGGTCATCAACATCCTCGACAGGCACAAATTCATATGACGGTGGCGGTGCTGTAATATCGCGCACCGAAGTAAAGAAAATCCGCGTAGCCCGCAATAAGCCATAATCCCCCGATA
Source organism: uncultured Muribaculaceae bacterium (assembly GCA_910577355.1). Lineage (GTDB taxonomy): Bacteria > Bacteroidota > Bacteroidia > Bacteroidales > Muribaculaceae > CAG-873. The sequence goes on from CAJTMY010000072.1 coordinate 5,713, forward strand.
AAGTAGCAATTCAGTCACACAAGTAGGGTCGCACGGCTCGTACGTCCCTACATCAAAACATCCGTGTAAATCTGTGTAATCCGTGTATAAATATGCGGATGGGGAGGCGGGCTACGCACGCCATGCCAGCATGGCAACCATCCGGCGAGGCGGGCGCACGAGCCGTGCGTCCCTAAAAACGATACAAAATATGCGGCCAATAACACGCATTTTTTGCGTGTTATTGGCCGCATATTTTGTATTCATGTATTTGTCAGTCGTTGCGGAATATCAGGGTGTCTTTGTCCTTGTCGTAGTCGATGACGATGAGGTGGTCTTTGTCGACTTTCTGTGCCAGAATGTCTTTCGACAGCTGGTTGAGCACAAGCCGGTGTATGGCACGCTTCACGGGGCGGGCGCCGAACTCCGGGTCGAAGCCTTCGTCGGCAAGGAACGACAGGGCTGCGGGGGTGATCTTCAGCTCGATGCCGCTTGATGCCTTGAGCATCTTCTGTATGCCGCGTATCTGCAGACCCACGATTTCCTCGATCTCGTTGCGGTTGAGCGGCGTGAACATTA
>CAJTMY010000073.1 GCA_910577355.1 uncultured Muribaculaceae bacterium
GCAGGGGGCTGCGAAGGCGCATCATCTCGAGGGCGAGGATGAGGTTGCGGGGCAGCGCGCGGGCGCGGTCGGCGCCGTAGACGCGCCCGTACCACTCGGTGAACGGGCGGGTGTAGAGGCGTACGTTGATGGGGCAGTATTTGTGTTCCATGCCGCAAAGGTACGGCGGTTTGCGGCTGCCACGGTGTGTTTTTGGGGTCGGCTACGAATTACGCGAATTTCTTGCTTCTATCTCACACGGATTTTTTTGATTTGGCGACGTTGGTCTGTAAATCGGCGTCCTTACGGACGCCTTGGCTCTTTGATTCGCCAGCCCCGCACGCCTCGCTTTTGGCTCGGCGTACGGGGTTACTATAAAATCGGCGTCCTCACGGACGCCCCCGGACGCTCGAATCGGCGGCCATAAGGGACGCCCGGGTTTGCGGGCGAGGACGCGGTTGGTTGAATCGGCGGCCTGCGGGCGCCTTTTCTTTTTTTGTGCCTGTCCGGGCACGCCTCGCCTTCGGGCTCGGCGAGCCCGGTTACGCAGAAATCGGCGGGCTACGCACGCCGGACCATGCGGGCGAAGACGCGGTCGGTTGAATCGGCGGGCTACGCACGCCTTGCCATCCGGGAGCGGATGTACGAGCCGGTTGGCCATGCGGGCAGGCGGACGTACGTACGAGCCGGACGTCCCTACCCTGCTATACAGGTGTCCATATCGAGCCGGCAGTGGCGGTCGTGGCAGGCCACGATCCTACAAACGATCTGTTGAAATCGGTGTAATCAGTGTGAGAATGGGATTATTTCACTTCGAATTCCTGCATTTCGTCGTAGGCTTCCCAACGGGGATCGTTTTCGGCGGTGATGCGGAGGGGCAAGGTGGGGAGGTCGGCGAGGGCTTCGTTGATTTTTTTCTGGAATATGTGTGTGGAGAGGGTGTAGAATACCCATGTGCGTGTGCCTGCTCCAGTGAATATGCCTGTCATGACGGCGACGGGGTCGCGTGCAAGCACTGTGTTGAGGTTTTCGGTGGCGATGCCCATCGTCTCGGCGTCGGCATCGGTCGGCATTCCGGCACAGGGGGCATCGTCATATGGCCATTCGACCTCGATGCGTATGGTGAACCGGGGATTGCCGCGGAAGCGTGCCACGTCGGCACGCCCTGTAACCATTATAAGGCGGCCGTCGTCGGTCTCGGCGGGTGCGGTCCACCAGTTGTCGTTTTCCATGTCGTATGTGTTTTAAAAAGTTTCCGGGGGCGGAGTGTAAGCCGGGTTATGTGGCTGCGCTGTATCGGCCGGAGCCGACGGGCGCGGAGCCGTCCGTCATTTATCTTCGCAGTCTACCCCCCGGCAATGGGCGAGCAGCCCTTGAATGCCGGTATACTTGACCTTGCAACCCATGGGAGGTGCGGCACACGATATCGCTGTCGTGCCCGGTGGGCTCTTACCCCGCCTTTTCACCCTTGCCGGCTCCGCGGAGGAGCCGGCGGTTGTTTTCTGTCACCCTTGCCGCGACCTTTCGGCCGCCTCCCCGAGGGGAGCATGGCGCTCTGTGTTGCCCGGACTTTCCTCACGTCCTTTACAGGAAGGACGCGCGACGGACCCTCCGCCCCGGAAACGTGTCTTAATCAGCTGAAGTATCCGCGGATGATGCCTCGCTTGGCGTTGCGGATAAACTGGAGTATCTCGTCGCGCTCGCGTGTGGCGGGGAGTTCGGCCTCGACGCGCTCGACGGCATCGGATACGTTGAGGTGCGACATGTAGATGTACCGGTATACTTCCTGAATCTCTCGTATCTGCTCGGATGTGAATCCGCGGCGGCGCAGGCCAACGGAGTTGACGCCGGTATATGCGATAGGCTCGCGGGCGGCCTTGACGAAAGGCGGAACATCTTTGTTGATGAGGGCGCCGCCCTGTATCATGACATGGGCGCCGAGGTGGCAGAACTGGTGCACGAGGGTGCCGCCGCCGATGACGGCGAAGTTGTCGACGACTACCTCGCCGGCGAGCTGTGTGGCATTGGATATGATGACGTTGTCGCCCACGACACAGTCGTGCGCGACATGGGAGTATGCCATGATGAGGCAGTTATTGCCCACGACGGTCTTGCCCCGGGCGGCGGTGCCGCGGTTGACGGTTACGCACTCGCGCAGCACGGTATTGTCGCCTATGATGGCGAGAGTCTCTTCTCCGACGAACTTGAGATCCTGCGGCACGGCGCCAACCACCACATTAGGGAAAATGGTGACATTCCTGCCGATGCGTGAGCCCTCGAGGATGGTGGCACCCGAGAGTATACGCGTGCCCTCGCCTATCTCGACGTTGGCGTCGATGGTGACAAAGGGGTCGATGACCACGCTCGACGCGATCCTGGCGGCAGGATGTATGTATGCCAATGGTTGCTTCATCTATATCACTTGTTTTTGATTATCTGGGCCATGAACTCACACTCGCACACGATTTTCTCGCCAACGAAGGCAAGGCCTTTCATGACGGCACATCCGCGGCGCAGGGGTGTCATGAACGAGACGTGAAAGAGCAATGTGTCGCCGGGAACGACCTTCTGACGGAATTTCACATTGTCGATCTTCATGAAATATGTGGAGTATCGCTCGGGCTCGTCGACCACCGAGAGGACGAGCATGCCGCCGGTCTGTGCCATGGCCTCGACGAGGAGCACACCGGGCATGACGGGTTCCTGCGGGAAGTGTCCCATGAAGAATGGCTCGTTGGTGGTGACATTCTTGACTCCGACTATATATGAGCCGCCCATGTCTATCACCTTGTCGACAAGCAGGAAGGGGTAGCGGTGGGGCAGCATGGTGCGTATAGCGTTGTTGTCGAATACCGGTTCCTTGTTGGGATCGTATACCGGAGCCTGTACATCCTGGCGCTTGATGTCGCGGCGTATATCCTTGGCCAGGCGAGTGTTGATGCAGTGCCCGGGCTTGGTGGCGATGATCTTGCCCTTGAGGGGACGTCCGATAAGGGCTATGTCGCCCACGATATCGAGCAGCTTGTGGCGTGCGGGCTCGTTCTCGTATTGCAGCGGCTTGGGATTGATGTATCCGTATGATTCGACGTGTGGCACCTCGACGCCTACCACTCCGGCTATCTCGGCGAGGCGGCTGTCGTCCATGGGGCTGTCGTATATGACGATGGCATTGTCGAGGTCGCCGCCCTTGATAAGGCCGGCGGCCAGCAGGGGCTCGATCTCGCGGACGAACACGAATGTGCGGGCGGGGGCGATCTCCCGGGCAAACTCGTCGACATGCTCCATTGACGCGTACTGGTTGGCCAGAACGGGCGAATTGAAGTTGACTTTCACCTCCACGCTGAACTCGTCGTCGGGGAGCACCATGATCTTCGATCCGGACTCGGGGTCGGATACCTCGATCTTGTGCTTCACCACGTAGTAGTCTTTGTCGCATTTCTGCTCCACGGTGCCGGCAGCGGCTATAGCGTCCATGAACGGCTGTGCGGAGCCGTCGAGAATGGGCAGCTCGGGGCCGTCGACCTTGATAAGGCAGTTGTCGATGCCTGAGGCGTACAGGGCGGCCATGGCGTGCTCCACAGTGCTGACGGTGACATCGCCGCGGCCGAGCACGGTGCCGCGGTTGGTGGCCACGACAAAGTCGGCAAGGCAGTCGATTACAGGTGCGTCGTCGAGGTCGATACGCTGTATCTTATATCCGTGATTGTCGGGAGCGGGGCAGAACTCGGCAGTGAGATGACAGCCGGTATGCAGACCTTTGCCCGAAAGAGTGAACGGGTTGTTGAGGGTTAATTGCTTCATTATGGTCGGTTTATTTGTTTTCTGATTTTTCAAGGGCGCGCACACGGGCGAACAGCTCGCCGAGACGCCTGATGTATGCGGCCTGCCGGGCGAAATCGCGCTCGGGCACGGCGGGATATCCCATGACACGGGCGTCGTCGGGCACATTGTTGGGTATGCCGCTCTGGGCGCCGATCTTGACACGGTCGCCCACACGTATATGGCCGGCAAAGCCCGTCTGGCCTCCTATCATGCAGTTGTCGCCTATCCGGGTGGAGCCGGCGATACCTGCCTGTGCGGCGATAACGGTATTGCGGCCTATCTCGGTATTGTGGGCGGCCTGTATAAGATTGTCGAGCTTGGTGCCGCGGCCTATGACGGTGCTTCCCATCGTGGCGCGATCGACTGTGGTGTTGGCTCCGATCTCGACATCGTCCTCGATGGTGACTATGCCTATCTGAGGGATCTTATGGTAAGAGCCGTCGGGCAGCGGAGCAAAGCCGAAGCCGTCGGCACCTATCACCGCGCCGGCATGGATTATGCACCGCGCGCCTATGCGGCATCCGTGATATATCTTGGCACCGGGATATATTATTGTGCCCTCGCCTATCTCGACGCCATGGCCGATATATGCCTGAGGGAATATCTTGACGCCCCGGCCGAGACGGACGCCATCGGCCACATATGCGAAAGCGCCGACATAGGCATCGTCGGGAACCGTGACGCCCTGAGCCACAAAAGACGGCTGCTCCACACCCACCGGAGCCGGAGTCATGGCCTGCGAGGCATATTCGAGGAGCACGGAGAGCACCGCATACGGATCGTCGACACGTATCAATGTGGACCGGACGGGCTCCGAGGGCTTGAAATCACGGTTCACCAGCACTATCGATGCACCGGTGGTATATATATAATGAGTATATTTGGGATTTGCCAGAAAGGTAATGGCGCCTTGACGGGCATCCTCTATCTTTGCGAATGTATTGACGCAAACTTCGGGATCTCCGTCTACAACGCCTCCGACAAGGGCGGCTATCCGGCCGGCTTTAAATTCCATGATAATGAAAGTTGAATTTCAGTCTGCAAAGTTAATCAAAAACTTTGAAACGGCAAAAAACCAATCTATCGTGCTGATATATTAGATTTTTTGATTAACTTTGCGCACGTTATAAACAAATCAAACTACCAACCAATCTTTATGAAGCAATATTTACTTTCCGGACTATGTGCCGCAATGCTGAGTACGGCTCCTGCCGCAGTGGCACAGGGGACTTCCGCCAGGGCTGTCAAAAGCGCCTATCGCATGGAGGAAGCCGCTGCACAAGGGCCACTCAAGCGACTGAACCACACAGTGCGATTCAATAATATCGTCAACCCGATTATGGCCAAGGGCATGCACAAAGCAGCCAACGCAGGCATAACCGAGGTTGTGTTGAACGAAAGTTTCGAGGGCAACCGTGGCAAGCTGCCCGAAGGGTGGTCGATAGAATCGAAAGGCTCGGCTGATCTTCTCGACATAGAGAAATGGAGCATCGGCAAAGCATGGTCGGCCTATGTGCCCACCCCGGCCGACGGCGAATATTACGCCTACATGTACTACTCGTCGAAGCATCAGGACGAATGGCTTATCAGCCCGCAGATGGATCTCGGCAACGCCGATTATGAGCTGAACTTCATGGCTTATCTCAACTGTGGCTTCTTCTATATTGTAGACAAGGATCATGTATAATCGCAAAAACGAAACGTGCAACTTTCAAAAACGAAACGAGCAAATCTTCTCTTTTTTCGCTTCCTTTTTTCTCTTG
>CAJTMY010000074.1 GCA_910577355.1 uncultured Muribaculaceae bacterium
AGACCGAATTCTTCAAACAAATCGCTATTTTTGCACTTGCCAGTTGAACCTACGTTTTCGGATAATTTATGCGCAATGTGCTTTTTTTCGTGCATTAATTTGTTAATGTCCGAAATTTTCTCCAACTTTGCGTCATGACAAATAAATGTCTGATATAAACTATACCTAACCTGACATGAACCAACCCGACATTGACTGGAAACATCTCCCGTTCGGCTATTATCCTACCGACTATAATGTGCGTTGCTACTTTCGCGACGGCAAATGGGGAGAAATAGAAGTGTCGCAATCCGACAAGATCGAACTACACATGGCGGCTACATCGCTGCATTACGGCCAGGAGCTTTTCGAGGGCCTCAAGGCTTTCCGGGGCAAGGACGGCAAGATACGTATCTTCCGTCTTGAGGACAATGGCACCCGTCTGCAGGATTCGGCAAACGGCATTCTGATGGAGCCGGTGCCTGCCGACCTTTTCCGCGAAATGGTGATAAAGGCCGTGAAGCTCAACGAGCGTTTCATACCGCCATACGGCTCGGGGGCATCGCTTTATATACGCCCTCTTGAGATCGGCATAAGCCCTTCGATAGGTGTGCGGTCGGCCACCGAATATATGTTCATGATTATGGTGACGCCGGTAGGCCCTTATTTCAAGACCGGTTTCGGCTGCACTGATATCTGCATCATGCGTCAGTATGACCGTGTGGCTCCGCGCGGTACAGGCCGCTATAAGATAGGAGGCAACTATGCCGCCTCTCTCGCTGCATCGCATCATGCGCATGAAATGGGCTATTCGGCTGTGCTTTTCCTCGATCCGAAGGAAAAGAAGTATCTTGATGAATGCGGCCCGGCCAATTTCTTTGCGATCATCGACGGCAAGTATGTTACTCCCAAGAGCGATTCCATTCTGCCTTCGATAACCAACAGGGCGCTGCAGCAGCTCGCGCGCGACATGGGTATCGAGGTAGAGGAGCGTCATATTACTGTCGACGAGCTTGAGAAGGCTACCGAGGCAGGCGCATGTGGCACTGCAGCCGTTATCTCGCCCGTGGGCACGATACACGATGAGGATACAGGCAAGGACTATGTTATCTCGGCCGACCGCAAGCCGGGGCCTGTATGCACCGCGCTATACGAGCGTCTCAACGCCATCCGTCTCGGTGAGTATCCCGACGAATACGGTTGGAATACCATAGTTGAATAAGACGGAATAAATATATGTATATGGGCAGACGCATAAGGCGTTTGCCCTGTTTTAATTAATAGTGTATGTTTGATTACCAGCAACTGTACGACAAATATTATCCTGCCGGCACCCGTGCGCGTGATATTCTTGAGCGCCATAGCCGCTCGGTATGCGATCTTGCGCTTGCGATAGACCACACCCTTGGGCTCGGTATTGATCCCGAGCGGATTGAAGTCGCCGCAATGCTCCATGACATAGGGATATTCATGACCGACGCCGACGGCATCGATTGCCACGGATCGGAACAGTATATAAGACACGGGATACTCGGAGCCGACCTGCTCAGAGTCGAGGACGCTCCGGAGTGGGCGGCGCTTGTGGCGGAGAGACATACGGGTGCCGGCATCAGCGCCGATGATATAAGAGAGTTGAATCTTCCGCTGCCATGTGACCGAGTACTGATGCCCGAGTCTCTGCTCGAAAGGCTTATATGCTATGCCGATAAGTTTTACAGCAAGTCGGGGGATATGAAAATCAAAAGCCTTGACCGTGTGCGAGCGTCAATGGCACGCCATTCGCAGTCGACGCAGAGGCGCTTCGAGCAACTCCACGATGAGTTTGGAACCGCGGTTCATGCGTTGGGTATGTAACGTTTAAGTGTAAATCTGAAAAGCAGACCTCCGCCTTCTCGGTTGGAGGCTGTTATGGCGCCCCCGAGAGCTTCGATTGTGTTCTGTACTATGCATAATCCGAGGCCGGTGCCGCCTTTCTTGCGCGACCGTCCGGAATCCTCGCGGAAGAAACGCTCGAAAAGATGGGGCAGGGAGGATTCCTTTACGCCCACTCCATTGTCGTAGAAGGCGAAGTAGAAGAATTCATCGTCCTTATCGGTAAGAATGAGGTTGCATTCTGTGCCTTTTGAATATGATGCCGCATTTTTCGCGAGGTTGTTGATCATTGCGATAAGAAGGCCATTGTTTCCTATCACACGACAATAGGTGGGGATATCATAGTTGAATACCATCTGTCCGAGTATTCCTGAGGTCTCAAGATCGCTTACGGCCTGAAAAACGACTTCATGAAAGTCTACCGGCTCGGTATTTATCATCTTCGAGCCATATTCGAGACGTGTTATCGACGATAGATCGTCGAGCAGTTGGGTGAGGCGGTTGACATGTTCGCCAACTTTCTGCATGAAGTGTCGGCGCGATTCCTCATCCATGTCGGGATGCTCGTTTATGGTGTCGAGGTAACCTTTTATGACACCTATGGGGGTCTTCAGTTCGTGGTTTATATTGTTGGTAAGCTCACGTTTGAGACGAGTTTTTTCCTCAAGCGCGTGCATAGCCACTTTGTGTTCGCGTTTCAGTTTGATGATCGAAGCCGAACGCTCGTTGTAGAATTTCACAATCTGTCGTGCGATGTCGCCTATCTCATCGCGCGGAAATGCCATGCTCGGCACGAACGTCGGGTCTGAGCCGGCACGCATGGCGAAGTCGCGCAGCATGCTTATATTCTTGCCGATACGGTGTGCTATGACAAGAGCCATGAACGTGGCAAGTATGGCTACGGAGATTAGGATAACATAGATACTCTTGGATGCGCTTGATGCTGCCACTACTTCCGGACTGAATGGCAACATGGTGTATACAAGCAGTTTGTGGTCGCGGCTTTGCAGCACGTCGTAGTAAAAGTTAGATTCGCGACGGCTTTCGTTGGTATCAAATTGAGTGTCGGCGGTATTTGTTATTCCACCGGTTTTGAAGTCGCGTGTTTCAGGAACCTGTATAGGTTCGCCGATCTGATAGATCAAAGTGCCCGTATGATATACAGACATGCGGATATCATCGTATACCGGGTTCTGTCTGTAATAATCTTTGATAAAATCGAGGAAGTCAGATGGATCGGTGTTTGAGTCGTAAGCAGCCACGATACGCGAATTCACGAGAGTGATCTGCGTACGTAATTTTTCAACTTTCAGCTTTTTTTCGGTATGAAACATCCATACCCCCAGCACGATGACGATAAGCCATACCAGCAACAAGAGAGGCAGGAGCAGCCGCCACTGATATTTAATATGTTTCTTTAAACCCATATCCGAATCCCTGTCGGGTGACGATATTGTCGGCGTATTGGCCTATTTTTTTGCGGAGTCGGGTGATATTTGTATCTATGGTGCGATTGCTCACTACCACATCCTCGCCCCATACCTGTGCTATGATTTCCTGACGCGAATATATGCGGTTGCGGTGTGTGAGAAAGAACTGTAGGATCTCAAACTCTGTACGGGTGAGTGCCACGGGGTCGTTTTCGAGGAAACAGATTTTTTCGTTCCGGTCTATGCGCAGTGTCTTGAACGTGAGGTCCGATTCGTACTCGCTGTCTTCGTTTGCACCGGCGGCGGTTATGGCATTTATCGCCGCGGTACGGCGCAGTACGGCGCGGACGCGGGCCAATACCTCGCCTATCGAGAATGGCTTGGTCACATAGTCATCGGCACCGATGTTCAGACCCATCACTTTCTCGTCCTCCTCGTTGAGAGCCGAGCAGAAGATGATAGGTGTGTTTTCGGTTGCGGTTACGTTGCGGATACGCTTGGCGAAATCGAAGCCGCTCATATCGCCCATCATGATGTCTACAATGAAGAGCTGATATTTTGATAGCTCCATATCAAGGGCTTCCTCGGCGCTGTATGCAGTATCGACTTCATAGCCTTCTTTGTTTAGGTTGTACTGGAGGATGTCGCAGATTGAGTCTTCGTCGTCTATTACAAGTATTCGGGCACGCATTATGTGTTTTCTCTAATGATTGGTTTAATATTCGGTCGTATTGTTTCGACATTCAAAATTAAGAAAAAAACAGGAGGATGCAAGGTTAAAGAATGTTAATGTGAACTTGGGGCACGAACCATTTCCGAAGTTCTCGGTTATGATAGTATAATTGCTTTATTGCACTGTGTTTTCATGGTAATAGATTTAAGGTTATGATCCGGGTTGCTCGTGATGAGCCGCAGGATATGAAAAATGCCGCCGGAAGTCGTATAAGACGGATGGCGGCATTTTTTATTTCATTCAGGTTACTCCTCGATGGTGACGAGATTATATCGTTGCTTGCCAAGGCCGTGTGCTTCGGCGGCATCGAGCATATGCATTCCGTTGCGCGAGTTTATGCGTTCGATGAGATGCTCCTTGCCATGGTCGTCTGAATTGAGAACCATGTCGATGCAGGCACGGTCGAGTGCCACCGGGTCGAGCGAGGCGAGGATACCGAAGTCTTTCATCTCGGGCTTGGCGGGATTGCCGTTACAGTCGCAGTCGACCGACAGATTGTTGGCAACGTTGATATACAGGATATTGTCGCCGGTATGGGCTATGATTGCCTTGCAGGCATCGGCCATTGACTCAAGGAATGTATTTTGCTCCGCGGTGTTGTCCCATATCTCTTCGTGCTTTTCAGTCTTGCCGCCGGTATGGATATACGCCTTGCCGTCGGAAGAGGCTATGCCTATGGATATATTCTTGAGTGCACCTCCGAAGCCTGCCATCTGATGCCCTTTGAAGTGAGAGAGCACAACGATGAAATCATAGTCGAGGAAGTTTTTGCCTACTATGTCCTTGGTGAGATGGAGACCGCTGTCCACGGGCAACTCGACCTGTCCGTCGGCATCCATGATGTCGATGCCGATATATCCGTGTTCGATGGCGGTTTTCCGGTGTTGTTCGGTAGTGTTGCGGTTTCCTGCATATGCGGTGTTGCATTCGATGAAAGTGCCGTTCACGAGTCTTACCAGCGGGTTGATAAGGGCTGTGTCGAGTTGATTGGATTTTGCAGATTCACCGCTTGAGATCTTGACGCCCACCTTGTTGCCGGTAGCTTTGCGTCCGAGCGCTTCATATACCTTGACAAGGTTTTCGGGCGTGATGTCTTTTATGTAATATACTGTAGGCAGTGTATCTGCTGCGACTGAGTCGGTTGCGGCATTGCCTGTCCCCGAGGCGGCTCCCGAGCATGCGGTGCCGCACAGCATCAGGGCTGCTGCTGTGAATGTGATGATTGTCTTGTTCACAGGGCAACCGCATCAAAATTATCTTAAATTTAAATAATTGATTTTGGGGAATG
>CAJTMY010000075.1 GCA_910577355.1 uncultured Muribaculaceae bacterium
TATAATCTATATTATGTTAAATCGACATGCCGAAATCGAAAAAGTATCTCTCCCCTTTTTGTCTATTTAATCTATTACCATACCTTCCATTTTAGCTTTTATCTTTTTCTCCTTTTTGTTGTTCGTCCATTAACTGTGAAAGTCTTTCTCAACAAAGGCTCCTAAGTGTGGTTGAAATTATTCGTATTGCCGTTCTTTTGCTATTTACTGAAATAATCGTACCTTTGCATTGGCAATCAATATTCACACTTTGCAACTTTTGTTTAATATATCATATGATTACCTTCTTCAAGAAAGACAGCCGTACGGTCTTCCTTGTGCAGTCGAATCATGAATTGTCTGCACAGGAAAACGAACGGCTTTCGTGGCTTCTGCAAGGCGCTCAGCCATTGAAATCCAAATCGCTTAAAGGTAGCTTTATAGGGCCCCGCAAGGAAATGATCACCCCATGGAGTACCAATGCCGTTGAGATCGCTCAGAATATGGGGCTCTCGGGCATTGAACGCATCGAAGAGTTCAACCGGGTGGCAGAAGGCGTTGAGCCACTGTATGATCCCATGTTACAGCGTGTATATGAGGATTTGAAAGCAAACACGTTTGAGATCGAGGATTCTCCTGCCGCGATTGTCTATATAGAGGATATAGCTGCATACAACAAGAGCGAAGGCCTTGCGCTGTCGCCAGATGAAGAGGAATATCTGCGCAAGCTTGCAGAACGTCTCGGGCGTCCGCTTACCGACAGTGAGGTATTCGGATTCTCGCAGGTAAATTCGGAGCATTGCCGTCATAAGATTTTTAACGGTACTTTTGTGATTGATGGAGAGGAGATGCCGTCATCACTGTTCGGCCTTATTAAAAAGACATCGAAAGAGAATCCCAACGGTCTTGTCTCGGCCTATAAAGATAATGTGGCCTTTGTGAAAGGGCCGTCGATCGAACAGTTCTATCCGATCAATCCCGATCAGCCCGATTTATTTGAGGAGCGTCCTGTCAAGACTGTGATTTCGCTGAAAGCCGAAACACATAACTTCCCTACTACGGTTGAACCGTTCAATGGCGCAGCCACGGGATCCGGTGGTGAGATACGCGACCGTCTGGGCGGAGGACGAGCTTCCCTACCCCTTGCCGGTACGGCAGTCTATATGACTTCGTATCCCCGTCTGTCGCCCGACAGAAAATGGGAGCTGATGATGGATCCCCGTGTTTGGCTGTATCAGACACCTGCCGAGATTCTTATCAAGGCATCCAATGGCGCTTCTGATTTCGGCAACAAATTCGGGCAGCCTCTTATCTGTGGTTCGGTTCTCACCTTCGAGCACGGTGAAGACGGTCGTCGTTACGGCTATGACAAAGTTATAATGCTTGCCGGTGGTGTGGGCTATGCCGATGCCAAGGATGCTGTAAAAGGCGAGCCTGAACCGGGACAGAAGGTCGTGGTTTCCGGTGGCGACAATTACCGTATCGGCATGGGCGGCGGCGCGGTATCGTCGGTCAACACAGGCTCGTATGCCAATGCCATCGAGCTTAATGCCGTACAGCGTGCCAATCCAGAGATGCAAAAGCGTGTGGCAAATGTGATCCGCGCCCTTGCCGAGTCGCCTGTCAATCCTATTGTATCGATACACGACCATGGCGCCGGAGGCCACCTCAACGCCCTGTCGGAGCTTGTCGAGGCAACAGGCGGACATATTGATATGTCTGCTCTTCCGGTAGGAGACCCCACCCTTTCGGCCAAAGAAATCATCGGCAATGAGAGTCAGGAACGCATGGGATTTGTAATCAATGCCGAGGACATACCGCTGGTGGAGCGTATAGCTCAACGCGAGCGCGCCCCGATGTATATTGTAGGCGAGACCACCGGCGACCACCGCTTCGTATTCGAGCAGGCCGATGGTGTAAAACCCATCGATCTTGAGATGGACGACATGTTCGGTAATTCACCTAAAACCGTCATGACCGACAATACGGTAGAGCGTCGCTATGCCGAACCGGAGACAAGCGATGAGCAGCTTGACGAATATCTCCATGACGTGCTTTCGCTCGAAGCCGTGGCTTGTAAGGATTGGCTCACCAACAAGGTCGACCGTTCGGTTACCGGTAAGGTAGCCCGCCAACAGTGTCAGGGAGAGTTGCAGTTGCCTCTCAGCGACTGTGGCGTGGTTGCTCTTGACTACCGTGGCCGCAAGGGTATCGCCACTTCGATAGGCCATGCACCGCAGGCTGCGCTCGCCGATTCGGCTGCGGGCAGTATGCTTGCGATAGCTGAGTCGCTCACCAACATCGTGGGCGCCAATCTCGCCAAGGGGCTGAAAAGTGTTTCGCTGAGCGCCAACTGGATGTGGCCGTGCCGCAACGAAGGCGAAGACGCCGCATTGTATAAGGCTGTGAAAGCGTGCTCCGACTTTGCATGCGCCCTCGGTATCAATATCCCGACCGGCAAAGATTCGCTTTCGATGACTCAGAAATATGCTGATGGAAATGTGTTGGCTCCCGGTACCGTAATAATTTCGGCAGCCGGCGAAGTCGCCAACCTGCGCCGCACTGTATCACCGGTGCTTGTCAATACTGCAAACTCTACATTATATTATATAGACTTCTCGTCGGATACCCTGCGTCTTGGCGGCTCCGCGCTGGCCCAGACACTCGGAAAAGTCGGTTCGGATGTTCCTGCCGTAAAGGATCCGGCCCGCTTTGTCACTGCATTTGAGGCCGTGCAGAAACTTGTGCGAACCCGCAAGCTGCTTGCAATGCACGACGTGAGTGCCGGCGGTCTGATCACCACTCTTCTTGAGATGCTTTTCGCCAATACACGCGGCGGTCTGAAACTGTACACCGACGGATTCCGCGCATATGGCGAGGACGACCTTATCAAAATCCTCTTTGCCGAGAATCCCGCAGTGGTGATTCAAGTAGCCGATTCAGCAAAAGCATCGGTAGAGGCCATCCTTGATGAGTCGAAGCTTAAATACTTCCCCATAGCATGTCCCGCATCCGAACGTGTGGTTATGCTCACTCACAAAGACCGTGAGCATCTTATCGCAATCGATGCGTTGCGCGATGTATGGTATCGTCCGTCGTATATGCTTGACGCATTGCAGAGCGGAGAAGAATGCGCTGCCCAACGTTTTGCCAACTATAAAGTACAACCGTTGAAATATGCAATACCTGCATCGTTCAAAGGCACTTTCGAGGCTTTGGGCGTTGCCGAGGGACGCAAGGAACGCTCCGGCATCCGCGCCGCAATAATCCGTGAAAAAGGAGTGAACGGCGACCGCGAGATGGCATATTCGCTGTTCCTTGCCGGATTTGACGTAAAGGACGTGCATATGACCGACCTTATGTCGGGTCGCGAGACTCTCGATGACGTGAACATGATAGTGTTCTGCGGCGGATTCTCCAACAGCGACGTACTCGGCTCGGCCAAAGGCTGGGCAAGCGGATTCCTGTGGAACGACAAAGCCCGCACCACTCTTGAGCGTTTTTATCGGCGCCCCGATACCCTCAGTCTCGGTATCTGCAACGGCTGCCAGCTGATGATAGAACTCGGCCTGATAAAATCGAACCGCGACGGAGCCAAACCGATAAAAATGGAGCACAACCGTTCTCATAAGTTTGAGTCGAACTTCCTAGGTCTCACCATCCCGAAAAATCCCAGCGTAATGCTCGGAAACCTTGAAGGCATGCGTCTCGGCATATGGGTGGCACATGGCGAGGGCCGTTTTGAACTGCCCGGCGCACTCGGCGAATATAATATAGTGGCCAAGTATTCGTACAACGCATATCCCGGAAACCCCAACGGCTCGGTGGGAGCTGTCGCCGGCATATGTTCGACCGACGGACGCCATCTGGCAATGATGCCACACTTGGAGCGTGCGATATTCCCGTGGCAATGCGGATATTATCCTCGCACACGCCGCAACGACGATGCGACTCCGTGGCTCAAAGCATTTATCAATGCCCGCATATGGTGTGAGAATCACAAAAAATAAAAACATATCTGACAGTCACGTCGCCGCTCCGGTGGCGTGACTGTCGTTAACAATATGGACAGGCAGCTCGTAATCGACACACTTCATAGCGAAAATTGCTCGTGCGTTATCGCCTCGGGCAATAGTCTCCGCATATTCCGTCGACGAGGTATAATAGATCTTCTTGACGTGTTGCGCAATGAGCCTGCGCTGTTGCGCGGTTCCTTTGTCGCCGATAAAGTAACTGGAAAAGGTGCTGCCGCGTTGATGGTGCTCGGCGCTGTGAAAGGCGTATATGCAGATACTGTGAGCGAAGCCGCCTTACGCATGTTCGCAGACGGAGGCATTTCAATCGACTATTCCAAATGTGTGCAAAATATAATCAACCGTGCCGGCACAGGAATGTGTCCTATAGAAGAACTGTGTTTGCCATGCCACACGGCTGCCGAGTGTCTGCCTCTTATAGAAGCCTTTGCAAGCCGGTTAACGGATTTAAATAAAAATTAATATGCAATCGACAATTATGAGCTATGGGGCGATGACCTTCGCCAATATACGCAGTTACCTATTCGCCGCTTTATTCATTGTCGGCAATGTGGTGCTTCCTCAGCTTTTCCACACTCTGCCGCAAGGTGGCGTCACATGGTTGCCAATATATTTCTTCACACTTATAGGCGCGTATGCATGCGGATGGCATGTGGGAATGTTGACGGCACTGCTGTCGCCGACAGTCAATTATTTGTTGTTCGGCATGCCGGCTTTGGCTGTTCTGCCGGCTATCATGGCCAAATCAGTCATACTCGCCGTCGTAGCATCATATGCGGCCACACGCACAGGTCGGGCAACAATATGGCGCTTCATCGCCATTGTATTCTGCTATCAGGCGCTCGGAACCCTTTGCGAATGGGCAATAACAGGCAATCTGTCTCTTGCCTGTCAGGATCTTCAAATCGGCTTGCCCGGTATGTTAATGCAGATCATTGGCGGTTATGCCATTGTTCGCATTCTATTGCATCGTTGACAAAACGGACTATTTCATGACAGGTGGTGGAATCGTAGGATTTCTGCCGTTATCATGATGACTGTCATACCAAAGATTGTAAAGAATTCCGCCGACGTCGACACCTACGGCGGTTTTCTTGTTTATTCGGGTCAATGTAAAAAGCATGTTGTTAAAATAAGGTCAAAGATGCTTACCTTT
>CAJTMY010000076.1 GCA_910577355.1 uncultured Muribaculaceae bacterium
AAGACCGAATTCTTCAAACAAATCGCTATCTTTGCACTTGCCAGTTGAACCTACGACATTAGAAAAAGCATGTGTGAGGATAAAAAATATCGGTAATCGGATAAATGATTAACTTAATTTGTGTAACTTTGTGCGATTATACAAATTCGCATAATGATTAAAAAGTTCTTCATCTCAATGCTTGGCACAATCGCCGGCTTTTGGATATCATTGTTTATAGCAGTCTTTGTCGGAGTGGCGATTGTCGGAGCCATTGTATCTTCGGGTACGGGTTCGAAGCCTCAGGTCGACAAAAACTCGATACTTTATCTCGATTTGTCGGGGGCGATTCCCGAGCGCTATCAGCCGGCCGATTTCTGGCAGACGGTACAAGGTGCCGAGAAAGACGGTGATGCTCTTGTCGATATTATCGACGCCCTCCATCTGGCAAAGAACGATTCAAAGATAAAGGGATTGTATATCAATGCCGCCGGCGCATCCGCCGGGTTCGCCACCCGCGAGGAGATCGTCGAGGCTTTGCGCGAGTTTAAGACTTCGGGCAAGTGGGTATACGCCTACGCCGATGCTTATGCGCAAGGCGACTATATGCTGGCATCGTTGGCCGACAGCGTGTTCCTCAACCCGATCGGAGCTGTCGACGTACACGGTGTGGCCTCGCAGGTACCTTTTTTCAAAGGCCTTCTCGACAAATTGGGCGTGAAGATGGAAGTGGTGCGCGTCGGCACGTTCAAGAGCGCCGTCGAGCCTTACATCACCGACGCGATGAGTCCTGCCTCGCGCTTGCAGACTCAGGTGATGGTTGACTCGTTGTGGCGCTTCTATGCCGGGGTGGTGGGCGATGCCCGCAATGTGGAGATATCGCAGGTAGACATGTGGGCGGATTCGATAATGGGAGTCTGGGATGCCGGCCGAATACTCGATGCAGGCGCTGTGAGTGCGTTGCGCTACCGTCATGCCGTCGAGGATCTGCTCCGCGACGAATGCGGCCTTGACGATAAGGATGAGCTCCGGTTTGTGACTCCGGCGGCATATATGGCTTCAAGAGAAAGCGGCAATGCCGGCAAAGACCATATCGCCGTGCTCTTTGCCAATGGAGATATAGTGGATTCGGGCGAAGGAGGTATCGTGGGCGAGACTATGGTGCCCGAGATATTCAGGCTTGCCGACAACGACAACGTGAAGGCTCTGGTGCTGCGTGTAAACTCGGGCGGAGGTTCGGCTTTCGCATCCGAGCAGATATGGGAGGCTCTTGAATATTTCAAGTCGAAAGACAAAAAATTCTATGTCTCGATGGGCGACTATGCCGCATCGGGCGGTTATTATATATCATGTGGCGCCGACCGTATATTCGCCGACCGCTGCACCCTTACCGGCTCGATAGGCGTATTCGGCCTGATACCCGATTTTTCGGGCCTCGTCACCGAAAAGCTCGGTGTCACATTCTCGACCGTCCAGAGCAGCGCCAACGCAACATTCCCGTCGGTTCTCACCGGAATGACCGAATATCAGCGCGACGCCTTGCAGAAATCGGTGGAACGCATATACGATACCTTTACCTCGCGTGTGGCACAAGGACGCCATATGTCCCAGGATTCGGTCAAGTCCATTGCCGAGGGACGTGTATGGACCGGCGGAGCAGCGCTCTCCCTGGGTCTCGTGGACGAGATAGGCAGCCTCGACGCGACAGTCAGAGCCATAGCGGACGAGACAGGCATCGACGTCGACAAAGTAGTCTATTATCCGGCTGTGGAAGATAAATTCCTGGCTGAAATCCTTGCCGGCGCGCGCGACAATGTCAAGGCCGGAGGCCTCGACATAAACGCATCGGCTATGCAGGTGCTGCGTATGCTCGACCGTCTGCAGACAGCCGCTCCCGTCCAGGCTCGCATGCCGATGATATACTTCGAATAAAACACTACGGCGGTGAAATTGCGCAGCATAATATCCAAAATGGTTCTCCTTCCGTGCTCCAAACTGTACGGAGGAGTTACCTCTGTGCGCAATCAGCTGTTCGATTGGAAAATACTGCCCCAGCACGAATTCGATGTGCCGGTCGTCGTTGTCGGCAACCTCGCCGTAGGCGGCACCGGCAAGACACCGCATACCGAATATATAGTGGAGGCATTGCGACACAATTACCATATAGCCGTGTTGTCGCGAGGATACAAACGCGCCACAAAGGGCTTTGTGCTCGCCACACCATATTCAAAGCCGCGCGACATAGGCGACGAAAGCTATCAGATGTATCAGAAATTCGGCCGCAAAGTCACGGTCGCCGTATGCGAGGATCGTGTACACGGTATCCGGGAGCTGCTTCGACTCGATCCCGACATCAACCTCGTGCTGCTCGATGACGCTTTCCAGCACCGCTATGTAAAGCCTGCCGTATCTATCGTCATCACCGAGTTTAACCGCCCCCTGTATAGCGACAAGATGCTGCCTTACGGCCGTTTGCGCGAGCCGGTGCGCGGTATCAACCGCGCCGATATTGTGGTCGTGTCGAAGTGCCCCGACACTATGAAGGATCTCGACTACCGTCTTTTCAAGAAAGACCTCAAACTATTTCCGTATCAGGAGATATTCTTCTCCCGCTACGCTTATCAGCCGCTCGTGCCGCTGTTTCCGGAGCAGACCGGCTCGGTGCCGTGTCTCGAATGGATGGACAATACCGACGCCGTACTTGCAGTGGCGGGTATAGACAATCCGCGCCCGTTCATACGCTACCTCAAGAGCTTTATGCCCAAGGTGAGGGTCAACATATTCTCCGACCATCATAATTTCACCCGCAAGGATCTTGATTTGCTGCTTTCACGTTATCGCACCATGAAAGGAAACACCCGCATTCTGGTCACCACAGAGAAAGATGCCGTGCGCATGGCAGCCAGCCCATATTTCCCGCCCGAGTTGCGTGCCGTGACATTCTATCTGCCCGTGAAAGTGGATTTCCCGGCCCACGGCAACAGTTCCAATTTCGAGGACACTCTCATACGGCTTATACGCAACAACAAGGCATGACACAGCCACGACACACAACATTGATAAAAGAAACAACGTTATTACTTTTGTAATAATTCAAACCGATAAACATAAAACACCATGCTGAATAAAATCAACCAGACAGCCGACTTTCTCCGCTCGCGTGTAGAAGGCGAGATGCCCGCTACCGCCATCATACTCGGCACAGGACTCGGAGCCCTCGTCGACTACATCGATGACAAACAGTACATTCCCTATAAGGATATTCCAAACTTCCCGGTATCCACCGTCGAAGGCCATTCTGGCAACCTCATATTCGGTACACTCGGCGGCAAGCGCGTCATTGCCATGCAGGGCCGTTTCCACTACTACGAAGGCTACGACATGAAGCAGGTCACTTTCCCCGTGCGCGTGTTCAAGGCCCTCGGCGTCGACACACTGTTTGTGTCCAATGCCGCAGGCGGCATGAACAAAGAATTCAAGGTAGGCGACGTGATGGTGATTACCGACCACATCAACCTATTCCCCGAGAATCCACTGCGCGGAAAGAACTACAACGAGCTCGGCCCGCGTTTCCCGGCCATGACCGAGGCTTACGACCACCGCCTTGTCGAAGAGGCCGACCGTATCGCCGCCGAGCGTGGCATGCGCCTCATGCACGGCGTGTATGTGGGCACTCCGGGCCCGACATTCGAGACTCCGGCCGAATATGAATACTTCCGCGTCATCGGCGGCGATGCCGTAGGCATGTCCACCGTCCCCGAGGTGATAGTGGCTCGACACGGCGACATGCGCGTGTTCGGTATCTCCGTCATCACCGACCTTGGCGGCAAAGACATAAAGGAAGTGCCTACCCACGAGGAAGTGCAGCTCGCGGCCGAGAAAGCACAGCCCAATGTAGTGGCTCTCATCTCGGAACTTGTGAAACGCTCCTGATCCAAGACCATCCGCGCTACGGGCTGCCGTGTCCGTGGCGCTTATAATATATCTGTATACTTTATACGATACGACATCATGTCCGAAATATCATCCTTAGGCGAATTCGGCCTTATCGATCATCTTACCGACAAACTCACCGTCGTCAACACTTCCACCTTGCGCGGGGTAGGGGACGATGCCGCCGTGATGCACTATGCATCCGGCGACGATGTGCTCATCACCACCGACCTTCTGCTCGAGAACGTGCATTTCGATCTTACATACGTCCCGCTCAAGCATCTCGGATACAAGGCCGCCGTGGTAAACTTCTCCGACATATACGCCATGAACGGCACCCCGCGTCAGATCACCGTATCGCTCGGTATATCAAGCCGCTTCACGCTCGAGCATATCGAGGAGCTGTATGCCGGAATACGCCTTGCCTGCGAGGCATACGGCGTGGACATCGTAGGTGGTGATACATCGGCATCGCATCAGGGGCTCGTCATATCCATCACTTGCATCGGCGATGCTCCGCGCGACAAAATTGTATATCGCGACGGCGCCCGTCCAACAGATCTCATATGCGTGTCGGGCGATCTCGGAGCCGCCTACATGGGGCTGCAGCTGCTCGAACGCGAAAAAGTCGCGTCGGCCGGCCGTAAAGACTTCATACCCGACTTCGCCGGAAAGGAATACCTTGTCGAGCGCCAGCTCAAGCCCGAAGCGCGCCGCGACATAATTGCGGCTCTTGCTGAGGCAGGCATAAGGCCGACGGCCATGATGGATATATCGGATGGCCTTTCATCCGAGCTGATTCATATCTGCATCCGCAGCAAGACCGGATGCCGCGTGTATGAGGACCGTATCCCCATCGACTATCAGACCGCGGTAATGGCCGAGGAGCTCAACATGAACCTCGTCACCGCCGCGCTCAACGGCGGCGAGGACTACGAGCTGCTTTTCACCGTGCCCCTTGCCGATCATGACAGGGTGAGGAAAATCGACGGAGTGCACGTCATAGGATACATCACCGAGGAAAAACTCGGCTGTGCCATGGTCACCCGCGATGATGCCGAGATTTCCCTCAAAGCACAGGGCTGGAACCCGCTCAAGGCCGACGATAAATGAAAAAAACTGAAGATTCCAAATCGAAGTGCAAAACATCGTGTATGGAATAATATATTCTCCT
>CAJTMY010000077.1 GCA_910577355.1 uncultured Muribaculaceae bacterium
AGGAGAATATATTATTCCATACACGATGTTTTGCACTTCGATTTGGAATCTTCATAAATTGCAAAAGCTAATGCAAATTATATGTGGAGTTGACAGCCGATTTTGAATGATCGTGTGGGTGTGATGGTGTTGATAAGTAAACCGGCGTATTGCACATACCTATGCCTGTGGATTTAGCGTATGGGCGACTATGGAATCGGCGTCATAGTCGGACGTCACCTTATGGTGTGGCCGGTTGGGGTTATGGTGTTGTGGTACAACCACGAATCGCAGGCCGGGTGGTCTGCGATTCGTCGTATCGTTGGATGTTTTATTGCGGGATCAGAGCCAGCGGGTGAAGGCGAAGTCCATGCGGTGTGGCAGGGCGGGATTCCAGGGGTAGAGGCGGTAGCCGTAACGGAAGACGCCTGCGTCTTTGGCTTTGGCTGCGAGTTCGTAGGTGACGATGTTGCCGTCTTCTTTCACTATTTTGAATTCTCGCTTGCCGGCGAGCTGTTCCTGTCCGTCCTGGCTGCGGTATATGACCTGCTCGAGGCAGAGGTCGCGGCCGAGGCCGTTGGTGTCGACTGTCACCTCGACGCGGTAGGGTTCGCCGGTGGTGCCGTTGACGAGGTCGGCTGTCTGGCGCACGTCGAGCACTTTGATGCCGTCCCATGCGGCGGCTACGCGTTCTTTCCATGCCACGATTTCCTTGGCGAGGGCGTAGTCGTGTGCCTGAAGTTTTTTGGAGCGTTTTGCCTCGGGGTCGTAGAAGCGGGAGATGTAGTCGTCGATCATGCGCTTCATGGTGAAGTGGGGCGCGATGTCGCCGATCGATCCCTTGATGTATTCGATCCACTTGGGGGAGTAGCCCTTGGAGTTTTTCTCGAAGTAGAGGGGTATGATCTCGTTCTCGAGCATGCGGTAGATTGTGGCGGCGTCGAGTTTGTCTTGCTGTGACTGGTCGGTGAATGTGCGCTTATCAGTTAGAGCCCAGCCGGCTTTCTCGTTGAAGCGGTAGCCTTCGTACCACCAGCCATCGAGCACTGAGAAGTTGAGCACGCCGTTCATCTCGGCTTTCTCGCCCGACGTGCCGGATGCCTCGAGGGGACGGGTGGGGGTGTTGAGCCATATGTCGACGCCGGTCACGAGGCGCTTGGCCACGATCATGTTGTAGTCTTCGAGGAATATGATCTTGCCCTGGAATTCGGGACGGCGCGATATCTCGGTGATGCGCTTGATGAGATCCTGACCGGCGCCGTCGGCGGGGTGTGCCTTGCCCGAGAAGATGAACTGCACGGGGAATTTCTCGTTGTTGACGATGCGTGCGAGGCGGTCGAGGTCGGTGAAGAGCAGGTGAGCGCGCTTGTATGTGGCGAAGCGGCGTGCGAAGCCGATGATGAGGGCGTTGGGGTTGATGCGGTCAAGGACGTCCATCACTGCCGAGGGGTCGCCCTGGTTGGCGAGCCATTTCTCTTTGAAATCGCGTTTTACGAAGTTGATGAACTTGTTCTTGAGCAGGCAGCGCATATTCCATATCTCCTCGTCGGGCACGTTGAATATGCCGCGCCATGCCTCGGTGTTGGACTGGTCGGCGAATACTTCCGGGCCGAGCTTGTCGAGGTAGAATTCCTTCCACTCGGAGGCCGCCCATGTGGGCATGTGCACGCCGTTGGTGACATATCCTACATGCGATTCCTCCCAGGTGTAGCCTTTCCATATGCCGGCGAACATCTTCTGCGACACTATGCCGTGGAGTTTCGACACGCCGTTGGCTTCCTGGCAGGTGTTGAGGGCGAACACGCTCATGGAGAAGCGTTCCTGCGAGCCGGGGTTCTCACGGCCCATGTCCATGAGTTCCTGCCATGATATGCCGAGGCGGGCGGGGAATTCGCCCATGTATTTGCCGAAGAGGCTCTCGTCGAAGTAGTCGTGGCCGGCGGGCACGGGGGTGTGCACGGTGTAGAGACCCGATGCGCGTACGAGCTCGAGGGCTACGTTGAATTCGAGGTGGTCTTCCTGCACGTAGTCGACGAGGCGCTGGAGGTTGAGCAGGGCTGCGTGGCCTTCGTTGCAGTGGTATAGCTGTGTGCGGATGCCGAGCTTCTTGAGCATGAGGATGCCGCCGATGCCGAGGAGGTATTCCTGCTTGATGCGGTTCTCCCAGTCGCCGCCGTAGAGCTGGTGGGTGATCTGGCGGTCAAATTCGCTGTTGGCGTCGAAGTCGGTGTCCATCAGGTAGAGTTTCATGCGGCCTACGTTGACACGCCATACGTGGCTGTATACAGTGCGGCCGGGGAAGGGCACCTCGATCACCATGGGGTGTCCGTTGGCGTCCATCACCTGATCGATGGGGAGCTGGTTGAAATTCTGGGGCTCGTATTTGGCTATCTGCTGGCCGTCGACACTGAGTGTCTGAGTGAAATAGCCGTAGCGGTATAGGAAGCCTACGGCTGTCATGTCGACGCAAGAGTCGGACGCTTCCTTTATGTAGTCGCCTGCAAGGACGCCGAGGCCGCCCGAATATATCTTGAGGCAGTTGCATAGGCCATACTCCATAGAGAAGTAGGCTACGGACGGGATGTCCTTGCGCATGGGACGGGCGAGATATTCGCGCATCTTGTTGTATACCTGTGCGATGCGATCCATCATCACCTTGTCGGCGAGGATTTCGTCGATACGCTCGGATGTGAGTTGCTGCAGGAGCATGACGGGGTTCTCGCCGGTGGCGCGCCACAGGTCGGGGTTAAGGTCGCGGAAGAGTGATTTCCCTTCACTGTTCCATACCCACCACAGGTTGCGTGCCATCTCTTCGAGAGGCTTGAGCTGTGCGGGCAGCTCGGCCTTCACAGTGACGTCGCGCCATACGGGTGCGTTGGTTTTGCTTACCGGTAGTTTCATTGTCTTGTATTTACTTTAGAAATATTATTTGCTGTTGTTGTCGAGGGCTATTTGATAAGCCTCGTCGTAGTATCTGATAAACTGCCCCCAGTCGGCACGGGCGGCGGTGGCCATGGCGGCTGCCGATATGGCTGCCCGGGCTTTGGGATCGAGTTGCATGAGTTGCTTGAGATTGTCGGCTATGTCGTGTACTACCTGACTGTAGTTTGAGTCGGTGCGGTGCACTGCTACGGCTCCGCTTCCGGCGAATGTGTTGGCCGATGTGGAGCATATCCATTGGCCAAATCCCGACAGGGTGGTGGTGACTGTGGGCACACCGAACGCCACGCTTTCGAGCGGGGTGTAGCCCCATGGCTCGTAGTAGGATGGGAATACTGTGGCGTCCATGCCTATGAGCAGGTCGTAGTAGGCCATGTTGAATACGCCGTCGCGGCCGTTGAGGTAGCAAGGCACATATATGGCTGTGACGTTGCCTGTGGGATTGGCGGCTGCGAATCCCAGCTGATGAAGCCGTTGGTTTATGGGGTCGTCGTTGTAGTTGTGCAGGGCGTGGGTTATCACCGGATCGGCGAGGCGTGTGACGTGCCCTTCGGTGAGCGATGCCACGAGGTCGGCGCGTGCGTCGCCTGCCCATGCCGGTACCATTACGAATGCCAGTACGGGCCGGGGAGTGCCATCGGCGTTGAGCAGCCCCAGTGTATCGCAGAATACATCGATGCCTTTGTTGCGGTATTCACAGCGGCCCGATGTGGCGATTATGAATGTATCGTCGGCAAAATCGATGCCGGTGAGCGCGCGGGCTACCTGCAGCATCTTGTCGCGTGCTGCGGCGCGTGCCTTGGCAAAACGTGTCTTGGACGGAACGAAGCCCGGCTCGAAACCGTTGGGCGTCACTACATCGGGCGTGCGCTCGAGCAGCTGTCCGGCCTCGCGTGCGGTGACATCTGATACTGTGGTGAAGCAGTCGGCGGCGTGCGCGGCGGCTTTCTCGAGCGAGTGTTTCGATTCCATGTTGAGCTCGCGGGCCATCTGATCGCCGTTGTATCCGGCCAGATAGTCATAGAGGGGCTTGCCGTTGCTGCATATGCTGCGGCCTATGCTTGTGGCATGCGTTGTGAATACGGTGGCTACCTTGGGCAGGCGTACTTTCACTGTAAGCAGGCCTGCGCCTAGAGTCCATTCGTCGAAGTGTGCGATGACGTTGCCGGCTTTTTTGCCTAAGAATTCCACAAGGCTCTCTATGATGGCGGCTGCCGCGCGACCGAATGCCACAGCCTCGTCGTAATCGCCATATGCATGAAGTGAATCCACACCGAATTTTTGCCACATACGGCCGTAGAACTCGTCTTTTGACGCATACATCGAGTCGAATTTCACAAGTATGGCGATAGGCCTGCCGGGCACTTCCCAACGACCGACGCGCACCTCAAGACCGTCGGGCAGCAGAGCGGTCTCGCGCCATTTTTTGAGCAGTATGGAGGATTCCTTGAAGTCCGGAGCCGGATTTTCCTCGCTCCACACATCTGGACCTATGAAAATCACGTGGTCTTTATATTGCTTCTGGAGGGTCTTGGCCTTGGTCGAAAGTACGGTGTATATTCCGCCTATTTTGTTGCAGACCTCCCATGAAGCCTCGAAGATATAATCTATTGCTTTGTCAGCCATATATTGAATATTTCGGTTTTCGAGCCGCAAAGGTAGCAAAAATTCTTCAATAATACAAACACGGCCAAAGATTTAGTATTTTTAGAGATTTTTGATGCAACCACAATGCGCTTGTCATGTAGAACTGAAAACGTCGATAAAATAACAGGGCAACCGCATCAAAATTATCTTAAATTTAAATAATTGATTTTGGGGAATG
>CAJTMY010000078.1 GCA_910577355.1 uncultured Muribaculaceae bacterium
GTGGGTCCCTTTTCAAATGTTCTTCCCGGGTCCCTTTTCAAGTGTTAGCTACACCGCTCATTCCGAGCCTCGCTGCTGAAATGATTTGAATTATTTGTCAGTCAATTTCAATGCTGTCAAGTAGTTTCCTGACTTCACTTACAATGTCATATATGGAGTCTTTGCCAATGTCAAAAGTTAAAGAATGTTTGTAATCCCATTCATTACTTTTGTACATGGTTGGAAGAACCGTGATTTCGTCATCGTTTTGTCGGACGTGTATATACGCCGATTGATTACGAAGTTGTCGCCATGAGCGCTGTTTCATTGCTTTAATCAGCTGCACAGATGTCAACTCCTCATATTTGTCTCGATTACTGGCAATATAAACTTCACCAAAAGCATTATTAAATTCGACATCATCACAATCTACTGGAGCAAATTTTATAGGATAACTCATAGAATACCCCATCCCGGTTTTACCATATCCTGTTAGGAAAATATACTGTTTGGTTGTTCGATAAATCCCACATGCTCTTTGCGTTTTAGTTTCTTTCGATATTCTCGACTTTTTCAACTTAACCATTATCCACCCCAATACCTTCTGCCACTTTTTCATTTCAATGCTTCGATTTTGGCAATAGTGGAATCCGGCAGTATGTCTATGCCATAAAATAGATGGCTGCTTTGATAGCCGAGGAAGTCTATATATTTGAGGATTAGCGCATATTTACTTTGTGTCCTCGCCATGTCGATGTTGCCGTTCTCATCAAAGCAAATAGCCTCATGGTGAGCTATGCGGTTGCGAAACGTCTTTATTTCCTGAAGCTCATTGAACACCGCACGTTGGCCTAATCCGGCTGTACGGTTAGGAAATATCCGCAAAAGGTTTTGACCGCCCAAGCGGTAGGGCTGTCGCGTGAACAGATGCGTCCAAAAACCGAAAGATACCGACGAAACGACACGGTCGTTTGTATATCGCCCATTCTGCCGAAGTGTGGCGATTATCCGTAGCACCTCGTTTTTCTGTGGCGCGTTCTCTATCATGCCGCCGTGTTGTATCTGATGTTCCACCCATTCCGAATCATTGAAAACGCTTTGATAGTGAGAATTGATAGCGTTGCGGAGCACAACCTCGAATATATTCAATATGCCATAAAACTTTTGGCACAACTTTACGTTATGCCTATACAGCGTCAGTGCTTTGGCAGTATTGCCAAAGCACGCGACTAAATATTTGTTGAGGCGAGCCGGAGAAAACGCCTTTTCATACTCGGAATATTTCACTTCGGAATTTTTAACTTATTGCGATTTGCAAAATTACGAAAATATTCCTAACTTTGCAACGGAATCCCCCGAGTGTCCCTGTCTTCGGACAAACCTCGGGGTTTAGTTTTTTATAGCCGCCCCTAATCCGGGCGGCTTTTCTTGTGTCTTTTCCACGGCGACACCGTCGCCGTAGTTTTGCGGTAAAGATTACCGCAATGATTGACGTAACGACCTTAACCCAACTCATTACCCAATTTCGGAACACCACGGCCTCAAACTCCGTATCGCCCGAAACCGTCGGCTCTATCCTCCAAAAAATTGTCGACATACTCGCCACCGCCGGAACACAGGCGAACCTCGACATCATCAACAAATGGCACGAGGCCCTGAAAACCGCCGCGCCCGCGATCACCGCGCTTTCGCAGGGCAACGCCGACCGCAACCACATATACCTCGCCGCCCGAAGTGTCAACCTATACACCGGGGCGCAGTCCACGCTGTCGCCCATACAGATACAACAGGCCACCACCGAGCGGGCCGGAGCCATGCGCGCCCAACAGGTCGTTGACCTAAACGCCGCGCGGCGCGACGTGGCCGACATCAAGAAACAGATACAGACCATAAACTCCCTGCTCGGCATCGGCACCGCCGACAACCTCTATAAAGCCTCGCAAATATCCTGTCAGGTCGTCAACGGCACGTTGCACCTTCTCGGCGCACAGACACTTACCGCCGCCGGATATGTGCCTTATCTCTTTCGGCGTGTGCGCAAGCGCAACCCCTTCAAGAACAAGTTCGCCACCGCCGAGCAACGCGCCGCCAAGAAATACTGCCCGGCCAAGAAAGGCTGGGGGCTGTACGGCTCCGTCTACGCCGTAAGGCTCAACGGCACCGAAATCCAGTTTTCCACCAACACCCACAACGACTTATGCACCGAAGCCGCCGGATGGTCTGCCGCCCCCTCGACACTCGTAACCCGGCACACCGACAAAAACGGCAACATACGCTTCGGCCTCGGTCGTAGCTCCGTGTCGCTAACCGACCCCAAGAATCCGAAAAAGCAGCGCATGATACGCCTCGTTTTCGGAATCGGCCTCGCCAAACCAATCCGCCCCGGCACCGCCGCCATAACACCGGCCAACCTCGCAAGCTCACTCGCCACCTTCACCATCATATACGACCCCGGCAGCAAACGATGGACTTTCGGCACATAAAAAAGAAAGCCCTTACGGTCAAGCCGCAAGGGGATGCTATCTTTTATACAAGCTATGACAGCCCTGAATTATCTCCCTTTCGGGAGCGTCATCCGAGGGGATGCTATCAATGAAACGCCGCCCGGATAGCCCACACGGGAAATGCTATCCGTCATACGTAGAGGTATCCAGTTCATCTTCAGCGCGGCTTTACATTGTTAAGAGGTGTCCGGGTCATTTTTAGTATGGTTTCACTTACAGATGCAAAGATAGCCATAATCCGCCACATAGCCAAATAATTACACCACAAAATATGAACCTCCGAAAACATAAGCCCACCATTCAGCTGCTCGCCGCAATAGCCCTCATCGCCCTGGGCTGCGGGCTGCTCATAGCCGGATTTATTCTGCCCCCTCCGGGCGAAATCCATAACTCCGTCCTTATCGCTTTCGGCGAAATCCTCACTTTCGCCGGGGCGTTGTTCGGCATCGACTATCATTATAAATACTCGCGGCCAAAAGACCGCGACGAAGACATAACCTCATAACCATATAACCCCATAACCTTATGCGAAGCATAGACAAAATCATCGTCCATTGCACGGCGACACCCGAAGGGAGGCCCTTCACCGTGCAGCAGATTAGAGAGTGGCATACAGCCCCGAAACCGCGCGGCAACGGCTGGCGCGACATAGGCTATCACTACATCGTATATCTCGACGGCAGCGTACACAATGGCCGACCAGTCGAGCAGATCGGCGCACATTGCTCCGGCCACAACGCACACTCCATAGGCGTGTGCTATGTTGGCGGCTGCGACGCACAGAAACGTTTGCCCGACGGCCAATTAGCCCCGAAAGACACCCGCACCCCCATACAGAAAACCGCACTCCGTCAACTTCTGAAGACCCTGAAAGCCCGATACCCCGGTGCCAGGATATACGGACACCGCGACTTCGCCCCCAAAGCCTGCCCCTCATTCGACGCAACAAAAGAATACGCCGACCTATGAAACGACTTCTCGCATACATTCTGATTTTCACCGCGCTTTTAACCTCTTGCCGAGCCAAGAAAGAAATCTCGGTGAGCGATAAAGTCGACATCGACAGCACAGCTTCGATACACACCTCCGGCTATATCCTTAAAATTGATACTGCATTGCGCAGAATCAATTTCGCCTTCGACACCCTCGACATCGCCATTGAGCGACAAGTCGCCGCTGATACAACGGAGAGAGTGCGCATCCGCGCCGTCAAAGGCTCTGTCATTGACAATCGCAAGCAGATAGTCAACGACATAGAGGGATATAACCGACTCGACACCGTGGCTTACAAACGCGCCACGGCCACATCACGAGCCGAGCACACCGCCACCACCTCCGTAGCCGACCTTCCGAACACCACCCTGATATTTACAGCCCTCGGCTGCGTGATAATCCTCGTGATCGGCATATTCGCCTACCTGCGCCGCCGACATTGACCGCATACCCAGTAGACGTTTTTTCATAAGTAGATTTTGATTTAGCAGACGGTTGCCCGTGAGGGTAGCCGTTTTGCATTATCCCCGAACCCACCCATAGCGTTGTGTGGCGGCGGCTTTACGGCACAGGTCGCTTAGACTTAATCGCTCCGGCGCGTGGCGGCTCGTTTGGCTTCCGCTCCGAGTTCTGCGCTGCGCTTGTTGCCCTCTGCCGTCGGGTGTCGGCCCCGGCACACTCCCGAATTGTTCCGCTTGGAGACCTCCGCAAGCTCCGGCCTCCCTGCGCTCCACAACCGCCTACGCAAGTGCTCCGGCTTCCGGGAGAGAGCCTTGAACACAGTTCAGACCGACACCCGGCGGCGGTGTTCAAACACTCCGAGCCTCGCCGCACTCCACATCGCCACGACCATCCGCTCACACCATCGCGCCCACAGCCGAAGCCGCCCCCGCACAACGCCCGGCAGAGGAACAACGGCCACCTGTAGCTAACACTTGAAAAGGGACCCGGGAAGAACATTTGAAAAGGGACCCA
>CAJTMY010000079.1 GCA_910577355.1 uncultured Muribaculaceae bacterium
TGCTCCTACGTCAGTTTAGCAAACTGGTGGTTTCAGCCACTCACCCACCTCTCCGGGTGTTTTGGTTTTGTGAGTGCAAAGTTATGTGTTTTTATGATATTGTGCAAATTTTTTGAGATGTTTTTTTCAGATTCCGTTCTTACGAGCACGTTTGCGAACTTCCATGGAGTCGAGCAACCGGTGTATCTGGGGCAATAGAGGTGTGTCTGTATCGTTGTGGATGTCGATGTGCGGAATACCGGCGAGGCTTTCTCCCCGCTGGGAGTCCATACGGTCGCGCACCTGTCGTTCGGTAAGACCGTTGCGGATTTGTACACGCCTGATGCGCAGTTTCTCGGTGGCGACAACCTGCCATATCGCATCCACTTGTCTGTACAGGCCGCTCTGTACCGGGATTGCCGTCTCGACGAATTGCATAAGCCGGCCGGCTGCCGCATTGGTTTCGCTCCATGAGCGAAGGTCGGCTGTAACAGCGGTATGCACTATGGCGTTGAGACGCAACAAGGCATCTGAATCGTTGAATACGATGGATGAGATGAGCGGCCTGTCTATCACGCCCTTTACTACGGCCTGTGGATGTATATCGCTGCACAGGCGGCTGTGTATTGCCTGATCTCCGTCCATTATAATGCGTGCCTGCGTGTCGCAGTCGTAGACGGGATAGCCGAGAACGCGCAGTATACGCGACACTACAGATTTGCCGGATCCGATTCCTCCTGCGATAGCAATCAACATAGGGTCAAAGGTGTTCGATGATATATTCGGCGCTGTCGGCGGCGAGGTGTACGTTAAGAAGGTTTTCCGATGCATCGGCTATGCGGAGGCGTACCATACGCGATTTGCCTCCCGCAACCGAACGATAGTCGGCAGTGACACGTATATACGGGTCGGATGTCTTGTAGTCTGATACAGGTATCATATACATGACATCTATCTGGGCCGGGAAGGTGATGAGCTTCTGACCCTCAGGGACATTGACCGCCTCGACTGTGACTTTTCGTGTCTTGAAGATAAGCGGTTCGACGGTAATCGTAACATCGATACTGTCGGGTACTACCCGCGAATGAGGCGGAGCGATTAGGCGTACGCGACGTGTGGTTGTCTCGTTGATGCCATTGACACGCAGCGGTTCGGTGGTTATTGCCGATATATTTCCCGGCAGGCGGCGGGTGGAGTAGACTTTCACGCTATCTGCCGAAAGAATCGGGTTGCCTGATATGGCAGCCTGAGGACCGGGTATGGCTATGAAATCGGGATTAACCGGAAGGATAACCGGCGGCTGCGTCGTGAACGCAAGGCTGAGCGAGTCGGGCGACACCACTGCGATGGCGGCTCCGTCGAGCGCGCCGCGTGCTATCGCTTTGAGGTCGGTATCGGTAAGCCGCAATGTATTCCCCTGACGATACATACGGAAGTCGATGTTGAATACCGGAGGCCTGGTAAGGCCGATTTTCAGGAGCTGTGTGCCGCGTGTCTGCAGGCTTATCGCTATCGTAGGCGGTATCTGCGATACGATGGTCACCGAGTCGGGGACATGCGTTACCCTTACCGGCATACGGATATCGGCCTGCGACTGATCATTGAAGGCTATAACACACCATAGCACGGCAGCTATGAAAAGAAAGACCAGAAACACAATGGCATTGTGACCACGGCGCGAACGCGCTGCGGCACGTATCCTGTGCATAATGGCCTTGATGTTCATCTGGAGTGTTTTATCCGGGCCACACAGCTGTGTGGCCCGGATAATGTGTATGTGCGTTATTTCTGCTGATCCTGCCGGGCATCCTGGGCAGCATCGGTAGCGGAGGGATATACAGAACCTTTGTCGATGGTGATCTTTACTCCCTGGGCGATCTCGACGAGGAATGTCTTTTCATTCACTTCGCAGATCTTGCCGAAGATGCCGCCGGCGGTGACTACCTTGTCGCCTTTTGTGAGGCTTTCACGGAATTTGCGTATCTCTTTCTGTCGTTTTTGCTGGGGACGGATCATGAAGAGCCAGAATACCACGAGGAGCAGCACTATCATGATAATGCCGCTGAAGCCGCCGCCTTGTGCTGCGGCGTCCTGAAGGGGGATGAATTGGAGGGACATGTTGTTGGTTATAATTTATTGTTATTGTTCATTTTCTTCCGGTTGCCTTACGAGCGGCTTGCGGAGTATACCCTCGTCGGACAGCATGCCGGCGATGGAGTAGAGTATTCCGTTGATAAACGGGCCGGAGCGATGGGTGGAATAGTCGTTTGCGATCTCTATGTATTCGTTGAGCGACACGGGGAGGGGTATGCCGGGGAAGTTGATGATCTCGGCGATGGCTGTAAGCATTATCACGATATCCATGAAGGCGAGGCGCTCGGGATCCCAGTCGGGATTTATGAAGCGGTCGATATATTCACGGTATTTCTCGCGATTCTCGACAGCGAGCGTGAAAAGCTTAGCGCCGAACTCGGCATCCTCGTCGTCTTTGTATTGCGGCAGGAAGTGCGCCTTGTCGTCGGTGGCGAAGCGGCGTATGCTCTTAAGGACAAAAGTGCCCATGGTGAGAACGTCATCATTCCAGAATATCGATTTGCTCTCGAGAGCCTCGGCAAGGGCGTCGGACGGCAATATCACATTCTTGAGTATGCTGCGCCAGAAGTCGCAGTCGTCCTGCCACGTAGTGCTCTCGCGCGCCATGTAATCGATATATATATCGGACTGCGTGATGAGCGCGAGCAGATTTTTGAGCAGGGGCGCGGAATCTATCCAGGTTATTTTTTTGTCCTCAACCACTTCCTTGAGTTCCTCGTTGTCGGCAAGATACCGGGCGAAACGGTTCTGCACGAAGCGGAGGTTGGGATTGAGTTCATCGGCTGTGGCGAGATATTTTGTCTTGGCGGTCTCGATACGTTCCTCCTCCTCGCGTGTGAGCTCGACGATAAGCATGAAGATGGCGAAATACAGCTCGTAGGCCTTTGCAAGTGAAGTCTCGAGTTCGTTTTTTGCCTTCACGTACATAGCACTGGCGTCGTTATAGGCCTTGAGCGTGTCCACAGCCTGCATGACGCCGTGATGGAGACCTGTGAGCGAGAAGTCGGGGTTCTTGCGCAACACGGCGAGTACGTCGGGATTTTTAAGCACAGCCGATTCGAGCAGCACTGTCCACACCCTGATATCGTCGTCAAGGCTGTGGTTCCGCCTGCGTGCATAATCGGCAAACGCCGTGGTAGCCGACAGCGTGTCGGCGATACGCTGAAGCACGGGGCCAAAAGAGTTGAGATCGGCTATCTCGCGGAAAGTGATGGATTTGAGCTGCGGATTATCGGCCAAAGCCCGTCCGACACGGTTGGTGCGGAACTTGGGGTGCACATCTATGGCGGGCAGCGAACGTGAGGGATTGTTGGTGCGTATGCCGGACAATTCCTGAATGAGGGAGAGCATATCGAGATAAACGGCATATGCGAATTTACGGTCGCGTGATGGTGCCTCTGGGGCACTTTCGATTTTGAATTCGCTACGTGACAACAGATATGAGTAAAGTATCTGTACCACTTTGATTCGGATTAGAATGCGATTTATCATACGTTAATGTTCTATACGTTGTTGGTGTTTTCTCTTGCCAAAAGGCCTGCAAATTTACGACATTCCTGCTTCACGGGCAATTATTGAGGGGACAAATCGAACTATCCGCATGTTTTTTTCATTTACGTAGGTTCAACTGGCAAGTGCAAAGATAGCGATTTGTTTGAAGAATTCGGTC
>CAJTMY010000080.1 GCA_910577355.1 uncultured Muribaculaceae bacterium
TGGATATTAAGATCTTTTTATTACCTTTGCGATTAGATAAGTATCTCTATACAAGAGATGTGAACAATAAGCCATAAGATAGCACGGCCCCGGACAAATTGTCCGGAGCCGTGCTATCTTATGGCTTATTGTTGATTTATTTCACTACTATCTTGGAAGTGTAGCCGTCGACGCAGACAATATAAACTCCTTTTTCGAGATTTGAGAGACAGACCATGCGCACACCGGCAAGATTGTACGCTTCGGCAGCGTCGTAACTGCCGGTAATGATAATCTCTCCCACTCCGCCGTGCACTTCAAACGGCCGATCGGCGATGTCGAATTCCACATCATCGATGCTGTTGACCGTCTTTGTGGCGAATACAGCCATGCCGTTGGCGGCAAGATCGACGCTGACACTGCCGCTGCCTTTGAGTACCGGAGCCGTACCCTGTGTGGCACAGACGAGCTGCGAATTTGACTCGCTGAGCAAAGAGGCATTGACACGCACGGTGACCGCGGCTGTTTTGGACGGATTGATGAAAGCGACTACTTCCTTGTCGCCGTCGCGCAGTATCATGGTGCGCACATTGGTGGCATTGCCGCCAAGACCGGAAGTCTGAAACACGGCATCCTGTCTGAAAAGACCTGGCTCGCTGAGACGCAGGTTGCAAAGAGCGGCATAAGTGTCGTGAATGCCTTTGAAACGCACGTCGTTGAGATTGCTCCATATCACTTTTTTACGACCGGTGTCGTTGCCGGAGCTGTTCTTGGTGGTCTGATTCGCTCCAAGTTCGCCGAACTGCCATATCATCTTGGGGCCTGGCGACAGCAACAACTGCACGGCAAGAGCCTCGACGCGCTTGCTCCAGGTGTTTGTACCAAGTTTGCCCTGAGTACCGGCCATATATGCGATACGCTCTTCATCGTGGCTTTCGGCATATCCTATCAGCGAGCCCCACGGGCGGCCGTTGCCGGTGAGCTGCCCGAGATTTGTACCGGAAGTCTCGGGCTGAGCGTTCACAAATCTGGAGGCGTTGCTGTTGAAATTGCCCCACAGCAGCTGGCCGTCATTGGCCATAGCAGTCTCTTCGTCGACGCCGGCAAGATGTTCGTTGATATGGATACCGTCGGGCTTCACCGACTTTATCACATCATGCAGGCGCTTCATATTGTCGATACGGCTCTGATTGAAGGCATCGATGCCGCTCTTATACGAGCTGTTAGAGCCAAGCCCCTTGACGAAATCGAACCGGAAACCGTCCACATTATATTCTGTCATCCAATATTTGAGACAGTCGGTCCATTGCTGCCACACCAGTGCGTTGTCCTGGTTCCAATCGTTGAAGAAAGAGAGGTCATGCGGTGCTGAAGCATTATAGAAAGGATTTGAACCGATATCATACATACGATACCAGGGGTGCAGCCCGTCGCTGTGATTGAGCACTATGTCGAGGATGACGGCCATGCCGTTGCGGTGACATGTCTCCACAAAGTCCTTATAGTCGGCGGGCGATCCGTAGGCCTTGTCGGGAGCGAAGTAGAAATTGGTGTTATAGCCCCACGAATTATTGCCGCTAAACTCCATTATAGGCATCAGCTCCACGGCATTCACTCCGAGTTCCTTGAGATATGGGATCTTTTCAATCGCCTTGCGCACCGAGCCGTCGCCCTTGGCCTGCCCTTCAGTGCCTGTGAAGTCGCGTAGCAGCAACTCGTATATCACAAGATTACTGTGGTCGGGTATAGTGAAGTCGCTCCATTTGTAACCGGCATTCATATTACCACAATAGACGCCCATCATCACATTGTCCACCTTGTCATAGGGATATTGCGGACGCTCGGGCCATGGGTCGAAACCGAGATCCGATTCGATGAATTTATCGCTGTAACAGTCGAGCACGAGGCGGGCATACGGATCGGCCACCTTGTGTGTGCCGTCTATGATGAAATAATATGGATACTGCTTGTCGGGATCGAGTTCTGCGACCGTAGTCCAGAAATAACGGTTGCCCTGATAGTCGTAGTATTTCATAACACGGCTGTCGAGCACTGCATAGTCGTCCCACGCGCCAACGAGGATGGCGTCTTTCTTCCCCGGAGCCGCGATACAGAATGTCACAGTTCCGTCGGCATTTGTCACAGGCCCCATTCTGGGTATACCTCCGGGATAACCGCCGGGGGTGGAATTGCCGGGCACGCATATGGATATCCGGCGTGTAAGTGTCTCGCCCGAAGCATTTGTCGCGTTAGCGGTGAACTCATAGTTGCCGGTAGTACTGAATTTATAAGAGTGGCTGAGCGATGTGGCATTGCTTTTCGAAGCAATCTCAGTACCATTAACGGCGATAGTGATTGACGAAGATTCTGTTGTCGCGATATTCAGCGCCACGGAGCTGCCTGTCGATGCTATACCGCCTGTGACACTCGATGTGAAAGTCATGTTGTATCCGTCCTCGAATACATCCACAAAGATATCTCCGCCCGAAGCTGTCTTTCCCTCTTTGCTGTTGTCGCCTGTGCGGAATACGAATGCCAGCTTCTGCACCTTCTCGCCATGTGTGGCATTGGTGTTGAAGTAGCTTTTGAAGTCGCTTATGGCAAGAGTATATGTACCGGCACTCTTGTATGTGAGCTTGTATTTGTCGGCATTGTCGCCCCAGTTTGGGGCATATTTCCAGTCGGATGTGCCCGCGCTCTTGTCGGTGATGAGACCGACATGAGCATATACCGGAGTTGACGAAGGGAGATTGGCAAGAGCCTTGTTGGACGCCTCGTCATCGGCATGGTAGGTGATAGTTATGTTCTTGCTGCTCTGTGTAAGGATGGGCGGATCGGTGGTTATAATCTGTGCCCAGGCTCCCGCACATGCAAATGCCGCCAATACGGCCGGGAGTAATGCTTTCTTCATGGTTGTCGTGATAATGCAAGTAGATTTATATGTGCAAATATACGGCATTATCGCGATAGCGGCAACTGTTACAGCATAATTAACATCTTATGCTTATTTTCCGTCTACCGTAGGTTCAACTGGCAAGTGCAAAGATAGCGATTTGTTTGAAGAATTCGGTC